>CAMBIX010000001.1 GCA_945867815.1 uncultured Veillonellaceae bacterium
CAAGTAGCATTAGTAGCGTAAGTTCCTCGTTAACTAGTGGGATTAACTCAAATGCATCCGCCATAAGTAATGTGAACTCCTCGTTGAGCAATGTAAGTTCTTCGCTGGCAAGTAGTATTAGTAACGTAAGTTCTTCGCTGACAAGTAGTATCAGTAATGTAAGTTCATCGTTGACAAGTAGCATTAGCACTGTAAGCTCCTCGTTAACGAGTGGAATTAATTCAAATGCGTCAGCCATAAGTAATGTAAACTCATCGTTGAGCAATGTAAGTTCATCGCTGACAAGTAGTATCAGTAATGTAAGTTCTTCGTTAACAAGTAGCATAAGTAACGTAAGTTCATCGCTGACAAGTAGTATTAGCAACGTAAACTCTTCCTTAACAAGTAGTATCAGTAACGTAAGCTCCTCGTTAACGAGTGGAATTAATTCAAATGCGTCGGCTATAAGTAATGTGAACTCATCCTTGAGCAATGCAAGTTCAGCGTTGACAAGTAGCATTAGTAGCGTAAGTTCCTCGTTAACTAGTGGGATTAACTCAAATGCGTCAGCCATAAGTAATGTAAACTCATTTTTGAGCAATGTAAGTTCTTCGCTGACAAGTAGTATCAGTAATGTAAGTTCATCGTTGACAAGTAGCATTAGCACTGTAAGTTCCTCGTTAATGAGTGGTATTAATTCAAATGCATCGGCAATTAGTAATGTCAAATCTACGGCTGTTAGTGGCATTGAATCTAATAAGGCTAGTATTACATCGAATGCAACACGGATTTCGAATGTAGAATCCTCTGTAAGCAGTAATACAGCAGCTATACAAGTAAATGCATCCAATATAGTAAAGGCAAAGACAACGGTATCGGCGTTAGATAGTAATATCACTGTTGTATCGGCTGTAGCTAGTGATGGGCATATGAACTATGGTGTTGGCCTAGCACCGAGTATTACTGTTAATCAGGTAACAGCAAGTAACGTGATAGCAAGCAACGTGACCGTATCTGATGGAACGAATAGTACAGTTGTAACAGGTAATGGGGTTACTATTTCTAATGTAAAATTAACCACTAGTGGTTTAGACAATGGTGGAAATAAGATTATAAATGTGGCATCTGGGGTAGCTCCAACTGATGCTGTTAATGTAGGGCAATTAACAAGTGCAACAGCAAGCACATTAAATACAGCTAATAGTACGATGACAAGTTCAGTAACAGTATTAAGTACGGCTGTGGCTAGTGTAGTAAGTAATGTCAAATCTACGGCTGTCAGTGGCATTGAATCTAATAAGGCTAGTATTACATCGAATGCAACACGGATTTCGAATGTAGAATCCTCTGTAAGCAGTAATACAGCAGCTATACAAGTAAATGCATCCAATATAGTAAAGGCAAAGACAACGGTATCGGCGTTAGATAGTAATATCACTGTTGTATCGGCTGTAGCTAGTGATGGACATATGAACTATGGTGTTGGCTTAGCACCGAGTATTACTGTTAATCAGGTAACAGCAAGTAATGTGATAGCAAGCAATGTGACTGTATCTGATGGAACGAATAGTACAGTCGTAACAGCGAATGGCGTTACCGTTTCTAATGTAAAAGTAACAGCTAGCGGTTTAAATAATGGTGGCAATAAGATTACAAATGTGGCTGCCGGCACGGAAGATAATGATGCAGTAAATTATGGACAATTATCGAATGTGGCGGTAGGTGTGGCTTCGAATGCAACACGGATTTTAAATGTAGAAAATACGGTAAGCTCAATTAGCAATGCTATAGGTGGGGTTGTTTCTAGTGCACAGCCAACGGTAACAGCATTAAATTCTAACATAGCCGTTATTGCATCTACTGTTTCGACTACTCTTTCTAATGGCTCAATAGTTAATCATACAGAATATCAGGTTGGTTTAGCTTCTAATATTAGTGTTAATCAAGTAAGTGCCTCTGATGGCAATAATACGACAATAATGAATGGCAGTGGAATAACCATTGGTTCTGGTAGTAATGTTGTATCTTTAACCACTGGAGGTTTAAATAATGGTGGCAATAAGATTACGAATGTAGCTGCTGGTACGTCGGATACAGATGCGGTCAATGTAGGTCAGCTTAATAAAGTAAGTAGTCAAGTTATTTATAATACAACGCAGATTAACAATAATACGACACAAATTAATAATAATACCTATAATATCCAGCAAAACACGAAACGTATTAACCGTGTTGGCGCCTTAAGTGCAGCTATGGGATCCTTACATACGTATTATGGTTACAATGATAAGGATAAGGGCCAAGTGATGATGGGCGTTGGTGGCTATCATGGTGAACGGGCCTTGGCTGTTGGTTACGCTTATGCACCAAATCATGACTTAATGTTAAATGGGTCTATGGCTATAACATCTAAAAAAGACAGTATGTATGGTTTTGGCGCTACATGGCGTATTGGCGTATCGCCAGCGGCTCCACAAGGCTTTGCACCAATTGATACGGTCAATGAATTAAAGAAACGTATTGATAAGTTAGAAGCTGAAGGTAAAGCTAAAGATAAGCAGCACGCGGAAGAAATTAAGCAGTTGCAACAGCAAACGTCACAGCAACAAGTAGCTCAGGAAAGTGCTCAAAACAAGGCCTTAGAAGACAAGGTAACTACCTTGCAGAGTCAGCTGGAAGTTAAAAATAGAGAACTAGAAGCAAAGGATAAGGCTATGGAAGAACAGATGAAGTGGATGCAGGAACAAATTAATGAATTGAAGAATAAGAAATAAGTTTTAGAAAGTAGGAGATGACAGCCTAATTTTCATAGTGGGGATTAGGCTAGTACCTAGTTATTTGTAGTTAGCCTAACTATGTGGAGTAAGGTTGTCTTTGAATACGCCTTGCAATACAAGGCTTGCTATGGTATAATTGCCAAGGTATACGGAACGGACGTTTAAGGAGGTGACTCAATTGCCAAATATTATATCCAGTGTAAGAAGCGTGAAGACAGATGCTGAACGTCGCGAAAAGAATGCAGCTGTTAAATCTAAGATTCGTACAGCTACTCGTCGTACAGTAGAAGCTGTTAAAGCAGGTGCAGTCGAAGAAGCTAAACAAGCATTAGTTAATGCAACTAGCGTAATTGATAAAGCAGCCTCCAAAGGAGTAATTCATAAAAATACAGCAGCCCGTAAGAAATCTAGTTTAGCTGCTAAGGTTAACTCCTTATAATAAATAGAGATATTTATTATTGGCAATAGATAGAAGGTCTAAGAAAAGTCATTACTTTTCTTAGACCTTCTTTTTGTAATAAAATTGATAAATGTGGCTGAATAAAGTACAATCGTAAGTGCGAGAGGTAATGATGCTCTATTAGATGAGGTTGTTACTAAAAAATATATATATTGTATTTATAGAAAAGATACTATTTATTGGCACATGTTACAGTGCTAGTTGAACGAGGATAATGTAGTGAAAAAATTAATGATTATCGATGGCAGCAGTCTCTTGTACCGCGCCTTTTTTGCCTTGCCCCCATTAAAGAATGCCTTGGGCATACCAACAAATGCGGTGTACGGCTTTTTGACCATGCTAGTAAAGTTATATGAAACTATAGGACCAGATTATGTGGCCATTGCTTTTGATAAGGGCAAGCAGACCTTTCGGACGGAGTTATATCCAGACTATAAGGGTAATCGGCCAGAAGCGCCAGATGACTTAAGGCCTCAGTTTGCCTTGATTCGAGAAGTCTTAGCCGCCTTAGGCTTGCCTGTCATTGAAGAAGAAGGCTTCGAAGGTGACGACATTATGGGGTCCTTAAGTCGGCAGTGGGCGTCGAAGGACTTACTTGTTTATATTGTGTCTGGTGACCGCGATACCTTGCAGCTAGTGACAGATACGACGACGGTCTATATTACAAAAAAAGGCATATCCGATATGCTGGAAGTAACGCCAGAGACGATGCCTTTTGCTTATGGTTATGTGCCTAATCAGGTGATAGATATGAAGGCCTTAATGGGTGATTTATCAGATAATATTCCAGGTGTGCCTGGGGTAGGGGAAAAGACCGCCCTTAAGCTCTTAATCCAGTTCGGAAGCTTAGATGAAGTTTATGCCCATCTTGATCAGGTGAGTGGTAAAAAGTTAAAAGAGAAATTAGCTGATAATAAGGATAAAGCCTATTTGTCTAAAGAACTGGCAACTATTAAGACGGATATGAAGTTGGCTTATCAATTAGAGGATTTTCTGCCTCAAGTTCATGTGGAAGAGGTGAAGCCTTTATTTGAAAAATTAGGTTTTCATAAGGTTACGCCTAAGCTCTTGCAGGCCATGCATGTTAATGATCAAATGGCTTTAGATGATGGTAGTGGGGATTCCTTATTTGCTAGCCCCAAACCAATAGACATAGCTTTTATTACTAGTGACCAAGTAAAAGAAGAGTTTTATAAAGATAAGATGCTTAGCTTTTATCTACGTATAGAGGGAAAACTACCTTTTCCTAAGAATTTAGCTACTTATGTCTATAATGGGGCGGATTGGGTCAAAATAGCTGGATCTAAGGAAGAGAATATAAACCTATTACTTACTATGACTCGGCGGGCTAAGGCACTAGTGACCGATTCGTATAAGACATTGCTTGAGCTATTGGGTCAGAGCCTACCAGCGGCTATTCCTTATAGGGACGAAAAGGGAGAGCCTCGCGTGTGGGACGTAAGTCTTATGGCCTATCTTTTGGATCCAACACGAACTAATTATGGGATTTCTTATCTGTGTGAACGTTTTGGCCTATCGCAGGTGCCATCATCGGGGTTGGATGAGGAGTTTGCCTTAACAGCTAAGGCTTTTCATGATATGTATCTATCTGCATTAAAGGCTTTAGAAGAGCAAGGCTTATATGACTTATATAAGATGATAGAATTGCCACTCGTACATACTTTAGCAGTTATGGAGAAAAATGGTATCTATATTGACCCAGAAGCACTGGCAGCCACTAAGGTTCGTTTTGAGGTAGAAGTTAAAGCCTTACAAGAAGAGATTTACCAATTGGCTGGTAGTACCTTTAATATTAGTTCACCTAAGCAATTAGGTGTCGTACTCTTTGAGACCTTAGGCTTGCCCGTTATTAAAAAGACAAAAACTGGTTATTCAACGGATGCGGAAGTGTTAGATACTTTACGGACAGAGCATCCAATTGTAGATAAGATTTTAGCCTATCGGTCGGTCGTTAAATTAGTATCTACTTATTTGGATGGTTTGAAGCCTTTGATTAATCCAGTAACGCATCGCATTCATACGAGTTTTAATCAGATGGTGACGGCAACGGGTCGTTTAAGTAGTTCCGAACCTAATTTGCAGAACATTCCCGTACGGACAGAGAAAGGTAAGGAGATTCGGGCGCTTTTCTTGCCTGGCCGAGGTTATGATTGGCTAATGAGTGCTGATTATTCACAGATTGAGCTTCGTATATTGGCTCATTTATCCGAAGATGAGGCTTTAATTAAGGCCTTTAATGATGGGGCTGATATTCATCGCTTTACCGCATCAGAAGTCTTAGGTAAAAAACCAGAAGAGGTAACGGCAGAGGAACGCTCTCATGCTAAGGCAGTTAACTTTGGTATTATTTATGGCATTAGTGATTATGGTTTGTCTCGGGATTTAGGGATTAGTCGTAAGGCGGCGAAAGACTATATTGACCTTTATTTTAGTCGTTACCCAAAGGTAAAGGCTTATATGGATGCTATGATAGCGAAAGCTCATGAAACAGGGGAAGTCCACACCATGTTTGGCCGTGTACGGTCATTGCCGGATATTAATAGTCGAAATTTTAATCGTCGCTCTTTTGCGGAACGGACGGCCATGAATACGCCTATACAGGGGACGGCAGCAGATATTATTAAGTTAGCCATGAATCAAGTGGAAAATCGACTAGAGGCGGAAGGCTATCAGTCGCGTTTGCTTTTACAGGTGCATGATGAACTTGTCCTGGAGGTCCTTGATAGTGAGGCGGAAGCTATAGAAGCCTTGTTAAACGAAATCATGGACAAGGTTGTGGAATTAAGGGTACCATTGATTGTGGATGTCCATAAGGCAAAGAACTGGGCAGCTATTAAATAAGTAATACGTATATTTGCTGTAGGCATGACTGTGTATAAGAGTAAGAGATGGTAAGGGATGTATAAAATAGGATTAACAGGTGGCATTGCATCTGGTAAAAGTACCGTATCGGCTTGGCTGGCTAAGCAAGGAGCGCCTATTATTGACGCGGATATCATAGCGAGACAAGTCGTTGAAAAGGGGCAGCCTTGTTTGAAGCAGTTAGTCGAAGCCTTTGGCCAGACTATTTTATTAGCTGATGGCCGTTTAAATCGCCCGTTAGTGGGACAACTGGTTTTTACGGATAAGGCTAAACGGCAAAAACTTAATCAAATTATGCATAAGGCCATTAAAGAAAAAATGGCTGAGCAGGCCGCTATATATGAAAAAACAGGGCAGACAGCCGCTATTTATGATGTGCCGCTTTTAGTGGAGACGGGTTGGTACCAGTGGATGGATGAAGTCTGGGTTGTGGCTGTATCACCGAAGACCCAGCTTAAGCGTTTGATGCTACGTAATCAGTATACAGAGGTAGAGGCTAAGGAGCGAATAGCTAGTCAGATGGCTTTAGCTGATAAGATAAAAGTAGCTGATAAAGTCATAGCAAATGACGGGACAGAAGACGATTTATATAAAGAATTAGGGCTGTTATGGCAGCAGAAAAAAGGTTTGTTTGGTAAGTAGGAGGACTGCTGTTTTGAAAGGGAAAACGGTATTAGCCATAGCAGCTGTGGCCGGTTGTGTCTTTTATTATATGCATGGGCAGGCATGGATTGAACGGACCTATGCCTATCCTTTTACCCATAGGGAAGTGGTAGTAGAAGCAGCTGAGGAAAATCATATATCGCCAGCCTTGGTAGCCGGGGTTATTTTGGCAGAGAGTAAGTTTAATGAAAGGGCGCAGTCGGCGCCGGGAGCCATTGGGCTTATGCAGCTTATGCCAGATACAGCAGACTGGATTGTTAAGAATATGAAGGATCCGAATGTAACGGATGCTGACTTAAAGGAACCAGCAACGAATATACAGATTGGTAGTTGGTATTTGGCTTATTTGTTAAAGCAGTATAATGGAAATGAGATTTTGGCTTTAGCGGCTTATAATGCAGGACGGGGACACGTAGAGGAATGGATGCATCAAAATGATTGGGATGATTCTTTCTCTGATGTCGATAAGATTCCTTTTCCAGAGACACGGGAGTATGTTAAGGCGGTTTTAGCTAATGAGGCGCAGTATAAAGAGCTTTATATGGGACAAAAAGCGCAATAGCTTTATTGGCTAGGATGCGGAAGCACCTTATACTTCTCTAGGGCTCCTGACTAGCGTAGTCGCCTGCGAGAGAAGCATAAGGCGCTTCGTGACATGGAGCTAATAGATAGTTATGCTTCGTAATTTAAAGCTAATGAGTTAGTGCTTTTAGTTTAGGAGTATATATGAAGGATGAGATAAAGGAGCCTTTTAGTCAGATAGACTTGTCTTGGTGTCCGCCTCAAATAGGGGATTTTGTTTTTAAAGAAGATAAAAAGGATGATGGAGACAATTATTTGTTGTTCCATTATACGAATGCTAAGGGATGGCGCTGGCAGGCTTTTTATGATGCAGAGGTAGAGGATTATACGGTGCATATATATATGCCTTTGTTTTCTTTTGCTGATATTAGTTTCGTTAATGAAAATCTTGCTGATTATGAAGCGGGGTTACGCGCTCGTTTAGAGATGCAGATACAAAAGGTCTTAGTTAATCCAGCAGATAATTTTACGTATCCTTATAAGGTAAAGGGCTTGCCGGAATGGGACTATCAGGAGTCCTTGCCGGAGCAGATAGGTGGATACACTAGGGATATAGCACCTGATAAGGCGATACGCATGATTAATGGGTCTTATATTATTGCGGAGTATGTAAAGGACGATGATGATAAGTCAGGCCTTTTGCTTTTTTATAATGTTCTTCGTGATGAATTTTTTGCGGAACTTAGGGCTCATAATTACCCAGAGATTAATCATGAAGTGGACGCTAAGTCGTTAACTGCTTTTGAAAAGGTGTTAAAAGAGAAGTTACCTCTTATTTTAGATGAATTAACTAAGCGTCTATAGTGGGTTAGTGGTAGTGCATTAGAATATATAGTTTTTAAAGATAGGGCTGTTTTCAAAGAGCAAAAGTTAATGCTTGTCGGTCAGTAAAGTATATGCAAATATGTACTGAGAGAATCGTTAAAGGATTAGTGACCTAGTAAACATTGATGGAAATAGTGATAGCATAGTGTTTGTAGATATGCTATCTATGAGTGGAGATGTTAGATATGACTAGAGTGGATTTGTTAGGTTATATAGAATCCACGTATGACACGAAAGCAGAATATTTATGGGCTAAGTATCCAGATTATGCGGTATTTCGTCATAAGAAAAATCGTAAATGGTTTGCTATTCTTATGCATGTGACGTATAAACAGGTTGGTTTATCAGGTGATGGTTCTATGGATGTACTGGATGTAAAGCTAGATTCAGAGAAAGTGGACTTTCTTAAGCAGCAAGAAGGCTATTTACCAGCTTACCATATGAATAAGAGGAATTGGTTATCTATTTGTTTGGACCAAGTGCTAGAGGCAGATGTAAAAGAATTATTGGGAGAAAGTTATCTTTTAACTCGCAAGTGAGGTGAGTAATAGGTATTACTTGTTAGTTTATAGGTAGTAGGGAGATAGGTTTTATTTAAGGAAGGAATAATTTTAATTATTATGTAATTATGATTTGAACTCAGTTTTGTAATAATTGATTTAAAGATAGTTAAGATTACTATTTTTACTGAGATAGTCTTTATATATCTTCTTAAAAGGTAGTCTTTGTCATATAGTGGTAAAGTATGTTATAATAATTTTTGACTTAAATAGATTTTATTTAAAGAGTGAGCTCCGGCTCACTCTTTCCCTTTATAGTTAGACCAAAGGAGGGGAGAAGGGTGAAACGTATAGATGTAGAAAATTTGGTATCTAGCTGGGTTGAAGAAATTATCGCTGGGACGGAGCTAGAGCTGGTAGATGTAGAATATGTGCGTGAACGAGATTGGTATTTGCGTGTGTATTTAGATAAACCAGGGCATATAGATCTTGATGATTGCCAGAAGGTGAGCGAACAGTTAAGTGCACGGCTGGATAAGGAAGATCCTATTGCTGAAAATTATCTATTAGAGGTCTCTTCGCCAGGGTTGGATCGAGTGTTGAAGAAGGAAAAGGACTTTATCCGCTATAAGGGACGAGATGTAGATGTGCAGTTATTTAAACCTATTGATGGTAAGAAGTTATTTGTCGGCGCCTTAGGACCAGTAACAGAGGATGAGGTAACGCTTATCATTGACGGGCAGAAAAAAGTGATTGAACGGACGGCGGTAGCGCAGATTCGATTACATTTAGATTTTTAATTACGTGTGGAGGAATACAAGTGAGTCAGGAATTAGTACAGGCAGTTATGGTGTTAACCAAGCAGAAAGGATTTTCACCAGAAGTCATCTTTGATTCCTTAGAAGCAGCGCTTTTACAAGCCTATAAAAAAGAAACAGATGCAAATGATCAAGCCTATGTAGAATTGAATCGTGAAACCGGTGATTTTAGGGTGTTTGCCAAAAAGACGGTGGTAGAAACGGTAGAAGATTCTAATACACAGATTGATTTGGATTCAGCACGTAAGTTGGATCTTCGTTATGAATTGGGCGATACGATTGAAGTCGATATTACGCCTAAGAACTTCGGCCGTAGCGCAGCGCATACAGCTAAGCAGATGCTTATGCAGCGCCTAAGAGAAGCGGAACGTAGTATTGTCTATGAAGAATATTATAGCCGGGAAGGCGATATCATTACGGCCACGGTGGAACGGATTGAAGGTCGCAATATTTTCATTAATTTAGGCAAAACAGAAGCTATTTTGCCACCAACGGAACAGATTCCTGGTGAAACCTATCAGGTAGGCGACCGTATTCGCTGCTATATAGTGGAAGTAAAACGGACAACAAAAGGGCCACAGGTTATGATTTCAAGGACGCATCCAGGTCTATTAAAACGCCTCTTTGAATTAGAAGTACCTGAAATTTATGAAGGAGTTGTTGAACTTAAATCAGTAGCTCGTGAACCAGGTATGCGGTCTAAGATTGCTGTCTATTCGCGTGATGAAAATGTAGATGCTGTTGGCGCTTGTGTAGGACCTAAGGGGCAGCGAGTACAGAATATCGTTGATGAACTGCATGATGAAAAAATCGATATTGTTAAATGGAATGAAGATCCAACCATTTATATAGCCAACTCCTTAAGTCCAGCCAAGGTGGTATCTGTAACAGTTAACGAAGACGATAAGACGTCTCGTGTTATTGTGCCTGATTACCAGTTATCTTTAGCTATTGGTAAGGCTGGTCAGAATGCAAGACTAGCTGCTAAGTTAACTAATTGGAAGATTGATATTAAGAGTGAATCACAGGCAGCTGAAGCAGGTGAAACGGCAGCGGAAGGAGAAGTCTCCTTATGAGGCAACGTAAGAAACCCATGCGAGTCTGCCTTGGCTGTGGTCAAGTAAAGGAAAAAAGCCATTTGCTTCGGGTCGTCTTATCTCCAGATGGTCAGATTCATATTGATCCAACAGGGAAGGCGCCAGGGCGAGGAGCTTATGTGGAAGCTTCTAAAGATTGCTTACTAGCTGCTTATGAAGACCATAAGTTGGAACGTTCATTGAAGCATGCAGTCAGTGAAGATGTATATAAGCAATTATTGGAGGAGTTGGCTAATGAATCAGGCCAAGATTCTTAATCTGCTTGGACTGGCACAACGAGCTAGACAGCTTGTGTCAGGCGATTTTATAGTAGAAGCGACGTTAAAAAAGCATAAAGGGTATTTGCTTCTTTTAGCCAGCGATTGTGCAGCCAATAATCGAGATAAATATAAACAATTAACGAATATATATAAAATCCCACTTATAGAGGTAGCAACAAAGGCTCAGTTAGGACAGGCACTGGGCAAGGAACAGCGCGTTGTTGTCTTACTCTTAGACAAGGGGTTTAGTCAAGCTATACAAAAGGAAATGCTCTCTTGAAGGGGGAATGTAGATGTCCAAAAAACGTATCTATGAAGTAGCCAAAGAATTAGGTGTAGAGAATAAGAAAATATTAGATGTTTTACATAGTAAAAATATTGCTGCCAAAAGTCATATGAGCAGTATTGATGAATCCACAGTAACGATGGTTAAATCAGCCTTAAAGGGCGGTACAAATGAGACTAAGGCTAAATTAGCTAAACCGGCACAGGCTGTTAAGCCGGTGCCTAAGAAGCCGGCGGTTAAAGAAGCGGTTAAGAAGGATGATAAACCACTTATCACCTTACGCAAAATTGCAGATCCAGATCCTAAGGACAAAGAACGTTTAGAAAAGCAACAAGCTGGTCGTAAGCAGAATAAACAAGATAATCGCAACGATCGTAATAATCGTCATAGTGACCGTAAGAATCAAGGCGCAGATGGACGTAATCGTAATGGTGGCAATGGACAAGGCCACAATGCAGCAAGTAGTCAACGTAACGGTGGTAATGGGCAGAATCAACAAAACCGTAATGGCCAAGGCCGTAATGGACAGGCTAACGACCGCCATAACGATAATCGTAATGACCGCCGTAATGATCGAAAAAATAAAAAGAAAGACCGTAAAAACCGCAATAATGGTCGTCCTCAATCCTTATTATCTGCGTCCATGCAGAAGAATAAGAATCGCGTAAAACAGCGTAATGAACAAAACCGTCAACATAAGGAAGAAGAAAAACGTAAAGCAGAAGCAGCGATTGCTACAGCTATCGAATTATCAGGATCATTAACTGTTAAAGAATTGGCTGAAAAAATGGGTCGTGAAGTTAGCGAAATCATTAAAAAATTAATGATGCTTGGCGTTATGGCTACCATTAACCAGGAAATCGATATGGATACGGCTACTATCGTAGCGGAAGATTTTGGCGTTACGGTAACCGAAGCAGAACCAGAAGAAGATCCGACGGAAATTCAAGAAATTGTCGATGCGCCAGAAACCTTAAAACCAAGGCCACCAGTTGTTACGATTATGGGGCATGTTGACCATGGTAAAACATCGCTATTGGACGTTATTCGTCAGAGCCATGTAACGGCATCGGAAGCTGGCGGTATTACTCAGCATATTGGGGCTTATCAGGTACGGTATCATAATAACAAGATTACTTTCTTAGATACACCAGGTCATGAAGCGTTTACAGCTATGCGTTTACGTGGTGCTCAATCTACAGATATTGCTGTTCTTGTTGTTGCTGCTGATGATGGGGTTATGCCTCAGACCATTGAAGCTATTAATCATGCTAAATCGGCAGATGTGCCAATTATTGTAGCTATCAATAAGATGGATAAACCAGGTGCCAACCCAGACCATGTTAAACAACAATTAACGGAACAAGGCCTGATTTGTGAAGAATGGGGCGGGGATACCATTATGGTGCCTGTATCAGCTAAGAAAAAAGAAGGTATTGATGATTTACTAGAAAATATCTTGCTTGTAGCTGAAGTCTTAGAATTAAAGGCTAATCCTAACCGAACTGCTGAAGGCGTTGTTATTGAAGCTAAGTTAGATAAGGGTCGTGGTCCTGTGTGCAGTGTATTGGTACAGAAAGGTACCTTGCGCGTAGGCGATACTGTCTTAGCTGGTACGGCTTATGGTAAGGTTCGCGCTATGACTAATGAACGTGGTGAAAAGGTTAAATTAGCTCGTCCATCTACACCAGTAGAAGTGTTGGGCCTTAATGATGTACCACAGGCTGGGGAAATCCTATATGCGGTTGATGATAATGAAGCACGCACGATTGCAGAAAAACGTTTAGAAAAACAACGGGAAACAGAATTGCAGAGCAATCATAAGGTAACTCTTGATGATATTTTCAACCAGATTAAGGAAGGCGAATTAAAGGACTTAAACATTATTATTAAGGCCGATGTACAAGGGTCTGTAGAAGCTCTTCGTCAATCTTTGGGATCTATTGAAAATCCAGAAGTTCGCATTGTTATTGTTCATGCAGCTGTTGGGGCTATTAATGAATCAGATGTTATGTTAGCTTCTGCATCCAATGCCATTATTATTGGTTTTAATGTACGGCCTGATGCTATGGTCCGTAAGGTAGCGGAAAAGGAAAATGTAGATTTACGGACTTATCGTGTTATTTATGATGCGATTAATGATGTGGAAAGCGCTATGAAGGGCTTATTGGCACCTAAGTTTAAGGAAGTTATCTTAGGTCGTGCCGAAGTTCGTCAAGTTATTTCTACGCCGAAGGCGATTGTTGCTGGTTCGTATGTAACGGAAGGTAAGATTACGAATAATGCGGATATTCGTTTAATTCGTGATGGTGTGGTTGTTTTTGAAGGCCATATCGATTCCTTGCGTCGCTTTAAAGATGAAGTAAAAGAAGTTAGAAGCAATTTCGAATGTGGTATTTCCCTAGAAAACTATCGAGATATCAAGGAAGGTGACGTTATCGAAGCCTATGTAATGGAAGAAATTGCTCCTGAATAATAGGAGACAGTATGAGTAGTGATGTACGCGTACGTAAGTTGCAAGGTTTTATTAAAGAAGAAGTCAGTCGCATGCTTATGCATGGATTGAAAGATCCACGTATTGGTTTTGTAACGGTAACGGATGTAAAAGTAACAGGTGACTTAAGAGAGGCAACTATTTACGTTAGCCTCTTTGGGTCTGACCAAGAAAAGAAGGATTCCTTGCAGGCTTTAAAGCATGCGAGAGGCCATATTCGTTCTGAAATTGGTAAGGTCTTAAATATCCGTTATACACCAAGTATTGATTTTGAAATGGATACTAGTCTTGACTATAGTATGCATATTGATGCCTTGTTGAAGGATATTAAAAAGGATCAAACGAATGACCAAGATAAGTAAGTCAGATATAAAGGATATGTTAGCGAAAGCTGAACACTTGGTATTGACGGTTCACGTAAGCCCTGATGGGGATGCAATTGGTTCTATGGCAGCCTTGTATGAGTATTTAATTGGGCAAGGTAAAAGTGTAACTATGGTGGTCGATGATGAGGTGCCATCTAAGTTCCATTTTTTATCGGTGACGGCTTATATAAAGGATGTATCTCAAGAGGCTTCAATCTTGGATGGATTAGAACAACCAGATTTAGTCGTTGTTTTGGATGCGTCTACAAGAGAACGAATTGGAAAAGTCGCTGCTTGGTGCCAGACGCCCATTCTTAATATTGATCATCATATATCTAATTCCCAGTTTGCCGATTATCTTTATTTAGATGCTGAGGCAGCCGCAACAGGTGAGATTTTGGCTGATTTATTTATGACTTGGCAGGCTAAGGTAACGCCAGCCATGGCTAATGCCTTGTATTTAGCCATGGGAACGGACTCAGGTTTTTTCAAGTATTCCAATACGACGGCTCATACGCTGCAGATGGGGGCTTATTGCTTAGAAAAGGGTGCTCAGCCCGACCTTGTATCGGAGCAGGCAG
The DNA here is from genome assembly GCA_945867815.1 of uncultured Veillonellaceae bacterium. Lineage (GTDB taxonomy): Bacteria > Bacillota > Negativicutes > Veillonellales > Veillonellaceae > CAMBIX01. The sequence goes on from CAMBIX010000001.1 coordinate 14,571, forward strand.
AAGAAATAACGGTTAAGGCTTTGGAAGGTATGAAAGAAGCCTTGCAGACCGTTACTTTTCACAAGGATGGGCACGTGGCTTGTATGTCCATACCCTATGCCTTGATGGAAAAAGTACAAGGGCAGACCGATGGGTTTATTGAATGGATTCGTCATGTGGATACGGTAGATATTGCTATTCTATTAAAGGAAAAAGAACCAGGGCAAACACGAGTTAGTCTTCGCTCTAAGGGGGCTGATGTCAATCGAGTGGCCGCTGTTTTTGGTGGCGGTGGTCATATACGTGCGGCCGGTTGTTCCATTTCCTTACCGCTTGAAGAGGCCAAGAAGAAGCTCTTGGAGGCTATATAATGGATGGTGTCTTTCCTTTTTTAAAGCCACCAGGTATTACCAGCCATGATACGGTAGGTATTTGCCGGCGCCTCCTGCATGAACGACGGATTGGTCATAGTGGTACCTTAGATCCCTTGGCCTATGGCGTGCTTCCCTTGTATTTAGGACGAGCGACGCGACTCATTGAATATGCAGAAGGACAGGACAAGACTTATATTGCCGAATGTAAGTTAGGCTTTTTTACCGATACAGAAGATAGTACGGGACAGGTTTTGCCATTTTCAGCAGTAGCGCCGGCTGGTCAAATAGAGAAAGAGACTAAGTCCGTTACCTTAGAACAGATAGAGGCTGTGTTACCTCGTTTTAGAGGGGCTATTGAGCAAACTCCTTCACGGTATTCAGCCATTAAGGTGAATGGCCGGCGGGCTTATGAATGGGCTCGCCAGGGGATTGTAGTGACTATGCCTAAAAGGCAGGTTGCAATTTCTGAATTAAGTTTAGTCGCTTTTGCCTATCCTTTTTTCACTCTTAAAATTACTTGCTCTTCTGGTACTTATGTAAGAGCTTTGTTGCGGGATATTTGTCTAGTTTTAGGCCTAGCTGGGCATATGACTCAGTTGGTACGGACGCGGGTAGGAGCCTTTACTATTGATCAAGCGCTTACGGGAGAAGAGGTAGAAGTCTTGCAGGAAAAGGCTCTTCTGCCAGCGGATACGGTAGTCGCTTTTTTACCCAAGTTGGACTTATCTGATGATTCGGTCCAAACTTTAGTGCGAGGTCAGGTTAGACCTATTGAGCAGGCAGATGGGTTATATAGGACTTATGGGTCACATGGCTTTTTAGGCTTGGCTAAGGTTACTAATGGTCAATTAAAAGTAGAGAAGAATGTATTTCTTCCTTAGTATATTTGTGGTTATGACAGTAGGTAGGATTATAGATGAATGTATTAGCGTCTTTTTCGGAATATACAGATACCAATACGCCTTTAGTGGTCGTGTTAGGTACCTTTGATGGATTTCATAAAGGGCATCAATCCTTACTCTGTCAGGCCCATAAATTGGCAGAAAAGCAGGAGGCTAAGGTAGCGATTGTTACCTTTTCAGCCCATCCTATGCAGGTGCTAAATCCTAGTCAGCAGCCGCTTACCATTTGCCAAGATTGGGAAAAAAAACGTATTGAAGAAGACTTAGGTGTATCGATTGTTTTTTCTCTGCCTATGTCGACTAAGCTTTTGCAGGTAACAGCCGCTTCCTTTATGGAGGCTTTATGGCATTTGCCCTTGGCTGGACTTGTGGTAGGAGAAAATTTTACCTTTGGTAAAGGTGGCTTAGGTACGCCTGATCAATTGATAGCTTATGGTAAGAAGTGGCAAACACCAGTTGTGATAAGCCCTTTGTTGGTAGATAAAAAAGCAGGGCGGCCTATATCTAGTACCTGGATACGCCAATTGATCATTAAGGGTGATTTAGAAGAAGCACGGCGTTTATTGGGGCGGCCCTTTATGTTTCGGGGAGAAATTATACATGGAGATGAACGAGGGCGTACCTTGGGCTTTCCAACTTTAAATTTTTTACTCCCTAAGGAACTGGCAGTACCGCCTGATGGCGTCTATGCTAATCGGATTTATTTAGGTGGTTCTTGGTATAATGGCGTTGGTAATATAGGAGATAATCCGACTTTTTCTAATCAGTATTATCGGTGTGAAGTGCATGTATTTGACTTTAATCAAAATGTATATGGTCAAGAAGCGGTTGTTACTTTTGAAAAACAATTACGTGGAGAAGTAAAATTTGTCTCTTTAGCTGAGTTAGTGGCACAGATGGCTCTTGATAAGCAAAAAGCAAGAGAGTATTTAGCTATGCTAGAGCCTGTTGATTTGTCCCTATCTTGATGGCAGTCGTGTAGACAGGTCTTACATCAGTGTTGTTTTGATAGGCGTAATGTGGGTAGCTTTAGTAGAAACTAATAGTAGGATAGTAGTTGATAGATAGTCAGTAAAAAGCATTGTAGGATAGATAGTTAATTAAGATGTGTAGGAATTATTTAGTTAACTTAGTGTAGGATAGTAAGGAGAGAGAAAAATGGATTTACAAGAAACGCGTAAACGTATTGATGCTATGGATAAAGAATTAGTAGGGCAATTTGAAGAACGCCTACTCGCTGTTATCGATGTAATCACTTATAAGATGCAGGAAAATTTGCCCGTATATGATTCCAGACGGGAAGATGAAGTGGTAGCTAAGTGTTTGCAATATGTAAAACATCCAGAGTTAAAGACATATATATCGTCTTACGTAAAAGCTATTATGGATATAAGTAAAGAGTATCAGCATGATTATAAGGAACAGCAAGAGTCAGTAGTTAGCCCTAAGAATAAGTAATGGAAGTGGGTAATGGATACAATACGAGGTACGGTCCACCGTGTCATTTACACCAATGAGACAAATACATATACGGTTTTTCTATTGCGTGATTATGATGAAGACACCATTACTTGTGTGACTTATCAAGAGGCACCTCGTGAGGGGGATGAGTTAGAACTTGCTGGTCAGTTTGTAGAACATCCTAAGTATGGCCATCAATTTAAGGTTAAGCAGCAGGATAAGGTAAAACCAGATACCCTAGGTGGGGCAAAGCAATATTTGCTTAATTTAGGTGTTAAGGGTTTTGGCGAAAAATCTGTAGATAAGGTGATTGCTTATTTTGAAGATGATATTCTTAGCTTATTAAAAGAAGAGAATCCAGTAGCTATCTTAGAGGTACCTCACTTACGGAAATCGGTAAAACAAGAAGTTTATGACACCCTTCGAGGGGAAGGAGCCTTACAGGATATTAATCATTTCTTAGATGCTTGTGGTTTGAGCCCTAAGTGGAGTCGTATTTTATTTCAAACCTATGGTCTAGCGGCGGTTGATGTTTTAAAAGATAACCCGTATGTCTTGCTAACCGTTGACACATCTATGCATTTTTCAGTGGCGGATCGAATAAGTAGTCGTTTGGGTTTATCGCCTACAGATACTAATCGGTTGGAAGCGGGGATTCGTTGGCTTTTACGCTTTTTATCGGACAATGGACATACTTGTTATCCTATGGAAGAGTTTATTCCTGAGGCCTGTCATCTCCTTGGGGATTATGCGGATGAGATTGTAGCAGCTCTTGAAAATATGCTATCTTTTGGTGAGTTATATTTAAAAGCCTATGATGGTATGCAGTTTCTTTATACGCCGTCTTTGTATATAGCAGAAACAGAAGGTGTACGCTTGACAGAGGGGCTTAAAGAAGAAGGGGCCAGTGTAAGTTTAGCTATTGAGGCCTTCCTTTCGCGTTTTGAAGAGGCTAATGCTATGGAGCTCAGTCAGGAGCAAAGGGCAGCTATTAGCTTAGCCTTAGAAGAAAAAGTAGCCCTAATTACGGGTGGTCCTGGCACAGGAAAGACAACGATTATAAAGGTTTTAGTGGATGCTTTTCAAGAAAGCGGTTTATCACGGATTCTTTTATGTGCGCCTACAGGGCGGGCAGCTAAGCGGTTATCAGAAGCAACAGGCTCGGAGGCAACGACTATTCATCGCCTGCTTATGCCTGTACAAGGCAGTGAAGCCTATGATTTTCTTAAAAATGAAGATGACCCTTTAGAAGCCGATGTCGTTATTATTGATGAAGCGTCGATGCTCAATATTCAGTTGTATTATTCATTGGTATCAGCCATTCCGCCCTCTTGCCATGTGATTATTGTTGGTGACGTAGATCAATTGCCACCGATTGGGGCTGGCTTTGTGTTGCGGGATATTTTGGATAGTCAAGCTATTCCTTATCAGCGTTTGACGCAGATTTATCGCCAGCAGAAGGGGAATCGTATTGTAGAAAACGCTCATCGCATTAATGCAGGGCAAATGCCTATATTAGATGCATGCGATGATTTTTCTTTTCATGAAGTTCATACGGTCAAAGACATGTTGCAAACCGTTATTGCCCTTTATCAGCAAGAGCTTCAGTTGGTGGATGATGAATTAGATGCGCAAATTATATCGCCCATGCGTAAGGGTTCAGCAGGAAGTACCCATATTTCTGAAATTGTGCAGGCACAGTTAAATCCCTTAGTAAAGGGAAAAACTGGTATTACCGTTAATGGGGTATCTTATCGTGTAGGGGATAAGGTTATTCAGGTTACTAATGATTATGATTTGGATGTCTTTAATGGAGAGATTGGCTCTGTTTTTGCGGTATCTAAGTCTATGATACAGATTCGTTTTCCTGATAAAGAAGTAAAAGTCCCTTTAGATAGTTTGCCGTCGATTCGACCAGCTTATGCGATTACGGTGCATAAGAGCCAGGGGAGTGAATATGATGTGGTCATCATTCCCTTTATTCCGCCTTATGGACCTATGCTGCAGCGCAATTTGTTATATACGGCTATTACGCGGGCTAGGCGGAAGGTGATTCTTGTGGGGACAGAATCGGCGATTGAAAGGGCTGTGAATACAGTGGAGCATACGAAGCGGTATTCGCTTTTTAAGGAGCGGTTGCAACATAAAGTTTAGATTAAAACGGTAGGTCAGGGGACGGAAGTGTCTGAAGTTCTTTCAGAGCTCCGTTCTTCGCAAGTCGTATTCAAGAATCTTTAGGTGCTTTGTGACATAGAGCCAAAAGTTCTTTTAGGGCTCTGTTTACCGCAAGTTCAGAGTATGGAAGCGGTTCACGCATCTCTCGGGCTCATGCCTTCGTCAATTCGCCTACGAGAAAGGTGAACCGCTTCTTGACATAATGCCAAGAAGATTAGGAATAGTTTTAATAGTTCTTGGGTTTTATGTTTATGTTAATTCGCTTAGGGGAAAAGTGAATAGCTTTTAATATAGAAATAGGAGAGAGCAGTATGTGGGATTTAGTAAAGGATATATTGTATCCGCCGGCGTGTGCGCATTGTGGAAAATCGGTAACGCGGCTTGGTGATTGGTGTCCGCAGTGTTTTGCTGACTTGTATGATGGTAAGGCTTTGGCTTCGTCTGTTAAGGGTGTACAGGCTATTTGGTCAGTAGCCCATTATAGTGGAGGTGTACGAAGTCTTATACATGATATAAAATTTAATAAAAAGAAGGAGTTAGGCAAAAGCCTAACTCCTTTTTTAGAACGGTTTTCTTTTCTGTGGCAAAGGGAAGGTAAACGATTACCTTGGGATTATGTTGTGCCTATACCGGTATCGGAATCTAGGCGGCAGGCACGAGGTTACAATCAAGTAGATGTTATTTTTAAGCCATGGGTAGAGAATAATGGCCTAGTATGGCTAGATTGTTTGCATAAATGGGATACGGCTAGTGATATGTGGAAATTAACGGGTCGTGAACGACTAGCTAATATGAAGGGGGCTTTTAGTTTAAAGGATGAATACAAAAAGACCTTCCAAGAAGGAAGGTCTCATATCTTACTTGTGGATGATATTTATACGACAGGGGCGACCTTAGCAGAGGCTGCTAGTGTCTTAAAGGGGGGACCAGTAATTTGTGATGCCCTCGTTATCGGTGGTAGTCGATAATTGCTTTCGTTTTTATCCTAAGATAGCAATAAAGGCTTTTACTATATCGGGATCAAAATAGATACCAGAACCACTAAAGAGTTCTTGCGTAGCTGTTCGCTTTGTCTTGGTCCACATTTCTGTTGATGGATTAATAGCATTGTCATAGTATTCAGCGATACCAATAATGCGGGCTCCTAAAGGAATGTTAGGCCCTACGAGGTGCTTAGGGTAGCCAGAACCATCCCAACGTTCGTGATGGTAACGGATATAAGGGAGAATACCCTGGCAACAAGGAATATTTTCAATCATATTGGCACCGTTAGCTGGATGCTGATGGTAGCGAGATTTTTCTTGTCGATTCAGATAGGGTACCTTTTGTAAGGTTGTATAAGGTAGGGTGATAAGACCGACATCATGTAAGAGAGCTGCATGGCGGATTTGTTCCACTTCATTAGTAGGTAAACCTAGTTTGGCAGCTGTACTAACAGCTAGATTGGCTACACGCAGGGAATGAGTATATAAGTCATAGCTTTTCATGCGTATAAGTTGTAATAGCTGGCCACTAACAGCTTCGAGTTCAGAATGTTCTTCCTCGTATAAACCTGATGGCTGCATTAATGATAACATAAACATGAAAACACCTGACTATCCTTTCTTACTCCAACGTCTTATTTCTTCTCACAAAGTATATACATTATACAATACTTTGTGTCGTTTGAGTATGCCCCAATCGTGTAAATTCGGTCATCGTTTATGCAAAATTTGTATAGACAGTTTTATTGACATATTTGTATAATATTTGTGCGGGTCTGTGGTTGAAAGTCGAGGCCAGTCGCAGGCAAAACGATCCACATAAGCAATGAAGAATTGTGAGCATGGTGCGGCTTAGATGTCAGTCCTGCCGGGTTAACCCGAGAGAAGTAGTAGTGGGGAATGTTGCATTTATGAGCGAACCTTCCAGCAGGCGAGTGTGGGGGCAAAGACCAGGTCAGCCGTGGCGCATCGGATTTTCGATGCGCTTATTTTTTTTATATAAATGCAAGAATATTTACAAAACGTGCATAAATATGTTGCTTTTTGTGGACTAGGTCGTTATAATAGAGAATATATTATTGAAAACTTAATGAGAGTTGTTGGTTTAGATAGGAAGGGTAGTATGAAGTTTACAAAAAAATGGAAGACATATATCGCAACGGGGTTAATTATTGCTTCTTTTGGTATGCTGGCAGCTGGATGCGGGTCCAGTTCTGGTTCGGCTGATACAGATAAGCCCTTAATCGTAGGTACGAATGCAACGTTTGTACCATTTGAATCGAAAGATGATAAGACGCAGCAGTTGACTGGTTTTGATATTGATATGGTGAATGCGATTGCTCAGCATTTACATCGTAAGGTGGAATTTAAGAATGTAACCTTTGATTCGTTGATTCCGAGTTTGAATACACATGATATTGATATGGCGGCGTCTGGTATGACGATTACACCAGAACGGGCACAGAAAGTATTATTTTCTATGCCTTATTATCAATCGGGCATGGCTATTATGGTAAAGGATAATTCACCTATTAAGAATTATGAAGAGTTAGCAGGAAAGACAATTGCTGTACAGTTAGGATCAACAGGGGCTACGTTAGCTCATAAAATTCCAGGTGCTCAGGTTAAGGAATTTAATCATTCCAATGAAGCCTTGCTAGAATTACAAAATGGTGGTGCTGATGCGGTGCTTGTCGATTTGCCAGTAGCTCAGTATTATGTAGCGCATCACAAGGAATCACATGAAAAGGTCATTCCTTATGCCAATACAAAGGAATATTTTGGTTTTGCTATAGCTAAGAATAATCCAGAATTACAAAAGGCTGTTAATGAAGCGTTAACAGAAATGAAGAAAGACGGCGAGCTTAATAAGATTTACCAAAAATGGTTCCATGTAGATGCGCCAGATATGCCAATACAATGGCCAGAAAGTAAATAAGTGGTATGGTGATTTGAAGTAGTAAGAAAGGGCTCTCCTTTAAAGGATGGAGTCTTTCTTAGTTTTTCTTGGTTTTTTATAAGTAATCTTGTATAATAATAAGGATATTATAGGTTAAGTGGTATCTTGTTTGTGGGAGGATGTTACAATGAATTGGAAAAAAGGATTAGCCATAGCCTTTAGTGCACTAGTGATTGTAGGAGCGGTAGCTGGTTGTGGCAATAGTTCTAGTAATGATGCGAATAAGCCGATTATTTTTGCTGGGGAAACGACATATCCACCGTTTGAATATGCAGATGGCGATAAGTATAAGGGATTTGAAGTTGACTTAGCCGAAGCCTTAGGTAAGGAAATGGGGCGCAAGGTTGAATATAAGAGCATGGGCTTTGATGCTTTAATTCCAGCTTTGCAGAGCAATCAGATTGATGCGATTGCATCAGGTATGGTTATTACCCCAGAAAGAGAAAAGCAGATTTCTTTTACAAAACCATATTATGATGTAGCTATTGCTATTATTGTAAAAGATTCCGTTAATAATATTAAAAATGAAAAAGATTTAGCTGGGAAGGTCGTTGGTGTACAAATTGGTACGACAGGGGCTGACGTAGCTCATGAACAAAAAGGTGCGACTGTTAAAGAATTTGACCAAGTTACCACTTGTTTACAGGACTTAGAAAACGGTAATGTACAGGCTGTTGTTACAGATGAACCAGTAGCTGATTATTACATCCACCAAGGTCATATGCAGGGGCTAAAGGTTATTCCATTAGGCATTCAGAAACAGCAGGTGGCTATCGGTGTTAACAAGAAGAACACCGAATTGTTAGAACAGTTAAATGCAGCGTTAGAAAAATTAAAAGCAAATGGTACCTATGCTAAATTAGAACAGAAATGGTTTGGTAAGGTACAACAGTAAGGAGGGGTTAGTCATACATGTCTTTTGATTGGTTAATTATATGGAATAATATAGGTTTATTATTGCATGGTGCATTAATAACTATTGAAATCACTATACTTAGTGTTGGCTTTGGTTTCTGTATTGGTTTATTTGTGTCCATGGCTAATTTATCACACTTTAAGCCTTTGCGGATTTTAATGAAGTGTTATGTAGAAATTTTCCGTGGCACGCCATTATTGGTACAGATTTTTATGATTTATTTTGCTTTGCCTGTTTTGATTGGGCACCGTATTGATCCATTTATAGCCGCTGTAGCTGCTTGTAGTATTAACTCCGGTGCCTATGTATCTGAAATCTTTCGGGCAGGCATACAGTCTATTGATAAAGGACAGATGGAAGCGGGTCGTTCGTTAGGTTTGTCTTGGGGACAGACTATGCGCTATATTATTTGGCCACAGGCTTTTAAGGCCATTATTCCTCCATTGGGCAATGAATTTATTGCTATGTTAAAGGATACGTCACTTGTATCAGTTATTGGTTTTGAAGAATTGACGCGTACAGGTCAGTTGATTATTGCCCGTACATATGGCGCTTTTGAAATTTGGTCAGCTGTATCCGTGATTTATTTGGCCATGACGCTTAGTATCTCTCGGTTTGTAGCTTATCTCGAAAGGAGATATAAGATTTAATGGATACACCAATGATTCAAATGGTTGATGTAGTTAAGAGTTTTGGTTCCAATACGGTACTTAAGGGGGTTAATTTATCTGTAGCACAAGGTGAAGTGGTTGTTATTATTGGCCCGTCAGGATCTGGTAAAAGTACGATTTTGCGGTGTATGAATTATTTAGAGCAGCCCACATCAGGTGATGTGATTGTTGATGGTATGAATTTAAATCGCAAGGAAAATATTAATAAGGTGCGTACAGAAGTGGGCATGGTATTCCAGCGCTTTAATTTATTCCCGCACATGACGGTTTTGGAAAATATTATATTAGCCCCTAAAAAGGTGCGTGGTATAAGTGCAGACGAAGCCAAAGAACGGGCTATGGAGCTCTTGAAAAAGGTCGGTCTTGCTGATAAGGCGGATGCCTATCCAGAACAGTTGTCTGGTGGCCAGCAACAACGGGTAGCCATTGCTCGGGCTTTGGCTATGCGCCCTAAGGCTTTGCTATTTGATGAACCTACATCAGCTCTTGACCCAGAAATGGTACATGAAGTACTTGATGTTATGAAGAAACTGGCTGATGAAGGTATGACCATGGTTGTGGTTACGCATGAAATGGGCTTTGCTAAGGAAGTGGCTACACGTGTTTTATTTGTTGATGAAGGTAAAATTCTAGAAGAAGGCACACCATATGATGTCTTTGATGCCCCTAAAAACGATCGGACAAAATTATTTTTATCAAAAATTTTATAAGAATTGACAACAATCTTGATAAATAACGTCAAGTTTTAATTGACAGCCACTAGCGTCGATGTTAGACTATGAATTGTAATGTTACTAATTATTTCGGTTAGGTATAGAAAACGTTACAAGAGTTACTAGGAGGTAATTATTATGGTAGGCAAGGTAAAATGGTTTAGCGCAGAAAAAGGTTATGGATTTATTGAACGTCCAGATGGTGATGATGTATTCGTACATTTTTCTGCTATTAAGGAAGATGGTTTTAAGTCTTTGAACGAAGGTCAGGAAGTAACGTTTGATATCGTTGATGGGGAACGTGGGCCACAAGCTACTAATGTAGTTAAAGCATAAACATAAATCGATTTACTAGGAGATCGCTTTTAAGCGGTCTCTTTTTTTGTATCTGTAGTAGAGTATGGAGTACGGAAGCGTCCTATGCATTCTCTCGAGGCTGATTACCTGCGGCAAAGGCTCTCTGCGAGAAGCATAGGGCGCTTCGTGATATAGAACTATGAGTATAGTAATCAAAGAACGGAAGCACCTGATGGTCTTCAAAAGCTCCGCCCTTCGCTACGCTCCGTAAGTCGCTTTGAAGAAATAACAGGTGCTTCGTAACATGGTGCAACAGGAAAAAGAATTTTTAATACTTAGCAGGAACTACAAATGTACTTGTGGAATTATTTAAATATAGATGATGTGAGCATGGCGCTCATATCAGTAAGGCTTTTGGCCTTCATTTGTAGAAAGGGTGTTTAGTATGAAATTTACGGTACGTGGAAAGAATATTGAAGTTACACCGGCTTTACGTGATTATTTAGAAAAGAAAAGTGAAAAGTTAGCTCGTTATTTCGATGATGAAATGACGGTTCAGGCTGTTTTGTCTGTAGAACGGCAGCAGCAGACGATAGAATTAACCTGTTTTGTAGGCAGTATTGTATTGCGCAGCGTAGAAAAGAATGCTGATTTATATGCGGCTATTGATATATCGGTAGATAAGATTGTTCGTCAGATTCATAAGTATAAAACACGTTTGGCTAAACGTTTTAAGAAGACTGGCGGCTTCCATGCTGATGCTGAACCATTAGCTGAACCAGTACAGGAAGCAACGATTAAGATTGAACGGCGTAAACATTTTATGATTCGTCCTATGGATGTAGAAGAAGCGGTTATGCAGATGAATTTAATTGGTCATGACTTCTTTATGTTCTTTAATGCACAGACAGAAACGATGAACGTTGTATATCGTCGTAAAAATGGTACGTATGGTTTGATTGAACCAGAAGAATAAGTTAATTTATTAGTCGTAGAGAAAGCGTCGTATCCTTTGGATATGGCGTTTTCTTGCGTAAGGAATACTTTACTATTTAACAGGGATTTGCTAAAATAAATTGATATATATACAAAATACATACCAATAAGGAGTTGATTTATTTGTTCGATTTCATACAACGGATGCTAGGCAATTCCAGTGCCCGTGAAGTTCGTAAGATGCGTGTCATTGTTGATGAAATTAATAGTTTAGAAGATAGCATGGTGGCTTTGAGCGATTCATCATTAGTGGCCAAGACAGGCGAATTCAAAAAACGCTTAGCTGATGGGGAAACGTTGGATGATATCTTGCCGGAAGCTTTTGCTGTCGTTAGAGAAGCTTCTAAGCGTGTGCTTGGCATGCGTCATTTTGATGTACAGCTCATTGGTGGTATTATCTTGCATCGTGGTAATATTGCTGAAATGCGTACTGGTGAAGGTAAGACCTTGGTTGCTACACTACCAGTGTATTTAAATGCTTTATCTGGTAAGGGTGTACATGTTATTACCGTTAATGACTATTTGGCTAAGCGCGATAGCGAACAGATGGGTCAGTTGTATCAGTTCTTAGGGTTAACAACAGGCTTGATTGTTAATGGCATGGATTATAATCAGAGAAAGCAGTCCTATGCCGCTGATATTACTTATGGGACGAATAATGAATTTGGATTTGACTATTTGCGTGACAATATGGTCGTTCACCCAGAACAGATGGTGCAGCGTGGTCTAAATTACTCCATCGTCGATGAAGTGGACTCTATTCTTATTGATGAAGCACGTACGCCACTTATTATTTCCGGTCCTGGGCAAAAATCAACCGATAGATACTATACCTTAGCTCGTATTGTGCCTAAACTTATTAAAGATGAAGATTACACGATGGATGAAAAGGAAAAGACCATCGCCCCAACAGAAGAAGGGATTGCTAAGGTTGAAAAGATGTTAAAAGTAGAAAACTTATATACATCTGAAAACTTAGAATTAAATCATTTATTATCAGCCTCTCTTCGTGCCTATGCGATGATGCACCGTGACCAGGATTATGTAGTCAAGGATGGGCAAGTTGTTATTGTCGATGAGTTTACTGGTCGTTTGATGTTTGGTCGTCGTTATGGTGAAGGTTTACACCAAGCGATTGAAGCTAAGGAAGGGCTTAAGGTAGAACGAGAAAGTCAGACTTTGGCATCTATTACCTTCCAGAATTACTTCCGTATGTATGATAAATTGGCTGGTATGACAGGTACAGCTAAGACGGAAGAAAAAGAATTTAATGATATTTATGGGTTAGAGGTTATTGAAGTACCAACGAACAAGCCTAACAAACGTATTGATATGCCAGACTTAGTCTTTAAGACAAAACGGGCTAAGTACAAGGCAGTTGTTAAAGACGTAGTGGCTCGTCATGCAAAAGGGCAGCCGGTTTTAGTTGGGACAACATCCATTACCCAATCAGAAGAATTGAGTGCGGCTTTAACCAAAGAAGGTATTGTTCATAATGTTTTAAATGCTAAAAATCATGAACACGAAGCCGAAATTATTACCAATGCAGGGCAACGTGGTATGGTAACCATAGCGACCAATATGGCTGGCCGTGGTACAGATATCAGCCTAGGTGAAGGGGTAGCTGAAGTTGGCGGGTTACATATTTTAGGTACGGAACGCCATGAAAGCCGTCGTATTGATAATCAGTTACGAGGCCGTGCCGGTCGTCAAGGGGATCCAGGTTCAACACAGTTCTTTTTGTCTTTGGAAGATGATTTGATGCGTATTTTTGGGGCGTCTAATATTTCATCTATGATGGATCGATTAGGGATGGATGAAGATGAACCAATTAAGCATTCCATGATTACAAAATCTATTGAAAAAGCACAAAAGAAGGTAGAAAATCATAACTACAGTATTCGTAAGTATATCCTTGAATATGATGATGTTATGAATCAACAGCGTGAAGTCTTATATGACCAGCGCCGTAAGATTTTAACGAAAGACTCCCTAAAGGATACGGTTATGGAAATGGTTGATACCATGATTAAGGCCGCTATGGACCAATATGCGGATGAAAAATTATACCCAGAACAATGGGATTATGATGGTTTGTATCGGCAGATGAAGAACTATTTCTTAACGAATGAGTTAATGACTCGTGAAGAAATGGAAGAATATGGCCGTATGGACTTACTTGATGAATTAATTGATATTGCGCATGATGAATATGACAAACGAGAAGAAATGATTGGTTCTGTTAACATGCGTGAATTAGAAAAAGCTATTATGTTGCGTGTCGTAGATAATAAATGGATGGAACATTTAGATGCTATGGATATGTTACGTGATGGTATTGGTTTGCGGTCTTATGGACAGCGCAATCCAATTGTTGAATATAAATTTGAAGCGTATGATATGTTTCAGGAAATGATTGCAGCTATTCAGGATGATACCTTGATGTATTTATATCGTATTCAAATTAATCCAACTGATATTGAGCAGGAAGAAGCGCCTGTGGATCATTTGGAAGGGGCACAAACCCATCATGAAGATGTGTTGGAGCCGGGCAATAACTAATAGACTAGAACCCGCTGTGACAGGTAGTATCACAGCGGTTCTTCTGTTTTATAGACTAGTAACTAGAAGAGTATAGTATTAAATAAAGAAAAGAGGTGCTACCTATGTTGGAAGACTTAAAAGGTCCTATCGATGAATTAGGTGAGCGTATATATGGAATGAGGGATTCACTTTAACATCGCTCAGAAGGAAGATCGTATTTTTACTTTAGATACAAAGATGAGTGCGCCAGATTTCTGGGATAATCCTGACACGGCCAAGGCTGTATCTCAAGAAGCGACCCAGCTAAAAGATACCGTTGATGGTTATAATCAATTGGTTGGGCAAATTGAAGATGCTAAGATGATGCTGGAAATGGCTATTGATGATAATGACACGTCCTTAGAAGACGAATTAACAGAGATGGTTGACCAGATTAGACAAGACGTGGAGCATAGAGAGGTTTTACTCTTATTAGGTGGCGAGTATGATAAGAATAATGCTATCTTGACTTTTCATTCTGGCGCAGGTGGTACAGAAGCACAGGATTGGACATCCATGTTAATTCGTATGTATCTGCGTTGGGCTGAGCAGCATCATTTTGTGATTACTATGATGGATGAGCAGATTGGTGATGAAGCAGGGATTAAGAGCGCTACGTTTTTAATTTCTGGGCCTAATGCATTTGGCTATTTAAAATCAGAAAAAGGGGTTCATCGTTTGGTTCGTATTTCTCCTTTTGATGCGGCTAAACGGCGTCATACTTCCTTTGCCGCTGTCGATGTTATGCCTGAAATTGATGATACCATTGAGGTTCATTTGGATATGAAAGATGTTGATGTCGATACCTATCGGGCTAGCGGAGCTGGCGGTCAGCATGTTAATAAAACAAGTTCTGCTGTACGTATGACCCATAGACCAACAGGTATTGTTGTACAGTGTCAAAATGAACGGTCTCAATTACAAAATCGGGAACAAGCTTTAAAGCTCTTGCGGGCTAAATTGTTTGAATTAGAATTAGAAAAACAAGAAGCCTTAAAAGAAAAAATAGGTGGTAATTATCAAGCGATTGAATGGGGCAGTCAAATTCGTTCTTATGTATTCCATCCTTATAATTTAGTTAAAGACCATCGAACTGGTGTTGAGACAGGTAATATTCAAGCGGTTATGGATGGTGATTTAGATCCTTTTATTGAAGGGTATTTGAAACAACAAGCCCATTTAAAAATATAGGAGCTATCGGTGAAAAAATTTTTAACCTTTATTATTATCGTAGTAGCGGTCGTTTATTTTGGCAGTCAGTACTATTTGCCTCAATATGTAGGCAATCGTATAGCGACGCAATTAGAGTCTAAGTTATCAGCTGATGACGCTACAGTGCGGGTGGATTCTTCTCCAGCTATGGCCTTGTTATGGGGCCAAATTGATGTCTTTCGTGGTGATGTAGAGAATGTACAACTTGGAAAATTAGTTGTTTCGGATATTCATTTTGATTTATCTCATTTGTCTATTTCACCGCAAGCGTTACTGCTTAATCACCAGGTTGTCTTAACAAGTATGGGGACGGGCAGTATTGAAGGAACGGTAACACAGGCGAATCTGAAGACCTTTTTAGAGTCGTCCATATCGGGCTTTAAGGTGGAAGAGGTACATATTCGAACAAATACGATTTCTATGAGCGGACCCATTAACTTAGGTGGTTTAATTCAAGGTCGCGCGACCATTACGGGTGAATTAGAAATAAAAAATAATGCCCTGTATTTTGCACCAGAGCATTTTGCCATTAATGGCATGGATGTGAGTGGTATGAATATGTCGGTTATGAAAAGTCTAAGATTGTATAATTTTTCAACATTCCCAATTCCAGTGACAGCTTATAAAATTGAAAGCAGTGGAGGGGCTATTCATATTTTTGTAAAGCCACGTGCTAATTAAGGAAGGTAAGTATTGTGAACGAAACAAAACGTTGGACAGATAGGTATTCACCTGTATTAATCTTTTTTATCATTGTAGGGCTCTTGGCTTCTATATGGTTAGTTTATCAGCGTAATCAAGTGGAACAACAACAGTCACAGATTGAAAATATCGTTGATTATGATGCGTTTATGCGGGCGGCGTCATTTGAAAAGCGACCAACTGCTGAAGCGGTAGAGGCCTTGAAAAAAGCACATGTGACAGCCATGGCTGTGTACGATCAGACCTTGACTAAAGCATCTGATGCTGGGGATATTGTTATTTACTATGGAGCCTCTTCTAATCAGTTAGCTTTAGAAGGAGTAAATGTTGATCCTGGTTATACCTATGTAGGTATGGCACAAGGTAAAGCAGCCTATTTTGATGAAATTAAGCAAGCCTTAATTCATCGTTTGGGGCAAGAAAAAGTGCATGTATATCAATCGAATCATGGACCAGTCATTGCCTTAACACAACCTCATGAACAGTTGATGGATATGAATTTGGGCATTTCTCATTTACAAGCTATGGCTGTTAGTCAAATGGGCTTTAATGTTATTGCTCGTCCAACTAACTATCATGATGTAACTAAGGCTGATGTAGATTATGTATTTGACCAATTGAATGGGGTACCCCATGTAACAGGCATGGTCTTTGTTGGCAAAGAAGTGCTAGGTTATCCGAGTGCTTTACCGACGACCTTAAGTCAGTTACAAGAACGTCATATTCCTGTTATTGGGATTGAAGCGGTTAACCAATTACAGTATGACCAACAGTTAGGTTTTATGGACTTAGCGGCACGGTCTCATTACAGCACGGGTCGTTTGTATACGGTCACCAAGGATGAGTTAAAAAAACTATCACCGGCTGAAGTGTCGCAATGGTTCTATATTAGCGACTTAGAACGTAATATTCGTTTTAATTTATTCCCTATTTATAGTAATGGGGTAGGTAATAAAACAGCTCTTGCAACGAGCATTGATTACATTAAGATGACCACAGATAAGTTGGCAGCACGTGGTTTTACCTTTGGCCCAGCTTCTGTCTATCCTGTTTATGGTCCAGCAACTATCCCTGATTATTTAGTCATGGTAGGGGCGATTGCCTTATTTGTCTTCTTTCTTCGTCGCTTCTTTGTTTTCTCGCAAGGTAAGCAGATAGGAGCTTTTGTTGTTTTAGCTGTCTTAGGTGGTTTGATTTTCTATTTCACGACAGGGACTAAATTGTCCCAGTTGTTAGCCTTATCATCGGCTATCTGTGCACCTGTAAGTGCTATTTGTATTTTGATGGATTGTTGGACTGCTAGAGCCAATAAAAAAGAACCAGGGGCTTGGACAGCTGCCTTCGAAGCGGTTGTTTATGTTATTGCTGGAGCAGCCATGGCTGTTATTGGCGGCTTGTATATTGCCTCTCTCTTAGGGTCTACGAAGTTCTTTATGGAATTTGATTTATTCCGTGGTGTTAAATTAATCTTTGTGGCACCTATTTTATTGACCATTATTGCTTACTTCCAGCGTTTCCCTCTGTGGCATGGCAAGACCATTCGTACCTGGGCTGATTGCAAGTCAGCTATTAAAGAGTTCTTGCTGCTTGATATTAAGATGTACTATGTGGCTATTTTAATTATTATAGGTATTGTAGGTATTATCTTCGTGGGCCGAAGTGGACATACGGCGGGGATACCGGTACCAGGTGTAGAAGTAACGCTTCGGCGGTTCTTAGAAAATGTTCTTTATGCACGCCCGCGTGAAAAAGAATTCCTAATTGGTCATCCTTTATTATTGTTGGCTGCTTTTGGGGCTCTTCGTCGTTGGCCAAAAGCCATTCATTTCATCTTAACGGTAGGTGGCGTTATTGGTATTTCTTCTATGGTAGAAACTTTCTGCCACATTCGGACACCGGTCCTTATGTCATTAGCTCGTGGTTTAGATGGCTTGTGGATTGGCATTCTTATCGGCCTTGTTATTTTGATTCTTGTTCGTATTATTATGTATTTAAATCACCGTTTATATGCACGGGGGACACGGCATGAATAGAATTGTTATCTCCGGCTATTATGGTTTTGGCAATGCCGGTGATGAGGCTATGCTGGCTGCCATATTAGAGGCCATCTTAGAGGTACTGCCCGATGCGGACATTACCGTTATTTCTGGTAATCCTTCCTATACAAAGAAAAAGCATGGTGTACGGGCTATTGGACGCTTTTCCATGTTTCGTATTTTGTATGCTATGGCTCGCTGTGACATACTCATTAGTGGAGGAGGCAGCCTCTTGCAAGATGTGACGAGTAAACGGAGTCTTTACTATTATTTGAGTATTATTCGATTAGCTACTTTCTTTGGTAAGAAGGTTATGCTCTATGCACAAGGTATAGGCCCCCTGCGGAGACCTTTAGCTAGGCATATGGTACGGAAGGTACTTGATAAGGTGTCTATGATTACTGTGCGTGATGAAAGGTCTAAGTCGGAACTTAAGGATATAGGCATTGCCGAGCATGTGCCTATACAGGTAACAGCAGATGCTGTATTAGCTATGCATCCTGTTGATATAGAACTAGGCAAACGCTTGTTATCTGATTATCATATTAGTGGCGTTAAACCGCGCATTGGTGTATCGGTAAGGGCTTGGAAGAAGGAACGAGCTTATCGAAAAGAATTGGCACAGGCCTTAGATCGCTTGCAAGATGAACTCGATACGGATATTGTTTTTATTCCTATGCAGTATCCTAGTGATGCAGAGGAGGCACAAGCCGTGGCTGATTTGATGGAGCATCAGCCGATTATATTAAAGAAGCAATATACAACGACAGAGCTATTAGCCTTATGTGGTTATATGGATGTTTTAATTGGCGTTCGCCTTCATGCTTTAGTTTTTGCATCTCTTATGATGAAGCCTGTTGTTGGCATATCCTATGATCCTAAAATATTAAATTTCTTACATATGATTGGTGAAGATGCGGTAGGTACCTTGGATAATGTAGAAGCACATACCATTTATACGCAAGCACGAGAGGCTCTGGTTAATCAGACGATAAAAGAACATGTACGAGCACGTATAACCTATCTTCGAGAAGAGTCATTAAAAAATGCACATATTGCATTAACTTTATTGGATAAATAGTGAATAAAGGAGGATTTTTTATGAGTCAGTTAAGTAAAGAGCAGGTTAGCTTAGTAACTAATATGGCTAAACAGCTACGTTTGGACATTGTAAAAGAAGTAACAGAGGCTAAATCAGGTCATCCAGGTGGGTCCCTATCGATTGCAGATCTTGTATCTCTGTTATATTTTGTAGAAATGAATATTGACCCGAAAGATCCTCATAAAGCTGATCGTGACCGTTTGGTTTTGTCAAAAGGCCATGCGGCACCAGCCGTGTATGCTGCTTTAGCGGAACGGGGCTATTTTGATAAGGGTGAATTATGGAAATTGCGTAAGATTAATGAAATGCTTCAAGGCCATCCAGATATGAAGCATACCCCAGGTATTGATATGTCAACAGGTTCCTTGGGACAGGGCATTAGTGCAGCCTGTGGTATGGCCTTAGCTGGTCAAATCGATAAGGCCGCTTATCGTGTATTTGCTATCTTAGGTGACGGCGAATTGGAAGAAGGGCAAGTTTGGGAAGCAGCTATGTTTGCGGCTCATTATAAATTAGCTAATTTAACGGCTTTCATTGACGCTAATGGTTTGCAGATTGATGGACCTGTTGCCTCCGTTATGAACGTTAATCCTATTGACGAAAAATTTAAGGCCTTTGGCTGGCATGTGCTAGTTGTTAATGGTCATGATGTAGAAGCTCTTCATCAGGCTATTGAAGAAGCTAAACAGGTAACAGATAAGCCAACAGCTATTGTTATGCATACGGTAAAAGGTAAAGGTGTACCAGCTATGGAAAACCAAGTTGGCTGGCATGGTAAGGCACCATCAGAAGAACAGTGTGAAGAATTTCTTAAAGCAATTGAGGAGGCTTAATCATGGGTAAAGCAACAAGAGAAGCATACGGCGCAACATTGGTAAAGGTAGGAGCAACACATCCAGATATCGTTGTTCTTGATGCCGATTTATCTAAGTCAACGAAGACAAATGAATTTCAGAAGGCTTATCCAGATCGTTTCTTCGATGTAGGGATTGCAGAACAGAATTTAATTAGTGTAGGAGCCGGTCTAGCAGCAGCAGGCAAGAAACCTTTTGTTTCCTCTTTTGCTATGTTTGCTACGGGGCGTGCCTTTGAACAGGTACGTAATGCTGTTTGCTATCCTAAGTTAAATGTAAAAATCTGTGCCACTCATGCAGGGATTACAGTAGGAGAAGATGGAGCTACCCATCAAAGTCTTGAAGATATTGCTTGCATGAGGGTATTACCGAATATGACTGTCGTTGTACCAGCTGATGCAAAGGAAACAGAAGCAGTTATTACGTGGGCTGCTGATTATGTAGGACCTGCTTATGTACGCTTAGGTCGTGCAGGCGTAGATGATACAACACCAGATGGTTATGTATTTACACCAGGTAAATCTTTGCAGCTACGTGATGGTAAGGATGCTACAATTATTGCTTGTGGTGCCTTAGTTGGTTCGGCTATAGAGGCGGCAGAAATACTAGCTAAAGAAGGCATCGATGTACGTGTTATCAATATGGCTTCCATAAAACCAATTGATAAGGTAGCTATTGCGCAAGCAGCTAAGGATACAGGAGCTATTGTAACCGCTGAAGAACACAATGTGATTGGTGGATTAGGTGCAGCTGTAGCTGAAGTTGTTACAGAAACGACACCAGTACCAATGGAACGTATTGGCACGCAAGATACGTTTGGTGAATCGGGTACGCCAAAAGAATTATTGGCTAAGTACGGCTTATCGGCAGAAGCTATTGGTCAGGCCGTTAAAAAAGTTATAGCTCGTAAATAAGGTGATTTGATAAGGAAAAGGACGGTTTGGATGATTGAGTTTAATCATGTCAATAAAGTATATGATAATGGTGCGGTAGCACTGCAAGATGTAACCTTACATGTTGATAAAGGCGAATTTGTTCTTGTTTGTGGACCAAGTGGGGCTGGTAAATCAACATTTATAAAATTGTTGTCCCATGAAATTTTGCCAGAATCTGGTACTGTTATGGTTAATGATATGGATATAACCCGATTGAAGAAACGGAAAATTCCTTATCTGCGCCGCCGTTTAGGTATTGTATTTCAAGACTTTCGTTTATTACCTAATAAAACAGTTTTTGAAAATGTAGCTTTTGCTTTGGAAGTTATTGAAGAAAAGCCTTCTGTTATTAAGAAGAAGGTATCTCATGTATTAGAATTAGTAGGCCTAGCGCATAAGGCGAATGACTTACCAGAAGATTTAAGTGGTGGAGAACAACAGCGAGTGGCTATTGCTCGGGCTATTGTTAATAATCCTTTGGTTTTAATTGCTGATGAACCAACGGGTAATTTAGATCCAAATACAAGTCGAGATATTGTTGATTTGTTTAAGCAGATTAATAATGCAGGTACAACAGTTGTTATGGTTACTCATGATATGGATATTGTGAGTTATTTAGATAAACGTGTTATTGCTATTGAAGAAGGCCGCGTAGTGAGTGATCGAATGAGAGGTGCTGAATATCGTGAAGATTAGAACATTCCGTTATTTTGTAAAAGAAGCCGTTAAGTCCATGCGGCGTAATGGGCTTATGACAATAGCTTCTATTTCTACGGTTGCTCTGTCTTTATTTATTCTAGGCATTTTCACCTGTGGTGTAGTGAATCTGGATAATTTAGCATCTAACCTGGAAAGTCAGGTTGAAGTCAGTGTGTACTTGCAAGATAATTTAACAACGCCAGAAATTATGGATGTAGGCAAGAAGTTAAAAGTTATGCCAGGCCTTACTAAGATGGAATTTGTATCTAAGCAGGAAGCTTTACAGCGCTTCGAACAACGGCTAGGTGATCAAAAAGACATGTTGCAGGCTTTAGATGGGAATAACCCTTTACCTAATGCTTATGTCTTAACCTTTGAAACGCCAGAACAGGTAAAAGATACGGCTGCGACGGTAACAAAATTTAAAGGTGTTGACAGTGTCCATTATGGGCAGGATGTAGTAGAACAAATTTTTAAGATTACACAAATTATCCGTATTGGCGGTATTATTTTGATTGTTTTCTTGGCTTGTGCTACCTTATTTATTATTTCTAATACCATTCGGTTAACCGTATTTGCCCGTCGTAAGGAAATTGCCATTATGAAATATGTAGGGGCAACGAATGGTTTTATTCGTTGGCCATTCCTATTAGAGGGCGTTATTTTAGGCTTCATTGGTGCAGCTATTGCTAGTGCCTGTGTTTGGGAATTCTATCTATTTGTCACAGGGGAAGTGCAGAACTCCTTAGCCTTTTTACCAATTGTACCGATTGTGCCATTTTTCTATAAATTGGCGGGTGGCTTGTTTGCCGTTGGTATTTTGGTTGGTGCTGTCGGGAGTGCTATCTCCATCAAACAGTATATGAAAGTATGATGGGGGCTTTTATGAGAAAGAATAGTTGGCACCGTAAAACAGCTGCGGCCTTAGTTTGTACGACCCTAATGACATCTCTATTAATTTGGCCTGTACTAGCAGAAGATGAGGATTTAAATAATCAGCTCAATACTGTTCAGCAGCAGATGCAGGTGGAATCAACAAAAAAGGCTAAGGCAGAGGCAACCATTGGCTCTGTATCCCAACAGCTTCATCAAATTGAAAACCAATTGGAGACAGCGACAAGTCAGTTAAAAGAAGCCCAAAAGCAGCGTGGCTTAGCGGAACAGGATATTGCTAAAAATACAAAACTCTTAAAAGAAGCTCAAGTGAAGTTAGATAAAAGAGAAAAAATCTTTTTAAAGCGAGCTCGTGATATTTATATTAATGGCCGCCTAAGTTATTTGGATGTTATCTTAGGGGCTAAGAACTTTAGTGATTTTGCTAATCGTGTGGAAATGTTAAAACGTATTTTGGATTCAGATATTAAGTTAATTAAAGAAATCCAGGCGGAAAAACAAGAAATTACGACACGGCAGGAAGCCCTAGAAGCTGCTAAGGCTAAGCGCGTTAAAGTCGAAAAAGAAGCTAAAGAAAAACAAATTGTTATTGCCCAGAAAAAAGCGGAACGTAATGCTGTTTTACAAAAAGCTATGACCGATAAAGCTGCTGCTGAACAGGCTCAGCGTGAACTTGAAGCTTCATCAGCTAATATTAAGGCTATGTTGCAGCAACGGGCAGCCGCACGGGCGGCACAGGCTTCAGCAGCTTCCTCTGGGGGCGGTAGTTATGTGCAGGGCTCTGGGCAGTTGTCTTGGCCGGCTAATGGGCCTGTTACCTCTCCTTTTGGCTGGCGTGAGCATCCGATTTTTGGACGACAGATTTTACATTCGGGTATTGATATTGGTGTACCTGAAGGGACACCTGTTCATGCCGCTGATAGTGGCACCGTTGTTGACGCTGGCTGGATTGATGGTTATGGTAATTGTGTCATTATTGATCATGGTAACGGCATATCAACCTTGTATGGGCATAATTCAGAAATTGCTGTCAGTGCTGGTCAATCTGTTTCTAAGGGACAGGTTATTGCTTATGCTGGCATGACGGGGAATGCGACAGGACCACATATTCATTTTGAAGTACGTGTAAATGGCGATCCAGTGGATCCAATGGGATATTTATAATTGATGAAGAATAAACGATATTGGTTAGCTTGTAAATGGTGGTTACTGCATGGCTTGTATGCTGCTCTTAGTGGCTTGGCTGTTATGTGGCTGACCTTTTGGTATTTGTCAGGTAGTTTTTCTGGCCTGCCTCGGTATTTATATACTTATTATGCAGCGTCACATTTTTTTATGACGCCACCTAGTAAAGACCAGTTATTTACTGGCTCTTTGGAAGGGATGATTGCTTCCTTAGGTGATGCACATAGTCAGTATTTGGACT
This sequence comes from uncultured Veillonellaceae bacterium, assembly GCA_945867815.1. GTDB lineage: Bacteria > Bacillota > Negativicutes > Veillonellales > Veillonellaceae > CAMBIX01. Next base: position 38,441 of record CAMBIX010000001.1, read on the forward strand.
CTAAAGCTTATGAAGATTTGCTTATGCAAACTAGTGGCACCTATACAGGCATTGGTATTGTACTAGGTAAGGTGGACAATCAGATAGGTGTTGTATCGGCCTTAGAAGGACAACCAGCGGCTAAAGCAGGCATTCAAAGTGGTGACCAGATTATGGCTATTGATGGTAAGCCGACAAAAGACATGGCCTTAGAAAAGGCTTCATCTCTTATACGGGGTGAAGCGGGTACGTCAGTTAGTTTGACGATTCGCCATGAAGGGGTCGATAAGACCTATACCATTACGAGAGAAAAGATTACCTTGCCAACGGTTAGTGGGCATATGCTGACAGACCATATAGGCTATATACGAATTAGTGAGTTTACGGAACAGACAGGTAGTGAATTTGCTAAGACCTATAAGGACTTACGGCAAAAGGGTATGACTAAGTTAATTCTTGACTTACGTAATAATCCTGGTGGGTTAGTAACGGCAGCTCAAGCTGTAGCCGATTATATTTTACCGAAAGGTCCTATTGTAACGGTAGAAAATCGAGTGACAGGGACAGAAGTCTATGCATCACAAGGTCTGGGTGATAATTTGCCTTTAGTCGTTCTTATTAATAAGGGATCGGCTAGTGCATCGGAAATTATAGCGGGTGCGGTACAAGATGAAAAGGCAGGTACCATTATTGGCACTAATAGTTATGGTAAGGGAACGGTACAAACAGTGCTGAAAGAATTTGGTGGTACCGGTATAAAAATTACCATTGCCCAATATCGAACACCCGCTAACCGTATGATTGATGGACAGGGGATTAAACCAGATATATTGGTTACTTTACCTAATCCGCCAACAGAGGATAGTCAATTGCAAAAGGCTATTGAAGTCTTACAGGAAAAATAATAAGAAATAGGCGTCTCTATCATAAGGCGCTGATTAATTAGATGAGGTTAAATATATGTTTATAGATAGAGCACGTATTTTTGTTAAAGCCGGCGATGGTGGTAATGGCATGAGTAGCTTTCGGCGTGAAAAATTTGTGCCTAAGGGCGGTCCTAGTGGTGGCGATGGCGGTCATGGAGCCAATATTATCTTGGAAGCAGATAAGAATATAAATACTTTGGTTGATTTTAGATATCGTCGCCAGTTTAAGGGCTCTAAAGGCGAGAATGGTCAAAGCAGCAATAAATATGGGCGTAATGCTGAAGACTGTCTTATCAAAGTCCCGATGGGTACAACGGTTATTGATGAAGAAAGTGGCGCCCAAATGGCAGATCTTGTGGAAGATGGGCAGCAGTATATCGTGGCTAAGGGTGGCCGTGGTGGTCGTGGCAATGTTCATTTTCAGACCAGTGCCAATCGGGCTCCTACTTTTGCAGAAAAGGGCGAACCAGGTGAAGAACGATGGGTTCGTTTAGAGTTAAAAGTCTTAGCTGATGTAGGTCTGTTAGGTTACCCTAGTGTAGGTAAGTCAAGTATTATTCGGAAGGTGTCATCGGCTAAGCCTGATGTAGCAGCTTATCACTTTACAACCTTAACACCTGTTTTAGGTGTTGTGTCGGTGCGACCAGGTGAAAGCTTTATTATGGCGGATATTCCCGGTCTTATTGAAGGTGCTGGGGAAGGGGTTGGCCTCGGGCATGCCTTTTTACGCCATGTAGAACGAAGTAATATTTTAATTCATGTCTTAGATGCGGCCGGCAGTGAAGGACGAGATCCTAAGGAAGATTTTAAGGCTATTAATGCAGAATTGAAGAAATATAGTGAAAAACTAAGTAAGAAGAAGCAGCTCATAGCTTTAAATAAGATTGATTTAATTCAAGATCCAAAACAATTAGATGAATTAAAGATTTATTTTACGGACCTTGGTTATGAAGTATTTCCTGTTAATGCCTTAAGTGGAGAAGGACTATCGGCTTTAATTGAACGAGCTTGCTATTATGTACAAAATTATGTGCCTGCTCCAGAAGCTAAGGATGATGTCGTCCTCTATGAAGCTAAGAAGGATGTTGACTTTGTTATTAGTCGTGGTGATGATGCGTCTTATATTATTACAGGCCCACGTATTGAAAAGTTAGTGGCTATGACTAATTTAGATGATGAACAATCCTTACGGCGTTTCCAGAAGATTTGGACCTATATGGGCTTAGATGAAAAATTAAAAGAGCGTGGTTGTAAAGATGGTGATGAAGTCGTTATTGGCGATCAGCGCTTTGTATATCATGAATAGGAGTTAGGAATGAAGGGAAAACAAAAACGCTTTTTGCGAGCCTTAGCGGCGACAATGCCTGCCGTTGTTATGATTGGTAAGGGCGGTCTTGAAGAGGCTGTTATTGACAGTGCTCGTAAGGCTATTACGGCAAGAGAATTAATTAAAGTGAAGGTTCTAAATAACTGTCCAGAAGAAGGCAGGCCTATGCTTACTAAATTGGCTACTATGCTAGGTGCTGATTTAGTTCAGGTTATTGGGCATAATGGTGTTTTATATAAGGCCAAGAAAGAGCCTAAGATTATATTGCCGGAGTAAACAGGTGATAGGATGGTCTTGGCTGGATGCTTTGCAGGCTTACTGGCAATATATGCATTCGCCAAAAGGAAGGTATGAGTGGCGTGGTTATTGTTTAGTTATAGGCGCCCTGCTTATATCGGTTCTCTTAGTAATACTAATGGTATGGAAATACGAGGGATAATATGTATTCGATGTATGAGGATTTACAAAAACGCTTAAGCCCTAAGCGCTTTACTCATAGCTTGGGCGTAGCTAAAACGGCTGTTTTATTAGCTAGACAGTATGGAGTTGATGAAGAGACGGCTTACATAGCGGGTTTAGCTCATGATTGTGCTAAGGAACTGCCCTTACCAATTATGCAACAGGTAGTTAATGAAGCGGGCTTATTGATAGATCCTTATATGTTAGCCAGTACGGCTCTTTTACATGGCGCAGCTGGTGCGGTTGTAGCCGCTAACCGCTATGGTATTGATGATGAAGATATATTAGAGGCGATTCGGGTACATACTACAGGTAAGGTAGGGATGACGACCTTAGAAAAGATTATATTTCTAGCTGATTATATTGAACCAAGTCGCACCTATCCAGCGGTAACAGCTATACGGGAGGCAACTAAGGAAGGTCTTAATCAAGGCGTTTTAGCTGGTTATAACAGTACAATTTCTTTACTTATTAGGCAGAATTCGTCCATTTATTTCAAAACGGTACTTGGGCGTAATGATATCTTACAAGAGATAATGGATGGTAGATAGAATGGATGATACAAATAAAAAAGGGACGAAACGATTTAGGCGGAGACGAAAAAAACCATTAAAAAAGACGGCTGCTGTTAGTAAAGTAAAGAAGCGTTTTACCTCTACATTAGGTCCTATGACACATAAGAGATGGGGCTTTTTAGGCTTAGGGATTATTATTATTTTGCTTCTTTTATCTCTAATCATTCATGGATTAACGATGTCTTCTACTAATACGCCGGCAGGCAGCGACAATGGATCAGCTCCTATTACAGAGACTGTTTCTTTAGAGCAGAAGGCTCTTGATAAGCCTATGTATATCTTGGTTGTGGGTATTAATGATAAGAAAGAAGCAGATGCGGTTTACCTGTTATCAGTTAATAAGGAAGATGTGGGCGTTGATGTTATTGGTATTCCATCGAATAGTAAGATTGAAAATCGAGATCATACCGCTTCACAGCCTTTGTCTTCTATTTATGCGTCAGGTGGTATTTCTCTAACTAAGGCTGTTGTAGAAGATATGTTTCATATCTCTATTCCTTATTATATCGTTATGGATGAACCGGCTTTTGAAAAGGTTGTTAATGTAACGGGTGATCGGCCTTTGTATGTAGAAGAGAATATGACTCATACGGACGCAGCTAGTGGACAAACAGATATTAATTTAAAACAAGGTTATCAAAGTTTAGATGCTGAGGCGGCTTTAGGTTATGCTAGGTATGTAGATAAGGATACTAATGCTTTCCCTCGGACCCAGCGACAGGAACGTTTAATTAAGGATATGTTTAGTGAGTTTACTGGTCGGACTTCCTTACGAAAAATGTTTGATATATGGCGCATTTGGAGCCATTTAGATACTAATATTTCTACGTGGAGTGCTATGAAGCTGATGGCGTCTTTACATGCCTTGACGCTTAGTGAAATCCATTATTATATTGTGCCTGGCAGTACAGAAATTGATAAGGCTCATGCCATTATATATTGGTCAATTGACCCAACCGGAGTACAGCAATTAGTAGGTATTACTATGGGCATGTTAGATGCAGATACACCGATGAAGGCTAATGTGAATGCGCAGCCAGCACCGGTACAGACAATTGATAGCCAGACAGCAGCTAGTGATGCAAATGATTCGGCTATTAAGGGTGTGAATGATAAACAAAATGGATCTTCTTTAGCTGGGGGTAGTCAACCAAGTAAAAAAGCAACAGAACCAGGCACACCAGCAGAATAAAAATAGAAAGGAATTAATTCTATGCAGGAAAAAGAATTTGAACAGGTGGCTAAAGACTTAGCCCAAGCGGCCTATGATAAAAAAGGGATAGATATTTCCATTTTAGCTATGGGTGAGTTAACATCTATAGCCGAATATTTTGTTATTGTTAGCGCCAATAACCGTAAGCAAGCACAAAGTATTGCTGATGAAATTGAAGATAAGGGAGCTGAATTAGGTTTGTCCGTTCTTCACACAGAAGGCTACCGTGAAGGTGAATGGGTTCTTGTTGATTTTGGAGATATCATTTGCCATATCTTTACAGGCCAGGCTCGTCACTTTTATGGTCTAGAAGACTTGTGGAATGACGCACCAACCCTTCCTTTTGAAGGAGTTTAATCATGAAGTTAGTAGAAAATACTATCGTTACCTTGCCTGTATTACGGACGAGTGATTATGGTGCCTTTTTAGATGGGCAAACAGGTAATTCGGATCAAGATATACTGCTTCATCATGACCAACAGACTCATGCGGTAGCCGTGGGCGACCAAGTGGAGGTATTTCTCTATAAGGATCCTAAGGGGCGGTTAACGGCTAGCATGCGTTTACCAGCTATGAAGGTTGGGCAGATTGGCTATGTAGAAGTTGTAAATGTAACGAATTTTGGTTGTTTTGTTGACGTGGGAACTGAACGAGGTATTTTTATGCCTCATGCGGAAATGCGTGGCCGACCTAAGGTGGGGGAACACGTATGGGTGCGCTTATATACGGATAAATCGGGTCGTTTGGCTGTATCTATGTATGTAGATGATGAAATGCGCCGCGCTTCTAAGCCTGCTGAGGAGGCTAAGGTAGGTCAGAAGGTTAGGGGCGCTGTCTATAATTTAACTGATGAAGGGGCTTTTTTTATTACACCGGAACGATGGATTGCCTTTTTACATCGGTCAGAAATGACTAAGGTACCAAAGGTAGGGCAAATGGTGACAGCCCGCGTAGCTTATAAGCGTAAGGATGGGCGTCTTAATGTATCTATGCGGCCTGTGAAGGAAGAAGCTTTAGTTGAAGATAGTAAGGTTCTTTTAGATTATCTAAAACAGCGTCATGGCCGTATGCCTTATAGTGATGATACATCAGCTGATATTATAAAGACGACCTTTGGCTTTAGTAAGGCCGCCTTTAAGCGGGCCTTAGGGCACTTAATGAAAGAAGATAAAGTCATTCAAGTTGATGGCTGGACAGAGTTAAAGGATTCAAATCAGGTATGAAAATAATTGTGGTTGGTGCTGGTAAGGTAGGCTATTCCTTGGCTAAGCGCCTTATACAAGATGATCATGATGTGTATATGATTGATAAATCAGCTGAGCGGATTCATAATTTGGAAAGCACCTTAGATGTGAGTCTCTTACAGGGTAATGGTAGTCAGTTATCTGTTTTAAATGAAATAGGCTTATCTGATGTAGGAATGTTTATTGCTGTTACTGATTCAGATGAAGTCAATTTATTAGCTTGTGCTGTTGCCAAATTAGGTGGTGTAGCCAGAACCATTGCTCGCGTACGTGATACGGATTATGCTAAAAAAGATAACCAGCAGTTGCAGTCACAATTAGGTATTGATTTATTTATTAATCCCGAAATGGTTACGGCACAGGCTTTATTAGAAATCTTACAGACACCAGCTGCCCTTGATGTTGAAGATTTTGCTAGTGGGGCTGTTCGTTTATTAGAATTTAAGGCCAAAAAACATTGGGATATACTCGATCAGCCTTTAAAAGATATTACCTTACCAGATCGCGTATTAGCTGTAGGAATACTTCGTAATGGGGATATGATTATTCCCCATGGGGATACCATGGTAGAAGCAGGGGATAATGTTTTTTTTCTTGGTGCCAAGGAAGGGATTCAGCAGTTAGAAAAACGTTTTCAAGAATTAAACCAACAGATTAAATATGTGGTTATTATTGGGGCTGGTCTCATTGGTCGTAATCTGACTTGTCTATTAGAAAAAGCCGGCTACAATGTGAAGGTTATAGAGAAAAATCGCGCTCGTTGTGAACTCTTAGCGTCAATAACCAATACAGCTATGGTTATTGAAGGGGATGGCACCAATTTGGATCTTTTGGAAGCTGAAGAAATTGGTGATGGTGATGTCATTATTTGTTTGACTGATGATGATAAGTTAAATCTTTTAGTGGCTTTACTAGCTAAACACATGGGTATACCTAAAGCCTTTGTTAGGGTGGGACGACCAGAGTATATTTCTCTTATGGAACAAGTGGGTATTGATGTCGTCTTCTCACCACGTTTGTTAACATCTGGAGAGATTTTACGAGCGGTTCGTAGTGATTCGAATTTAGTTAGTATTTCTACCTTTGAAGGGTCTAAGGCTGAAGCCGTTGAGATTGCTTTGCCCGCAGAGTCGACCTTAGTAGGCCGTGCGTTACGAGATATTCGCTTACCTGGTGAGGCCTTGGTAGGTGCTATTGTTAGAGACAATACGACGATTGTACCATCAGGGGATACCTTTTTATATGAAGGGGATCATATTATATTCTTTACATTGCCACAGTATGTTAATCGCCTCTTAAAGGCTATCAAGTAAGAAAGGATAGGACTTATGCGGATTCAAATTGTTATGCGCTTAATTGGCGGTTTGTTGCTTATTATAGCGGGTGTAACAGTGATTCCTTTTCTTTATGGTATAACCATAGGTGAAGTGTATTGGTCCTTTCCTGTAACCGCTGTGGCAATAGCCCTTTTGGGGGGCTTACTTGTTTACTTTGGTGAGAAAAGTAGCAGTTACAGCCTACGGGATGGTTTCCTTGTTGTGAGTGCTATGTGGGTACTGTCGGCTCTTTTTATGGCTGTTCCTTTTTATGCGAGTCATATTATTCCTCATTTTACAGATGCCCTGTTTGAAAGCACATCGGGTATTACGGCTACAGGAGCTAGTATTATAGATGACGTTGATTCCCTGCCTAAGTCCTTTATTTTGTGGCGCAGCTTAACCCATTGGTTAGGTGGTATGGGGATTGTTGTTTTAATGCTAGCTTTTTTGCGTAATTTGGGGGCTGATTCGGCTCACTTATTTAATGCGGAGGCGTCAGTACCAAGACCGGGTGTTATTTTGCCACGTATACAGTCGACAGCGTCTAAGTTATGGCGTATTTACATTGCTTTTACAGTCATGTGTTGCTTGGCTCTCTGGCTGGCAGGTATGAATTTTTTTGATTCTTTGAATTTTACTTTTTCAACGATTGCGACAGGTGGTTTTGCGCCTACGTCTTCTGGTCTTTTTGCTTATAAAGATGATACCTTGATTCGGGTTATTTTTATTATCTTTATGATTTTGGCTGGTGGTAATTTTACCGTTTATGATAAGGTTTTACGGCATGGGCCTATGGAGATTATTAGGGACTATGAATACCGTATGTATCTAATCGTCTTAGCAATTGGGATTCTTATTATTATGTTTGCCCGCGTGATGCAACAGGGAGATAGTCTAGGTGGGGCCTTTTCAGATAGTGCCTTTATGTTAATTTCTATGCAGACGGGTAGTGGGTTTGCCTTATCCGATTATGACTATTGGGCGCCATTAGCACAGATGATGCTCTTTTTGTCGACCTTCTTTGGTGGTTGTAGTGGGTCAACAACGGGTGGGATTAAGATTATCCGTATCATCATTTTGATTAAGAGTGGTATTATTTACTTGCGTAAATCTATTCATCCTGAATTAGTACAAGCTGTACGTTTGAGTGGTAAAGTCTTGCCTGCTAAGTGGATACAGCTGTCACAGCAGTTTTTTTTCTTATACATGCTGGTATTTGCTGTTTCAGCTGTTGGTATTGCAGGGACGGGATTGAGTGTAGGTGAATCCTTGCAATGTGTGGCTGGTATACTAGGGAATGTAGGCTTAGCTTTTGGCACCTTAGGACCGACAGATTCTTTTAGTGTATTGCATCCTTTTGCTAAGTGGATTTGTGTCGTAGATATGCTATTAGGACGTTTGGAATTGTTTACCTTGCTTGTTTTATTGCATCCAGGATTTTGGCGAGGTTATTTTGTTAAACGTCATAAGCAGTCTTACCGGATAGTTAGTGAATAAGTATGGCCTTATAAAATTTTATCGATAGGTATTGACAGATAGATAAAAGCTGTGTATGATATAAACAATTTATCAGTGATACATACAAATGTGTTGTGATGAGAGACAAAAAGAATAGGAACTTTATAAACCTATGAGATGGAGATAAGAATAGGAAATGCACGTACAGAGAGTGAGCGACGCTGAGAGTCTCATCGTAAACAGCCTATTAAATGGACCATTGGGGGTGTGGGGAAAGGCTTGGCCGAGTATTCTACAACGCAACATCTGCGTTATTGATGAGGGATTTGTTGGAATCCTGCGAGAGAGAATAACGAGTAATCGGTATTTCAAACAAGGTGGCACCACGTATAGAGTAGGAGTAGTGTGTAGTTTACATTCTATTTATGAACATATGACGTCCTTGGTAAAGAGTAAGTTCTTTACTGAGGGCGTTTTTGTCGTTAGAAAGATATGTATTGCCTGTTAGGAGATAGGAGAAATAGTAGGTATGAAATCGATAAAAAGACTAGGGATCTAGAGCTGTGAGATTATAGAATGTACCCTTAGAAGGAGTAAAAGCATTAGCTCAGGCTAAGTATGTAGAAGAGAGAAAGAGTCCATCTTATCGTGCCTTTCCGTTTGAAGAGGCCAAGCTTATACGTCAGAGTATGCCCGTTTACATGGGGGCGGTGGGTGTCTTTGTGAATGAAGAGCTCAGTCAACTTATAAAAATACAGGTCGGTATATACAAGTCATAGCTGAGGCTGGTGCTGATTTGATTGAAATAGGGATTCCTTTTTCTGATCCTGTTGCTGAGGGTGGTGTCATACAAGAGGCATCTATGCAGGCTTTAGCTAAAGGGGTAACAACAGATAAAATTTTTAATATGGTAGAATCTATCAGAGATAAGGTGAATATACCACGGCAATATCTGTCCATCTTTTGAAGAACCGCATGAACACGGGCTTTGTGGCATATCAGAATAGAAAAATACTACTGTTTTACTACCAACATACAATATGCAGTAGTTAATAAAACTATATATACAATATAATGATAAAAAGAGCTATCATATGGTGACGGCTCTTTTTTTATGAATCAGTGAAAGATATAGGCATCATGGTAAAGAATATTGAAGAGCGCTAGATTAACGTTGATGAGGCAGTGGGATGTTTTGTATAAAATCAACTGCAATCTGGAAATACAACAAAACAAATCAATTGTATATTTTGGTATTTAAATACCAAAATATAGTTGACAAAAATATTGAGCCGTGATATTATGTTTTCAAGGAAGAAGAAAAGTCAGAGGTGATCGCAATGAGTCAGACGAAAATCAATGATAGTACATGGAGGTATATCGATTCATTAAAGGGGTATATGACGCCGGAAGCATATCTATCTGCTGCCTTGCTTACAGATGAGGTAATGCATTCAGCAAAGGACAAATCGTCATCATCCTTATATACAAGGCTGCTTCAATGTGCTGATAAGGCTGGTGTGGCTAACCCATTTCCAAACGAGGGTGTGTTCTATGATTTTTACAGGCTTGTGTCGGAGGGTGGAAAGTTTAATTGGGGTCAGCTTTTGAAGTTGACCATGGAATATATAAGGATACCGGTTCTTCCTAAAGCATTGGTAACACTTATGATGGAAGCATTTAGAAAGAAGCGCGGAACGGTAATGATTACGGAAGCAGAGAAGTTTGCTGCTTATTTATCCGGGATCATTGAAGAACATCCTGATTCAAAATTCCTTTTGACAACACAGGATCAAGATTATCAAAAAGTCTTGGAGAAGATGTGTGATGGATATAAGAACGTTAGCGTCACCCTTACTAATATCTATCACTATGAGTTTATCAATAAGCGTTTCGATTTAATCCTTTCAAATCCCATATTTGGTGGAAGAGATCTTGTTGATGACTCTCATTTCATTTGCCGGGAGACAGACTTTGTCGCCTTAGAAAATCTGTCCCTGCATTTAAATACTGGAGGATTACTTGAAATCGTGCTTCCAGCAAGGATTTCCTTTGCCGCGGGAAAGGCTGCTGATTTAAGACAGTTCATTCAGTCAAATTACTCTATTCGGGAACTGTCCGAACTTCCGGAAGGGACCTTCAATCGCACGAATATAAAAACTTACCTGCTTAAAGTAGAGAATACAAGACCCTCTGAGGATGAAGATATCGATATAAAGAGATATTCGGCCGGCGATCGAAAGAACCGAAGAGAACAGCTCTCTTCACTGAATGTTGAGGATGATACATTTGTGATGCTCCCAGAACTTGAAGAACAGGGGAACTGGAGTGTTGATCGAATCTTTGCAAAGCAAGATGAGGATTTTGTAGCCTTTCAGAATTCAGCTACTAGAAAAGAACTATTAAAAAATGTAGCTGAAGTTTTTAGAGGAAAAGCCGTGAGAGGCAAAGACCCGGATGGCAATGTTGGTGTTGTCAACATCTCAAACATAGAAGCTTTCGATATTGATTATGACGGCCTTGATAAGATTTCACTTGATGATCGTAAAATCGCAACCTATATTCTTGAAGACGGAGACATCCTTCTTCCAGCTAGAGGTACGGCAATACGAACAGCGGTTTTTCACAAACAGCCATATACATGTATTGCTTCTTCAAATCTGATTGTGATCAGGCCCAATAGTGAGCTATTAGACAGTACTTATCTGAAAATTTTCATTGATAGTCCAATCGGAAAAAAACTGGTGACCGGAACACAGCAAGGATTATCAACGATGAATATCAGTTACAAAGATCTGGGAGATATTGAAATCCCGCTGCCGCCGCTCGAAAAGCAACAGCGCATAGCAAAAACATATTTAGAAGAATTAAAAAATTATCAAGAAACCGTTCGGAATGCCGAAAGACGGTGGGAATCGGTGTTGAAAAAAGTTCAGCAATTTTGATTATGAGGAGGTTTTAGTGTGCTAGGCGCGATAATTGGAGATACGGTTGGTTCCCGCTTTGAGTGGCACAACCATAGAAGTAAAGAGTTTGATTTCCTTACATATAAATGTGAACTGACAGATGACAGTATTATAACTCTTGCTATAGCAAAGGCTGTTTTGAAAAGTGAAGGTGACATAAACAAACTGCCGAATCTGGCGGTGCGCTATATGCAGCAGCTTGGCCATCTTTACCCGGATGCTGGTTACGGCGGAGCTTTTCGAAAATGGCTCAACTCAAACAATCCAAAGCCATACGGCAGTTTTGGGAACGGAGCAGCGATGCGTGTTTCTCCGGTAGGATTTGCAGCGGACAGCCTGGATGAAGCAATAGCAATGTCCAAGGCCGTAACCATGGTGACACATAATCATCCGGAAGGCCTGAAAGGCGCAGAAGCAACGACAGTCGCTATTTTTATGGCGCTGCATGGAAAGAGCATGCTGGAGATTCGTGATTATATCGATAAGAACTACTATCCGATGAACTTCACACTTGATGGTATCCGAGACAGTTATCAGTTTAATGAGACTTGCCAGAACACCGTGCCCCAGGCAATGATGGCATTTTTCGAATCTACAGGATTTGAGGATGCAATCAGAAACGCCATCTCTATTGGCGGTGACAGTGATACCCTTGCGGCAATTACAGGGGGAATTGCGGAGGCTTATTATGGCATACCTTCTGAAATCAGAAAACATGAGCTTACTTTCCTAGACGAAAGTAAGCTCGCTATACTGGTCGAATTCGAGAATAAGTACAAGCCGATCATGGAAAAGAAGATTGGAAATGATGTGAGTGTTCCTATCGAACGAAGTGCAGACATCAAGGTTGAGAAGGGCTCCAGGGAATCGATGATGGAAAAAGCGGTTCAGGCAGCCGATAAGGATATAGAAAACGCTGAGGTGTCCGTAGAAGAAACATCCAGTCAGAAACTTTTCAATTTCTTATACGAGGACTGCAATATCCTTCGCGGGCCGATCAACCAAGATGAGTACAAATCTTATGTAACGCCTATTCTGTTTTTCAAACGCCTGTCTGATGTATATGATGAGGAACATGAGAAGGCATTGAAGGAATCTGGAGGCGACGAGGAGTTTGCAAGTTTTGACGAAAATTACAGCTTTGTTATTCCGAAAGGTTGCCATTGGAATGATGTGAGAAATGTCACACAGAATGTTGGACAAGCAATCGTAAAAGCGATGAGTGGCATTGAGCGTGCTAATCCGGAGTACCTTTCTGGGGTGTTCTCAAGTTTCGACGACGCGAACTGGACGGATAAGAATAAGCTCAGCGACGAAAGACTGAAAAACCTGATCGAGCATATGTCCAAGTTAAAGGTGGGTAATAACAATTACTCCGCTGACGTGATGGGCGATGCTTATGAGTACCTGATCAAAAAGTTTGCAGACTTATCAAAGAAGAACGCCGGAGAATTCTATACACCGCGAACAGTTGTGAAGCTCATGGTTATGCTCTTGGACCCGCAAGCTGGAGATACAGTTTATGAGCAAAGATGCTTGGGATTGATACAATTTAAAGGAAGGTATGCATAGCCTAAAATTCCATATTTAGCGAGGTTTTAATGTATCCCGGCAGAAAGCCGGCTTTTTTTATGCCCGAAAATAGAGCTGACGTATGTTGAGGATGAAAACTGGTGGGGAGCAATATGAATACGGCAGTAACGATAGCTTTTTATCGTTACTGCCGTTTTTTCATATTACAAAAGGGTAATCTTATTCGATATTAAATACATCATTTAAAAAACCGTATCGGCCTACATATTTATTTCCGGTGAACTCAATTATATGAATCCCATTGGCTGGATTTTCCTTAGGAATAAAAGGCATCCGTTCTTTTTGTTCAATCATGATTACTTGGCGAGATAACGCATGTTCGACCAGATACTGAATGAAATTATGCTTAATAGTGTTTGCTTTCTGGATTTGTTCAGATTCTGATAATTGGGTTAACGATGAGTCGGATGCAAAGAAATATGGAGCATAGCCGTTTTGCTCGATAATGTATTCACTCATAGCATAAGTAGTTATTGTGTTAAGAAGTGCACAAAAGCCACCGCCCATTGTAGCTGGCTTACTCTTACCATTTATTTCAATGTCGAAATTTTGCATGTTTAATCGCGCGGTATTGGCGCCACCAATCTTGGACGCAGTTAGAATCTTTATTAGATTTTCTTCGAATCCGTGAATAAGATCATAGTCAAAGAAATCGGCTATTTTTCGTTTAGTGATAACTGGGTCTTCTTCAGTTTCTTTATCGAACAATTCCTTCCTATATTGAAGTTCATTTTGCTGTAGACATTCCAGTTCGCCAGAAATTCGCATGAAATTCATTTTTTCTTCCAATTCTTGTTGAATATTGAATAACTGGGGAGTAAGTTCATTCGATATCAATGAATCAATTTTATTTTTTTGTTCCTCTAGCTTGTTTATATTCAGTAGCACCCCCTGTCTCTTTTTTTCGACGCTTTCTTTAGCTTTGAATAATCCTTCAATATGAGTCTTTATTTTTTTCAGTTCTACAGAAGATGCTTCTATGTATTTAGTATCAGGTGGGGTGGTGATTTTGGAATTGCAAAACGGACAGTGTGCAACTGTAGGAAATTTCTGAGATGCTAAGCTACCATCTATTATGAATTCTAATCTATGTATATCTGATTGATATTGTTGATGGAGAATGGAAAAATTGTGAATTACAGTTTCGCATTCAGAGAGTTTACCATTTAAATCATAAATCTTAGACATGATGGAATGTCCTTTGGATACGGCTGTATCAATGTGATTTTTAATTTGTTGAATTTGTTTTTTCAATTCTTTTATGGCATTAGGAATATCTACAATTTCACATTGAGATGCGGCTTTTTCTAATTCAGCCCGTCGCTTACTTAAATCATCTAATTTCTCTTGTATGTATGTGAGAAGAGCTTTTTTCTTTGCCTTGCTTATAGCCGGATCTTCTTGCTTTTGCAAATTATTAGCGTCTTTACCAGTTAATAAAAATAAAAGGGTAGCTATTGACGGTGTCGGTGCGTTCCATCCGGGCGTGATAAGTGGAGAGGTTTCTCTGGCAATATCAGCCTGGCGAAGAAAGAAAAAATGTAATATGGTTCGCCAGGATAAATTTTGGGTGGTTCCTTTCTCTGAAGATAGGATTTTATGCTCAGAATCAATCCCCAAAAGAGATAGAAATACAGAATTAATATTTTTTTTAGCTGTATTGGAAACACTATAACGTCCGTTTTTAATAGATGGATCTGAACTGATTACTTCTATTTTACTATCACCAATTTTTCTATTAAGTGTTACGGACCCTCCTTGAGTTGTAAGTTCCAGTGATATTAATTCATATCCATTATTGGCATCAAGAACTTTAGATGGATGCGTTTTGCTTGGTGATGCTCCAAGAGCATAGTCCAAACAATCCATTATAAAGCTTTTCCCGGTATTGGATGGGCCAATGATAAGGTTGAATCCTGGATTAAATTCAATTATGGAACTTTGGTGTTGTCCACCAGAAACTATCAATTTATTCAAATAAAATCTATTCATGAGCATCCTCCTGCAAAGACTGGAGTGTATATCGATTGATTTCTTTTAACATATATGACTCTGACAACCTATAGGCATCTACTACAGTTTCAACAGCTAATCGATATTCTTCAGCATATGAAACTTTAAGTTCGTTAACAAAATCAAGACCCTTAGGAGTTATTTGGAATAAATAACCTTTTTTGGATGTCTTAAACCTTATGCATCTTTTAAGAACTAGGTTTTTCACGGCTTTCGATACAATTGACTTTCGTGCTAAAAATTCGCTGAATCTGTAAGTTCCGTACCCATGCAGATTTTCGTCCAGCAATCCAAAATCTGCTGCGTATACGGCAATGAAATCAACTTCACATATTTGCATAATCGTTATTGAACGATTTTTAACTTTGCTTAATAAGAGCAGGACACGCAATGCCATTTCAAAGGCAGAGCTAATAGCCTTAGTATTATCCATGTTTTTTCTTGACCCACCTTAATTTATGATCATTGACAAGATAATGACATACTCCCTTTTTTATTTTCCCGCTAATCCAATAAGGGGATGAGCTTAATAGATAATTTGGGGCAGATATTTTTACGGCTTGTTCCATTACCGACAGCATTCGTTCGTATCCATTGGGGTGGGATTTTCTGGCTGTATCTTTTACCCCATCAAAAATTTCTTCTTTGAGTACGTCAAACTGATTGGAAAGTCTATTGCTACCTAATTCCAAGACGCCCCTTTGAATAGAAGCGGCAGAATAATAGTCAACTCGACGATCATCGAGGTCATCGGCATAATCAGGATAATCACCTAAATCGTTTTTTGAAAATGATGGGAGACCTTCTGCATCACCATAGGCTCTATATAATTCATCAATATATATTTTTTCGTTTTCAGTTGCTTCTTTCGGAACCGGGATAGAACTCGGACGAGGAAGCAATTTTATTTTTTTCTCAATATCCTCAATTAAAGATATGTCGTGAGTAAAACCGGAGGAATCATTAGAAAACTCACTATTTGTTGCTGAGTTGTCTATAAGCGACAAAATAATATTTTCAAGTAAATCAGCACAAGCGTCGTCGACACAAGAATTGCCTATTCCATTATCGTGCAGCCATTTTGCTACCGCATCATAAGAATCACATTCTTCGGTTCTATCAGCAATCCAATGAGAAAACTTTTCCTTGTCACGATTAGCGTAAAGGTATTTCGCATCTGCAGGTTGGATTTTACGAGTACCTCTTAAAAATCGATATTTTGTATCGGCTTTCTTATGAAGGATAGGACATGAGTCCATAGCAGCATCTTGGATGAAATTCCCGATGATTTCATTAAAATATTGTTCTTTCTTCATTTGTCCGATGCAAAAAGGAAGTAAGCCAGAAGTAAACTCTGAAAATTTCAAGTGCTACACCACCTTTAAAGTAGTCCAGTCCGAAATTGTCCGAGGCTGTCCGTCCAGTCCGATTTTTAATGAGCGTGAATTGCTAGAATTAAGGCAGAACCAATGAGCAAGCATCTGGACAACCAAGGAAACACCATGAATTACTTATATTTTATCATACCTTGGGGAATTAGATGAGCTTATAAAGACATTTGAATGAAATTTCCGTCTCAACGTTCACATCCGGACGCGGATGTGCCCAGAACTGGGAGACGGTCTGGAAAGTTAATCACGTCAGCCTACTGGGATGGTTGGCCATAGAAGCGAGGATGCATCTTATGGTCAATTTCGACAGGCTGCCTGCGTGGATTCTCGCTTCGCATTATGCGAAGGAGATCGCGCATGGCCAATCTACAGACAAACAAAGACAAAAAGTACTACATTCCTCTGGAACTCACTTCAGAAAACGTCATCACCGAGGAGTACAAGGACTGTGAAGTCCGCTGGTCAAAAATCGGCTGCCGTAAGGTACGTACTGTCCTGATTCCGGCAACTGAAGAACAGTATCGCGCTTACATGCGGCCAATCTGGCGTGAAGACAAAAGAAAACAGCGACATGGAGATGATGAAGTATCCGCTGACAAGCTCCATGATGAATTCAAGCTGGAACCGGAATGTGACTTCAACTTGGAGGAGATTGTCCTGAAAAAAGAGTTGCTGACAGCTCTCCGGCGAGAACTAGTTGCACTGCAAGACATTGACCGGACCATCCTGACGATGATTGCCGATGGCTTCAGCGAAGCGGCGGTCGGGGAGTCAGTCGGGCTGAGTCAGAAAGCCGTCAACAAGCGGAAACATAAGCTTTACGCGTTACTGCAGGACCGTCTCAAGGATTATCGCTAAACAGCCAGGGAATCCGGCTGCGAACAAAGCGGCCGGATTTTTTTGGAAAATCGGTACTTAACGATGATGCGGTTGTCCTATTACTGGTGGAGGGCGAACGAAGAAGCCCTTTAGGAAGGAGGAACCCAAGATGATGTACACACAGACACCTGAAAAACTGGCTCAGCAGCAAAAGCTGGACCGGGAACTGGCGGCGGTGCTGATGACCATCAGCGCCACGACCCGCAGTATCGCTAGGAACATCCATCTCTTATCAATGCAAAGATGTGCGAAAGGAGTCAATCCGTATGACAAACGATGAACTGCAGAAACTGGCAGCGGCCCTGGGCGATTGCGGCAAGGCACTGCTGAAGATTTCCGAGGCCATGGCGGTGAAAGAAGATAATCCGACAGCTTCGGAAGCGAAATCAGAGAAATTGGAAAAGCCGCTGACACTGGAAGATGTCCGCAAAGTCGCTGCCGACAAGGCCCGCAAGGGATTCACGGACGAAGTTCGCAGCCTTATCCAGAAGTACGGGGCGGACAAGCTGTCCGGCATTGATGCGGCACAGTATGAAGCGTTCCTGAAGGAACTGGAGGTGATTGGCCATGCCGGATAAACATGCGGTGCTGTCCGCATCTTCTTGCTACCGCTGGCTGGCCTGCCCGCCGTCTGCGAAGGAATGTGCCAAGCTGCCGGATACCTCCAGTGAATTCGCCCGCCAGGGAACGGATGCCCATACGCTCTGCGAATTCAAGGTGAAGACGGCGCTGGGGCAGAAACTGGAAGATCCGACGAAGGGACTCACGTACTTTGATGAGGAGATGGCGGAATGCACTGATGAATACGCGCAGTTCGTCATGGAATGCCTGGCCACAGCCAAAGCATCCTGCAAGGACCCGATGATCATGATCGAACAGCGGCTGGACTTTTCCCAGTGGGTGCCAGGCGGTTTTGGAACAGGCGACTGCCTCATCGTAGCCGACGATACCCTGACAGTCATCGATTACAAGCATGGCTTGGGAGTCCTGGTGGATTCCGAGAAGAATCCGCAGATGATGTGCTATGCCCTCGGTGCGCTGAACCTGTTTGATGGCATCTATGATATCCGCCAGGTGTCCATGACGATCTTCCAGCCCCGCCGGGACAACGTCAGCACCTGCACCATGAGCAAGGAAGAACTGCTCCAGTGGGCCGAAACGGTGCTGAAGCCTGCGGCAGAACTGGCGGCGAAAGGTGAGGGCGAATATAAAGCCGGTGACCACTGCCGCTTCTGCAAGATCAAGGCAACCTGCCGCAAGCGGGCCGAGTACAATCTGGAACTGGCCCGGTATGATTTTGCCGTCCCGTCCACGCTGCAGGATGAAGAAATCGAAGCCGTCCTGGAGAGGGCCGATGAACTGGTGAACTGGGCCGGGGATGTCAAGGAATACGCATTGCAGCAAGCCCTTTCCGGCAAGCAGTGGGACGGATGGAAACTGGTCGAAGGCCGGTCGAACCGCCGCTACGTAAGTGAAGAAGCAGTCGCCGCCAAAGTGGAAGAAGCGGGCTTCGACCCATATGAAAAGAAGCTGCTCGGCATCACGGCAATGACAAAACAGCTCGGCAAGAAGCGGTTCGAAGAACTGCTGTCAAATTTAGTCGAAAAGCCGCAGGGAAAACCGGTCCTGGTACCGGAATCGGACAAGCGTCCGGCGATGCATACGGCGGCTGATGATTTTAACGCTGCAAATTAAGGAGGAAACTACTATGTCTAACAACTACGTCAATCCGTGCAAGGTAATCACCGGAGTCAATACGCGCTGGTCTTACGCCAACGTCTGGGAACCGAAGTCCATCAACGGCGGTACGCCGAAATACAGCGTCAGCCTGATCATCCCTAAGTCGGATACAAAGACCGTAGAAAAAATCCGCGCTGCCATCAAGGCTGCTTACGAAGAAGGCGAAAGCAAGCTCAAGGGCAATGGCCGCACTGTACCGGCTCTCGAAGCCATCAAAACGCCGCTCCGTGACGGCGACCTGGAACGCCCGGGCGATGATGCCTATAAAGACAGCTTCTTCGTCAATGCCAACTCGGCGACCAAGCCGGGCATCGTTGATGCTGACTGCCAGCATATCCTGGAACGCTCTGAAGTCTACTCCGGCGTCTATGGCCGTGCATCCATCAACTTCTATGCCTTCAACAGCAATGGCAACAAGGGCATCGCCTGCGGCCTGAACAACCTGCAGAAAATCCGTGATGGTGAACCCCTTGGCGGCAAGCCGCGTGCAGAAGATGACTTCGCTACGGCTGACGATGATGATTTCCTGGCATAAGGAGGCGTGATTATGGAAACTATGATGAGACTGATTCTGGATGGCCTGTACTGCCTGGTTGCACTGTGCGCCGGAGGATTCTTCGTGGCTATGATCTATACGGATATCAAAAAAGACCAGCGGGATGAAGAAATGGCTCGGCACCGGGATGAACGGGAAGAAGAGTACCACCGCAAGCAGATGGAATCCTTCCGGAAATAAGTAGTAGTGAATAGCGGCGGGGCCTTGTGCCTCGCCGCTTTTTCGAGGTGAAGCGTATGAAAACCATCAGTATCGATATTGAAACATTCAGCGATATCAATCTGGCAAAATGCGGTGTGTACAAATATGCCGAATCGCCAGCCTTTGAAATCCTTCTCTTTGGATATTCGGTGGACGGCGGCGAAGTGCAGGTCGTTGACCTGGCGCAGGGAGAGTGCATCCCGGACGATATCCTGGATGCCCTGACCGATGAATCCGTTACCAAGTGGGCGTTCAATGCCAGCTTTGAACGGGTCTGCCTGTCGCGCTACCTGTGTGACCTGGGGATGAGCCTGGACCCGTTCCGTGACCATCATCCGCTTTCCCGGGACTGTGCCAGGTTCCTCAATCCGGCGGGATGGAAATGCTCCATGATCTGGTCGGCCTATATGGGCCTGCCTCTTTCTCTGGAAGGCGCAGGGGCCGTACTGAAGCTGGACAGCCAGAAGATGAAGGAAGGCAAAGACCTGATTCGCTATTTCTGTGTTCCCTGCAAGGAAACCAAGTCGAATGGTGGCAGGACGAGGAACCTTCCTCGGCATGCACCAGATAAATGGACACTGTTCAAGTCCTACAACAAACGGGATGTGGAAGTGGAAATGGCCATCCAGGAGCGGCTGAAGAAGTATCCCGTCCCGGAACCGATATGGGATGAATATCATCTCGACCAGGAAATCAATGACCGGGGCATCGCCATCGACAGGACGCTGGCTAAAAATGCCATCGTCATCGATGCCCGCAGCCGGGACAGCCTGATGGCTGTGCTGAAGGAAAAGACGGGTCTGGAGAACCCGAACTCCGTCATACAGATGATCGGCTGGCTGGAACAGCATGGGATGAAGACCGATTCCTTGGGCAAAAAGCAGGTAGAAAAGCTGCTGAAGACGGCAGAAGAACCGCTGCGCAGTGTGTTGCTGCTCCGGCAGAAGCTGGCCAAATCCTCGGTCCGGAAATACCAGGCCATGGGGATGACGGCCTGCGAGGATGGCCGGGCCAGAGGGATGTTCCAGTTCTATGGGGCCAACCGGACCGGGCGGTTTGCCGGCCGGCACATCCAGCTGCAGAATCTTCCCCAGAATCATCTGCCGGATCTTTCGGAAGCCCGGGAACTGGTACGCCAGGGAAATTACGAAGCCATGGAACTCCTGTATGATTCCATCCCCGATGTCCTTTCCCAGCTGATCCGTACGGCCTTTGTGCCCCGGCAGGGACTGAAGTTTGCCGTAGCGGATTTTTCGGCCATTGAAGCCAGGGTGCTTTCGTGGCTGGCAGGAGAAACATGGCGTTCGGATGTCTTTGCCAGGAATGGCGACATTTACTGCGCCTCGGCTAGCTCCATGTTCGGCGTTCCCGTAGAAAAGCATGGCGTCAACGGGCATCTCCGGCAGAAAGGGAAAATCGCAGAACTGGCCCTTGGCTATGGCGGCTCCGTAGGAGCGCTGAAGGCCATGGGCGCCCTGGACATGGGACTTACGGAAAATGAGCTGTATCCTCTGGTGCGGTCCTGGCGGTCAGCCAATCCGCACATCGTCGATTTCTGGTGGCAGGTGGACGCCGCCGTGAAGACAGCCATCAAGGAACGTATCCCCATGCGGACTGGCTGCATCCGCTTTCTGTATCAGAGCGGCATGCTGTTCATACAGCTCCCCAGCGGACGGCGGCTTTCCTACATAAAGCCCCGGATAGGCGAGAACCGCTTCGGTGGGGAATCCGTCACCTATGAAGGCATCGGCGCAACGAAGAAGTGGGAACGGCTCGAAAGCTATGGCCCGAAGTTCGTGGAGAACATCGTCCAGGGCATCAGCCGGGACATCCTCTGCTATGCCATGCAGACGCTGCGATGCTGCGCCATCGTCGGCCATGTCCATGATGAACTGATTATCGAGTGTTCCAAAGACACTAGCGTCGATGCCATCTGTGAGCAGATGGGCCGGACGCCGTCGTGGGCTGAAGGGCTATTACTCCGGGCAGACGGGTATGAGTGCGAATTTTATAAAAAAGATTGATTTCCCGGTACTTAACATAGTGATTCCTGTCCTTTCACTATCAGAGGGAATTTCCTCGGATATTTATTTTAAGAAAGGCGGGATTCGCTATGAAGTTTTTGATTCCAGAAGATGAATTTGGCGTGTTTGCTGATCAGAGAGGTGTACCAAGGGTCGACAGCCTGTTTGTTGCAGCGACTTTTGAAAAACAGCATTATAACGTTCTGCGTGATATCGGACGAATCACTGCATCCAATTCTGGATTAAGCCCGGAATTCATTGCACTCAATTTTGAGGGCAATACATATCGTGATGCCAGGGGAAGAAAACTGCCACGTTACCTGCTGACCCGCGATGGGTTCACCATGCTGGTCATGGGCTACACAGGCTCGAAGGCGATGCACTTCAAGGAACTCTATATCCAGCGTTTCAACGAGATGGAGCAGTGCATCCGGTCGCTCCTGTCTGCCCGGCAGGAATTCCCGATGCTGACGGACATGATCTGCCGGCTGCATGAAAGCCCGAAGGCATATCACTTCAGCAATGAAGCCGACATGCTGAACCGCATCGTCCTGGGGATGTCTGCCAAGCAGTTCCGGCTGGCCAACGGCATCGAAAAAGGGCAGAGCATCCGGCCTTATCTGACTGCACAGCAGATCCATGCTCTGGACCGGCTGCAGCACCTGGATTACGGCCTGCTGTATTCCTGCCCGGATTTCCAGCAGCGCAAGCAGATGCTCATGACCTATTACAAGACGGAACTGGAGGGATGAAACATGTTTTACGTAAAAGAACCACTTAAGGATGGTGTCGATGTGACGGTCGAAATCAATGACGAAAACGTTTTCTGCCGTTGCCCGGTCTGTGGCAGGGAAGTACCTGTCAATCTGAAGGATGTCCTGTCAGACAGTGACGCTGACCTGGTGGGAACGGCAGTATTGTGCGATGAATGTGCGGAGGGGTGGATGGAACTGCATGGAAAACAATCCGAAACGTAATGCAGAGTACTATCCGGACCCGACAGCGTATCAGGCAATCAGGAACGTGGAACCACAAAGGTTCCCGTTCATGCCTGTTGTGTACGTGTGTTCGCCCTATGCCGGGGATGTGGAAGAAAATATCCGGAAAGCCTGTGCCTACTGCCGCTATACGGTAGACCAGGGATATATCCCTCTGGCACCGCATCTGTATCTACCGCAGTTCCTCGACGAAGAATCGGAACGGGAACTGGCACTCTTTATGGATATCGCACTATTGTCCCGCTGCGTCGAACTCTGGGTCTTTGGCGATGTGATTTCGGCGGGAATGGAAAAAGAAATCCAGTACGCCCAAAGAAAAGGAAAAACAATTCGGTATATTAACGAGGTGAAATAAGATGGATTTTACACTTTATAGGTCAGACTTTGCTGGCGTGGAAGCGAATTGCCGCTATCCCAGGCAGCAGAAAATCAGCTGTGCCGAGGACCTGAAGGCGGCAGCCGCCTTCGATCATGTCTGCGTAGCCTTCAAAGATTGTTATCGGAAGCGGGAGAATTTTCTCTCCGCCGACGTCCTGGTCATGGATTGTGACAACACCCACTCGGAGAATCCTGCTGACTGGATTTCCATGGAAAAGCTCCTGGCCATACTGCCGAAAGTCTCGGTGGCCGTCGTGCCATCAAGGAATCACATGAAACCCAAGGACGGGAAGTGTGCCAGACCGCGCTTCCATGCTTATTTCGGGATCCCGGATATTACGGATGAACAGCACTATACAGAACTGAAACGGGCAATCCACCGGGCGTATCCCTTCTTCGATGAAGCGGCTCTCGATGCAGCCCGGTTCATCTATGGCTGCCCTGTCGAGAAAGTATTGTGGCAGGACGGGGAAACGACAATCGACCAGGTACTCAAAGTGGGAGATACCGAGTCACGCAGTATCCCGGCCGGACGCCGGAACAGCACTATGAGCCGTTTTGCCGGCCGCGTCATCAAACGTTACGGGGCGACGGAAAAGGCGTACCAGATTTTCCTCGACGAAGCGGAAAAGTGCGACCCGCCGCTTCCCGACACCGAGCTGAACACTATCTGGGGCAGTGCCGTACGGTTCGGCAAGCGCATCGCAAAGCAGGAAGGTTACGTCAGCCCGGATGAATACAACAACGATTTCGGCACCCGGGACTCCTTGCGGCCGGAGGATTATTCGGATATCGGCCAGGCCAAGGTCATCGCCAGAGAATACGGCAACGAGCTGCGCTACACCGACAGCACGGATTTCATCCGCTACGATGGCATCTGCTGGGAAGAATCGCGGCAGGCAGCGGTCGGTGCAGCGGAAGAATTCCTGGATTTGCAGCTGGCTGATGCTAATGAACAGTCCGAGCAGGCACTCAGGGAATTAGCAGGGACAGGGATTTCGGAAGATATCATCCGTAAGGGCGGACGGAACCTGGAGAAGATGATTGAGGAAAAGCAGACCAAAGCCTACGCCGCCTACCTTGCCGCAGAAGCGTACCGGAAGTTTGTCCTGAAACGCCGCGATATGCGCTATATCCTGTCGGCCTTGCAAGCATTGAAACCCATGGTCCAGATGCCTATCCAGGCACTGGATGCAGATGAATTCCTGCTGAACACCCCGTCTTATACATATGATCTGCGGAAAGGGATGCGGGGACGGCAGGAACACCGAGCGACGGACTTCATCACGAAATGTACCTCTGTAGACCCGGGCATCGAAGGGAAAGCTATTTGGGAACAGGCCGTCCGGCAGTTCTTTACCGGCGATACGGCGCTCATCGACTACGCCCAGGAAATCAGCGGTCTCATGGCTATCGGCAAAGTCTATGTAGAAGCCCTGGTCATCGCGTACGGCGACGGCCGCAACGGCAAGTCGACCTACTGGAATTCCCTGGCCCGCGTCCTTGGCAGCTACTGCGGCGGCATCTCTGCCGATGCCCTGACGGCAGGCTGCAAGCGGAACGTCCGTCCGGAAATGGCGGAGCTGAAGGGGAAGCGCATGATCATTGCCGCCGAAATGGAAGAAGGCGTCCGGCTTTCTACGT
Organism: uncultured Veillonellaceae bacterium; assembly: GCA_945867815.1. Classification (GTDB taxonomy): domain Bacteria; phylum Bacillota; class Negativicutes; order Veillonellales; family Veillonellaceae; genus CAMBIX01. The sequence goes on from CAMBIX010000001.1 coordinate 63,324, forward strand.
CCATCCTGAAACAGCTCTGCTCGACGGATGAAGTGAGCGGCGAAAAGAAGTATAAGGATCCTTTTAAGTTCGTACCGACACACACGCTGGTCCTCTACACGAACCACCTGCCCAGGGTGGGAGCCAATGACGAAGGGACATGGCGGCGTCTTATCGTCATGCCCTTCAAGGCCCAGTTCGAAGGGAAGAGCGACATCAAGAACTACGCAGACTACCTGGTGGAGAAAGCCGGTCCTGCCATCCTGCAGTGGATTATCGAAGGGGCGGAGAGGGTCATTGCCAAGAACTATCACCTGGATACGCCTGATTGCGTCGCATCTGCCATCAATGAATACCGCGGGCAGAATGACTGGCTTCGGCATTTCCTGGATGACTGCTGTGAAGAAGATGCCTCTTTCAGCGAGAAGTCCGGGGAACTTTATACGGCCTATCGGCTGTACTGCCAGCAGATGAACGAGTATACCCGCAGTACGACGGATTTTTACGGAGCATTAGAGAAAACTGGGTTTGACAGGCGTAAGCGGAAAGCCGGGTATTTCATTTATGGGCTGAAGCTGAAAGTCACAGATTTCCTGTAAGAAAAAGGGAAGGGTGCAGGTCGGTGCAGGTCAATATATAAACCCCCTTTAGGGCTGAAAAATAGAAAAAATGTCTTTAAGGGAAGTTTATGAAACGACCTTCACCGACCTGCACCCCTATAAAAAAGAGGTGAGTAATATGCGAGAAAAAGTAATCGAACACCACCTGGTGATGGAAACGGAGAAGGCTGGCGGTAAGGCAGTGAAGCTTGTTTCGCCATCATTTGCAGGTATGCCGGACCGCTTGATTCTATTGGCTGATGGGAAGATGGGCTTTGTGGAAGTAAAGGCGCCGGGGCAGAAGCCAAGGCCGCTGCAGCTGAAGCGCCATGCCATGTTGCGACGGCTGGGCTACCAGGTATTCGTCCTGGATGCCATGGAGGATATTCCCGCAGTCCTGAAGGCTATCGCCCACATGCCTGATGGGAAAGGGGGCGGAGGTGCATGAAGTTCATGCCGCATGATTATCAGAAATACGCCATCGAATACATCAAGTCCCATCCCATTACAGCCCTGTTCCTAGACATGGGCCTTGGCAAGACGGTGACAACGCTGACGGCCATCCGTGACCTCATGTATGATGCCTTTGAAGTTAAGCGGGTGCTGGTGATAGCTCCGCTGCGGGTGGCGAGAGACACCTGGCCGGATGAACTCAGGAAGTGGGATCACCTGAAAGAGCTGACCTGCAGTGTGGTCGTGGGAACCGTGGCAGAACGGCGGCGGGCTTTGCAGCAGGATGCGGATATCTATATCGTGAACCGCGAGAACCTGGCCTGGCTCTATGAGAACAGCCGCCTGGATTTCGATATGGTCGTTCTGGACGAGCTGTCGAGTTTCAAGAACCACCAGTCGAAGCGGTTCCGTGCCATGAAGGCCCTGCGTCCTAAAGTGAAACGCATCGTCGGCCTTACAGGGACGCCCAGCGGCAATGGCTTGATGGACCTCTGGGCTGAGTTCCGCATCCTGGATATGGGAGAGCGTCTGGGAAGATATATCAGCCAGTACCGGAACCTCTACTTCCAGCCAGACAAACGCAACGGCATGGTGGTGTATTCCTACAAGCCACTGCCGGGAGCGGAAGAAGCCATCTATCACCAGATTTCCGACATCACCGTGTCCATGAAGGCAACAGATTATCTGGAGATGCCGGAACTGGTGAGCGTAGCGAAAGAGGTCTGCTTGAGTGAAACGGAAAAGAAACGGTACGATAAGCTGAAGAAGTCCCTGGTACTGGAGCTTCCAGGCGGCGAGGTCACCTCTGCTAATGCCGCATCGCTTACCCTGAAGCTTTCGCAGATGGCGAATGGCGCGATTTATACCGATGGCAAGGACGTGGCGGCCATCCATGACCGGAAACTGGATGCCTTAGAAGACCTGGTGGAAAGCGCCAACGGGAAACCGGTCCTGGTGGCCTATTGGTTCAAGCATGATAAAGACCGTATCCAGCAGCGGATGGAAGCCCGGGAGCTGAAGGAGCCGCAGGATTTCGCCGACTGGAATGCGGGAAAGATTCCTGTGGCCCTCATCCATCCGGCCTCTGCCGGACACGGCCTGAACCTGCAGCAGGGCGGTTCCATCTTGATCTGGTTTGGCCTGACTTGGAGTCTGGAGCTGTACCAGCAGACCAACGCCCGGCTCTGGCGGCAGGGGCAGGCGGACGAGACGGTCATCATACAGCACATCGTAGCCAAGGACACGATTGATGAACGCATCCTGAACGTCTTGAAACACAAAGACGGAACCCAGGCGGCTTTGATTGAAGCCGTAAAGGCTGACCTGGGCATGACGGAAACAGAAAATGGGGGTATACTATGAAACCGGAAACAGAAGGAGAAGAAAAGCGTATGGAAGCCAAGGCGTACCTGGAACAGGCACGGAACATCAACATACAGATAGACAGCAAGCTGGAGCAGGTATCGTCTTTGCGGCAGCTGGCTATCAAGGCGTCATCGACACTCAGCCCGGTGCCGCCAAGCGGGACACCCAATCCGCACCGTCTGGAAGAAACCATCGCCCGTATGATGGATATGGAACAGGAAGTGGATGAAGCCATCGACGTCCTGGTCGAACTCAAGGCAGACATCATGATGGCTGTCAGCCGAGTGCCAGATGCCCGGGAACGGGTCGTCCTGGAACTCCGCTACCTGGCTTTCAAGGACTGGGCATCCATTGCCGATACTCTCGGACTTCATATCCGCCAGGTGTATCGGCTGCATGACGAAGCCCTGAAACACATCGAGATTCCTGGCGAATGTCACTGAATGTCACTAAAGCAGCACTTGATGTCACAGGCTTCTGTAAGATATACTATAATCAGCAAGAAAAGAATGAAGGACCGAGGCTTGAACGCCATCGGTCCTTTTTTGATGCCGGAGATGATGTAAATGCCCAGAAGACCGAAGACGCCCTGCAAATATCCGGGCTGCCCCAGGCTGGTGCCGTATGGAAGAAAATATTGTGAGGAACATGAACGGCAGTGCCAGGGCGACCGGGCTGATGCAGAAACACGTGGCTACGGATGGGAGTGGCAGAAGGCCAGGAAGTTTTTCCTGAAACGTCATCCCTGGTGCATCCGCTGCAAAGCAAAAGGCCGTCTCGTCCCGGCAACGGTCGTTGACCATATCAAACCGCATCGCGGTGATGCGAAACTGTTCTGGGACGAAACGAACTGGCAGCCCCTTTGCAAGAGCTGTCATGACCATAAGACGATGACCGAAGACCGGAACATCGAGTACAAGTACTGAATCCGTCCGTAGGGCGGGGGATGCAAATCTCTGCAGCCCTTCCGTCCATGACCGCCGCCCCCTCAAACGTGAAAAAACGCGAAATTCATAAGGGGGGATACCCGGCATCTAAAATCGAATCATCTGCTCCAGGCTATTTGGCCCGGAGCTTTTTTGTTGTGTGAAAGGAGCCTGTCATGAACGACTGCCAGCGCCGGCAGATAGAAGACATGCGGAAGCAGGGGATGGGCTACAAGGCCATCGCCAGAAAGACCAAGCTGTCACGGGACAGCGTACGGAATTATTGCAGGTGGCACCACCTCGCCGGTTACGGCAGAGCGGTGGCGGCTGCCTTCAGAGAGGAGCAAGCGTGTGAAGACATCGGATATGGAATGGAAGATGCTGCCCATCGGCCAGCTGAAGCCTGCGGCATATAACCCCAGGAAGCAGCTGAAGCCTGGCGACAAGGAATACGAGAAAATCAAGAAGTCCATTCAGGAGTTTGGCTATGTGGAACCCATCATCGTCAATTACGACATGACGGTCATCGGCGGGCATCAGCGCCTGACCGTACTGAAGAACCTGGGCTACGAAGAAGTCCAGTGTGTCGTTGTCCATATCGAGGATGAGCATAAGGTCAAGGCGCTCAACATTGCGCTCAACAAAATCACGGGTGCCTGGAACGAACAGCTCCTGGCCGACCTTATCGTCGATTTGCAGAGCGTCGACTTCAACGTCGACCTGACGGGCTTTGAAGCACCGGAAGTCGAGCAGCTCTTCTCGAAAGTGTACAACAAGAAAATCAAGGAAGATGACTTTGATGTCGACGGCGAACTGGCAAAGCCGACTGTCGCCCGTGCGGGAGATATCTGGCTCCTGGGTGACCACCGCGTCATCTGTGGCGATGCGACGCTGCCGGAAACCTATGAACGGCTGATGGCGGGGAAGAAGGCCAACATGGTGCTGACGGATCCGCCGTATAACGTCGATGTGGAAGAAACAGCCGGCAAGATCAAGAACGACAATATGCCGGATGACAAGTTCTACCAGTTCCTTTTCGCGGCCTTTGTCAATATGGAACAGAACATGGAGCAGGATGCTTCCATCTATGTATTCCACGCAGATACCCAGGGGCTGAACTTCCGCAAGGCATTCAAGGACGCAGGATTCTACTTGTCTGGCTGCTGCATCTGGAAGAAGAACGCCCTGGTACTGGGACGTAGCCCGTATCAATGGCAGCATGAACCGTGCCTTTTTGGCTGGAAGCTGAACGGCAGGCATCAATGGTATTCTGACCGCAAACAGACGACCATCTGGGAATACGACCGGCCGAAAGCCAGCAAAGAGCATCCCACCATGAAGCCTATAGCCCTGATGGCGTACCCTATACAGAATTCATCCATGAGCCACTGCATCATCCTGGACCCATTCCTCGGTTCCGGTTCTACGCTCATGGCCTGCCAGCAGACGGGCCGCATCTGTTACGGCATCGAGCTGGACGAGAAGTTCGTCGACGTCATCGTCAGGCGCTACATCAGTGAATATGGGGACGCGGGTGTGTTTGTCCTGCGCGGGGACGAGAAAATCCCGTATGCGGAGGTGGCAGATGATGGAACAGATTAAGCTGGGCAGCCTGTTCTCCGGGAGCGGCGGTTTTGAACTGGGCGCCATCCTGGCGGGCATCCGTCCTGTATGGAACTCGGAAATCGAGCCGTTCCCCATCTGCGTGACGACGAGACGGCTGCCATCTGTGAAGCATTACGGCGATGTGAGTGCCATAAACGGCGCACAAATCGAGCCGGTAGACATCATTACCTTCGGCAGTCCCTGCCAGGATATGTCGATTGCCGGAAAAAGGGATGGCCTTGGCGGTTCGCAGTCCTCGCTGTTCTATCAGGCAGTGCGCATCGTGAAGGAAATGAGGGAAGAAACGAATGGACAATATCCAAGATATATCGTGTGGGAGAATGTCCCTGGGGCTTTCTCCAGCAACAAGGGAGAGGACTTCCGGACGGTCCTTGAAGAAATCTGCCGCATCAAAGACCCTGCAGTTTCAGTGGCTGGCTGTGCCAGATGGCAGCCTGCGGGATGCATCCTGGGAAACGGGTACTCTGTGGCCTGGCGCGTCCTCGATGCCCAATACTGGGGCGTCCCCCAGCGAAGAAAGCGCATCTACCTTGTCGCAGATTTTGATGGACAAAGTGCCGGAAAGGTTCTATTTGAGTCCGAGGGCCTGTCAGGGTATTCTGCGAAGGGCTTCCGAGCATGGCAGGGTGCTGCCGGACGTCTTGCGCCTGGCCCTGGAACGGCAGGCACAATCTGCCTGAATGACCAGGGCGGCATCCGAATGGATGTGACGGAAGAGCGGACGAACACCTTACGGGCAGAAGCCCATCATCCTCCGGTCATCGTCAATCTGCCGGGTCCGGTGTTTGAGAACCATGGAGCCGATGCCCGGTACAAGGGGCCGCTCTCTGTGAACCCATCACTCACGGCACGGTACGGGACGGGCGGCAACAACCAGCCGCTGGTCCTGCAGGGCGGGGGCAACAGAGAAAAGAAAACCTATGATGTACGGCAGACCTCGGACGGCACCCGCAATATGCGGAACCATATCTATGAGAGCGATACCTGCCGGACCGTCGACCGTTCGGGAAATGTACCGGGGAGCAACCAGGGCGGCATCGCTGTGGTGGAGCTGACCTATAGTGCCAGCAAGAATTCCCACTTCACACGGGCGGCGAAGGAAATGGCCAGTTCCCTGGTAGCTACGGATTATAAAGATCCGCCGCTCATCAACAGCCATGCTCGTGTCCGCCGCCTGATGCCGGCAGAATGTGCAAGGCTCCAGGGATTCCCGGACTGGTGGTGCAGCCATCTGGAAACAGGGAACCCGTCTGAAGAAGACATCCGCTTTTGGAGCGATGTCTTTGAGACCCATCGGAAAGCCCTGGGGAAAAAGACAAAGCCCAAGACCCGGAACCAGATTATCAAATGGCTGAAGGAACCGTACCGGGATTCTGCGGAATACAAGATGTGGGGCAACGGTGTCGCCCTTCCCTGCGTGTATTTCGTCTTGGCCGGCATTGCCTGCTTCTTTGAGAAAAAGATGCAAGAATGACTTGCTATTATCGGCGTTCAGAGTGATATATGTACTAGCAAAACAAGGAGGTACATAGACCATGACAATTCAGATGAACCTGAACGACCGCAAGGAACTGGCCAGACGGCTGATTCCTTTCAACCATAACGAAAAGCTTCATTACACCGGGACGCCGGCCTTTGCCTACGAAGGGCAGGGCTTCCGCATCCTTCGCAATGGCGATATCGAATGCGATGATGAAAAGACAGAAGCCGCTATCACGGCTTTCCTGCAGGAAGCCGGAATCCTTCCGCAGCCGGAACCGGAAGAAGGAACAGGAACCGAAGTAACGCAAGACCCGCCACAGCAGGATGAAACGCCAGAATCGGAAGCACTGCCGCAGACGGAAACGGAGCTGGACAGGATGGAAATCAAGGTTCCCGTTGATGGCATGGACGGGGCGCAGCTCCGCAACCTGGTCTTCATGCTCCACGCCCAGCAGTACCTGCTGAACCGGGCGGCAGGACATGAAAACATCCATGTGCCGGACAGGCTGGTGGAAGACTTGAAAGAAGAACCTGGTACCGACCAGACTTCCTTCTTTGCCATCTATCAGAACTATCGCAAGGAAGGGCGGGGCTTCTGGATTGCGGCAGATACGGTGACATTCTGCATTGCCGCAACCGGCAATGCCGTGAAGAACCGCGCCCTGATTGAACTAGCGGCCTTCATGGTCAGCGCAGCGAAAAAAGCGAAACGGGTTCAGGCTGACACACGGAAGCCTGAAAACGAGAAGTACTACCTGCGGATGTGGCTCCTGCGCATCGGCATGGGGACCAGGGCCAGCCACGAATCGCGCATGGCCCTGCTAAAAGGCCTGAAGGGATGGAGCGCCTTCCGCACGGAAGAAGAAGCCAAGGCTCATGCCAGAAAGCAGAAGGAACGCCGGCATCAGAACCCATAAATTTTCAATTTAATTCATAATTATTCTCAAAATGACTTGCTATTGTGTGCCTTTAGAGTGATATATAGTGTACCAAAAGAACACACGCACACATAGAAAGGACAGAGAGGATTATGAAAACACTACACTTTGGCATCGAAATGGAAATGACAGGGATTACGAGAAGCCGGGCCGCCAGCCTCATGGCCCGCTTCTTCGGGACAGAAAGCAGGCATGAAGGCGGAGCCTACGATACCTACACCGCAAGGGATGAACAGGGACGGAAATGGAAAGCCATGAACGACTCCAGCCTGGTTCCACAGAAGAAGGTGAACGGAAACATTACAGATGCTTCCAGCTTCTACCGCACGGAAGTGGTCAGTCCCATTCTTTCCTACGAAGACATCCCGAAGTTGCAGGAACTGGTGCGGATGCTACGCAAGGCCGGGGCCTTTGCCAATAAGTCCTGCGGCATCCACATCCACATCGGGGCCGAACGCTTCACGGCAAAGACCCTGCGGAACCTGGTGAACATTATGGCGAGCAAGGAAGACATGATTTACCGCGCCCTCCAGATCAACCCCTCGCGGGAAAGCCGATACTGCCGGAAAACGAACACCACCTTCCTGAAGGATCTCAACCGGAAAAAGCCGGACACGCTGGACGGCATCGCCGACCTCTGGTATCAGGAAGCACCCTACGGACGGAACCATCATTACAACAGCACCCGCTACCACGGGCTGAACCTGCATGCCACCTTCACCAAAGGAACCGTCGAGTTCCGGCTTTTCAACGGGACACTCCACGCTGGGGAAATCAAGGCATACATTCAGTTCTGCCTGGCCGTCGCTCATCAGGCCCTGGCCCAGAAGAAAGCCTCGGCCCGAAAGACCGAAACGGACAATGAGAAATACGCTTTCCGGTGCTGGATGCTCCGGCTCGGACTCATCGGTGACGAGTTCAAGACCTGCCGGCTCCACTTCCTGAAACACCTCACGGGCAATTCCGCATGGCGCAATGCCGCCGCTTGAAGGGGATAGCCTTACGGGCAGCTTCGGCTGCCCTTGGGGTGGTAGAAGGGTAATCCCTTCAGAAAGGATGAGAGCGATGAAACAAAGAATCTACATTGCCTACGGCAGCAACATGAGTGAAGTACAGATGGCAAGACGGTGTCCTGACGCCGTTCTTTCAGGGACGGGCCGAATCCGGGGCTATGAACTCCTCTTCAAAGGTTCTCTGACAGGATGTTACGCCACTATCGAGAAGAAGGCGGATGCCTTCGTGCCGGTTGTTTTCTGGCGCATTTCTCCGGCGGATGAACGGCGGCTCGATGCCTATGAAGGCTTCCCGCGGTTCTATTATAAAAAAGAAGTGGATGTGGAAACAGATGACGGCATCATCAGCGGTCTTGTGTACATCATGCACGAAGACCGGCGGTTCGGTATTCCGGAGGACTGGTATTATCAGAACATGGAGCGGGATTACCGCAGGTTCGGTTTCGACCTGTCTATCCTGCGAGCCGGCCTGCGGCACAGCCGGGAACGGATGGAAGGAACGCGGCTCCGGCTTATCGCCATGGATGACAGGCAAGCTCCGCCCAAGGGAACTGAAGGCACCGTCCAGTTCGTCGATGATGCTGGAACCATCCATGTACAGTGGGATACAGGCAGCAGTCTTGGGCTGATACCCGGAACCGACGAATGGGAAGTCATCGAATAAGATGCATAAATATCGGATAGGCAGTCAGCGTCGAACTGTTCGAAGACAATGGCCACGCCATCGAATGGGTCATGAAGAATTAAAAAAGAGAACCCGAGGGGAACGCAGATGCGGTCCCCTCTGTCGTACAGCCCGCAAGGGCTTTTTTATTGGGAGGTGAGCGCCATTGGCTGTACGAGGAAGAAAACCGAAGCCGACGGCGCTCAAGGTGCTGGAAGGCAATCCCGGCCATCGTCCCCTCAATAAGAAGGAACCCATGCTAAAGGGACGGCTCCCTCGCTGCCCGGACTGGCTGGAAGATGACGCCAAGAAAGAATGGAAGCGGCTGGGGAAAGTCCTTGCTGGGATGGGGATGCTGACCAACCTGGATATGATGGCCTTTGCCGGGTACTGCCAGGCATATGCCCGATGGAAAGGAGCGGAAGAGTTCATCACCCAGCATGGGGATATGGTGCGGACGCCGAACGGCTACCTGCAGCAGGTACCGCAGGTATCCATTGCTCAGACGAACCTCAAGATCATGCTGAAATTCTGTGAGCAGTTTGGCCTGACCCCGTCAGCCCGGAGCCGCATAGTTGGGGAAGAGAACGGGGCAGAAAAAGAAACGGATGAAATGGAACTGCTGTTAAGGGGGTGACAAGTTTGGCATTTGTATATAAGCCGTCAGCGTTCATGCTGCCGGATTCCCATTACGACAAGGACAAGGCCGACAGGGCGGTTGCCTTCATCGAGCATCTCTGTCATACCAAAGGCAAATGGGCCGGGCAGCCGTTCCTGCTCCTGCCGTGGCAGGAACAGATTGTGCGTGATCTCTTCGGCATCGTCAAGGAAAACGGGAAGCGGCAGTTCCTGACGGCCTATATAGAGATTCCAAAGAAGAACGGGAAAAGCGAGCTGGCTGCAGCCATCGCCCTGTACCTTCTTTATGCCGATAACGAGCCGAGTGCCGAAGTGTATGGTGCGGCCTGTGACCGCAACCAGGCTTCCATTGTCTTTGATGTGGCACGGCAGATGGTCGAGATGAGTCCGGCCCTGATGCGCCGCTCCAAGATACGGACGGCGGGCAAGCGCATCATCAATTATCGCAACGCCGGGTTCTACCAGGTGCTGTCGGCGGAAACCGGGACCAAACACGGACTCAATGTGTCGGGCCTGGTCTTTGACGAAATCCACGCCCAGCCGAACCGCAAGCTCTATGATGTCCTGACCAAAGGCTCCGGCGATGCCCGGGAGCAGCCGCTCTTCTTCATCATCACGACGGCGGGCAACGACAAGAACAGTATCTGCTATGAGTTGCACACAAAGGCCCTTGACTTGATGGCGGGCCGAAAGAAAGATTCCACCTTTTACCCCGTGGTCTATGGCCTGGAACATGAGGAAGACTGGACGGATGAAGCCAATTGGTACAAAGCCAATCCTTCTCTGGGGCATACCATTCAGATTGATCGCGTCCGGGAAGCCTATCGGAATGCTGTCGAAAATCCGGCGGAAGAGAATGTCTTTAAGCAGCTCCGGCTCAATATCTGGACTTCGGCCAGCATCCGCTGGATACCGGAACAGGTCTACGACAAGGGGAGCCTTCCCATTGACCTGGATTCCCTGCGGGGACGGATGTGCTACGGCGGGCTGGACTTGTCCAGTACATCGGATATCACGGCCCTGGTACTGGCTTTCCCGCCACGGAGCGATGATGAGAAATACATCCTGTTGCCTTTCTTCTGGCTGCCGGAAGACACGCTGGAACTGCGGTGCCGCCGGGACCATGTTCTCTACGACGTCTGGCAGAAGCAGGGCTTCATCCAGACGACGGAAGGGAACGTCATCCATTACGGCTTCATCGAGAAGTTTATCGAACGCCTGGGGGAAACGTACCACATACGGGAAATCGCCTATGACCGCTGGAACGCCACCCAGATGGTGCAGAACCTGGAAGATATGGGCTTCACCATGGTGCCTTTCGGCCAGGGGTTCAAGGATATGTCGCCGCCGTCGAAGGAGCTGTTCAAGCTCCTGATGGAAGGGAACATCATCCATGGCGGCAATCCCGTTCTCAAATGGATGGCCAGCAACGTCGTCATGCGCCAAGATCCTGCGGGGAACATCAAGCCGGACAAAGAAAAATCCGTCGAAAAGATTGACGGAATCGTGGCGTCCATCATGGCACTAGACCGCTGCATCCGCAACGGGACTGGCAGTGGCAGTGTCTATGACGAACGAGGTGTTATTGCATTTTAAAGACATTTGCAAAAATGGCAGGTGCTTTTTTGTGCCCGTTTTTGGAGGTATTTTATGAGAATCCCCTTTTTATCCAGCCTGTTCCGTACCCGGGACAAGCCTCAGAACTATTATATCGGCACGGATTTTCGTTATCTGTTCGGCCCCTCTGCCAGTGGCAAGACGGTGAACGAGTTCACGGCTATGCAGACGACGGCAGTGTATGCCTGCGTCCGCATCCTGGCGGAAACTCTGGCGGCCTTGCCGCTCCAGCTGTACCGTTACACGCCTGGCGGCAAGGAGCGGGTCTATGACCATCCGCTGTACCATCTGCTCCATGATGAGCCGAATCCGGAGATGACTTCGTTTATCTTCCGGGAAACGCTCATGAGCCACCTGCTCATCTGGGGCAATGCTTACGCCCAGATCATCCGCGACCGATTAGGGCGGGTACAGGGACTATACCCGCTCAGGCCGGACAAGATGACCGTCTGCCGGGATGACCGGGGAAAGATTTTTTATCTGTATACCAAGACGGGAGACGAGAATCCGAACATCAAGCCGTACGGGCAGGTGGCCCTGCAGAAGGAAGAAGTGCTGCATATCCCCGGCCTTGGGTTTGACGGCCTGGTCGGTTATTCGCCGATTGCCATGGCCCGCAATGCCGTGGGCATGACCATGGCCTGCGAGGAATACGGTGCCTCTTTCTTTGCGAACGGGGCCAGCCCCAGCGGGGTGCTGGAACATCCAGGCGTTCTGAAGGATCCGGCCAAAGTCCGGGATTCGTGGAATGCCGTCTACCGGGGGACGGGCAATGCCCACAAGGTGGCTGTGCTGGAAGAAGGCATGAAGTACCAGCAGATCGGCATCCCGCCGGAAGAAGCACAGTTCCTGGAAACACGGAAGTTCCAGCTCGATGAGATTGCCCGGCTCTACCGCATCCCGCCACACATGATTGGCGACCTGGAGAAAAGTTCCTTCAATAATATTGAGCAGCAGTCCATGGAATTTGTGAAGTACACGCTGGATCCATGGGTCATCCGCTGGGAACAGGCCATGCAGAAAGCCCTGTTCCTGCCGGAAGAGAAGAAACAGTATTTCCTGAAGTTCAACGTGAACGGTCTCATGCGCGGCGACTATGAGAGCCGCATGACCGGGTACAGCATCGGCCGGCAGAACGGCTGGCTGTCCGCCAACGATATCCGGGAGATGGAAGACATGAATCCCGTGTCGGATGAAGAGGGCGGTAATCTATACCTTGTCAATGGCAGCATGACCAAGCTCAAGGATGCCGGGGCTTTTGCCCAGAAGGGAGATACGAATGAAACATAAATTTTGGAAGTGGGTGACTAACGAAGCACCGGATTCTTTCGGCAGTGAACGGACGCTGTATCTGGACGGCCAGATTTCGGATGAGACCTGGTGGGGCGATGAAGTGACACCGAAGGCATTCAAAGAAGAACTGAATGCGGGCAGCGGCGATATCACACTCTGGATCAACAGTCCGGGCGGTGACTGTTTTGCCGCTGCCCAAATCTATAACATGCTCATGGATTATCCGGGGAACGTCACCGTCAAGATTGACGGCCTGGCCGCTTCGGCTGCGTCCGTCATCGCTATGGCCGGGACCAAGGTCTGCATGTCGCCAGTGGCCATGCTGATGATCCATAATCCGGCGACCCTGGCCTATGGCGATCAGGCAGAGATGGAAAAGACCATCGGCATGCTGAGCGAAGTCAAGGAGAGCATCATCAACGCTTACGAAATCAAGAGCGGCCTGGCCCGCACGAAGATTTCGCACATGATGGATGACGAGACCTGGCTCAACGCGAAGAAGGCCGTGGAACTTGGCTTTGCCGATGAAATCCTCTTCGACCAGAAGAAAGACGATGGGGAGCAGCCGGAAGCCATGATTTACACCCCTGTTACTGTCACCAATTCGTTAGTACAGAAATTAAAACCACGTGAACCTGTCAATAAAGTGCCAGCCGCTTCCCTGGAGAACCGGCTGGCATTGCTCATTCATTAAGGAGGACAACAATGGATACGATTTTAGCACTGCGTGAGAAACGCAAGAATCTGTGGGATGCCGCCAAGAATTTTCTGGATACCGTCCGTGATGAAAACGGCATGGTCTCTGCAGAAGATGCGGCTCGCTACGACAAGATGGAAGCGGATGTGGTGAACCTCGGCAAAGAAATCGACCGCCTGGAACGCCAGCAGCAGCTCGATGCCCAGCTGTCCCAGCCGACCACGATGCCGATTACTGAACTCCCTGGCGCAGGCCAGAATGGAGCAGAAAAGAGAGGCCGTGCGTCCGATGCCTATCGTAAGGCTTTCTGGGACAGCATCCGCCATAAGAACTTCATTGATGTACAGAACGCCCTGAGTGCAGGCACCGATGCTGATGGTGGCTATCTGGTACCGGACGAATTCGAACACCAGCTCATCGACAAGCTCCAGGAAGAGAATTTCTTCCGCGGACTGGCCACGGTCATCCACACCAGCGGCGACCGCAAGATTCCCATCGTGACGGGTCATGGCGAAGCGTCCTGGATGGAAGAGAACGGCCTCTACCCGGACAGCCAGGATACCTTCGGCCAGCAGTCCATCGGGGCGTACAAGCTGGGGACGGCTATCCGTGTGTCGGAAGAACTGCTGAACGACAGCGCTTTCGACCTGGAAAGCTACATTGCCGGTGAATTTGCCCGCCGTATCGGCACGAAGGAAGAAGAAGCCTTCCTCACCGGTGACGGGAAGAACAAGCCGACTGGCGTGTTCCCGTCCGCGGAGCTGGGCGTGATAGCCAATGGCGCATCCATCACCTTTGATGATGTCATCGACCTGTATCACTCCCTGCGCATCCCGTACCGCCGCAAGGCCGTATGGCTCCTGAACGATGCAACCATTAAGGCCTTGCGCAAGGTGAAGGACAACAACGGCAACTACATCTGGCAGCCGTCTGTCACCGCAGGTACGCCGGATACTATCCTGAACCGTCCCTGCTACTGCACTTCCTTTGCACCGGAACTGGCGGCGGGCAGCCGTCCCATGCTCTTCGGGGACTTCAGCTACTACTGGATTGCCGATAGGGAATACCGCTCCTTCAAGCGGCTTAACGAATTGTATGCCGCCAACGGCCAGATCGGCTTCCTTGCCAGCCAGCGCGTCGATGGCATGCTGATGCTCAAGGAAGCGGTCAAGGCCCTGGAGATGAAAGCGAAGGGATAAGCCATGATTGTGACGCTGGAAGAAGCCAGGGAATACCTGCGGATTGATGAAGATGACACGAGTAATGATGACGTCATCCAGTCTTCCCTGGAAACAGCCCAGGCCCTCTGCCTGGATATATCCCGTTGCGAGGAAGCCGATGCCGAAGAGAATCCCGTGGTTTTTCACGAAGCGATTCTCTTCGCTGCGGCTTTTTTATATGAGCACCGGGAGGAAGCGGACTACGCAGGCCTTTTGAAACGTCTGCGCTGGCTGCTGTTCGGGGTCCGGCGGAGCTGTTTTTGAAAAGGGGGATGCCCATGAAGACGGGGCTTTTGAATAAACGGATTGAGATTCTGGGAAAGCAGGCCGTGACGGATGAATATGGTTTCGATACCCAGGCCGACGTCGTAGTGTACCGCTGCTGGGCATCCATCGAGCCTGCCCGGGGCAAAGTGTTCTATGAGATGGAACGCAAGGCGGACACGGAGTACAGCAAGATCACCATTCGCTGGCGTCCGGGTGTCACCCACGATATGAAGGTGAAGTATCAGGATCACCTCTACGACATCGATACCATAGTTGACCCGTATATGCGCCATGAAGCTCTGGAACTGTACTGTACGGAAGAAGTGAGGGGGACGGACAATGAGCGGAAGTGACTTTGAGGTCAAAGGATTGGATGACCTTTCAGAAAAACTGCTTTCTGCTATTGAAGAGTTTCCCGGCACTACCGAAAAGGGCCTGGTGACGCTTGGCAACAAGCTCAAGAAGGAGTGCGTAAAAAACACGCCGGAAGGCAGCACGGGCAAGCTGAAGAAAGGCTGGAAGCATAAGGTGGAAGGCTACAACGGTTCCGAGCTGGTCTATGAGCTGATCAACAAGCATCCCGTACATCACCTCTTAAATAACGGCCATGCGAAGAAAACACCTGGCGGCAGGACCGTGGGCTATTATGAAGGCCAGCACTATACGGAGAAATCCGTCAAGGTCTTCGAAGCCAGCGACTTGCAGCCGGGACTGGAGAGACTCACGAAGAAGCTCCTCAAGAAAGCAGGCGGCACATGATCCATGATATCGATATCTTGCAGGCGGTGCAGCAGAAACTCAAAGAGCGGTTCCCGTACCCCGTCTATTTGCAGGAAGTCAAGGAAGGCTTTGCGCCGCCGGCCTTTTTCCTGAAGACAATGACGGTAGCGACGCCGCAGAAAGAAAACGAGGTCTACCGGGATACGGACCTCTACATTACGTATCTGCCGAAGAAGCAGGAAAAAAGCACGGCCATCTACGCCGTGCTTTTTGCTGCGGAAAATTTATTCCGGGACGGACTGAAAGTCGGCAACCGTTATCTCCCTGTCGTGTCTATGAGTGAGGAGCTGATGGGGACGGACAATGACGGCGGGCGTCTGACGCTGACCTTCCAGTACTATGACGCCCGGGAAAAAGAAGAAACGGCAGAAATCATGAAGGTACTGCATCAGCGGTATCAGGGAAAGGAGACGTAACCCATGAAAATGCCATCCATTAATATCGCGTTCAAAGAAAAAGGCATCAGTGCCGTCGAACGCAGCGAACGCGGTATTGTCCTTCTGATTCTGAAAGAAGAGACACTGCCGTCCCAGACGGAAGTGAACCTGTACACGGCAGATGACATTCCCAAAGAACTCTCAGACAGCAACCGTGAGCAGCTGGAACTGACCCTTCGCGGCTACGTGAACAGTCCGAAGAAGGTCATCGCCGAAATCATCAGCAAGGATGCAGAAGATTATACCGATGTCCTCAAGGCCATCGAGAACAAGCGCTTCGATTACCTAGTCATCCCGGACATCGAAGAAAACCACATCGACACTATCGCGACCTGGATCAAGGGGATGCGGACGAATAAGAATAAGCGCATCAAGGCCGTCCTGCCGGACTGCACGGCGGATACGGAAGGAGTCATCAACTTCGTCAATCAAGTCATCCGTACGAAAACGAAGACCTACACGACGGCCCAGTACTGCGGGCGCATCGCGGGCATCATCGCAGGAACGCCGATGACCATTGCCTGTACGTATGCGCCGCTGCCGGAAGTCATCGGCTGTGACGTCTGGACGAAGGAAGAAATGGATACCATGACGGATGCCGGCAAGCTGTTCTTTTTCTTTGACGGGGAAAAGGTCAAGCTGGGCCGCGGAATCAACTCCCTGGTCACGACAATCCAGGGAAAAGGCGTATCGTTCCAGAAAATCAAGCTCGTCGATTTAATGGACATGATGTATGACGATATCCGCACCACAGCCCAGGATCATTACCTTGGCAAGTATGCCAACAGCTATGCCAACCGATGCCTCCTGGTGACGGCTATCCAGGGGTATCTTGACCAGCTGGCCCAGGAGGGCCTGCTGGAACAGGGGCAGAACACGGCTTATATCGATGTGGAATCCACGAAGATTTGGCTGGCATCCAATGGCAAA
This sequence comes from uncultured Veillonellaceae bacterium, assembly GCA_945867815.1. Lineage (GTDB taxonomy): Bacteria > Bacillota > Negativicutes > Veillonellales > Veillonellaceae > CAMBIX01. The sequence goes on from CAMBIX010000001.1 coordinate 80,249, forward strand.
TATACGAAAGAGGAACTGGCGGACATGTCGGAAATGGACATCAAGCTGGCCAACATCGGCAGCAATGTCTTCATCGCCGTAGATGCTTCACTCCTGGATGCCATGGAAGATGTCACGATTGCCGTCAATATCTAAGGAGGTGAAGTACAGTGAACAGCATGGAAGCCAAACGGGTGATGAACGGAAAGTATGCCGACCTCTATATCGACGGCGACCTCATGGCCGAAGCCACGGCTTTCAAGGCCGAGGTCACCCTGACCAAGGAAGAAGTGAAGATGCTCCGCCATGTCGGCAAGGGCTACAAGGTCACGGGCTATGACTGCAAAGGGCAGCTGAAGCTCCATAAAGTCTCGAGCTACATGATCAAGAAGATGAACGACAACATTAAGGCGGGCAAGCAGACCGTCGTGACCATCGTCTCCGTCCTAGATGACAAGGATGCCATAGGCAGCGAACGCATCGTCATCAAGGATGCGACCTTTGACAGCCTCATTCTGGCCGACTGGGAAGTGGACAAGATGGGCGAGGAAAGCTACAGCTTCACTTTCTCGGACTGGGACCTCTTGGATTTAGCATAAGGAGAACAAGCACATGAATATGGTAGACCGACTGCTGAAAGCAGATGTAGTGAACAAGCTGGCCGAACGGCCTGAAAAGAAAGTGAAGATGGAACGGCTCTCGAAGTTGTTCGGATTCGATTTTATCATCACGCTCCGGGCTATCGACCCAGAACGCTACGCCGATATCCAGAAGATGGCCGTGGACTTCACCAACGGCAGCGCCGATAACATCGACATTTATCAGATGCAGACCCAGACGCTCCTGGCGGGGATTGCCGACCCGGACCTCAAGAACAAGGATCTGCTGGAAAAATTCGGGGCCGTACTTCCTGGTGACATCATCCGCAAGCTCTTCCTGGCAGGTGAGATTGCTGATCTCACAGCGCAGATCACAGAACTCAACGGCTATACGACCCAGGAAAAGGCGGACAAAGCCGTAAAAAACTGATCCGGACCGATGGCGAAGTGCAGGCAATGTATCTCCTGTTCCGGGAGCATCACCTGCTGCCGTCAGCGGTCATGAAACTGGGATACGGCGAACGGCAGGTGCTGTATGCTTTCATCCGCTATGAGATGGAAGAACGCGATAAAAAAGTATCTTCAGCATTATCGGATTAACTGCTGAAAATACGGCTATCTGCCATAAAGTCATAAGGCAGGCTCAAGCCACTTAGATATTTCATAGACGAAGTCGCTTTTTTTCTTGCATTGTGGGTGGCCGACACGTAGTACATGAAAGGTTTGATTGCCCAGGGTGGAAATGGCTTCCTGCCAGGGCATTTTTCTTTTCCCAATGTCTTTAAAACCGTTGTAATGAATATTATAACGGTCAAAAACGTTAGGGATGTAATCGTCATAATACCAAGATGTATAAAAAATGATATGAGTAGGATGTATTACCTTTAATTCCTGCTGAAGGACTTTTAGGTTTAGGATACAGTTGGATTTTACAAAATCTGAGGTAGTATCCTTTCCTCCGGAATTGTTGCATTTGACAATATTGGTAAATGCGATGTGTTCTATAGAATCGTCACCGAATATTCTCTGAGTGATAGCACGAGTATAGCTCCAATATGGCCAGCTTTTGTTCCACAGAGATTCACGGGTATATTGAAAGGGATTGCGGAAGCCGTCTTCAATCGTGCCGGGATTGTTTCTGGCATTTTTACCGACAAATAGAATTCTCTTGGAAGTTTTATTAAAATCGGAACCTACGCACCAGCAGCCAATCGGTAAGGATAAATGTTCTTTCTTGTGACATTCTTCACAGATTTTGCAAGTACCAAGCTCCATATGGTGATATCGTTCAGCTAATCTTTTTTCTGTTTCATTGAAATAGCGCATTGGAATTCCTCCGTAACGATAGATTTCTTTTATCTTACTATATTTTTAATATCTGTAACAACATTGAGAGGTGAAACAGCATGGCCAATAATGTCATCGATGCCGCCATCCGGCTGCGGGATTTGTTCACGCCGACCGTGCGTAGCGTCAATGCCAGCCTGGGGACCATGAAGACCCAGATGGCGGCGGCGAAACAATCGGTCAGCGGACTGTCGGACAAGCTGACGGAGCATGAGCGCATCCAGAAACGGACGGCGAAGAGCATCGAGCAGACGGGAAGCAAGATTTCCGGCTTATCAGACAAGATGGCCCTGCTGTCAGCCCCCATCCTGGCAGCCGCAACGGCAGGCTTCAAGCTGCACAGCGACTTTGCCAACGGTATCGCCAAGATTTCGACTTTGGTCGACACGACGGTCGTTTCCATGCAGAAGGTCAGTGATGAGATTCGTGCTGTCAGCGATGAAACGGGCGCAGGTGTCGCTGATCTTTCGGAATCGGTCTACCAGGCCATTTCCGCTGGTGTCGATGCGGCCCATGCCGTGGGCTTTGTCAAAGACATGACAATTGCTGCGAAAGCCGGCTTCACCGACACGACGACTGCCGTTAACGGTGTGACCACGGTCCTCAATGCCTATGGAAAATCGGCAGAAGAAGCCACGGCGGTGACGGACCAGATGCTCCTGGCACAGAACTTCGGCAAGACATCCTTTGGCGAGATGGCCCAGTCCATGGGCAATGTCATCCCCATTGCGGCACAGCTCAATGTCAGTACCCAGGAACTGTTCGGTTCCATCGCCGTCCTGACCAAGAACGGTATCCGGACCAGCGAGGCCATTACCGGACTCAAGGCGGCTTACAGCAACATCCTGAAGCCGTCTGCCGAAGCGGCGAAACTGGCTCAGTCCCTTGGCCTTGAGTTCAATGCGGCTCATCTGCAGAGCGTGGGCTGGGTGAAGTTCCTGGATGAAGTGAAGCGGGCGACAGGCGGCGATGCCGAACAGATGGCCCAGCTCTTTGGCTCCGTCGAGGGCCTGAACAGTATCCTGGTCCTGACGGGCAAGGGAGCCGGGGACTTCGATAAGGTCATAAACCAGATGGCCCAGTCTGCCGGCATGACCCGGGAAGCCTATGAGAAGATGCTGACCCCGTCGGAGCAGATGCAGATTGCCATGAACCAGCTGAAGAATGCCAGCATGGATTTAGCGGTGTCGTTTACGCCGTACTTCAAGGCCATGTCGATGCGCGTCAAGGAACTGGCCGCCTGGTTCCGTGCGCTTACACCGGAACAGAAAGCCCTCATTGGCCAGGTGGCTTTTGGCATCGTGACCTTCCAGCTCTTCGGCTCGACTTTGGGCCGTATCCTGACGGTCGGCGGCAGGGCTTTTGGTACTTTCAACTCTATTGCCACGGGCATCAGCAAAGCTGGCAGTGTCTCGAAGTATCTATCGACCCAGTTCAAAGGACTCATTCCGGTCTGCCGGGGCATTGCCATCGTGGCCAGGGGCATGGGCAGTACCTTTCTGACTGCCGGACGCATGATGATCACCATCATCCGTGCCGTAGGCGCCGCAGCCATGGCCAATCCCATCATTATCATCATTGCCGCGATTATTGCTGCCTTGTACCTTCTGTGGAGAAACTGGGATACGGTTTCGCAGTATATCGAACAGGCTATACAGGCTGTATCGGACGCCGTCGATGCGGGGATGAACTGGATCAGTTCTGCCTGGGACGGAGCCATGAACGGTATCAGCGAGACGGCCTCCAGTATCTGGGAAAGCATCAAGGACACCTTTCGCAGCGGTGTGAACTGGATCATCGATCAGGTGAACGGCCTGATTTCCAGCATCAACGGCCTGTCTATCGACATTCCGTCCCTGACGGGAGGGGCGCCGACCCATGTGGGATTTGATATCCCAAGCATCAGCCACTTTGAAAGCGGTGTCGAGAACTTTCGTGGCGGCTTTGCCGTCATCAATGAAGACCGCCGGGGCGAGCTGGTACACCTGCCCAATGGCAGTACGGTCATACCTCATGATGAAAGCATCCGCCAGGCCATGAACGCCGGCAACGGCGGCATCACCATCTGCATTGATACCATGAATGTCCGCAGCGAGCAGGACATTGACGCCATCGCTGAAAGGCTCGTCGAAAAAATCCGGCTGTACGGCATGAACCGCATGAAAGGAGCGACCCTCTGATGAGTTCTTTCTTAGCATCCCTGTTGAATGCCATCGGCCAGGCTGCGTCTTCCCTCACGATTTCACTCTTTTCTGAATCGGCAGCGGTGGTCTTTCCCGTCCTGCCTTCGGAGCTGATGGTATCTGTCAATACGAATCATGGCACGGTGAACATCAATAACTTCGGCGACTATCTTATGATGGGAAAGACGGGACTCAAGACACTGACCCTTTCCGGCTTTTTCCCGGCCCAGGATTATCCCTTTGCCATGATGGGGCTGGCACCTTATACGTACATTGCCCAACTGGAAACGATGCGTACCGGTGACAGCGTCTGTCAGCTGACGGTATCAGACACGCCACTTTCCATGCCCTGCCTGATTTCGTCCTTCAAGTTTGGCGAAAAGGACGGCAGCGGCGATGTCTACTACGAGCTGGGCCTGACAGAGTACCGCTACGTTACGGCGCCTGAGACAGGAAAGACCGAGGCTGCTACGGGACTGAAGAAGCGGCCGGAATCGTTCTGGCCGAAGATGAAGAAGAACATCACCTATTATCCCGGGGACAGCATCGGCAACGTCATCGGCCGGGCCGTGGGGAAATCGGTGACGCTCAACAATGAGCAGTTCTCGAAGTTCCAGATCTATCGCAGCATCGTCCGTAACGGCGGTCTTTCGCCCGGGGATATCATCCGCCTGACGACGATGAACCTCAAAAGGAATGATGAAAATGTTCCAGTTACAAAGAATCGATAAGCAAACCAATACCGATGCCGCCCAGACGGAAGGAGAGAAAAAGCCGGAAAATACAGACCTTACGGGCTGGCTGATTTCCGCGACCTGGTCCGGCGATGTCGAGCAGGCCGGCCGCAGGCTGGAATTCGACCTGGCCTATACGACGCGGGATAAAGCCTGGCAGAATCCGGAACTGGAACTGGGGGACGAGGTGCTGTTTATCCACATTGACGATAAGACGCAGCAGACTGTCCACCTGTTCCAGGGACGTATTTTTGGCCGCAGCCGGGAGAGCGGCTCTTCCGTAATGCATTTTACAGCCTTTGACAATATCGTCTATCTGGCCAAGTCCCGCATAACCAAGAAGTACACGAACGTCACAGTGGCCGACGCCATCCGCCAGACCATCAATGACTTTTCTATTCCGGCCGGGACTATGCCGGATCTGTCCGTCATCTGCAATTTCATCGCCGATGATATCTCCGCTACGGAAGCCATCAAGCAGGCGCTCTCCTATCAGTCCGCACAGGATGGCAAGGGATACCATATCTACATGACCGAAGGGAGGCTCAACGTGGTCTGCATGAACGACCAGGTGGTGAAAGATTTCCTGATCAGCGATGTGACAAATCTGACCGGCGCTTCCGTGTCGGAGTCGGTCGAAGACATGATTTCTAAGGTCATCGTCGTCGACAGTGCCGGACAGACGAAAGGCGAATTGCCCAATCAGACGGATATCGACCGCTTCGGTCTCATCCAAGCCATTTGCAAAGCGGACCCGAAGCAGGACGATGCCTCGCAGGCAAGGGCCATGCTGAAGACCGTCGCCCATGACATGTCCATCCGGGCTATCGGTCATATCCAGTGCATCGCCGGCTTTTCTGTCTCGGTCCAGGAAGAACAGCTCAAGGGCCAGTTCTTCATCAAGTCGGACAGCCATAAAATCGAAGGCAGCAAGCACCTGATGGAGCTACATCTGGCATTCAATAAACTGCTGGATGAGCAGAAACAGGAACTGGACAGTACATCGTACAATGCCAACCCGGACTATGTGCCGCCAGCGGAAACGAAATCGACATCTTCTGTTTCTGCAGGTGGCGCTGTGGCTGGCAGCAGTGTGGTCGATGCGTGCATGGCCAATTTCGAGGGTACCGTTTCTCCCTATGGCTCAGAAGGCTGTGTCGACCGGGCGACCATCGCTGCGGCGGGCTATTCCCCTTTCGCAGCGCAGGAATATAACAATGGCGTGAAAGGCTGCGACCAGCTCCGGGCCGATGCCGAAGCGCAGGGGCTGGCTATCCCTTATGACCCGTCGCAGCTCGAAAAGGGCGACATCATCATGTACAACCGCTACAGCAAGCCGGATCCGAACTGGCATGTCGTCGTCTATGACGGGAGCGACGGCTGCTGGGGCAACAGCTCCAATGTCTATGGCTGTTTTCATCACTACGAAGGCAGCATCGATATGGGAAGCGACTATTATCCGGCAACGATTATCAAGACCTCAAGGGGGTGAGCGTGTGCAGAAAAATCCGTATATCAGCCTGCTGAATCTGATGGAGCAGGTCAGCCGCAGCAGCAACAGCCCGGACATTCAAATCGGGCAGATCCTTGCTTCGCCGCCAGATATCAAGGTCCGCTACAATGGCATCATTTTGACCAAAGAGGAGCTGTGGATTTCCCATTATCTCCTGGCAGGTTATGGCCGCACAGCTAAAGGGCATCTGGTATCGGCGACACAGAATCGTGCCGGCGGCAGCGGTGATGCGGCTTACCAGTCCCATAATCATGATATCGATAATGACTACACCGATTCCGTCATCTATACGGATACACTAAAGCCCGGCATGTACGTGTCCATCATGCCCATGCTCATCAACGACCGGATTCAGCAGTACATTATTTTGGATGAGATTGTGAGGATTGATGGCCATGGCTGATCCTTTTGTAGCAATGAACAGCATCCAGGCAGCGAACCGGAATGAGTCGCTGCCTCTTTTCGTAGAATACGGCTATGACTTTGATAAGCAGTGCTTCCGCTACGATGAAAAAGGCCAGAACCTGATGGTGACAGAAAATGAAGCCCTCAAGGTCTGGATTTATAAGGCAATCCTCACCGAGCGGTATCGCTACTTGGCGTATGATGACAGCTATGGCATTACCATCGAGCCGTATCAGGGGAGAGCGCCAAACAGCCAGTATACGGCAGACCGGATTTGCCAGAATATCCGTGAGGGATTGATGGTGAATCCGTACATTGCCCGCATTAACCATGTCGAGGTGGAGAAGCGGGAACGGGATGATTTGGCCATTACGGTTGACGTCACTTCCATTTACAGTGACGAATCATTGACCGTGACGGCAGGAAGGAGCGAGGCATGAGCAATTTATTTGATGCACAGACCAAAGATGTGATTGAGAGCCGCATGGCCCAGACCCTGCACACCATTACGGAAAAAGAGCAAAGTACCATGGAAGGCACCTTTGCCCGCGACCTGATCGACGCCAATGCTGTGGAATTTGAGAGCAGCTATGCCGAGATGGCCATGTTGCGCGACGCGGCCTTTGCCGAAACGTCCTGGGGCGACTACCTGACGCTGCGGGCAGCGGAATTTGGCGTCGATCGCAAGAAAGCCGTCAAGGCCAAAGGAGAAGTCACGGTGACGGGGATGGCAGGAGCCTACATCATTCGCAGCAGTCTCTTCCAGACAAAAGACGGCCAGCGATTTTATACCCTGGAGTCGGCCACCATTCCTGCCGATGCCGCTGAGGTTACGATTCCCGTGGAAGCCGCCGATGCCGGGGCGAGTGGCAATGTGGCCGAAGGAACGATTACAGAAATCCCCTATTCCATCCCGAATATCTCGGCAGTCGTTAACCATAAGAAATGCACCGATGGGGCGGATGAAGAAACGGATGACGCACTCCTTGCCCGGCTCCTGTTCCGGGTGCGCCAGCCTATCACCTCGGGCAATGCCAATCATTATCGTGACTGGGCCATGTCTGTCGATGGCGTCGGGAACTGCAAAGTCATCCCGCTCTGGCAGGGCAATGGCACGGTGAAGGTCATCATCGTCACGGCAGAGAATGAATCGGCATCGGCTGAACTGATCCAGGAGGTCTATGACTACCTCGAAAGCCAGCGGCCTATCGGTGCGACCGTGACCGTCGTTTCGCCGGCGCCATTATCCATCGATTTGACGGCAGATGTCTATGGCACAGCCAGCCCCGATGCCGTAAAGGCAGCCATGACAGCCTATCTCAAGCAGACGGGCTTCACGCTTTCCTATGTCAGCCTGGCCCAGATGGGGAAACTTCTTCTTTCCATCAGCGGCATTACGGATTATAAGGATTTGAAGCTTAATGGGAAAGCGGCCAACGTGGAACTGACGAACGAGCAGATCCCCGTGGCAGGGAAGGTGGTGCTGAACCTTGTCAGCCAATGACTGGATGCGGCAGAGCCGGATGGATATCCTGAAGTATTTGCCGCATTTCTTATCGAAAGACCCGATGTTCCGCCGGGCGGCAGAAACCTGCAATGAGGAGCATGACCGCCTGCGCCTGGCTCTGCAGGATCTGGCGGACAACTTCTTCGTGAACACCGCCACCTGGGCGCTGCCGCTCTATGAATCGTTCCTGGGCATCAAGCCCAGTGATGGAGATAGTGACGAGTTCCGCAGGCAGCGGATCCTTTTCAAGCTGCAGCACGTGGATGTATCTACGAAGGATTTCATGAACTCTATCATCAATCTCTACAGTGCCGGCCATATCGAGGAAGTCAATGAGGAGTATTACTTCAAGGTGTACTGCATCATGAACGACAAAGATACCACGACCTTGCAGAAGCTCATCACGCAGCTCAACATCTACAAGCCGGCCCATCTGGGATACGCCATCTACCTGGGTTATTCCTGGAATGGCAAGATTCACTGGAACGGAGAAGCCACCTTCTCGACGGCAACCATCGTATCCCAAAAAGGAGTGATGACAAATGGATGATTACAGCAAAGAGAAATGGTCTGCCGACTTCCCGGACCGTGCCGGACAGGAAGTCCGGCCCACAGAAGCTGTGGAGAATACGCTGGATTATGACGTGCTTTTCCCTCAATATCTTTCAGAAGACCCGGTCGTCTTCAATCAGCAGAACAAGACCGTGTCCCAGCTGGTCAGTAATGATGCCCGGCTCTATGAGCGGATTTCCGCTACGGCAGCCGACATCAATGCCCATCTAACCGATGCCAAGGCCCATGCCAGCGGCATCAGCGGCAATGCGGCCAGTGCGTCGAAGCTGCAGACGGGGCGGAAGATTCACCGGGTTGTCTTTGATGGCACGAAGGATATCACCCTGCCAGATTTCAGCGGTTGCGGCGAAAAGACGGCAGGCCAGAGCGGCATGGTCCCGTCACCTTCAGCCGGGAAGCTGAATACCGTCCTGCACAGCAATGGCAGCTGGGGCAAGGTCACCTACGCCGATATGGACGAGGAAGCCGTGGCTAAGATTCAGGCCTGTCCGTTCCCTGTCAATGCCATCTATATTTCCGCAGACGGGAAGAATCCGGCAACGTACTGGCCGGGTACGACCTGGGTGGCCTTTGCCATGGGCCGCTGCCTGATTGGTGCCGGTACGGCTGACAGCGGGATTATGTATAAAGCCGGCGATAAACTGGGTGAAGAAAAACATACCATCGTTCCAAGTGAAATGCCTATACATGGTCATACGGGAACTACGGCCAAAGCTGGTGGGCACAATCATAACCGGGGAGACATGGAAATTTGGGGGAACTTTGGTGCCGATGACGCTGTTCGCGGCCAACAAGGGCTTCCAGCACCTGGTGGCTCTTTTTACTCAGGTGGGCTTGCTCGATATGACGCGAAATCGGGCTATGATGGAGATGAAGACGGCGTGGTTGTTGAATTCAGAGCTTCCCGTACTTGGAGCGGCAACACATCTTGGAATGGCGACCATAGTCATGGCTTTACAACGAATAATGCTGGTGGCAATCAGGCACATAACAATATGCAGCCGTCGCTGGTGGTCTACATGTTCCAGCGTACCGGTTAGGAGGTGAACTTATGGTCGAATGGATGCAAGTCGCAGGCTCCCTGGTCTCCGTCCTGATGCTCTGCGGTATCATCTTTAACTTCAGCGTCATCAAGCCGCTCAATGAATCGGTACGGGGTCTTCGGGACTGCATCGTTGAACTGCGCCGGCAGCTGACGGATACGGAAGCGAAGCGGCAGAAGATGGCTGAGCGGTTGTCCCGTGTGGAAGAGTCGGCAGAGCATGCCCATCACCGACTGGATGTGATGGAGCAGCGCCAGCATGAACAGGGGGGAGGGAGATGAGCTTTTTTGTACTAAGAAATCGGATTCACTTAACGCGAGGTGATTCGGCAGAAATCAATCTGACTATCCGGGACCGGGTGACGGGCAGTGTCTTTATCTTGGGAGAAGGCGACCGCCTGACCTTTACACTGAAGCGCTTCATCACGGATAAGGAACCCGTCCTCACGAAAACACTGGGACAAGGCATCCGGCAGGAACAGGAACGATATGTACTCCATTTCCGGCCGGAGGATACACAGTCGCTGGCCTGCGGCCGTTACGTTTATGAGATGAAGCTCATGCGGAAGAACGGTTATACCGATACCTTCATCCCGGCCAGAGACTTTTTCCTGGAAAGGAGTGTGATGGGGCATGGCACATGAACGGAATACCCTGGTCGGCATCCTTTCCATGCCGCAGGCACCCTCTTCTGCCTTTCAGGAAAAATGTATCATTCCAGAAGCTCGGGAACAGATCATCATGGCAGACGGCGGGTATACCGCCCTTTTCAAAGTGACGGTAGCTGCCATCCCGTCGAACTATGGCAGAATCAGCTTTAATGGCTATGAGTTGAAAGTCGAGTAAAGGAGCAATCAATATGGCGAAAAACGTAAAGATCAATTCGGTTGTGTATGCGGAAGTGCCGCAGGTTTCCATCCCTTTGGCAGAAGGGCAGGGGACAGCTGTCTTTTATGATACGACTGGGGCCACGGCGGCATCGGGCGATATCCTGACCGGGAAATCCGCTTTTATCGGGAACGGCTTCGTCGCGGGTTCCATGCCCAATAACGGAGCCGTCAGCGGCAGTATCAGCAAGGCCGATGGCACGTATACCATCCCTGCCGGGTTCCATAACGGCAAAGGGGCAGTCCGCATCAGCAGTGAGGAACAGGCCAAACTGGTCAGCGGGAATATCAAGGCCGGTGTGACCGTTCTCGGCGTGTCCGGCAAATCCAGTGTCGTCGATACGGGCGATGCCACAGCGGCAGCCGGCACCATCATCAGCGGCAAGACGGCCTACGTCAATGGCACCAAAGTGACCGGGAGCCTGACAACCGTGACCGTATCCCAGGACAGCCTGACCAAGGTGCTGACCATCGAGTAAAGGGGTGATGACATGAAGGTAGATGTGAAAATGGCCGGGAACAGCTACAGTGGGGTACCGTCCGTCCTGATTCCGCTGAAAAGCGGCGGGAAGGCCCGTTTCTGCGAAGTGTCGGATACGACGGCGAAAGCCTCCGATGTGGCCCAGGGCAAGACCTTCTATGATGCAGACGGGAACTATACAGAAGGAACCCGTACGGGAAGCGGCGGCACAGCGGCAGAAGCGGCACCATACAGAGTCACCATCCAACAGGTGCCGCATCAGACTATCGAGGTAACTTTTACGCCACAAGTTACGGGAAACCTGACGGGATTCAAGAAGTCGGGAAGCCAGTCTGCCGAACTCACGAGCGAGGCCAATCTGGCCCTTTCCTATGCCTTTGATGCAGAAGTCATAGCCGACTCTGGCTGGATTAAAGGCAATCCAACCATTTCTGGGGCTTTGAAGAACGGCCTGATTTGCGGGGACGTAGTTATCAGTGCCACAGAGGCAATAGAAGATGCATCCGGACTCAGGATGCCCGTCGGATATATTCCCCTTTATTTATCCGATGGCCGCTTGTACATGGACAAGGACTTGCAGGGAAAATTCAATAATAAATCCTTGGTCAAAGATGGCGCTAAACTGTTCATCGTTGATATTACAAAAAATACAACGAGCATGAACGGTATGTTCAATCCATCTAACGTAAGTTTTGCTGAGGGAACCCTGGCGGAATCTGTCATTGATTTCAGCAATGTGGAAAAAGGGGCGATTACTGATCTGGGAATGGCCTTTGCGGGAAATCAGAAGCTGGAATCCCTGGATTTGAGCGGCTTTGGCAATGTGACAGCCATGTACAGCATGTGCGCCTTTTGTTCGAGCTTGAAATGTGTCTATATCGATACATTATCCAACAGCAAGAATAAAACTATCAATACCTATCACATGTTTGCTCCCTGCAGCAACTTAGAATATCTCATCATTGATAATGTGAATGTGGATTTTGTCATGCAGGATGCCGCCGATGCAGACAAAGGGGTGCTCGCATCGGCAAAAATCCTGGTTCCCAGAGCTGCTTTGGATGCATATAAGGCAGACAGCCACTGGAAATCAGCAGCTGACCGCATCCTGCCCATGGAGGATTTCAATATCGTCCGCAAGGATGGCAGGGTGACCGTCACACCGAAGGCGGTGTAAGGCATGTTTGAGAAAGTGAATATCCCCGACTGTATCGTCATCATCGGGCTGGTCACAGCACTGATCCTGGCGATTTTTTATGCCTTGAACGAACTGGCTATGTCCATTGCGTCAGGGCTTCTCGGTTACATTGGCGGCACCGTGAAGTCCGCCGTTCATCAGAAAGGAGAAGAAAAACCATGAAAGTATTCCTGAATCCCGGTCATGCGCCGGGCGGCCATCCCGACCCGGGAGCCGTCAATAGTGAAAGCGGTCTGCGTGAGTGCGATGTCGCTTTGGCAGTCGGTCAATCTGCGGAAAATTACCTGAATGCGGCAGGAGTAGCAACAGAACTGCTCCAGTCTGACAGCCTGGAGGAAATCTGCGAGGCCGCCAATGCCAGTGATGCCGACATCTTCGTGTCCATCCACTGCAATGCCGCTGAAGCCGAAGAAGCCAACGGCACGGAAACCTGGGCCTGTGCTGGCAGTTACCGTGGCAGCATGCTGGCGAGCTGCATCCAGAACCAGATTGTCGATGCCCTGGATACGACAGACCGGGGCGTGAAGATTGCCACGCCCGGCGTCAACGGCCTGTATGTCCTCACAAACACCGGCATGCCCGCTGTCCTGGTCGAACTGGCCTTCATCACCAATCCTGGCGATGAAGAAATCCTGGCCAATGCCCAGGATGCCCTGGCCAGAGCCGTGGCACGGGGCATCACCGATTATGAACAGCTGATTCTAGGAGGTAAATGACTATGAACCATGAAGAAATCAGGAAAGCTGTCGCCGATGCTGTCGTAGGCTTTGCCAGGAGCGAAGCCGAAGCAGCCATCAAGTCCATCGACCTGGATGACGTCCAGACGATGGTGGAAGCCCAGATGAAGAACCTCACAGACCCGCTGGAAGCCGAAATCCAGACCACCACCAGCTGGTGGGTGAAGATTCGGAACAGGCTGTATATCACCTTGATGCAGCAGGCGGTCAAAGCCATCGTGGTTGATGTAAAACAGAAGATTGCATGAAAAGAGCCGGTACGGGACATCGGGAGGGATGTTCTGTACCGGCTTTTTATTTTTAGATTGGATTTGCTATTTGGTGAATAGCATGGTATAGTTAGACTAAATTTAGTCTAACTGTAGGAGGATGTTGATGGACGACTCAGCAATATATCTTGACACATATATTTTACAAAAGGATATGCGAATAAGATTGCCAAAGGCAATCTTATCAAATCTTCATGCAGAAAAAGGGGTGACACTTTTTGATATATATTATTATAAAGAAAGGCAAGAACTAATTTTAAAAATTCATAAGGGAGAAGAAAAACAGTGAAGAAATATGGTGTCATAGATTTGTTTTGTGGTTGTGGAGGTATGTCATGGGGCCTTTATAAAAAAGGCTTTAACATTTTAGCAGGATTTGATTGCTGGGATGTTGCATTATCCACATACCAGCATAATATGAAAAATGCTAAAGCCCTAAATATCGACCTCACAAATGCAGAGCCGTTAGCACTTCTAAAAGAATTAAATTTAAAAGCAGAAGATATAGATGTGATTATTGGTGGCCCTCCATGTCAAGGTTTTTCAAAAAATACGCCTGCTTCATGGCGATTTCTTGAAGATCCAAGAAATCAATTATATAAGGCATATCTTAGATTTGTTCATGAAATTAATCCTAAAGTGGTTATTATCGAGAACGTAGCTGAAATTTTCAATGCCTTTAAAGGTGTTGTTCGACAGGAAATTGTTAACACTTTAGAAAGTTGGGGATATACAGTTTCTGTAAAAATAATAAATATGTCGAAATATGGGATTCCTCAAAAACGTAGGCGATGTTTCTTTTTCGCATCAAGAACAGGAGTACCCGTTTTTCCAAGTGAACATGAAACCGTACTTTCAGGGTGGGATGCTATATCTGATTTGCCAATAATTGAACAAGGTGAAGGGTATGATGGTATGCCATACAATTCGCAACCTTTAAATGATTATCAAACACATCTAAGAGCTGGGTCTTCCACCTTATATAATCATATTGCAAACATTATGACCCCTAAACAAACTGCTAGAATCGCCTCCATTGGCCCTGGACAAGGGTTAAAAGATATGCCTAAAGAATTACAGGTGAAAGGAGGATACTCTGGTGCATATGGACGTTTGGACTATACTTCAGTAGCCCCGACAATAACTAGATGGGTGTTTCATATTGGTTCTGGACGTTTTTCTCATCCAAGAGAAATACGAAGTTTGACAATGAGAGAAGCCGCTAGAATTCAATCATTTTCCGATGATTTTCATTTTTTAGGGAGCCGTAATGAACAGGCGGGACAAATAGGAAATGCTGTACCGCCTTATTTCATGGAACAATTAGCAGATAATATTATTGATGCTCTTCAAGGTAAGGCAGTAATATATCAACAAGCTGATCTTTTTTCAATCTGACAGGTGTGATATCAAGGACTTGAGTCCTTTTAGGGAGAACGAAACGTTCAAAAAGTTGTGTTTGAGAAGGATACCAACGATACACACACATGTTATCGGAATATCGGTATCCCTTTAGTCCATTTTTTTTGGGGCTAGTCCATTGCCAATATAATTCTTCTGGTGAATATTGTTTAATAGATTCTTCGTATATAGCGAAGCGCCGTTTGTCTTCTGTTTTTAGTAAAACCATTATTCTTTTGTCACTAACATTTTGAGCAACGGCGTCTTCGTTTATTTTTTTATTCCAGTGCTTAATCAATGCGGCTCCAATTAGATTTGGATCACTATTTGAATCTAATTTATCGAATCCTAATTCTTTTGCTTTTTTGTATACAGCGGCTCTTTGGATAACAAGTTCGAATTCACACCCTTCATAAAAAGCCCATTGTAGACTTTTTACGGACCAGCCTCTTCCTGTTTTAGAATCAACCACATCGTATAATTTTTTTGAACGAATATTAAAAAGGGGATCAATGCCATCAATGTTGCGAGCATATTCCCATATTGCCTCTACAATAAAGTCCTCTACATCGTCAATAAATGGAATAGCCATGGCCACTTTCAACCCATTTTTCATTTTTTTCAATTCTTCATCCGATAAAAAATACTGCATAATCCAACACCCTTTTCTTTATTAAAATAAATGAAATTCTTTTTTTGTAAATCCCATGTCCAAAGCCCGGTAAAGAAACCGGGCAGCAATGGAGGAGTAGGGCTTCCACTTTTTACATTTCTTTTCTATGGATGCTCTCGACACATCTTCTGTTTTATAAAGCCATTTGTAGCTTTGTAAAAAAGCAACGTCTTCGAATGGCAGGATATCCTGTCTGTCCAGGACGAAAATCAAATACATCTTTGCAGTCCAAGTACCAATGCCGCGAAGACTGACTAATTCTTTGAGCGTAGCTTCATCTGTCATATCAGGAAACTTCGTAAAATCAAGTTTTCCTGTCAAGACGGCTGAAGCTGCGCTTTTTATATAGTTAGCCTTCGCAGTAGAAGTACCGATTGCCTTGATTTCCTCAACGGAGAGCTTTGAAATAGACTCCGGGGTTATCTGACCAGCACATAATTCTTCAAACCGCCCATAGATTTTGGCTCCGGCTTTTATCGACAGCATCTGCTCGATGATTTCATGGATCAGAAAAGGAAAGGGATTATCAGTGTGTGGTTCATAGGTAATCGGGCCAACCATGCTGATGACTTTTGTCAGTCGTTTATCTTTTTTGCATAAATATTGGACAGAAGGGCTGTCTTGATTCAAGGTGACGATAGCGGCCATAGAATCTCCTTGTGTACACACCGTCTGTAAATTTTCTAAGCCGTGGTGTGTTTATATTGAGTTTCTTTAATTATAACACACTGAAACGACAGCTACTATAGGTACAGCACAGCCGTACTTATTATTTAGTACGAGTAATGAAAAATCGGATGCTCATCACGGGCATCCCTATTTTTTTGCCATCAAAGTACTTAACGATAGCTGTTCTGTCCTATTACTCCTAAAAGCTAAATTTTCAGGAGGTGTCCTCGATGACGGACGAACAGAAACAACAGATCATTGCCCTGCGCCGGGATGGGGCGGGGTATGGCAGGATTGCGGCGCGGCTCCAGATTTCCATCAACACGGTGAAGTCGTTCTGCCGACGGCACAGTCTTGCTGCCAGTACAGCGGGGGCAGTCTGTGAGCAGTGTGGAAAGCCGATTGAACAGAATCCGGGACGGAAGCGGAAAAGGTTCTGCTGCGATGTCTGCCGGAATAAGTGGTGGAATGCACATCTGGAGCTGGTGAAGCGGAAAGCAGTCTACACCTATACCTGTCCGGCTTGCGGGAAGAAATTCACTGTCTACGGCAACAGCCATCGGAAGTTCTGCTCCCATGCCTGCTATATTGCATACCGGTTCGGAGGTGTCCGCCATGGATAAGAGGTCGTTTCAAAATGAAACAGCCTTCCAGGTGGTGATGCATCTGGCAAGGCGGATGCTGGCCGAAAAGCTCATCACCGGGAAGGAGTACCGGGACTTCGTGCAGGAGATGATCCGCCGCTATCCGCCGTTTTCCGGGGACTTATACACTTGATAATTGTATCAAACAGAGTGATATATAGTGTCGAAAGGAGCTGATTCTATGCGGACTATCCGTAAGATTGAACGACGCATACCAAATTTGAAGCAGCGAAAGAAAGTCGCAGCCTATGCCCGCGTATCCATGGAATCGGAGCGGATGCACCATTCCCTTTCGGCGCAGGTCAGTTATTACAGCAGCCTCATCCAGAAGAACCCGGACTGGGAATACGCCGGGGTCTATGCCGACTATGGCATCTCTGGGACGGGGATGAAGAAGAGGCAGGAATTCCTGCGGATGCTGGAAGATGCCGAAGCCGGGAAGATAGACATCATCCTGACCAAGTCCATCCAGCGCTTCGCACGCAACACCGTAGACCTTCTGCGTACCGTCCGGCATTTGAAAGAGCTAGGCGTCGAAGTCTGGTTTGAAAAAGAGAATATCCATACCATGAGCGGGGACGGCGAGCTGATGATGACCATCCTGGCCTCCTTCGCCCAGGAAGAGAGCCGTTCCATCAGCGAAAATGTCAGATGGAGAGTGAAGAAACGATTTGAGCAGGGGAATCCTAACGGGCGGTTCCGTGTTTACGGGTATCGTTGGGAAGGGGATACCCTGGTGATAGTCCCCAAGGAAGCGGCTGTTGTCAGACGCATCTTCCAGAATTTCCTGGATGGCAAGTCACGTCTTGAAACCGAACGGGAATTTGCTGCCGAAGGCATCACGACCCGGAATGGCCGCCGCTGGATGGATTCCAACATCAGGGTTGTCCTGACCAATGTTACCTATACCGGCAATATGCTTTTCCAGAAGGAATATGTGACGGATCCAATCCTCAAGAAGCGGAAGAAGAACCGGGGAGAACTTCCTAGGTATTATGTTGAAAATACGCATGAGCCTATCATCGACAAGGAAACCTTTGATTACGTGCAGCAGGAGATGGCGCGGCGAAAGGAACTGGGGGCGCTGGCCAATAAGTCCTTGAATACGACCTGCTTCACGGGGAAAATCAAATGCGGCATCTGCGGTCGGAGTTATATGCACAATCGCCGCACAGACCGGGGCTTTGAAGAATTCTGGGATTGTGGCTCCCATAAGCTGAAAGGCCGGAATTGCGGCGCAAAAGGAAGTATCCCGCATGCAGTCCTTGTAAAGGAGAGTACAGAAGTCCTAGGCCTGGATGATTTCGATGAGCAGGCCTTCCTTGACCAGGTCGAAAAGATAGTAGTGCCAGAATACCACGTGATGGTTTTCTGTATGAAAAACGGACAGAAGCTTATCCGGCACTGGGTATCAACGGCGAAAAAGGATTGCTGGACCGATGAGTATAAGGATCGCCAGAGGGCATGGATGAAAAACTACATGGCCAATGGCAAGGGAACACGGTTCTCCGCCTTTACGACACGTGTCCGGTGCGCCTTGTGCGGATCCTCTTTCCGGCGGTGCAAAACGAAGCATGACAGGCCTGTTTATTGGCGATGCAGCAAAGGCGGCAAATGTGAATCGGTCAGCATCCGGGAAGATGACCTGAAGCGTGTGGCCGCAGAGGCCATGGGGTTAGAGAACTTTGATGAGGATAGATTCCGGGAGAAAGTGGAATCTATCGAAGCCGGAAAGCCAGACTGCCTGACTGTCCATTTCAAAAGTGGGAGAACAAAAGAGATTTCTTATACGCCTACGCCGTCCAAGCGACGTTCCAAGGCACGGAGAAAGGAGAGCAGAGAAAAGTGGCAAAGACAGTAAGGGCCATCCCGGCCACCATCAGCCGTTATACGGCGGCTCCGATTAACAGCCGGAAGAAGCGGAGAGTAGCGGGCTATGCCAGGGTTTCCACGGACCATGATGACCAGATCAGCAGCTATGAAGCACAGGTCGATTATTATACGAACTATATCAGGGAACGGGATGACTGGGAATTTGTCGGCATCTACACCGATGAAGGCATCTCGGCTACCAACACGCGTCACCGCGATGGCTTCAAGCGGATGGTCAGGGATGCCATGGATGGGAAAATCGACCTCATCGTCACAAAATCAGTCAGCCGCTTCGCCAGAAATACCGTAGACAGCCTGACAACGGTACGCAAGCTCAAGGACAAGGGCATCGAGATATATTTCGAGAAGGAAAATATCTGGACGCTCGATGCCAAGGGCGAACTCCTCATCACCATCATGAGTTCCCTGGCGCAGGAAGAAAGCAGGAGCATCTCGGAAAACGTCACCTGGGGCCATCGGAAGCGATTCGCTGACGGGAAGGTGTGTGTGCCGTTCGGCCATTTCCTTGGCTATGACCGGGGACCGGACGGGAATCTGGTCGTCAACCGGGAACAGGCCAAGACGGTGAAACTGATTTACCGCTTGTTCCTGGACGGGTATACCTTCCACTCCATTGCCAGGGAGCTGACTTCCAGAGGGCTGGAAACTCCGGCAAGAAAGAAACGCTGGTATCCGGGGACGGTAGAGAGCATCCTGACAAATGAGAAATACAAGGGCGATGCCCTGCTGCAGAAGCGGTTCACCGTCAACTTCCTGACCAAAGAAACGAAAGCGAATGAAGGGGAAGTGCCGCAGTACTATGTGGAAAATAACCACGAAGCCATCATCAGCCCGCAGGTCTTCGACTGGGTACAGGAAGAAATCAAGCGGCGGCGTGAAGGCAGGGGACGTTACAGCGGCGTATCCATCTTCTCCAGCAAAATCAAGTGCGGCCAGTGCGGAGGCTGGTACGGGGCCAAGGTCTGGCATTCGACCGACAAGTACCGCAGAACCATCTACCGATGCAACGATAAGTTCAAGAGCCATTGCAAGACACCACATCTGACAGAGGATGATATCAAGGAAGCCTTCGTCCGGGCCGTCAATCAGCTCATCGAAAACAAAGCGGACGTACTTGACAGCATCACACTGCTGAAGGAACGGCTCACTGACACAGAAGACTTGGAAGAGGAGCGGGACAGGATAAGCACAGATTTGAACCTGCTGGCCGACAAGATACAGCAGCTCATAGCCGAGAACGCCAGGGTCGCGCAGAACCAGGATGATTATGACCGGAACTACAACGAACTGGTCAGTCGGTATGAAGCAGCGAAGACGCAGTACGACAAGACCTGTGAAGCCATCCAGTATCGCAAGGCCCGGAGCCGTCAGATGGACAGCTTCATCAAGGAGCTTAGGAATCAGGATCTCATTAAGGAGTTCGATGCCCGGCTGTGGGGCAGCCTGGTGGATTTCATCACAGTGTACAGCAAAGACGATATCCGGATGACCTTCAAGGACGGGACGGAAATCAGAGCATAAGCAGGAAAAAAGGATTACGGCAGAGAATCCAAGAGGAAACGCAGGATTCTCTGCCGTATTTTTGATGAAGAAAATCGGAATATGATATAATAGTAAGGGTTTCAGGTGTGCGAAGTTTGAGTGAGATATAAATGTTTGGCGAAATATTTTTGCGTGATGGCCCTCTCTGCCCATCGGCAATACCGATGCTATCAAGCCCCTTTAAAATACTAAATTATCAAAAATTCGTTTTGCCGCCTCCGCAATCATAGCGTCGTCAGATTTTGCATTTTTTTCCGTGCGGCGCGACATTATCGCCATGACAATGGGTTTGCGATTGGGCGGATAAATCACGGCAATATCATTCCGCGCCCCATAATCGCCTGAACCGCTCTTGTCGATAACTTTCCAACCTTGCGGAGTTTCTGCCTTGATAAGCGTGTCGGTTATGGAATTGTCGCTCATCCAATCAATCAGCAGTTTTTTCTTGTCGTCGCTCAAAATATCGCCGAATATATAGACTTGCAAATTTTTTACCATCTGTCTCGGCGTGCTAGTATCACGATTATCTTTTGGATTGAAAAGATTAAGTTCAGGTTCATTTCGCGCAGGTTTGGTAGTTTTGTCGCCAATATTTTTAAGTGCCACCTTGAAATTTTCCACGCCGCCGATCTCCTGCAAAATTAAATTTGCCGCCGTGTTGTCACTCCACCTGAGCGATGCCGAACAAATTTCCGCCAGCGTCATGCCATCAGCAACATGGTCTTTGGTGATTGGCGCGTAGGACAAAATATCTTCCGCCGAAAACTTACGAATTTCATTCAAATCGGAGGTATTTTTTTGTCTTAGCAATTCTGCAGCCGTAAAAACTTTGATTGTCGAGCAGTAGGAAAAACGCGTATCAGGTTTGTAGCAAATTTTTTTTCCATTCTCCATGTCAACGGCGTAAACACCAATCACGGCGTTATATTTATTTTCCAGATCAGCAAGATTTAATTTCTGCCGCGCTTGACAATCCTGAAGGCAGAAAACCATCAAGCCACAGATTATCAAAAACAAAAAACAAAATTTCTTCATAATAACCTCCTACTATCTGTTGAACGACCCGCCAAATTCAACGGGGCGTATTGGCTCAATAGAGCGTGATCATCAGCAATTAGCACTCTTATTGCCATTACTAATACATCACTTCATACAATCAAAGATGCAGTCACTTGCACTTGTCAACAAAAATTGGACACAAAACTAAAAAAATCAGGCATAAAAAACGAATCGATATTATCTTTTGGATTGAAAAGATTAAGTTCAGGTTCATTTCGCGCAGGTTTGGTAGTTTTGTCGCCAATATTTTTAAGTGCCACCTTGAAATTGAATTTATAATTTCCCTGCAAATATCTCTGCATCAATAGTGATTTCTTTTGTTTTTTTTAAATCTATTCCATCTTTATTTACACAAAACAGTAGTGGAGTCATATCCGCAAAGGTTTTTATTTCCTCGGATGTCATTGTATACGTTGCTGAAACTTTCTTGTGATAAACAACGGAATACTTCTTTTGGAAATAATCTACGACAGCCGCATTAGAATATTGATTGCTTTTCAATTGTTCTTTTGCCGTCTCTCGAAGCTCCTTAAGATGAGCATTTCCCGGAATTACCTTAATTACATAACCGCCTTCTTTCAAAACTCTGTTAAATTCGGAATAGTTAGCAGGAGTAAAAATATCTAATATGCAATCTATCCTTTTGTCTTTTATGGGCATTTCTTCCAAATTTCCCACAAACCATTTGATAGAATTACTGAAATCACTTTTTGCTGCAAGCTGAACAGCATCTTTAGAAATATCAAATGCAATAATTTCTTTATCACCTGATACTTCTTTTATCTGCTTTGAATAATATCCTTCACCGCAGCCAACATCAAGTATTGTATCAATGCTGCTAAAGCTTTTTATAAGCTGCACCACTTCATTCAGGATATGTGAATAATAGCCTTTTTCTAAAACCTCCCGCCTAATTTGAAAAGTCTCTCTGCTATAATGTTTTGAAGATTTTGTTCCTACAGCAAAGTTCACATAACCCGTTTTTGAAATATCGAAACAATGATGATTAGAACAAAATAAACTTTTTTGTTTCAATTTTAAATCTGTTTTACATATAGGACATTGAAAAACTTTTTCACTGTCACTAAATCTAAGTATTTTATTCATTATTCCCTCCGTTATTATATTACTTGCCCAATAAGCGAGCTATGCAATACGGATTCACCGCAACATAACCCGCGGTGTTATCTTAATCTCATATGCGCTGTCATATTCTCACCTCCAAACTCCGATTTGTAAGATACCTTCATCCAGGCATTTTGTTTAGTAATAGAAAAAGGTGCAGTTGATTATTGCGTATTGTCAATCTCTCTCAAACCGGGTAGTAAAAATACGGCAAGCGCAACGATGATAATGCCAATTCCGCAAATGACAAACCATTTCTCAACTCCCAGCCGCTCCGCCAGAGGCCCGGAAATGACAAGGCCAAACGGCATGGCGAGGGAAGCGGCGCTTGTCAGTAGAGAAAAAACTCTCCCCAGATATTCTGGTTTGACCGTTTCTTGAAAAATCGCATTTTGCACACCGTAAAATGGAGCGGAAATTCCCATAACAGTACAGCACACAACAAAGACAAGAAATGCGTCTGGCGGCAAAAGCCCGGAGAGCATATTGCTAACGCCCATCAGGAGAACGGAAAGACCGATGGTGTACCGCCGTTTCTTAAAACCGCCCCAAATGCTCAGAATGACTCCGCCAAGCAGCATACCAACCGCAAAAGCAATTTCAGCGGCAGAGGCATGGGCCGGTGTTCCTTTGAAGTATGACATACAGATGAGAGGAAAAAGCGTACTGATTGGCATATAAAAGAACATATAAATTACACCAATCCAGAGCAGAGCAAAGAGGCCCCTGTTTTGCTTTAATACCACATACCCCTCTTTCATATCCTGTAAAAACTGTTGTCTTTTCGTTTCTGGACATAGTTCAGGCGTTGGTATGGACGAAATCGCAACAGTCACACAGGCAAGGATTGCACCCACAATATCTAACAATATAATTGCATTAAGAGGCCAAACAGCATATAAAAACGCTGCGGCAGCTGGACTGATAATCGCACTTACTGCTTGCATGGTCTGCGTGTAACCAGCGCATTTTGTAAGTTCCTCTTTTGGCACAATCATAGGTGTTGCTGCGCTGAATGCTGGAGAATGAAAAGCAGTTCCCGCACTTCGGATTAACAGGACAACCATAATAGACCATACGGGCAATTCCATGTAAAACGCCACCAGCGCCAGAATACCGCCAGCGGCGGCAATTATCAAATCCGCACCAATCATTACGCTTTTACGGCTGTGCCGGTCAACAAAAGCACCTGCAAACGGGCCTAAACAGGCTTGCGGCAAAAATCCAATCAGTGTTGCCGCCGTCAATATGATTGCAGAATTAGTTTTCGCAACCAAATAAAAGATAATGGCCATTTGCAAAATACCGCTGCTAATAAAGGATATTGCTTGTCCGGCAAGAAGTGTAAAATAAGTTTTTCTCCATGAATTGTTGTTTTGGGTCATAATGCGAACCTCCTTTTTTATTGCATTGTTCCTTTGTTTCTGCAATAAAAAGCAGGCGTTGTCCCACAGAGAGGGCAGACGCCTGCATAACAACAAAGCACGAAAAAACACCACGATACAGTTCAAAGACTGCTCGTGTCAAACCTACGTGTTCCTTTGCATACGCACGCAAAAAAAGCCCACCATCATGTGGAAAGGTACTTCTACTTTTTATTGCTTATTAGCGTACACAAATTAACACACGTAAGCCTCCTTCCAATCTCAAACTGTCGCACAGTATAACACACATCCGATAGACTTGTCAACCATTTTTAACCTTGTTTTCCATCTTGTTTTTCCATCTCTTACGGGCAGTAGCAAAGCCAGGCGAGCCAGTCAACGGTCAAGATGAACGGCGCTTTCAGCGCCGCCGTTGACAGTCTCGCCCGTCTTTGCTAATGGGTAATCAAGGCGGGAAAGCCATTTTAGGGCTTTCCCGCCCATTTCAATTTTGGGAGAAGAAAGGCCCCAAAATGAACGAGTGCGGCCAAACACTTTTAGGGATTGGCCACCTTGTCTGGTCCTATGTCAAGTTTGAGTACAAGTTAAATTGAGGTTTCTATCAATCAGTTATCCAGCAATCAAAGCTGCCTTTTTCTTGTAGTTTGCATATAATTTTTCATAGTCATTGGGTGACATATAGTTACAGTGACTGTGAATTCGAACGGTATTATAAAACGTGTTAATGTATTCAAACACCAGCATATAGGCTTGTTGATAATTTTCAATCTTAAATCGATTCAGCCATTCTCGCTTAATCAAGGCATGGAATGATTCTATGCAGGCATTATCCCATGGATAGCCTTTCTTCGAATAGCTGCGGCACATCTGTGCGGTTTCCTTGATATAGGATTGCGAAAGATATTGACAACCGCGGTCAGTGTGAATTACTACCAGACGGCCTGGATTCCTGGTTTGCTTTGCCATTTGAATCATCCTAACAATGCCAGATGCATCTAACTTCCGGGATAAATTCCAGGCAATGATTTTTCGAGAAAACAAATCCATGATACTGGCCAAATACACAAATCCTTCAGTGGTCCAAATATAAGTAATATCGCTGCACCAGATTGTGTCTGGCTTTGGCGGATTAAATTGTTCTTGCAGAATGTTAACTAATATGGCATCCAAACAACTGCTCTGGGTCGTAACGGTATAATGCTTGACCCAACAAGCACGAATCCCCATTTGCCGCATGTAAAGGCCCACTGTCCTTTCGGAAATACATTCACCTTTCTGTTGAAGCAATTTAGTAATTTTGGGTGCTCCATAGATTTGCTTTGAATCTTCGTAAATGGTTTGAATCTGTTTTTTTACCTCCTTACGGTGCGTAGCTTGTTTGGATAATTTGCGATGACTCCATCCATAGTAACCTGATGTAGAAACGCCCAATTCTGCCAGCACTCCAGATACCGAAAAATGGCGTTTCCCCTGATAGGCTTTTTCGGCTTCCTGTTTGACGCTATGGTAAATGGCAGGGATTATTTGTCTAGAATGCTGATAGCTTTTTTTAAGACATTGATGGCATCCTTGGCATCTCGTAATTCACGTTTCAAACGAGCGATTTCCTTGGCTTCATCAGATGCATAGTTTCCGGATCCGCGATATGGCATTTCCCCATTATCCCGTAATTGCTTTTGCCATCGGGACAGTGTCTGTTGGGAAATTCCTAAATTATGAGCACACCCAATCAGTCCTAAATCACGATGATCATGGTAATATTGGACAGCATCCATTTTGAATTGTTTGTCGAACTTCGTCATACTAAGGCCCCCTATATATACTTTTATTGTATCACTTTATGGAAAACCTCAGTTTGACTTGTCCTATTTATATGCTAGCACCAGTCCACCCATCCAGCGGGGCGGCGGGGAACGGTCAAGGCCGGGCGTCAGCCCATTCATTTCAGCCTTGACGGTTTCCTGCCGTCCTGCTACTTTTCCCGGAGTGTGGCCACACATCTGGTCACGGTGTCCAGAGCTTTGGGACTTTTTGTCCCATAGGCCGGGGGCGGAGGACGAGGGACGGGGGCTTTCATAATACGCCCTGTCTGCTGCTGAAATCAGCCCTTTGTTTCCGGCTTACCAGCCCCAAACAAAGCCCTGCTTTCCTGCCGCGTCAAATGCCCTTGCCCTCCCCGGCGGCAACGGTATTTTCAGGGCAACGCCGACAGAGCGTATAACACACTACACTTTGCTCCGCAAAGTCGTGTGCCAAATGGGGCGCTGCCCCCTTTGGAAACCCCCACAAGAAAAGGCGGTACGCTACCCCTCCACGGGGCGCATACCGCCTTTTCTTGTTATCCAGCCCTCCGGCTGTATCGGTTGAGCAAAAGTCCGCGTGGGATTGATGTGGTATCTTTAACTTTGGGAAACTCCTTATTCCCATCAACATGCGTGACGGAAGCATCCTGGCACTCGGCAAAGGCAATGCCGAGTGGAATTACTCTGCCCCGCACGGCGCAGGCCGCATCATGTCCCGTACACAGGCAATCAAAGAGCTTTCCCTCAAGGAATACCAGCAGGAGATGGCAGGCATATATACGACATCGGTAAACGAAGGCACCATCGACGAAGCTCCTATGGCCTATAAATCCCTTGATGATATCTTGGATGTCATCGGTGACACCGTGGACGTTATCGACGTGATGAAACCAGTCTATAATTTCAAGGCGGCAGAGGAGAAGCATTTCTAAAGCATCGGGAAGCAAAGTGACATATATGGAAAAACTAGGGTGCATGAAACGGATTGATGACTTGCGGTCTATCTGGCCGCATGAGGAACAGGATTTTTCAAAATGGCTTGCCCAAAAAGAAAATCTGGAACAGCTGAGTGATGCCATTGAAATTGACCTGGAGCTTGAGGAAACGGAATCTCCAGTAGGAAGTTTCAGTGTAGACATCTACGCCCGCGAAAGCGGGAGTTCCCGTGGGATTATCATCGAGAATCAGCTGGAAGATACCGACCATGATCATTTGGGAAAAATCATTACGTATGCGGCAGGGAAAGACGCTGAAATTATAGTCTGGATTGTCAAAAGGGCTCGTGATGAGCATAAACAGGCTATCGGATGGCTGAATCAGCATACGGATGAAAATATTGGTTTTTTCCTGATTGAAATTGAACTCTGGCGCATTGGGGATTCGCTGCCAGCACCACGGTTTAATGTTGTAGAACGTCCCAACGAATGGGCAAAAACGGTGAAAGCTGCAGAAACCCTGACGCCGCTGCGGAAATTCCAATTGAACTTCTGGCAGCAGTTCTGTGACTATGCCTTCGATAAAGACAGTAAGTTCAGCAAGAGCTTCTCATGCAGAAAGGCTTTCGCGACCAATTGGTACAACCTGAGTACCGGCGTATCGTCTGTGGTGGTAGAATTTACAATCAACACATCCCGCCATCGGGCGACAGCGGGCTTGTATGTTGCCAAGGGGAAGGATTGGTATAGGCAGCTGAAAGATAATCAAGATACGATAGAAAAGGAATTAGGCGCTTCCATTGAGTGGTCAGAAGGTGAAAAAGATGGACGTATGCTTTTGACCAAGGAGCTTGATGCGGCGTTTGATAGAAAAGAATATAAAAACTACTTTGACTGGTTCATGGAAAAAGCACTTCTGCTCAAGAAGATAGCCAATCAGTACAACACCGATTGAAGTGAACACGGGGGTGTTCAAAATCCCTGCTATCGTTCGATTGTATCAAATACAGACACCTTTGAGACCCTGCATGTGGAACTGGCGGAATGCTAATTGAGGCAATACGACACATTGATAATGACCACATGACCTATGGAAAAATTTACGGTCAAGAGAAGAACCTGTCGACTTCTGCAATTGCCCGTATGAACCTCTTCCTTCATGGAGCAAGAGAGTTCAAGATCGTGCAGGGAGATACTCTCGTTGATCCGAGCTTTACAGAAGGGAATCACTTAAAGACGTTCGACTGCGTACTTGCGAATCCGCCATTCTCCTTAAAGCACTGGGGTGCCGCCGCTTTCGAACATGATAAGTACGGAAGAAATATCTGGGGCAGTCCATCCGATTCAAATGCAGATTTCGCATGGTTGCAGCATATGGTTGCGTCCATGGATAAGAAGCATGGTCGTATAGCTGTAGTTCTCCCACAGGGGGTATTGTTCCGTATGAAAAAAGACGGAAAGATACGTAAGAAACTTGTAGATTCCGATTTGCTAGAGGCGGTGATCACGCTTAAAGGTGGCATATTCTACGGCGCCGGCGTTTCCGCTTGCATCCTGTTCTTGAAGCGGGAGAAGTCAAAAAACCATATCGGAAGAGTTTGCATGATAGATGCGAGTGAAATATATACGCCGCAGCGTGCCCAGGACTACATGTCTGAAGATGACATTGAAGAAGTCTATAAACTTTACACGGATTACCAGGATGTTATTGAACGCTGCAAGATTGTGACCTTAAAAGACATTAAGGATAAAGGATATACCCTTTCCACAAATGTCTATATCGAAAAGAAGCCGGTACCGATTACACCACCGTCTGTAGTACGCGAGCAGTATTTTGCATCATATAGGCGTGCATTGGAATGTGAGAAAAGGCTTCGTGAATTACTGAAGGAAGGAGGATACATTGATGAGTAAGATTTCGCTGGATGAATTGGAAAGCTATCTCTGGGGATCAGCAGTTCTTCTACGTACAAATATTGATGCCGGAGAATATAAGCAATACATATTTCCGCTACTTTTTTTCAAACGTCTATGCAATGTGTATGACGAAGAATGCAAGCAGATCCTGGAAGAATACGATGGTGATAAATCCGCTCTTGAATTTGAAGAGAACCATAAATTTGTGATACCGAAGGGTGCCCACTGGAATGACGTCCGGAATACCACTGAAAATGTCGGAAAGGCGCTTATTGATGCTTTTCACGCCATCGAAACGGCCAACCAAGATCAGTTGATAGATATATTTGGGGAGGGTGCATGGACAAATAAGAATCGTCTTCCCGATCGTCTTCTCAAAGAGTTGATTGAGCATTTTAGTACGAAGACTCTCTCTCTAGCAAATTGTCCGGAGGATGAGCTTGGACAGGGATATGAATACCTGATCAAGAAATTTGCAGATGATAGTGGACATACGGCACAGGAATTTTATACCAATCGTACCGTTGTACATTTAATGACGGAGATGCTTAAACCACAGCCTGGAGAGTCCATTTACGATCCTACATGTGGCAGCGCTGGCATGTTAATTTCTGCGGTGTCCTATTTGCAGCAGCAGAATCTGGAGTGGCGCAATGTGTCCTTGTACGGACAGGAGATCAACTCCCTGACTTCAGCGATTGCTCGCATGAATTTATTCCTTCACGGGATACAGGATTTTCATATCGTAAATGACGATACGCTGGAAAGACCTGCCTTTATTGAGAACGGCAAGCTGAAGACCTTTGATATCTGTCTGGCCAATCCGCCATACTCCATCAAGCAGTGGAATCGGGCTGCATTTGAAAAGGATCAGTACGGGAGAAACTTCCTGGGAACGCCGCCGCAGGGCAGAGCGGATTATGCCTTCTTCCAGCATATTATCAAGAGCCTCAAGAAGGATACCGGTCGCTGCGCGATACTTTTCCCACATGGGGTTTTGTTCCGTAATGAAGAACGGGATATGCGAGAAAAGCTCGTGAAGGGCGACTATGTGGAATGCGTAATCGGCCTGGCTGCGAATCTGTTCTACAACTCTCCAATGGAAGCGTGCATCGTGATCTGTCGGATGACCAAGCCAAAGGATCATGTTGGAAAGATATTGTTTATTAATGCTGTGAATGAGGTTACAAGAAAGAATGCGCAAAGCTACCTTGAAGATCAGCACATCAATAAGATCGCAGAAGTCTATGAAAAATACGAGGAAATCGAAAATTTTTCTAAAATAGTGACTATAAGAGAAATTGGTGAAAATGACTACTCGCTTAGCATACCACTTTATGTGA
This sequence comes from uncultured Veillonellaceae bacterium, assembly GCA_945867815.1. Taxonomy (GTDB): domain Bacteria; phylum Bacillota; class Negativicutes; order Veillonellales; family Veillonellaceae; genus CAMBIX01. Next base: position 110,091 of record CAMBIX010000001.1, read on the forward strand.
AGATGGAAGCCAATGAGGGTGACGAAGATACAAGGTCCTTTGAGAGTATTTATGAATCATGGAATGGAAAAACAAGACGGGTATTCAGTTATTATAAGGTGCTGAATGAAATGATCAGAAAGGAAACCTCAAATGAGTAACCTAGTAAAAGTAAAAGACGTTATTGAACGCGTCAACACAAAGGAAGATAGGTTTAATACAGATCGTCTTTATTACGTTGGAGGCGAGCATTTCCAATCTGGGGCGTTGACCGTAGATGATCGAGGAATTATTAAGGGCAGCACGATCGGTCCGATGTTCTACTATGGTTTTAAAGCAAATGATTTTCTTTTGGTATCTAGAAATCCGCATCTTCGGAAAGCTGGTTTAGTAAATTTTGATGGAATTTGCTCTGAGAAGACGTTCGTGCTTCACACAAAGAACGAGAGCATACTTCTTCAGAAATTTATACCGTTTATATTTCAAAATGAGCGCTTTTGGAAATATGCAATAGCCAATAAGCATGGATCGACTAATTTCTTTGTTAACTGGTCTACGCTGGCAGATTATTCATTTGAGTTACCCTCAATAGAACAGCAAAAGGCAATTTCAAAATTGTTATGGGCCTTAAATGACACGAAGAAAGCTTATGAGGACCTGATTCAAAAAACAGATGAGCTGGTCAAATCTCAATTTATCGAGATGTTTGGAGAACCTTCTAAGTCTGATGAAGCTGTTCCACTTGAAAGAGCCTTCGAGATCAGAGATGACCTGAGAAAGCCATTGAATGATGTAGAACGATCTCAAATGAAAGAAGGACAGCTATATCCATATTATGGTGCTAATGGACAGGTTGATACTATAAACGATTATATGATTGACGGACAGGCTTTATGTCTGGCAGAAGATTGCGGTGCGTATGGGGCCGGAGATGTGACCTCGTATATTATCAAGGGAAGATCGTGGGTAAATAACCATGCTCATGTACTTTTTCCGCGGAAAGAGTGTGATATTGAATATGCAAACGCCTTCTTTCGAATACTTGATATGTCAGAATATGTTTCTGGTACAACTAGGCTCAAATTGACGCAGGGTAAGATGAAGGAGATTCCCGTTGTTTTACCGCCTATGAATGAACAAAGGACTTTCGCGGATATTGTTGAACAAAGCGATAAATCAAAATTTGAATTGCAGTACGTTAACAAAAATGTGAAGGAGATGGGTATATGTTCACAGAAGAAAATACGACTGAACAGATGATTCTTACAACACTCCAGCGCAATGGCTGGAAGTATATTCCGGCAGAAGAGTTGCAGCGGGATTATTCTGATGTCTATGTGGAGTCGATGGTTAAAGATGCCCTTATCCGCTTGAATTCTGTAATTGCGGAGGATGAAAGCAAAGCAGATGAGGTTATTTTCAAACTGCGGGCGCTCTTCCTTTCAACGAATCCACAGAATCTTGTTACTCAGAATGAGTCTTTCAAGCAGTTTGTGCTTGAAAAAAACTCCTATCCGTTTGGCAAAGACGGGAGACAAGTGGCGATTGAATTCTTTGGGACGGAAATCAATGGCAAGCTGGATCAGAATGAATATGTAGTTACAAACCAGTGGGTGTATCCGAAAAAAGATGGTGGAAAGCGTCTTGATATTGTCCTTCTAATTAATGGATTTCCAGTAGCAGTAGGAGAGGTTAAGACGCCGACAAGAGCTGCAATTACTTGGCTGGACGGCGCTCAGGATATCAATGATTATGAAAAGAGCATTCCAGCTATGTTCGTAGCAAATATCTTTAATTTCGCTACCGAAGGAAAACTCTATCGTTACGGTTCGGTTTGCATGCCAGCAGCTAAATGGGGCCCTTGGCATACGACGGATGATAAATCTGATGGTAGCCTTGCTGCAGTACAGGGAAGTATTCAGAACATGATCACACCGGAAAAAGTTCTAGATCTGTTTCAGTTCTTTACGCTCTTCTCAACGGATAGCAAATATAGAAAATTCAAGGTCATCGCACGTTATCAGCAGTATGAAGGCGCCAACATGATCGTTGATCGTGTAAAGAATGGTTATCCGAAAAAAGGCTTGATCTGGCATTTCCAGGGCTCCGGAAAATCATATCTGATGGAATTCGCTGCCGTAAAGCTGCGTATGCTCCCGGAACTCAAAAATCCGACAGTCATTGTTGTTGATGACCGTCTTGATCTGGAGTCTCAGATTACCGCACAGTTCCATTCATCAGATGTGGCTAATCTAGAAACTGCAGGAAATATTGAGCAGCTGATGAGTATGCTCAGACAGGATATTCGTAAAATTATCATCACGACTATCTATCGTTTCCAGGACGTTACTGAAGAACTCAGCCCACGCGATAATATCATCGTTCTGGTAGATGAATGCCATAGGACACAGGAAGGTGACCTTGGGCGTAAAATGCGTACTGCGCTGCCGAATGCATTCTTCTTCGGGCTGACAGGTACGCCAATCAACCGTCTTGATAAAAATACGTTTGTTACATTTGGCGCCACAGAAGATCGCAGTGGATACATGAGCAAATATTCTTTCTCAGACTCGATTCGTGATCATGCTACACTTCCACTTGAATTTGAACCGGTGCCTGTAGATTTGCATGTAGACAAAGATACGATGGACCGTGAATTTGATGTGCTTACGGACAACTTGAATGAAGATGAAAAAGCTGAACTTTCAAAGCATGTCAACATGAAGGCTATCATCTATAACCAGAAACGTATTCACAAGGTTTGTGCGCATATTGCAAAGCATTTCATGACCAAAGTACATCCTAATGGTTACAAAGCGCAGGTCGTTGTTTTAGATCGTCCATGCTGTATCAAGTATAAAAACGAGTTGGATAAACTGCTTGGACCGAAAAGATCTACAATTGTCATGGATACGAACGATGATAAGGCAGATGAATACAAAGAATATGCTAGATCCCGCGATGAAGAGGCCAAGATTCTGGACCGTTTCCGTGATCCAGAAGACCCGCTTGAAATCGTTATTGTTTGCAATAAGCTTCTTACTGGTTTTGATGCACCAATTTTACAATGCATGTATTTGGATAAACCAATGAAGGACCACACGCTGCTGCAGGCCATCTGCCGAACGAACAGAACCTATGACGACGGAAAGACATTCGGTCTGATCGTTGATTATATTGGAATTTTCGACAATGTTGCAAAAGCACTAGATTTCGATGAGTCCAGCATGAAGAAAGTTATCACAAATATCGATGAAATCAGAAAGCAAATTCCGGCGTTGCTTAGAAAATGCCTCAGCTATTTCATGGGTGTGGATCGTACGCTTGATGGTTGGGAAGGACTTATGGCAGCACAGGAATGCCTGCCAACAAATGATGAGAAAGATCAGTTTGGCGCAGATTATATTGTTCTGAATCGGGCATGGAATGCACTGTCTCCTGATCCGGTATTAAATGCATTACAGGCAGATTATGTTTGGCTGACAAAAGTATACGAATCCGTCAAGCCTACGAACGGCAGTGGTGGATTGATCTGGGCTGCGCTCGGACCGAAAACTTTGGATATCGTCGATAGTAATCTGGACGTTGGAGAAGTTCACGAGGATGAAGAAATTTTGACCTTGGATGCTGATCTGATCGATGACTACATTGCAAAATATAAAGACGCAAAAACGGCGGCGAAGAAAGTAGAAATTGATCTGGTAGCTAAAATTAGAAAGCATACTAATAATCCGAAATACATGAAGCTCGGTGAAAAACTGGAACAGCTGCGGGAAAAGCATGAGCAGGGTCTTATCAACAGCATCGAGTTTTTAAAGAGACTTCTGGAATTGGCAAAGGAAGCTGCGGAAGCAGAGAAAGAAGTTGTTCCAGAGGAAGAAGTCGATAAAGGCAAAGCTGCCTTGACGGAACTTTTCAATGGCGTAAAGAATAAAAAAACGCCAGTTATCGTAGAACGAATAGTCACTGATATTGATGATATCGTAAAAATTGTTCGTTTCGATGGCTGGCAGAATACTAAGACGGGTCGACAGGAAGTTAAAAAGGCGCTTCGCAGTGTTGTATGGATGAAATATAAGATCAAGGACAAGGACGTCTTTGATAAAGCGTATAACTATATTGAACAGTACTATTAATATACAACAGAAAATATTTTCTGAAATGAAATCGAGATGATATGGTAGATGGCAAAATATCCGGATTTAAAAAGCTATTTGCAGGCAAATTACAAGGATCTTTTTCTCGAAGAAGTACAGAAATTTGTTGATAACAAATATGATGGCGGCGGCTTTCACAGTTTTAACGTCGTATCATTGCTAAAGCATAAGATTGAGAACCTAGAAGTCAAAGCACTTACATGTCACGACGCACCCGGTCCTATCGTGAAGATGGACGTAGGAATTGCAGCTGACATTGTAGATCTGGGACTCGGAACAAAAAGTTACGAAGCTAGTCGAAAAAGGCATTGGTTTACTATCTACATAGAAGGAATTCTTAGAGATGGCCTTACGGATGTTAAGGCCATCTGTACTGAAGAATTTTATAGCGGAAAATTTCAAAAAGAGAATGCGCTAGACCAGTTTCTTGTGCCATATATATATTCGGCGGACTTAGAAGAACTTGCTGAAGACTTCACGGGTTTTTATTGCCATGGTGCTATTTATGACGGTTATAGGTTGCCGATTGGACATATCCTTAACGAGCTCGAAATCACATATTATTCGGCTGATTTACCAGGAAATTGCTTTGGGCGGATGTATTTTAGGAAAGCTACGGCCACTGTTTATCGGCACTTCCCTTATTGTGGTGAGGTAAGGAAAGAAAACAAAACCATTGAACCAGGCACTATGCTGATAAGTCGTGACAAGTATTATCTTGGAGGTGACGGAACACATCTTCTTACGATTGCACATGAGATTGTCCATTGGTTTCTACATCAAAAATATTTCAAGATACTTGCATTATTGGATGATAAGAGTGATATGATGTCTTGTGAAGTGGAACCGAGCCGTTACGATGAAAGTATGACAATGGCTCAGAAAGCGCATTGGTATGCTGAATGGCAAGCAAATGCACTGGCTCTACGCATAGCTATGCCACGATTGTTCATGATGCGGGCTTTTCAGGAGGCAAAAGCTGCCACACAGCCGTATTTTTTCACCGGTGACTTTGTGGAGGATATCTTGAGTCGTATAGCAGAGCTATTTGATGTTCCAATCTTCGCAGCGAAGCAGCGTGCTAGACAGTTGGACTTTGACAATGCCGATGGAGCTTTCGTGTACGTTGATGGTGAGTGGCATGATTCATTTTGGTTTCATAAAGGAAGTTTAGAAAGAAATCAGACTTTTGTCATTGATAGGGCTGGGTACGAGCGTCTTTATAAAAAAGATGCTTACTTTGCAGAGCTTATTGATTCTGGAGCGTTTATCTATCTCGGGTATGTTGTTTGCATAAACGATCCAAAGTATGTTGCATTAAAGAGATCCCATACAGCTGTTAAGTTAAAATTAACCGATTACGCTAGGGAGCATGCAGATGAATGCTGTCTGAAATTTTCTTTCCGCAGCACGTCCTATCTTCGTGATATTCAGGATAAGTATGAATTCTACGGAGAATCATACCTTAGTAAGGAAGTCAAAGCGGAAAATTATGTAGAACATTATTTTGACAAGGGGTTTAACCTGAAGCCGCAACAGTCTATAAACGAAATACGTGAGGCAGTTGCAGCATATAATGCTTCCAATGAGGCGGCTAAGAAAGTGAAGATAGAAATGTTGCAAAATAATTGTAATAGTTTTGCTGATGCCTTAGTATATCATATGGACCGTAAGAAAATAACGATTGACCAGCTTGTAGAGAGAGCCGGATTAAGTGATACAACTATTAAAAATTATCGAAGTGGTGTTAAGAATCCGCCCATTGAAAATGTGATGGCAGTATGTATAGGGCTAAATCTTCCAAGATCATATAGCGAAGATTTATTACATCGCGCAGGATACGATCTGAACAATACGCCTCAGAGAAAAGCGTATAATTTTCTTTTAGATTATGATGATGGTACACTTGAGCAGTGGAATTTAATACTAGACGCATTTCAACAGCCACATATTCCATATAGAAGAAATCAAAAAACAACATGAATTTTTAATGTCGAGACAACTTCAAGTTCCCCATCAAGAGACTAATAAGTATAAGGCTTTGCGCATCAAAAGATGCGTGAAGCCTTATTTTTTTGCCTGGAAATAGCAACTTTAGGTTCCTTAAAAAAGTTAATGTTTTCAGATATTCTTTGATTAACAGATAGAAATAACAATTGACATCGAAAATAAAATGATTTTACGGAGGTGAAAAACGTAATTGCAAATCGGGGCTCTCCCCACGTAAAAAATTGAAAATCATGCCATAGAGCGCGCGATCTAGGCAGGATATCACATACAGATTTTTTCCAACCCATTAGGGTAGGAGGGAATCTGTGCGAGATACCCTCCTTCGCTGTGCGCTCTTTTTGGCTTCAGACGGGGCTGTGTATCTCTGCACAGACCTGTTTTTCATATCTTGCCGAAGATCGTGCCTTCTCTGGCGAGGAGGCAAATCATGAAGTTGAGTTTAAGATATGATAACACTTTCCAGGAAGTTGAAATAGAACTACGTGAAATGGAAGGCTGGATGAACATTTTAGTAGAGTCGGATGAATCAATAGAAGACAGAGAAAAGCGAGTTCAGGAAGCGGTGAATGTACTGCTGAATCGGCCGGACTACAACAACTGGCATACAATGGCCCGTCACCGCGGTATCCCTCCAAAGCCAAGCCGGAAGGATGACCAGGATGCAGATGATACGGATGGGTTGGATTGTCTGGAAGATACAAATTACACACGGCAGATGGAAGAACGGGAATCATATGACGCCGCTTGTAGTGATGTGAAAAGCGCACTAGCAAAGAAACCCAAGTGGGCTGATGCTGTTATTGCGGTTTACATCAATGGAGAGTCCATCCGGGATTATGCTAAAAGAATCGGCGTCAATGAAAATAGTATCACACAGTTTTTGAAGCGAGCGAGGAAAAAATTGCAGAAAATTTTTGCGGACCGTCAGATTTGACGATTTGCCGTGGCTAGTAAGTAGGGGGCAACTCCCAATTACATCAGAGGAGGTCATCAAAATGACTACAATGGAAAACTTTATTTACAACAGAATGAACGTACGCACGGCTATCGTAGACGGCGAGCCTTGGTTCGTGGCTGCAGACGTGTGCCGGATTCTGGATATCGGCAATCCTAGTGATGCGCTGTCGAGACTGGATGACGATGAAAAAAGTACCCTCGTTTTAATCGAGGGTATTCCCGGAAACCCAGAAAAACGTGTTGTCAATGAATCAGGACTCTATACGCTGATTCTCGGTAGCCGGAAACCGGGAGCCAGAGCTTTCAAACGCTGGGCGACGCATGAAGTTATTCCGGCTATCCGCAGAACGGGTATATATGCTACGGAGACCATCCTCGACAATCCGGACCTTGCGATTGCAGCCTTTACCAGACTCAAAGAAGAACGGGAACGGCGTGTATCTGTGGAACTTCTGGCTACCGCACAACAGCAGCAGATTGCCGAACTCCGGCCTAAGGCAAGTTACTATGACCGAGTACTCCAGTGCCCGGATCTGGTCAAGATTTCCACTATTGCAAAAGACTATGGATGGTCTGCTCAACGTATGAACAATTGGCTCCATGAACACGGTATCCAGTACAAGCAGGGCAATATCTGGCTCCTTTATCAGGAATATGCGCCGATGGGGTATACCAGCACGAAAACGTACAGTGTTCCCGATGGTCGCGGAATCCGGCACAATCGTATCAATACGTACTGGACACAGAAGGGGCGGCTGTTTATCTATCAGCTGATGACGGCTGAAGGTAACTATCCGCTCATCGAACGGGAGTGTGGAGACTGTGGACAAGTTTAATGCGGAACATTACCAGGACCCGACTCCATATCAGGCGCTCAGCACTATCGAAACCGAGCGGAAGGTGGCCCGGGCTTATCGGCCACTAGTGTATATATGCTCCCCTTATGCAGGCAATATCGCCGGAAACGTGGAAAACGCCCGGCGGTACTCCCGCTTTGCCTTTGAACAGGGGTGCATTCCCATTGCGCCTCATCTGTTATTTACACAGTTTCTGGATGACAATAATCCGAGGGAACGGGAAATGGTTATGCATTTCGGCGATGTGCTGATGAGCCAGTGCCGGGAGGTGTGGGTGTTCGGCGATACTATTTCCCCAGGCATGGATGCGGAAATCAAAAGAGCCCAGTGGAAAAATTACAGGCTGAGATTTTTTACTAACGACCTCAAGGAGGTAGAAAGATGATTTTTACGATTTACACTGCTGACTGCACCGGTAACGAACGCAATGCTGTGTATCCCCATAAGGCAGTTATCACGAATGGCGCAGAACTGAAAGGTGCAGTCGCCTTCGATCATGTATGCGCGGCTTTTAAAGAAAATTACCGCAGTCGGGAGAATTTCATTGCCTCAGATGTGGTGGTAATGGATTGTGACAACAGTCATTCAGAAAATCCTGCGGACTGGGTAACGGAGGAACGGTTCCTTGCTATGGTACCGAATACGGCTGTTGCCATTGTGCCTTCACGGAACAATATGAAGCCAAGGACGGTAAGTGCGCTCGTCCCAGGTTCCATGTGTATTTTCCCGTTTCTGAAGTTGAGGATGAAGCCATGTATGCAGAAATGAAGCGTGTCACCCAGCACCGATTCCCATTTTTCGATGGGGCTGCGCTGGATGCTGCCCGGTTCATTTACGGATGTGCGGTAGAAAATGTATTGTGGCAAGAAGGTTCTCAGTCTATTTTAGCAGTTATTGAAAGTTTTCCCAAATCATCCGGCAGTATCCCGCAGGGGAAACGTAACAGTACCATGAGCCGATTTGCTGGCCGGGTCATTAAACGGTATGGGGCAACAGAAAAAGCCTATCAGATTTTCTTTGAGGAAGCAGAGAAATGCGATCCACCGCTTGAAGATGCAGAGCTGAATAGAATCTGGCAGAGCGCCGTCCGGTTCGGAGAAAAGGTAGCCAAGCAGGAAGGCTATATCAGCCCGGATCAGTACAATAATGAATTTGGAACAGAGGAAAGCCTGAAACCCGGAGACTATTCGGATATCGGTCAGGCCAAGGTACTGTACAGGGAGTATGGTAATGAACTGCGCTATACGGAGGAAGCGGACTTTATCCGCTACAACGGTGTGCACTGGATGGAGTCGCGCCAGGAAGCGGTCGGGGCGGCGGAAGAATTTCTTGACCTGCAACTGGCTGATGCGAACGACCAGTTGAATAAGGCGGTGAGGGAACTGGCACGTTCGGGGCTGTCGGAAGATATCATCCGTAAAGGCGGCCGGGCATTGGAAAAGATGATTAATCCAGGGCAGCATAAAGATTATCTGGCATACCTTTCCGCAGAAGTGTACCGCACTTTCGTTATGAAACGCCGGGATATACGCTATATACTGTCTGCTTTGCAAGCATTGAAGCCGATGATTCTGCTTCCCATCCAGCGCCTTGATGCGGATGAATTTCTGCTTAATACACCGTCATTTACTTATGATTTGCGAAAGGGAATCGACGGGCGTCGGGAGCACCGGGCAGAGGATTATATTACGAAATGTACAACTGTCGATCCGGGTGATGAAGGTAAAAACATATGGGAGAAAGCGCTCAATGAATTCTTTATCAACGATTGGGAACTCATCGGGTACGCGCAGGAAATCAGCGGGCTTATGGCTATTGGCAAGGTCTACGTAGAAGCTTTGGTCATTGCCTATGGCGATGGCCGAAACGGAAAATCCACCTACTGGAATTCCATCGCGCGTGTGTTGGGAAGCTACTGTGGCGGTATCTCAGCGGATGCGCTGACGGCAAACTGTAAAAGAAACATCCGGCCAGAGATGGCCGAACTTAAAGGAAAGCGCATGGTGATTGCCGCTGAAATGGAAGAAGGCGTCAGGCTTTCGACTTCCGTCCTGAAGCAGATCTGCTCTACCGATGAGGTGGGTGGCGAAAAGAAGTACAAGGCGCCGTTCAAGTTCGTACCGACGCATACCATTGTCCTTTATACCAACCATCTGCCAAGGGTGGGTGCGACCGATGAAGGGACATGGCGTCGGCTGATAGTCATCCCATTCAAGGCGCAGTTCGAAGGACAGGGCGAAATCAAGAACTACACGGATTACTTGGTGAAGAACGCCGGCCCGGCCATCCTGCAATGGATCATAGAGGGAGCGAAGAAGGTCATCGACAAAGACTACCAGCTTGAACCGCCCAAGTGCGTTCAGGAAGCGATTGAGAAATACAGGGGACAGAATGACTGGCTCCATCATTTCCTGGATGATTGCTGTGATCTGGGCCCGGCATTTAACGAGAAGTCAGGTAACCTTTATACGGCATACCGGGCGTACTGCCAGCAGATGAATGAGTATATCCGGAGTACGGCAGATTTCTATTCGGCACTGGAGAATGCAGGCTTCGAGCGTAGGCGCAATAAGGATACACCAAGACCATAGAAAAAATCCGTGCCGCTATCAAAGCAGCTTATGATGAAGGTCAGGGCAAGCTCAAAGGCAATGACCGTGCAGTCCCTGCCCTCGAAGCTATCAAAATTCCGCTCCATGACGGCGATCTGGAACGTCCTGGTGATGACGCTTATAAAGACAGTTTCTTTATTAATGCCAACTCTACCACTAAGCCGGGCATTGTCGATGCTGACTGCCAGCATATCCTGGAACGCTCTGAAGTCTACTCTGGCGTCTATGGCCGTGCATCCATCAATTTCTATGCTTTCAACAGCAATGGCAACAAAGGTATTGCCTGCGGCCTCAACAACCTGCAGAAGATTCGTGACGGCGAACCCCTCGGTAGCAAACCTCGTGCTGAAGATGACTTCGCTACGGCTGACGATGACGATTTTCTGGCATAAGGAATGAAGTAAATGTACTAGGGTGGCAGAGTTCTGCCACCCTTTTTACTACACGAGGTGAAACGTATGAAAAACATAAGTATCGATATTGAGACGTTCAGTGACGTCAACTTGACCAAGTGCGGCGTATACAAATATGCTGAATCCCCAGCCTTTGAGATTCTTCTCTTTGGTTACGCCGTGGATGGCGGCGACGTACAGGTCGTTGATTTGGCCCAGGGAGAATCCATTCCGGATGACATCCTGGATGCCGTAACCGATGAATCCGTCACCAAGTGGGCCTTCAATGCCAGCTTTGAACGAATCTGCCTGTCGAGGCACTTGAATGATCTGGGGATGAGCCTTGATCCTTTCCATGACCATCATCCGCTTTCCCAGGAATGCGCCCGGTTCCTCAACCCGGCGGGTTGGAAATGCTCCATGATCTGGTCGGCATACATGGGGCTGCCTCTTTCCCTGAAAGACGCCGGTGCCGTTTTGAATCTGGATAATCAGAAGATGAAGGAAGGCAAGGACTTGATTCGCTATTTTTGCACTCATTGCAAGGAAACTAAGTCGAATGGCGGCAGGTCGAGGAACTTTCCCCGTCACGCACCAGATAAATGGAAGTTGTTCAAGTCCTACAACAAACGGGATGTGGAAGTGGAAGTGGCTATTCAGAAACGGCTGAAGAATTATCCAGTCCCGGAACAGGTGTGGGACGAATACCATCTGGACCAGGAAATTAACGACCGGGGTATTGCCATCGACCGGACGCTGGTCAGTCAGGCCGTGGCTATGGATGCCCGATGCCGGGAATCATTGATGGGCGAGTTAAAGAAAAAGACGGGCTTAGAAAATCCGAATTCCGTCATCCAGATGATTGGCTGGCTGGAACAGCATGGCATGGAGACAGATTCTCTGGGGAAGAAACAGGTGCAGGAACTGCTGAAGACTGCGGAAGAACCGCTGCGCAGTGTGCTGCTGCTCCGGCAGAAGCTGGCCAAGTCATCTGTCAAGAAATACCAGGCTATGGAAATGACGGCCTGTGATGACAATCGGGCCAGAGGCATGTTCCAGTTTTATGGTGCCAACCGGACCGGGAGATTTGCCGGACGTCACATCCAGTTGCAGAACCTGCCACAGAATCATCTGCCCGATTTAGCTGAGGCCAGGGAATTGGTGCGACAGGGGAATTATGAAGCTTTGGAACTCCTGTACGACTCTGTCCCCGATGTCCTGTCCCAGCTCATCCGCACCGCCTTTGTGCCTCGGCAGGGCATGAAGTTCGTGGTATCGGATTTCTCCGCCATCGAGGCACGGGTCATTTCGTGGCTTGCTGGAGAAAACTGGAAATCAGAAGCCTTTGCGGCCGGACAGGATATCTATTGTACGACAGCCAGTCAGATGTTTGGCGTACCCGTGGTGAAGCATGGGATAAATGGCCACCTGAGGCAGAAAGGTAAAATCGCAGAACTGGCTTGTGGTTATGGCGGGTCTGTCGGTGCGCTGAAGGCGATGGGTGCACTGGACATGGGGCTTACAGAAGATGAACTGTATCCTTTGGTGCAATCCTGGCGCTCTGCCAATCCGCATATCGTTGATTTCTGGTGGCAGGTGGATGCCGCCGTAAAGACGACCGTCAAAAAGCATGTCCCTATGCGGGCAGGATGCATCCGCTTCCTTTATCAGAGCGGCATGTTGTTCATCCAGCTTTCCAGCGGACGGCGGCTTTCCTATGTGAAGCCACGGATGGGTGAGAACCGCTTCGGCGGTGAATCAGTAACCTATGAAGCTATCGGCGCCACCAGGAAATGGGAACGGCTTGAGAGCTATGGCCCGAAGTTTGTGGAAAATATTGTTCAGGGTATCAGCCGGGACATCCTTTGCTATGCTATGCAGACGTTACGGTGTTGTGCTATCGTCGGCCACGTTCATGATGAACTGATTATCGAGTGTGACAAGAATGTCAGCGTCGATGCTATCTGCGAACAGATGGGACGGACGCCACCGTGGGCTGAAGGACTTGTTCTGCGGGCCGATGGGTACGAATGTGAATTTTATCAGAAAGATTAAACAGAAACGTCAGAAAACACCTCCTGTCGTGGCTAATAAGCAGGAGGTGTTTTCGATGAAAAGCAATGATGAAATCCATACGGTTCCTTTTACCCAGAGGTTTTCGCTGACACCGAAGGAAGCCAGTATCTACTTTCATATTGGAGAAAAGAAAATCAGAGCACTGGCTGCAGAACAACGTGGCGCATCTTTTGCCGTCTATAACGGCCGGCACTTGCTCATCATTCGAGAAGAATTTGAAAAGTTCCTTTGCCGAAGTTCCAGCATTTAATGCGCTATTATGAGTTGACTTATTAGCTCATCAGAGTGATGAATAGGATAGAAAAAAAAAGAGAAAGGAGATTGAAATTATGCCACGCCTACGAGGACCAATACGCAGAGATAAAAAACGACGGGTTCTTCGGCCCGGCGAAACAATCCGTGCCGATGGCCGATATCAGTTTAAATATATGGTAGACGGAAAACCTAAATTCTTTTACAGCTGGAAACTGGAGCCTACTGATCCCTTGCCGGCAGGAAGAAAGCCTTGTAAATCATTGCGGGAAATGGAAGAAAGTCTGGAAGTCCGCTCAATTATTTGTCCAAACAGCGATGATGATACCATGACTGTCATGGAACTGGTGCAGCGTTATTTATCTTTAAAGACCGGTGTGAAACCTAACACCCGAATTAACTATAATTTTGTCGTTAATGCATTAATGAAAGACCCATTCTCGAAAAAGCCGATTGGCAAGGTAAAGATGTCTGATGCTAAATTATGGTTGGTAAAGATGCAGTCAGAAGGGAGAGGATACAGTTCCATCCATAGCATTCGCGGCGTAGTACGTCCGGCGTTTCAGATGGCTGTGGATGACGAAATCCTGTGGAGAAATCCTTTTAACTTTGAAATGAGAGAAGTGCTGATTAATGACAGCGTAAAAAGGGAAGCTATTTCCCGCAAAGATATGCGAATTTTTCTGGACTTCCTGAAAAACGATCGGCACTTCAAAAAGTATTATGAAGCAGTATTTATCCTGTTTCATACGGGGTTACGCATTTCGGAACTCTGCGGACTGACGGTCGGGGATATTGATCTGGAAAAACGAACCATCAACGTAGATAAGCAGCTACAACGGGATACGAAGGGAAAGCGGTACATAATTTCCACGAAAACCAAAGCCGGAGCTAGACTGCTTCCAATGACAGATGACGTGTATGACTGTTTTACAGCTATCTTGAGGCGCAGGAAGCCTCCGAAAGTTGAACCAATCATTGATGGAATCGGCAACTTTCTTTTCTATGACGCCAACGGGAATCCGACTGTTGCCATGCATTGGGAACATTATTTCAACCATATGGTGAAAAAATATAATGACATATACAAATATCAGTTACCCAAAATTACACCTCATGTCTGCCGGCATACGTACTGTACCAATATGGCTCTGTCTGGAGTCAGTGCTAAAACTCTCCAGTACCTGATGGGTCACAGCGATATATCCATCACCCTCAATGTGTACACGCATATCAAATTCGATGATGCTCAGAAAGAAGTGGAGCTGGTCCAGGAACAGCAGCAAAAAGAAATGGAAAACGTTTGGAAAGAACTGGAACAGGTAGGAGAAATACAGCCTAAAATCATTCCGTTCCGTAACAAGGCGTAATCCATGAAACATAAAAAGACTCACGATTATAACGATTGTGAGTCTTTTTTTATGCTCAATTTTCGATTTATCCTTGTGGTATAATGAAAACAATAAAAAACAGAAAGAGCGATAGAGGAATTTTATAGAATAGAAAGCTGGTGGCAAAACTGAAATGAAATTTGAAAGTATAAATAAAAGCAACCCAATTTATTATTCCAGATTTCAGTTCTGCGCCGATGGAGAGATTTATGAACGAGTTGTCTGTAATATCTCTTATAAGGAACTGAGTTATTTGCGTTTTAAAATGGTATCGCGGCCAATATCCCTCACTGAAGTGACGTGGGAAGAAAAAGTTACTGAGAAGATCGTTCATGTTTTGACGGCGGCGGAAATTGCGGAAATGAAGCCTTATATAAACGCCTGGGATTTTGAGCCTTATAGAAATCGGGAAATGGAAATGTTTAACCCTGGATTTGTCGGGTACCTGGACGGAATACGCAGAGAATTTGAGGGGATTACCGATTCTTATCTGCCGTATATAAAACTTTCCATGGACTATTGCTATGAACCCATGTTGCCACCGGAAGCATTATACAGCTATATCATGGATAAGTATTTTCCTCAAGTATGTGGGAAGCAATGATGAAAATAAAGAAAATAAATGCATGTAGGCAAAGGTATGGGAGAACTATTGTCGCAACTATTCTTTCTCTGTTACAATAAAATGAAAAAATCGCGGTAGTACGAATGGCTCGTTTTACTACCAATTTTACTACTTAAGGCGGCCGAGTTATGCCATGTTATGCCGGATTATGGATGATTCGGCATAAATACCTCTGATTGAGAAAACCGCCGTAAATCGGCATTTTACGGCATAATTTGGCATAGAAAAGGAGTTTCACATTTATGATAAAGATACTTTTTATTTGCCACTAGTTATTATGACTTATATTAATCCTGTTTTTGTTTATGGCTATGATTCTTTCTTTAAATAGTGTCAAGAAGTAGGGATTACAGGCTTAATTGTGCCAGATGTGCCTTACGAAGAATCAGAAGAGATGATACAAGCAGCTAAGCCCTATGGTGTAACTATTATTTCCTTAATTGCTCCTACGTCTAAGCAACGTATACAGATGATTGCCCAAGGGGCAGAAGGTTTTATTTATTGTGTATCTTCTTTGGGCACAACAGGTGTACGTAAAGAATTAGGAGCAGATATTAAAGGTTTGGTGAGAGCTATAAAAGAAAAGGCGAACGTTCCTGTCGCTGTCGGCTTTGGTATTGGACGGCCTGACTAGGCTAAGAAGGTAGCCCAAGTGGCTGATGGTGTTATTGTGGGTTCGGCAATCGTTCGCTTAATAGGAGAGTATGGAAGTCAGGCTGATGAGGCACTAGCTCAATATGTAAGAGAAATGGAGGCGGCTATGGCTCAGGAGTAAGAGACAGAGCTATTACTGCTATTTATAAAAATAATAAGGTGTCTTTAAATACCTTAGGAAAACTGTTTGACTGTTAGGGACATTTATGTAGACGTGTATAAATTGACTTTATTTATATAATTGATAAATAAAACGCTTTTACTTAGATAAAAGCGTTTTATTTTTTGTCTTGAAATCGTTATAATACAAATAGGAAGGAGGAAAGATTGTGGAAATTTATAAACAAGCCTTAGGTATTTACAAGGCTAATTGCTACGTGTTAAAAGAAGAGGGACAGTGTCTTATTATTGATCCGGGACTTTATGCTGATAAGGTGGAATTAATGATTGGTACAGCTAAACCCTTGGCTATCTTGTTGACTCATTGTCATGTAGATCATTGCTGTGCGGTTAATGATTTATTAAAAATATATGATATTCCTGTCTATATGAATCCTAAGGATGAAGAACTTTTGCAGTGGCATAGGCGTGTTTTATCTATTTATAGGCCATTCTTATTTAGAGGCCCTTATGAGCCCATTACTGAAGGTACTTTGCAGATAGGTCCCTTTACGGTTCGTACTTATGAAATGCCAGGTCATACGCAAGGCAGTGTTATGTATCAAATTGAAAACCACTTATTTACTGGTGATACGCTTTTTAAGGGGAAGGTTGGTATTACCCATAAGGATAATGGTAATCATGATGATTTAAGGCGGTCAGCAGAACGATTAAAGGACTTAGATCCTGATTTAATTGTTAATCCAGGTCATGCAGAGGATACGACAGTAGGGGAAGAATTAGCTCATAATGAACGTCTGCAAAAACTTTTTGAAGAAAATGAAAAATTAGGCTTGACTTTAGACTGAAAAATCTATATACTAACGAAGTACCTTGTGAGACGTACTCATGAGAGTGCTAAGTGGCCCCGTGGTGTAGCGGTTTAACATGTCGCCCTGTCACGGCGAAGATCGTCAGTTCAAATCTGATCGGGGTCGCCAAATGCCTCGGTAGCTCAGTCGGTAGAGCAAAGGACTGAAAATCCTTGTGTCGACAGTTCGATCCTGTCCTGAGGCACCATTGATGCGGAAATAGCTCAGCGGTAGAGCACTGCCTTGCCAAGGCAGGGGTCGCGAGTTCGAATCTCGTTTTCCGCTCCACCATTTTGGCGGCATAGCCAAGCGGTAAGGCAGAGGTCTGCAAAACCTTTATTCCCCAGTTCGATTCTGGGTGCCGCCTCCATAAATTCCACCCATGCCGGGGTGGCGGAACAGGCAGACGCAACGGACTTAAAATCCGTCGGTTAGAGATAACCGTACCGGTTCGATTCCGGTCCTCGGCACCATATAGATCAGCATAGCTGGTCTATTTTTTGTTTAAAAAGACTCTTAGGCAGATAGCTTGAGAGTCTTTATTTTATATCTATTATAATTGCGATTAGCTTTCTTTCTTCATGGAGAGATACAATTTATTACTAGCTTGTTAAGGTCAGATTGAAATTTTCATAGACGGGAAAATTTATAGCAGTAGACAAATATCTATTGACAAGATACTTCGATGTGAGTATAGTATATTCAATATCTATAAAAAAGATATGAATTAAGAGGGAAGAAAGAGAGAGGTGTATACTATGAGAAAATTTTTATTAGGTTTAGTAACCGTTTTAGGGGCTGTTTTACTATTAGCTGGTTGCGGCAGCTCTTCTTCTACAAGTGGATCAAAAGAGATTACTTTAGGCGTAACAGCTGGACCACATGCTGCTATTGCTGATAAGGTGGCAGAAGAAGCTAAGAAAGAAGGCTTAAATGTTAAAGTTGTTGAGTTTTCAGACTATTTAACGCCTGACCAAGCCTTGGCTGACGGTAGTTTAGATATGAATAATTACCAGCATGAACCCTTTTTATTGAATTTCGACAAACAGAAAGGGACTCATTTAGTGGCTCTAGGTAAAACAGTTATACAGCCAATGGGTTTATATAGTAATAGTTTCCATTCCGTAGCGGCTATTACATCTGGGACAAAGGTGGCCATCCCTAACGATCCAACAAATGGGGGACGCGCTTTACAATTATTAGCACAGGCCGGACTTATTACGTTAAAAACGGATGTAGGAGTTAAAGCTACTTTATCGGATATTACATCTAATCCTAAAGACTTAAAAATTGTAGAATTAGATGCAGCCCAATTGCCTCGCAGCCTAAGTGATATAGGCGTAGCCGCAATTCCTATGAATTATGCTATTAGTGGTAATTTAGATGTAGAAAAACAAGGCTTTTTCTTTGAAAGTAAAACGAATCCGCTGGCTACGATTGTCTTAGCAGTACGAGAACAAGATAAGGATAATCCAACGTATAAAAAGGTGTTGGCTATTTATCATTCGCAGGCAGTTAAAGATTTTATTAATGAAAAATTCAAAGGTGAAGTGATTCCAGCAGAATAAGGTAAAGAGAGTAAGGAATAGATAATAATGCAGGCACTAAGTAGACGAACAGATACATTTACTGATTCCGTTATTCGGCGGATGACACGGATTGTTAATGAATATGGCGGTGTTAACTTATCTCAGGGGTTTCCTGATTTTGCCCCGCCTAAGGAAATTACGGATCGCTTAGCACAAGTGGCTCATGAAGGACCTCACCAGTATGCGGTGACTTGGGGTGCCCAAAATTTTAGGGACGCCTTAGCTCGTAAGCAGAAGCATTTTTCAGGTATGGATGTAGACCCGAATCGTGAAATCGTGGTTACTTGTGGCGGGACGGAAGCTATGATTGCAGCCATGTTGACCTTGGTGAATCCAGGGGATAAGGTAGCTGTATTTTCTCCTTTTTATGAAAATTATGGGGCGGATGCTATCTTATCGGGAGCAGAGCCTATCTACATCCCCTTAGAGCCACCTGCCTTTACCTTTGACGCCAATCGGTTAGAAGAGGCCTTTAAAGAGGGGGCTAAGGTGCTTATCCTTTGCAATCCATCCAATCCTTGTGGGAAGGTATTTACTAAAGATGAATTAGAAACCATTGCATCTATTGTAAAAAAATATGATGCCTATGTCATTACCGATGAAGTATATGAGCATATTGTGTATAAACCACATAAGCATGTATATATGGCAACCCTGCCAGGCATGAGAGAACGAACGATTATTTGTAGTTCTTTGTCTAAGACTTACTCGATTACAGGCTGGCGCCTAGGTTATGTGATAGCTTCACCACGGATTATTGATCGAGTAAAAAAAGTACATGATTTTTTAACCGTAGGAGCTGCGGCGCCATTAATGGAAGCGGCCGTCGTCGGTCTTACTTTTGATGATTCCTATTATGAAAAATTGCAAGCCCATTACACGCATATGAAAGATCTTTTTGTTGGGGGGATGAAAGAGCTAGGTCTGTCGGTTGCTGAACCAGAAGGAGCTTATTACGTTTTGCTGGATGTATCTGAATTTGGCGTAAAGAATGACCTAGCTTTTGCTGAATGGATGATACGGGAAGTGGGGGTAGCGACAGTACCAGGTTCGAGTTTCTTTCATGAGCCTATCAATCATTTGGTACGTTTTCATTTCGCTAAGGAAGATGCGACTTTACTTGATGCCTTAAATCGCTTAGAGTCCTTACGGAAAAAGGCACAAGAGGCAGTGCAGGTAGATTGGAAATAATAGAATAAGTTACCTATAAGACGGTAAGCAGAGGTAGTAATGAATGCCTTTTGCTTGCCGTCTTTTTGCGTGTGGAATTGATGGTTTGCGATTGTGGTGATAGGGGTAATAAGTCTGGTTGCATTTTTGTTTACTAATTAACTAGGAAGTGGGCACATTTGCTTTCTCGTTTGAAATTAGAGTTGCAAATACGGATAAAAAATACAAAATACAAAATAAAATATTGTATGCGTTCAACGAATATTGTCATGCAAAATAAAATACAAAGATAGTAATAGCTTTTAATTGATTATCATATAGTGAGAATAGATTATCGATATAGCAAAGAAGGTGATTTTTAAATTTTAAGGAAAAATAGTTAATTGAGAAGGTGAAATACTATATAAATAAGGAATAGATAAAGATATTGACAGAATAAAATAAGTTGTAGTAAAGTAGCACACAGAAATTATTTGTTAATAATTATCAATAAAATATAAATAAATGAGAAATATTATAAATACCAAGAAGTAAAGAAGGAGACTATTGTATATGACTAAGGCATCGAAACAATCGAAACAAGATGGATGGTGGATACTACTCATGTCTTCTTTACTATTACTTTTGGTCATATGGATAAGTATTATGTTTGGATCAGTTAACTTACAAGCTAGTTTAATTTTTTCTGTTCTTAAAGCTAAGATTTTAGGCTTAGCGACTATAGTACCGTTGGCACAACAAGATATTATATGGGAATTACGCCTGCCTAGGGTTTTATTAGCCGCTGTTGTAGGTGCTGGGTTAGCTTTGTCTGGTACAGTCATGCAGTCAGCTGTACAGAATCCCTTAGCAGAACCTTTTATTTTAGGTATTGCTTCAGGTGCTTCTGTAGGTGCCGTTACAGGTATTTTATTAGAAGACCTTTTTTTACCGAGCCAGGGGATAGCTGTTTGTGCTTTTATAGGAGCCATAGTGGCTACTGCTATTGTTCTCCTGTTAGGTGGATTAGGTCATACCATATCAACGGTTAAGTTGATTTTAGCTGGCGCTGTTGTCAGTGCCCTTGGTACAGCGATAGCTAATTTTATTGTGTATATGGCGGCAGATACACCGGGTATACAAAATGCTATTTTTTGGATGATGGGATCATTAGCTGATGCGAAATGGGACAATTTGTTTTTACCTGTTTTAGCTGTAATGACTCTTCTTATTTATTTTATGTCTCAAATACGTAATTTAGATGCCCTTCTCATGGGAGATGAAGTAGCTATTACTTTGGGTATCAATACGAAGCGTAAGCGACAGCTGTATATGGGACTGATTGCTCTTTTAACAGGTGTCTTAGTGGCCCAATGTGGGATTATTGGTTTTGTAGGATTAGTTGTTCCACATGCCATACGAACAATGGTGGGAGCGAGTCATCGCTTGTTATTACCCGTATCTGTTCTGTCGGGAGCTATTTTTCTCGTATTAGCTGATCTTTTATCTCGCATAGTATTACCATCCGGTGATTTACCAATAGGCATCTTAACGGCTTTAATAGGAGCTCCTTTATTTATGAAATTATTGTTTGGTAATAGTCGAAATTTTGGGGGATGAGATGAGAGCAATTACTGTGGAGCATTTGTCCTTTGCGGCAGAGGGGAAAGACATTTTAAAAGATATATCTTTGCAGTTAGATGGCCATCAATTTACGGCTTTAATTGGTCCTAATGGTAGTGGTAAATCAACTTTGCTAAAACATATCTATCGATTACTACCTATACAAAGCGGACAAATTTATTTAGATAATACGCCTCTATCTTCTATAGGCTTAAATGAATCAGCAAAACGTCTGGGGGTTATGAGTCAATTTAACCGTATTGATTTTGATTTTACTGTTTGGCAGATAGCCATGATGGGGCGTATTCCTTATAAAAAAAGTTTTGAAGGTACGACTGACTATGATGAAGAACTAGTTAGGTCATCTTTGGATAGAGTGGGCATGTTAAAAGCAGCGGATAGACGATTTAATTCTTTATCAGGTGGTGAGCAGCAACGAGTTATGCTGGCTAGAGTACTTGTGCAAGAGCCGGAGTTCTTAATTTTAGATGAGCCGACAAATCATTTGGACATAACCTATCAGTTAAAAATTTTGGATATAGTTAAAGACTTATCTATTGGTATTGTGGCTGCTTTGCATGATTTAAATTTAGCGGCTATGTATAGTGATTTTATTTATGTCATGAAAGAGGGCCGGATAGTAGCTAGGGGGGCTCCTAAAGAAGTCATTAACGAAGCTCTTATTAATGCTATTTATGATGTGAAGAGTCACGTAGTGTTAGACGAGGCGTATCCAACAGTTACCTATCATCGCCCTAAAAGGCAGGCTCTTATATGATGTATAGACTTTTTTGCTTAGGCTTTATCTGCTTTTGGGGGCTTTTGGGGTTCGGTATTCTTGCTTTTAGCTATACGAATGGGGAGTCAATAAGCTTAGCTAATTCACTGGATGAAGGGTATCAACAAATAAGGCTGAAAAATTATACGAGTGAAGGAAAAGAAAAAAACTTGTCCTATCGCGTGCCCATAAAACGAGTGCTTAGTACCTATCCAGGGGCTACAGAAGTACTCATTCAATTAGGGTTAGCCCAACACATTGTAGGTACGGTAGCTTCCTATGGTTCAGAACCTTTGGTCTATAGACAAAGATATGCGGCCCTTCCTCTAATTAGTGCTCCTTATGTGCCTACACGAGAGGAAGTGCTGGCCTTACATCCCGATTTAGTCATTGGCTGGTCCCACCACTTTAATCCGGATGCTTTAGGGAGTATAACCTATTGGAATCATAGGGGAATTAATACGTACATAGTGCCTGCCACCGTAAGGAGAGGCCATCCTAGTTTGGAAAATACGGTATATCCCTTTATAGCTGATATGGGCGTCTTATTTGGCGCCAAGGAGCGTGCGGAAACATACATTAGTCAGTTGAAACGTAGGGTACAGCAAGTAACCGACAAACAAGATAAGTTGGGAAAGAAGCCTAGCGTCATTATTTTGCAGTCTTATGGGCAAGGCAAGTATAGTCTCTATGGGCCAACCTATATTATTGATGATGTTGTTTCCAAGGCAGGTGGTAAAAATTTAGTAAGGAAGCAGATGTCGTCTGTGGGACCAGAACATGTTTTAGCTTTTGATCCAGATTACATTATTTATGTGTATTTAGATAAAGAAGGCACAACAAAACTTGAGGCTATAAAGGCATTAGAAGCAGATAGAGCCTTGTCACATATGACAGCTATACAAAAGAAGCGTATCATTCCAGTTTCTTTTAGTGATGTGAATAACGGTAATGGACGATTAGTGGATGCCTTAGAAGATATTGCTGCTGGATTTCAGGAAAATAGATAGGTTGAATAGCTGAGTATTAATGGTAAGTAGACATAATTAGTTAAATAAAATCTTGGAGTTGAAAGTGTTTGGTTAGTTAGGAGAAGAAGCGATGAGAAATAAAATAGGTATAAGAAAAAAGAATTGTTTGCTTTTAGGTGCGTTACTTGCCATGAATAGTGGATTTTCGTTTTCTTATGCGGCAACACCTATGGCTGATGAAATTTATGATTTAGGTGGAAGTACGATTATAACAAAAGTAGTAACAGCCGCTCGTACGGAACAAACAAAGGTAGACGTTCCAGCAGATGCAACGGTTATTGATACAAAACGGATTGAAGAAGGTCATTATACAAATGTATCAGACGCCTTAAAAGCCAATCAAGTACCGGTCGTACAAAATGGCTATGCTTCTTATCCTGTATTAAATGGGGATACAAGGGTCTTAGTCATGGTAGATGGGCGGCCTATGAATTGGAATCACTTAGTAGTTAGTGGTGATGATAATGCTGTAAATATTGATCAAATCCCTATGGCTAATGTTGAACGTATAGAAGTTGTTAAAGGACCAAGTTCCTCCCTGTATGGGGAAAAGGCTGTAGCTGGGGTTATTAATATTATTACTAAAAAAGCGCAGCCAGGTAATATAACAAAGTTGCGTGCTGAGTACGGGTCTTGGAATGAGCGGAATTTTGGATTTTCTACATCTGGTGGTGATGAAACAAATCGCTATAGTTTAACTTATACAAAAGAAAAACGAAGTGATTTTAAGTACAAAAGTCATTTCGATGGTAATCGTAGCTTTACCTTTCCTGATTCTTATTATGACCGGAATAAGGTAACCGCTCGTTTTGATCATTATTTTTCAGATGACCGTTTAAGTTTGGATTTATCGCGCTTTGAAGGTAAGGATGGCTTTGGTATTTACTTGAGTGATCCCGCTAAAAATAAGGCCTATGGTAATGGAAGTCGAAATCATACGAATGATGGATCGTATGGAGTAACCTATACATTTGGGGCTAAGACTGATGGAGAAGGCACCTTTATTAGGGCCTATCGCAATACAGAAAAGACGGATTCGCCTTTCGCTTTAACTCCTTATAGTCATAATTTAAGTAAGGATACTTTTGAAGGGCAGAAAACATGGAAGTTAAATACGCATACTATTATAGCGGGTACGACTTATACAAATGAACATATTCGAGAAAATAATGATGGCGTAGGTTTTAATAAATCCGCTTATGTAGCAGCCGCTTATGCAGAAGATAAGTGGGATTTTTATCCTACCTGGTCAGTTAATTATGGCACAAGATATGAGCATCACAATACATTTGGTAGTGATTGGACCTCTCATGTGGGATTAAATAAGAAGTTATCGAAAGATACACATGCTTATATTTCATGGGGACAGGCTGTTAACAATCCAACCTTAAAAATGATGTATGCTGACAGTCCCTATATGTTAGGTAATCCCGACTTAAAACAAGAAAAGTCCTATACAACGACAATAGGGATTGACAGCCAGCTTACTAATAAATTAAGTCTATCTGCTAGTGCTTTTGAAAGCCGCTTGAAAGACGCTCTTGATTGGCAGTGGAATCCAGCAACTGGTAAGACAAGTTACTTTAATGTAAATCGGGAAAAGAGACAAGGCTTAAATTTGTCGGCTAATTATCACTTCAACGATAATTGGTCTCTTAATGCGGGTTATACCTTTATGAAGATTCGCCAACAAGGAGCTGTTGGTGGTTATGTAAATGATCCCGATAATCGACAGCCAAATTATTATCATATGAATATTCGGTGGCAGAAAAATAAATGGTCTGCGGAAATGGCCTTTATTTATGTAACAGGGCGCTCTGTGGCTAGATATAGCAGCAACTCTTATTTAAATGTGGATGCAAATGTGAATTATCAAGTAAATAAAAATCTAAAAGCCTATATGAAGGGCTACAACTTATTAAATCGGGCCTATGAAATTACCCCTTACATGATTATTGGGGCTTATCCAATGCCAGGACGGCATGTAGTAGGCGGTGTTGAGTATACATTCTAAAAGGAGTTTAAGAAAACGATGGAAATTTTTGCTTTATTTCAAAAAGGCGGTCTAGTTATGTGGCCCCTACTTATTTGTTCTATTATTGCTATTTGCATTTTGATTGAACGTATTCGCACTTATCGAGCAGCCAAATCAAATGTAGAGACATTAAAAGTTGAGATTAAAGAGTCTTTAGCGAAGGGACAGATAGATAGTTTAAGAAAAGCGGCTGAAAAGGATGGCGGTGTAGCTGGACAACTTTTATATACGGCTCTAGAAGGCAAAGGTTCTTTAGAGGAACAACAAGCTCTTATTTCTGGCACAGCAGCAACAATTGAGGGACGTTTGCGTGCTCATCTTAATTATTTAGATACGATTGTTACCTTAGCTCCTTTATTGGGCTTGTTAGGAACGGTAACGGGCATGATTTCTGCTTTTAGTGTAATGAATATTACGGATGGACAGCCGTTTGCTATTACTGGTGGCGTAGGGGAAGCCTTAATTGCGACAGCTACAGGCCTTTGTGTAGCTATTCTGGCTCTAATCATTCATACCTATTTAGCACAGCAGCAGGATGGGTTAATTACGGATATGGAAGAGGTAGCTAATACCTATATAAGTACCTTATCAGAAGGTGATCGTCATGCAATTTAGGAATTTACGTACTACAAGTAAACCGCGTCTGATGATTATCCCTATGATAGATATTATTTTCTTCCTCTTGGTGTTCTTTATGATGAGTATGTTATCTATGGTGGTACAGCGGTCTATGCCTGTGCAATTACCAGCGGCGTCAGCAGGTGCTGCTGATTTACAAAAAAAGATACCCATTACCATTACTTCTGATGGCACACTCTATATAGAAGATAAGAAATCAACTATCGATGGTATGGCTCGTTATATGCAGGCTGAACAGGCTAAAGGAGAAGATGTAACTGTTATTGTAAGAGCCGATACGCATGCGCAATATGGTATATTTGTGAATGTGTTGGACACATTGAAAAAATTAAAGATTACTAAAATTGCTGTAGCTACGGAAGCGCAGTAGGGAGGGTTCTATGAAAATAGAAAGACAACCTACTAAGACTAAAGAAAATCCGTTTGCTCATATTTATAAAAAACGGTGGAAAACCGCCTTAGGCATAGCTGTCTTTGTTAGTGGCGCTTTATTTATTTCTTTTGGCCAGTGGTTAGAGGTAGGTGCCTCTAATCAGGAACTGCCAGAGACGGTTGAAATATCTATGGCAGCGGTACCGCAAACTAATAAGGGATCTAAGGTAGAGGTACCTAAAGAATCTAAAGAAGCGATTAAGCCGTTAACGGAGAAAGAAATAGAAGCTATTCATAATGGGGTGCCTATTGAAAAAGTTATTGAAGAGCCAGCAAAAGTACAAAATAGGACTGATGCAAATAATAAAAATAGCACGGAAGAGCAGGTAAGTGAGCAAGGTAATGCAGTACAAGGCGTGGAGAAGGCAGCAGTAGAAGCGAAGCCAGAACACGAGCCAGAAATAACGGCACCAACGGTCTTATCTATATCGCAACCAGAAGGTGATGGCCAGCATACAGGAACGGTGCGGGTGGTTATTGATATAGATGCTAATGGCAATCCCGTAGGAGCAAGCGCTGTATCTGGGCCAGAGGCATTGTATGCTAGAAGTGAAGCGGCGGCTATGCAAGGCTCTTTCAGTCCTAAGCGAGTGGACGGACAAGGTGTACCGGCTAGAGTAGCTTGGGCTTTTCAGTATACGATTAGTAATCAATAAATCACTGTAAAAATTTTGTAGTGAGATTTCTATAAGTTAAGGTTGCTTTGAAAAGCCAGTTTAGTCCCTTAGTGGCTATATTTAAAAGAAAAGTTATAGTTTAGACGTAAAGGAGATAATGTACCTTAGGTGAAGACAAATATATTGAGAAAAAGAATTGTATTAGGCTTATTAACGAGCGGCCTAGCGATATCTACGCTTGCTGGTAGTGTTATGGCGGCTGATGAAGAAATTTATGACTTAGGTAGTTCCACTATTATTACTAGTGTTCAAAAGGAGCCGGAAAGAGTTGAAGCAATAGCACCTGAGGCAGAACCGAAACATGATATTGTCTCTGGTGGGCAAGTGGCACGTAGTGGTAATTATGGTATGCTAGGAAATCGTGACTCCTTAACGACACCTTTTACAGTCACTAGTTTTACTAATCAAGCCATAGCCGATACACAGGCTCAGACCGTTAATGAACTTATTGAAAATGATGCATCCACAAGTAATCAGACTTTATCAAGTGCCTCTCAGGCTTGGTCTATACGCGGTTTCCGTTCGACCCAGCAAGATGTTTCCTTTAATGGTCTATATGGGGTAGCCCCTCGTTTTTATTCGGGTATAGAAGGTGTTGAGCGGGTTGAGCTGTTAAAAGGACCGGCAGCCTTACTATATGGCATGGCTCCTAATGGCAGGACCTCTGGAGGTAATATTAATTATGTACCTAAACATGCACAAGGAGGTAAAAATCAAAATTCTCTGACCTTGGCTTATGGTGATGGCAAACAATTTTCACAAAATTTAGACATAAGTGAACGTTCCTTAGATAATAAGTGGGGCTTACGCTTAAATGCCTTTCATACCAATGGTAGTGGCTATTTCCCTGATGAAATGAAAAAGGCTACATCGACGACGATAGGACTGGATAGAAAAGGAAGTCATTCTAGATTCTCATTAGACTTAGGTTATGCCTTTCAAGATGTAGAAAATCCTCAGTACCGTGTGACGTTAAATAAGGGACAACAAAGTCTTTTGCCAAGTGCAGACCATAATAAAAACTATGGTGGTATAGGCACTTATCGGGATATTACCGAAAAGTATGGAGTGGCTCGTTATGAATACGATTTTAATAAAAATCTAATGGGCTATGTAACAGCTGGTATGCGTATTACTGATTTAAATAGTATTACCAGTTCCTTTAAAATTATGAATACAGACTGGAATAAAACAGGTAGTGTTAACTCCCAATGGAGTCGTACCAATTCTACTGATAAGAGTAACTCTCAAGAAGTAGGCTTACGTGGTAAATTTAATACAGGCTCTTTAAAGCATGAATTGATTTTTGCTGTTAATCGTTATGATATGAGGGTCGATCGCTTAAAGGGTGCTAATATCACTAAGAAAAATATTAGTTTTACGAGTCCTGAATGGGGGTTTGGCTATACAGGAGATGGTAAACCAGGCACTAATACCTGGAATCGAGCTCGACATACAGGAGCAGCCCTAACAGATGTGATGACAACAGCGGATGATAAATGGACCTTTATTGTTGGTGGTCGATATCAGAAAATAAAAGAGAGTACTTATGAAGTTAATCATAATAAGGGTACTGTAACAGATACCCTATATGATACGCATGCGTGGACACCAGCCTTTGGCCTTGTATATAAGGTAAGTCCTAGCGCATCAGTCTATGCTAATTATATAGAAGGCTTGGCTGCAGGAGACATTGTTGGATCTGGCTATGCTAATGAAGGTCAAATGTTAAGTCCTTATAAGACCAAGCAGTATGAGGTAGGAGCTAAATTTGATTTTGGACGGTATTTAGCTACTCTTAGTGCCTTTGTCATTCGCCAAAATGGGGCTATGGATGACAATGAGAATGGGCAGACATATTTAAGAAGTTCAGAAGTTCGTCACCGTGGTATTGAAGCCTCTATTATGGGTGAACCGATTAAGGGTACACGCGTAATGGCTGGTCTCATGTTTTTAGATGCGACATATATGAAGGCTACGGATAAGAATGGTGGTAATTATGCAGGCAAGAGAGAGTTCGGCATTCCTCGTTGGACATCGGTTATTCGGGTAGAGCAGGATATTAAAGGTGTCAAAGGGTTAAGCCTTAATACACGGTTAACCTATAATGGGTCTGCCTATTATAATTCAGCTAACAACGTTAAGGTACCACAGTGGATCCGTTGGGACTTAGGTGCTAAATATGAATTTACTGGTTGGGGGCATCCAATGATTATTCGAGCTGATGTATACAATGTAATGAATAAGTCCTATTGGATTGCTTTGCAAGATAATAATGGTTTATTTACAGGAAAAGGACGAACGGGCGTCATTTCCTTAGAGACTAAATTTTAATCATTTTAGTTAAATCAGTTATAGGAAAGAGCTACCGGCAGATCGATTTTGCCGGTCTTTTTTCCATTTTTCGGTAAGGGCTAGGGCGTAATGAATAGGCTCTGATTAAGTTATAAAGGAAAACAGTAGGTAAGGAATTGTATGGCTAATTATATGCATAAGGTAAGCAAACAAAATTTAATACAATTAAATATAATGGGGTGGGGCCTACTTTGTTTAGTAGGCTTAGGTTTGCTTTCTTGTGTCTCTTTGTATGTAGGTGCTAAATCCATTCCTTTTGAGACGATAGGGAAAGGCCTTTTTTATTATCAAGCCAGTAATCCCTCGGAAGTTATTGTACACACCTTGCGGTGGCCTCGATTATTAGCGGCTATTATTTGTGGTGTTAGCTTTTCTGTTTCTGGTGCTTTGATGCAAGGACTAACTAATAATCCTATGGCTAGTCCCTCCATATTGGGTATTAATAGCGGAGCGGCTTTTGGCTTAGTAGTAGCTATGATATTGTATCCCATGGCAGCACTTCCCCTTTTAATTATTGCTTCTTTTTTAGGGGCAGCCTTAGCGGTGAGTTTAATTTTTTTCTTGAGTTCTCGGGTAAGGCAGAATGCTACGCCTGTCTTTTTAGCCTTAGCAGGGACAGCCGTAAGTGCTGTCTTTGTAGCTCTTACACAGATACTAGCACTCATTTTTGATGTAGCTCAAGATTTAAGCTATTGGACAGCTGGTGGTATTAGTGGTGTACGGTTAGAGCAAATAGAAGTTATTGCGCCGTTGACTTTTTGTGCCTGTTTATTGGCCCTATATTTATCTAAATCAATAACACTTCTTAGCTTTGGTCAAGAGGTAGCGGTTGGACTAGGAAGTCATTTGAAGCGTGTTCGGTGGATAAGTGGATTTACAGTTTTACTCTTAAGTGGAACTGCGGTGGCCTTGGCCGGCCCGATTGGCTTTGTTGGATTAGTTGTACCCCATATAACCAGACAGTTAGTGGGCGTTGACTATAGAAAGGTCATTCCTTTTTGTGCCTTATTAGGTAGTTTGCTTGTGATAGGGGCTGACATTGTATCCCGATTAGTCAATCCACCTTATGAAACACCGCTAGGTGCAATTACAGCTTTACTTGGTGTACCTTTTTTTATCTGGTTGGCTAATCGTAAAGGTGGTAGAGACTAATGGCAGCTTCCAATAAATTTTATTTGTGGAGTCTAGGGCTATTTTTGTTTCTAGTGGTCCTTTTCTTTTTATCTATAAGTACGGGCATTCTTGACATCTCTTTTTTTAAGGTGCTTTATATCCTGCTTGGACAGGGTACAGAAGGCGAACGATTAACGATTTTTGATTTTCGTCTTGTTCGTGCTTTGTTGGCTATTTTTATAGGCATGGGATTAGCCTTAGCAGGCACTGTCTTTCAGACCTTATCCCATAATGAACTAGCTAGTCCCAGCTTGTTAGGTATAAATGCAGGAGCCGGATTGGCAATCATTTTGTCTATTTATCTTTTGCCGCTTACGTGGAGTTTGCCTATTTGGGGATTACCTATAGTGGCTATTATAGGAGCCTTAATGACGGCTTCAGGCATATTTTATTTAGCTTATGGCAGGGAGCACGCCTTATCGGCTAGACGCCTAATTTTGACAGGTATTTCTGTAGCAGCAGGCATCCATGCAATCGAACTTTTATTAATTGTTCGATTAGATCCAAGTCAATTTCACCAGGTGAATACTTGGATTATAGGGACAATTTCAGGAAATACATGGATTCATGTGTGGTTATTAGGTCCCATTGTCTTTTTAGGCGGTCTTTTTTTATACGCCAATTATATGGATTTAAATATATTGAGTCTTGCTGATGAAACGGCTGTAGGTCTAGGCCTTTCTCTACTTAGTAAAAGGGTCATTTATTTAATAACAGCCACAGTTATAGCTGCTTCTTGTGTAGCTATAGGGGGGAGTATCGCTTTTGTTGGACTACTATGCCCTCATATAGCTAGACGAATGGTTGGCCCTAATCATAAGTATGTCTTACTTTTGTCGGCTTTACTTGGTGGCAGTTTAGTTTTGGGAGCGGATTTTATAGCTCGCACGGTTATAGTACCAGATGAACTTTTAGTTGGTCTTATTGTATCGCTTATAGGGGCTCCTTATTTTTTATATGTGTTAGTAGAGTCAAGAGGATAAAATAAAACATGGTTTTGGAATTGAAAAAGTTAAGTACGGGCTATGAAAATAAAACCATTAGTCAAGACCTAAGTTTACTCATACCACAAGGAAAGATTACTGCTCTTATTGGAGCTAATGGTTGTGGAAAATCAACACTATTAAAGACAATTTGTCGAATTAATAAGCCCTTAGGTGGCGATGTTTTATTAGATGGTAAAAGTATATATCAGTGGGAGCCCCGACAACTAGCTAAGCAAGTGGCCATTTTGCCACAGAATCCAGTGGCTCCTAATGAATTAAGGGTTAGGGAATTAGTGGCTTATGGGCGCTCACCTCATCAATCGGCCTTCTTTTCGCGTATGAGTAAAGAAGACAGAGATATTGTAGCTTGGGCCTTACGAGAAACAGATATTGAAGATTTAGCTGATAAAGCTATTGGCCGTTTATCTGGTGGCCAGCGGCAACGAGCTTGGATAGCTATGGCTATTGCCCAGCATACGCCTATTCTGTTTTTAGATGAGCCAACGAGTTTTTTAGACGTAGCTCACCAAATGGATGTATTACATTTGATTCGTAAGATGAATCAGGATTATGGAAAAACGATTGTTATGGTCATTCATGATTTAAATGAGGCGGCACGATTTGCTGACTATATATTAGCTATGAAGAAGGGGCAAATCTTATATGAGGGGCATCCGGAAGACGTATTTCATAAGGCTATGTTATTTGATGTATTTGGCATTGATGCGGAATTATTACAAGATCCGCGAACAGGACGGCCTATGTGCATTCCTTATTCCTTACGTTATATGGATAAAGAACGAGGAGAATCAACGATTTAGCTGCTAGCGTTTGCTTGTTTATGTATTTCGTTATGAAAGGACTAAGAGGATGAAGTTATTGATTTTTTTATCGGGGAATTTAACTGGTTAATGAGTAACTAAACTAGTAACTGCTAAGTTAGACTTTGGGACATTACTTGTAGTGATGCCTTTAAAAGATGAAGAATAGGATTATATACGATGCAGAAAAAATACATGTATAGTCTGATGGCCCTGCTTTTAATCTTGCTGGGAATGCTTTTTTTTTATCAGATGTTTATAGGGAAAATGATGGCTGCCAATGGAGTAAAGAGTGGGGGTAATGAAAAAGCTATTTTCTTTAATCCTTCAGAAGAACGTTTGGACACAGCAGAGGCTATTGATAAAGAATTAAATAAGCGGTTTCTTATTAAAAAAGCAGCTGCTGCCAAGTTAGTAACCTTAGAAGGGGGTCACCGTGTGCTACGGCATAAATTTGGTCAGACCGTTCTACCTGACCATCCTAAGCGGATTGTGGTTATTCGTATGGAAGACCCTATGCTTTCTTTAGATTTACCTATGGTGGCAGCCCATGATTTTGATGATTATTATTTACATGACCAGTTAAAGGCTTTGCCTATAAAAAATATTAGTATTAATGAAGACACGAAAACCATTAATTATGAACAGGTACAAGCGGCGCAGCCTGATTTAATTGTCATGAGAGATTCTTTTGATAAGAGTATATATACGAAATTAAGTAAAATAGCTCCGGTGGCAGCCTATCGTTTGAATGATGAGGAAGTGGCCACTATGGCCTTGGCTATGTCTTTAGGTAAGGAAGCTAAAGGGGAAGAAGCCCTGCGTACGTATTACAAGCATGTAAAAGCGGTTCGTATGGCTATACATGAGATCATAGGAAATCAAACGGTGGCTATGTTGCGCGTGCTTAATAAAGAGATTCGTCTGTATCCCTATGCAAGAAATGATATTAATCGTTTTATGTACGAATTATTGAATCTAAAGGCACCGCAAATGGTTATTGATGGTGATAAAAGTACTACCAATAATGTTATTTCTTTTGAAATGTTGCCAGACTTGCAGGCCGATTACTTACTTGTCAGTACAGGCTATGGGCCTAGTTCAAATGGTAATAATGCACAAGCAGAAGATACATTGCGGCGTATGCAAAAGGATGAGTTATGGCAAACCATACCGGCCGTTGCTGCAGGGCATGTTATACAAATTGATGCGAGTATATGGAATGCCCATGGTTTGTTAGCTAAAGAAATGGCTATGGATCAATTGCTTAAGGCTTTAGAAAAGAATAAATATAGGATGGATAAAAGCTCTATACATTAATTTAGTAAATTAGGTATACTGGTAGTGTTGAATTTTTATATAATAAATCAAATAATTTATATATATAGGAATAGTTAAATGAGATTAAAAGGGATACTCTGCTTACTTGGTTTGTCGATAAGTACAGTTGTATTTATAGCTGGTTGCGGTAACGATGTACATACATTGACAGATAAGCGGTCTTTGACTGTAGGGGTAACGAATTTTGCGGATACGCTGGAACCAACACAGAATTATTTCGCTTGGGCTGTTGTACGTTATGGTATAGGAGAAACGTTAACAAGATTTAATGATAAAATGCAGGCCGAGCCTTGGCTAGCTGAGTCGTGGGCCGTAAGTTCAGACCATTTAACTTGGACTTTTGTTATTAATAAAAAGGCTTGTTTTTCTAATGGTCGACCGGTGACGGCAGAAGCCGTTAAGGCGTCTATAGAGCGAGTATTTAAGAAAAATAAGCGAGTAGTCACTTTTTTTTCCTATGCTAAAATGACGGCACAAGGTCAGGTCTTACAGATTACGACAACAAAACCAGTATTTGATTTGCCTGGTATACTAGCGGATCCTTTATTTCTTATTGTTGATGTAGAGGCAGAAAAAGAAGGAAGGAATTTTGCAGTAGAAGGTCCTATAGCAACCGGTCCCTACAAGGTAGAGCATTTTACAAAAGAAGAGGCTGAATTAGTTAAGAATATTAAATATTGGAATGGGCAGGTACCTTTTAATAGGATAACGGTTACATCTATTGATGATCCGACAACGAGGGCCATGGCATTAAAATCTGGGGATATTCAAGTAGCCGTCAATATAGGGCCTAATGATATTGATCAGTTTAGAGATAGGGCGGATTTTGCTGTATCCGAGGTGCCGTCTATACGGACAGTATTTATATTGATGAATGAGAATACCTTGTTAAAAGATGAACGGGTAAGGACAGCTATTATCTCAGCCTGCAATCGTAAGGCGTATGCGGACATATTGCTGCGTAAGGATTTTGTTGCAGGAAAAGCGCCGTTACCACCATCTTTGCCTTATGATTTTAATTCTTTGCAAGACCCTAATAGCTATAACCCAGTGCGTGCTAATCAGTTGTTGGAAGAAGCTGGCTGGCATAGAGAGAGGAAAGGGATTAGACAAAAAGATAATAAGCCTTTACAGTTAACGCTTACAATTTATACGATTCGGCCGGAACTGCCTATTTGTGCTGAGGCTGTACAGGCTGATTTGCGGACCGTAGGTATTGATTTGAAGATAAAAACTGTGGATTATAATTTAATTAATAAAATTAGTAAAGCAGGTACTTATGATATGCTAATTCTTAATACCACTACCGCACCTACAGGGGATCCAAGGTCGTATTTAAAGCAATATTGGCAGTCTAAGCAGACTGGTAATTTGCGCAATGCGTCAGGTTATGCCAATGTAGTGGTAGATAATCACTTGCAGGTCTTACAGAACACTTTTGATAAAGAAAAGCAGAAATTGCTTGTGCAAGAGATAGAGCAAACCTTATTAAATACAAGTGCCTCTGTATTCTTAGGGTATCCGAGCTTAAATATGGTTAGCAGTATGGTTGTTACCGGCCTTAAGGCAATGCCATCAGATTATTATTGGATTACTACGGATATTAGGCCGGCTGAGTAGTTTTAGAATATCTATTAGAAATTTTTTAATAAATAGAAATAGGAGGCACTATGTCGGATATTAGTTTGGAACATCGAGAAGCAGAAAAAAAGCCTAAATCGTATATTCGTGATTATTGGGGAAATCGGGCAGATAGTTTTAAAGAACAGCGCAGGAAAGAGTTGCATAGTGATAAATTAGCTTTATGGAAAGAGGAAATTCTTGAACAACTGCCGCAAGACCGCCCGTTACGCATATTAGATATTGGATGTGGAGCCGGTTTTTTTAGTATTTTATTGGCGAAAGAAGGGCATACAGTAAGTGGTATTGATATAACTCCTAATATGATAGAGGCAGCTAAGCAATTAGCAGAGGAAGAAGCATGTAAGGCACAGTTTGTAGTTATGGATACGGAACAGTTAGCGTATGATGATGAAAGTTTTGATGTAGTGATTGCTAGAAATGTGACTTGGAATTTAGTGCATCCGTTAGTCGCTTACGCAGAATGGCTGCGTGTACTTAAGTCAGATGGTCTATTGCTTAATTATGATGCGGAGTATGCTGAGGGGCATCATCACCGTCCGCAAGTAGAGCATCACGCTCATGAAGATTTGCCTGAGGGATTATTAAGAAGGTGCCATCATATATATCATATGTTAGCTATTAGTCGTTTTGATAGACCACAGTGGGATAAAGACGTATTACATGAGTTGGGGGCTTCCTGTACTATTGATGTTACAATAAGTGATCGCTTATATAAAAAGAAAGATATTTTTTATATGCCTGTATCTATGTTTCGGGTAAAAGCCATAAAGAAAAAATAAAAAAGACAAAAGTTCATCTTGACGAGAATATAAAAATATGGCAAAATACACTCAACACAAAATTAAAAGCGAAGAGCAGGACAAAAGATATAAGAAGTGTGAATACAGAAAGCTATTGGATGATGCGAAATAGTGAAGCCCTTATATTGAACACTCACCTGTGAGCTATGTAGATGAATGATTAGTAGTCTACATCGGTCGTTCCGTTATAGCGCAAGAGCACCAAATAGGGTGGTACCGTGTTAATTGTTATTAACGCCCCTTAGTATGTTTAAGAGAAAGCATACTAAGGGGCTTATTTTTTTGAGAGAGGGATAAACATATGACAGAACAAGTTTATTTTTTTGACACCACATTACGTGATGGAGAGCAGACGCCAGGTGTATCCTTACAGACACCAGAGAAGATTCAAATTGCTAAAGCTTTAGCACAGATGGGTGTACAGGTTATTGAAGCTGGTTTTCCCGCTGCTTCACCAGGGGATTTAGAAGCGGTAGCTGCGATTGCTAGAGAAGTTAGGGGCACAACGATTTGTGGCTTATCTCGATCAGTTATCAGTGATATTGAAAAAGCGGAAGAGGCCTTAAAAGAAGCGGAACGTAGTCGTTTACATATTTTTATTGCCACTAGCGATATTCACTTGAAATATAAATTAAAAATGACTAGAGAAGAGGCTATTGAGCAAGTTAAAGAATGTTTAGCTTTTGCTAAAGGAAAATTCGATGAAATTGAATTTTCCGCAGAAGATGCATCTCGTACGGATCTAGATTATTTATGCCAGATTTTTGAGGTGGCCATTGAAGGCGGCGCCAGTATCTTAAATGTACCAGATACGGTAGGTTATATGACACCGGAAGAATTTGGGAATAAGATAAAATACATTAAAGACCATGTAAAAGGTATTGATAAGGCAATCATTAGCGTGCATTGCCATGATGATTTAGGGCTAGCAAATGCGAATTCTTTGGCGGCTATAAAAAATGGGGCACGTCAGGTAGAATGCACGGTTAATGGCCTAGGTGAACGAGCAGGTAATGCGGCCGTTGAAGAAATCACTATGGCTTTAACAATGCGGAAAGATATATATGGGGTTGATGCGCCGTTAGATACGAAACAATTTACTCGGGTCAGTAAGTTAGTAAGTAAATTGACAGGTGTTGTGGTTCCACCGAATAAGGCTATTGTTGGCTCTAATGCTTTTGCTCATGAATCAGGTATTCATCAGCATGGCATGCTTAACAATCCAGAAACGTATGAAATTATGACACCTGAAAGTGTGGGGGCGGAAAAGACGAATATTGTTTTAGGTAAGCATTCTGGACGTCATGCTTTTGAAGATCATTTGGAACGCTTAGGCTTTACATTAGAGGCGGACAAGATAAATACCTTGTTTAAGGCTTTTAAACAGTTAGCGGACCGTAAAAAACATATTTATGATGATGATTTAATGGCACTTGTTATGGATAACTTAGATCGTAAGCAGGCTGTATCACTGATTCACCATCATTACAAGTCAGATGAAATTGGTTTTGCTTATGCAGATGTTCGTCTAGAGACACCAGACGGTATTTTGGAAGATGCAGCTGTTGGTGATGGGCCAGTGGATGCGTCGATCAAGGCTGTACAACGGGTGATTGATAAACCGCTTCATTTACAAGAGTATCGTATGCGGGCTATTACAGAAGGTAAAGATGCCTTAGGGGAAGCAACGGTTAAGGTTGAGTGTAATGGGCGCCTGTATCATGGACGGGGGATTAGTACCGATATTGTTACATCGAGTGTTAATGCCTATATTAATGCGGTGAATTCGATTTATTTGACGGAAGCCTTAGAGCTTAAAAAGTAATTACTATGTCATATCATGTCAGTGTACGGAAGTATTTAATAGGTAGGGGACGGAAGCGCTCCATATGCAGAGTATGGAAGCACCTAATGGTCTTACGAGACTCCATCCTTCGCTACGCTCGCAAGTCACTCGTAAGAGACATTAGGTGCTTCGTGACATGGAGCTCAGGCTTATATAAATAGATTTATTAATGGAATTGTAGAAGATAGCATTATATTTATAAATAAAAGAAGAAAGGGAGATAGAGTTTATGGGAATGACAATAACAGAGAAAAATATGGCGAGACATGCAGGAGTAGATCAAGTAAAGGCGGGACAGATTATTGAGTGTCAAGTGGATGCAATTTTAATGAATGATATTACCTTTCCACCAGCCTTGAAAGAGTTTAGAAAGATAGGAAAACCTGTTTTTGATAAGAATAAGATATATCTAGTGCCTGATCATTTTACACCAAATAAGGATATAAAATCAGCAGAACAGGCTAAGGTTATGCGTGATTTTGTTAAGGAAGAGGGGATTATGCACTATTTTGAAGTCGGCCGCATGGGGATTGAGCATGTATTGTTACCAGAGCAGGGCTTAATTGCACCAGGTGAGTTAATGATTGGGGCGGATTCTCATACGTGTACATATGGAGCTCTTAATGCCTTTTCAACGGGCGTCGGTTCTACTGATGCGGGCGTAGCTATGGCTACAGGAAAGACTTGGTTTAAGGTGCCAGAAACGATTAAGGTGACCTTGAAAGGCAAGTTACCGAAATGGGTAAGTGGTAAGGATGTCATTTTAGAGTTAATCGGCCGTATTGGTGTTGATGGTGCTCGTTATAAGGCAATTGAGTTTGCTGGTGCTGGGGTAGCATCCTTAACAATGGCTGATCGATTAACGATTTGTAATATGGCCATTGAAGCTGGTGGTAAGTGTGGCGTTTTTCCTTATGATGAAGTAACGAAAGCTTATGAAGAAGGTCGGGTAAGGCGTTCTTACACTCCTATTGAAGCGGATGCAGATGCTAGTTATTGTGAGGAAGTAACAATTGATTTGGATGCATTAAAACCTGTTGTTGCTTTTCCTCACTTACCAGAAAACACGCATTATGTAGCCGATATAGAGGAGCCAATTGCCATTGACCAAGTTATTATTGGGTCGTGTACTAATGGGCGTTATGAAGATTTAGTAGCTGCTGCTGAGGTGTTAAAAGATCATAAAGTAGCTGATTTTGTACGTTGTATTGTTATTCCAGGTAGTCAAGATGTTTATAATAAAGCCATGCAAGATGGATTAATTGATATCTTTCTTCAAGCTGATTGTGCCGTAAGTACGCCAACATGTGGGCCTTGTCTTGGCGGTTATATGGGGATTATGGCAGCTGGCGAACGTTGCGTATCTACAACAAATCGAAATTTTAGAGGTCGTATGGGTCATGTGGATAGTGAAGTGTATTTAGCAAGTCCTTATGTAGCGGCAGCGAGTGCGATTATGGGACGAATTGCAGAACCAAAGGAGGTAAAATAATGGATTATCAAGGAACGATTTGGAGATATGGTGATAATGTAGATACAGATGTTATTATTCCTGCTAGGTATTTGGCTATTGCTGATATGGAAGAATTAGCTACACATGCTATGGAGGATATTGATACAACATTTGCTCAAAAGGTAAAGCCTGGTCAAATTATGGTGGCTGGTAAAAATTTTGGCTGTGGATCTTCTCGAGAACATGCACCAGCTGTTATTAAGGCTAGTGGTATTTCTTGCATTGTTGCGGATAGTTTTGCTCGTATTTTTTTCCGTAATGCTATTAATATAGGGCTTTCTGTTATTGAAATTGGAGAAGCGGTAAAGGAAATTAAGGCAGGTCATGAAGTTGGTGTTGATTTAGGAAAAGGGCTTGTCTATGATTTAACTACAGGCAAGACTTACCAAGGTACCGCGTTACCGCCGTTTATACAGGCGATTGCTAAAGCCGGTGGATTGGTTAATTTTGCTAAGTCACGGTAAAGTGGCGGAGTACGGAAGCACCTAATGATCTTCCGAAACTTCGTCCTTTGCGACGCTTTAAGTCGTTTGTAAGAAACATTAGGCACTTGCTGACATAGTGCTATGACCTGTGTTTTTACGCAGAGTATAGAAGTTAATAGAGCTAAATAAATAATAAGCAAAATACTGAGAGAAGAAAGAGGAAGGTATATGAGTCAAGTAAAGAATATTGTAGTGATTCCTGGTGATGGTATAGGGACAGAGATTATTAGTGCCACTCGACGGGTTGTGGACGAGGCTTTTAGTCAAGTTAGTGTAGGTGCGAATTGGATAGAAAAAAGAGCCGGTGGTGCGGCCATTGATGTAGATGGTGTGCCACTGCCGCAGGATACGATTGATGCGGCTAAAAAGGCCGATGCTGTATTACTAGGTGCTGTTGGTGGGCCTAAATGGGATAAGGTAGATCCAGCGATTCGTCCTGAAAAGGCTATTTTAGGTTTACGTAAGGAGTTAGGTCTGTTTTGTAATTTAAGGCCTATAAAGATTTTCCCATCGATGCGAGCCTATTCGCCTTTAAAAGCAGAACTTGTTGATAAGGTGGATTTTGTTATTGTAAGAGAGTTGACGGGTGGTATTTATTTCGGCCAGCGGCAGGAAGCTAGTGGTAGCGGAGAGCAGGAAGCGGCTTGGGATAAGGAAGAGTATGCTCGTTATGAAGTTGAGCGTATTATGCAGATTGCTGTAGAGACGGCAAAAAAACGGCGAGGACAGGTGACGAGTGTAGATAAGGCTAATGTACTCGCTTCTTCTCGCTTATGGCGAAAAATTGCAGAAGAAACGGCACAAAAGAATGCCGATGTAAACTTTGATTATCTGTATGTAGATAATGCAGCTCAGCAAATGGTTGTTAAACCAGGTCAATTTGATGTATTAGTAACAACGAATTTGTTTGGTGATATTTTAAGTGATGAAGGAGCCGTTATTTCTGGTTCCATAGGTCTTTTGCCATCGGCGTCTATTGGTCAGGGTACGGCCTTATACGAACCGATTCATGGATCGGCACCAGATATTATGGGACAAGGGATTGCTAATCCCTTAGGGACTATTTTATCTGCGGCTATGATGTGTCGGTATTCCTTAGATTTACCACAAGTGGCTGATAAGATAGAAGCGGCTGTTGAAAGGACCTTAGAAGAGGGCTATCGTACAGGTGATATTTATACAGAAGGCATGAAGCGAGTTGG
Organism: uncultured Veillonellaceae bacterium; assembly: GCA_945867815.1. Lineage (GTDB taxonomy): Bacteria > Bacillota > Negativicutes > Veillonellales > Veillonellaceae > CAMBIX01. The sequence continues at coordinate 151,143 of CAMBIX010000001.1, forward strand.
TACAGATCAAATGGCTGATGTTGTTATTAGTTATTTATAAGACATATTTGAAGGCAATAGTTTGTAATGTAGTATAAGAAGTAAGGTCGTATTACATAGACATATTAAAAGAGCCTACCAGTATAGGAGACTTCAAGGAAAATACTCTTATAGGTGGGTAGGCTCTTTACTATTGTTATAGAGACTAAAATTGTCTGTTAGTTATGTTGTTTTTCTTTTTTTTTATCCATTATGCCTAGGGTAATAAAGACAATAACACCAATACAGATAACAATAAGACTAGTTACTTGGGCAGATTTTAGACCACCAATAACAGGATTTACATAGTCACCGCGTAAAAATTCTAGGAAAAAACGGGCGATAGAATATAAAATAGCATAAAGGACAAAGACTTGTCCTTTTGCATGCTTTTGGGTACTGAAGAAGAGTAAGAGAACGAAAATGATTACATTAATTTGTCCTTCCCAAACTTCGGCAGGCCATAAGGGTTGTGCTCCGTAAGTATGATAGGCCAAGGTAGTTGATGGGTAGATAATACCGAAATCACTGCCGGTAGGATGGCCAAAGGCGTCTCCGTTTAAGAGATTAGCCATACGGCCAATAGATTGGCCAAGGACAATGGCTGGGGCGAAGAAGTCAGCAAAGGCCCACGTATCAATGTGATGGTAGTAGCAAAAAGCTATGGCTGTCAGCACACCAGCAGCGACACCGCCTTGAATAGCCATGCCGCCTTGCCATACAAAAGGAATTTGTAATAGATGATGGCTGTAATAAGCCCAGTCAAAAAAGAAAACATCCCATAGACGGGCACCAATAAGACCGGCTATGGCTGAATAGAGACCACAATCTATAATATAGACTTCATAGCCGTTTTTTTCTTTTTTAGCGAGTGCATAGGCGGTTAAGCCACCACAGATAATGGCTAGGCAGATAATGAGGCCATAAGCCCGAATGGGGAATTGTCCAATAAAAAATAAGTATTGATGCATAGTTCTTTTAGGCTAGGTATAGGTAATTAAAGAATTACAAGAATACTAGCTATCCTTTCTATAAAATTCATTACTTTCTAATCTTTCGTTACTATACTACTCGGAGAAAAAGCAGTCAACTAGTAGTCAGTATGGTATAATTAAAAAATATGAGAAAAGAGAGGCTGCTTTATGAAAATATCCTATTTAGGGCCTAAAGGGACCTTTACTGAAGAAGCCGTTCATGGCTATGCCAAGGCCTATAAGTTACAGGCTGAGTATGAAGCGTATAGCACGATTGATGCGGCTTTGGAAGCTATGTATAAGGGCGCAGTGGATTTGGCTGTTGTTCCTATTGAAAATTCTTTGGGAGGAACGGTCTTAACGACAAGCGATTATTTAGCAGAGTTTGATGAGTGTGAGATTTTAGGTGAACTTTTATTGCCAATTGTTCATTATTTGTGGGGCAGCCAGTCGAGTATAGACATAAAAAATGTAAAAAAAGTGTATTCGCATCCGCAGGCCTTGCGTCAATGTAAGGGGTATTTAGATACTTATTTGCCAAGAGCTGAGCGAGTTGAGACCAGTTCGACAGCAGAAGCCGCTCAATTAGTGAGTCAGCATAAGGACTCGCAAGAGGCCCTTGTTGGTGGTTATACCTTGGGACTTACTTATGATTTGTCTTGTTTGGCTAAAGCTATTCAAGATAATCAATTAAACACAACACGGTTTATTGGTGTGAGAAGGAAAAAGGATGCTCACTATTTAGCGAATAAAAAAGCAGATAAGGTATCTGTTTGGTGTCAATTAGATGGCATGCGACCAGGCTCGCTTTGTGAAAGTTTATTGCTGTTTGCTAAGAGGCATATTAATTTGGTTCGAATCGAGTCAAGACCTGCCAAGGGCCGATTGGGTGAGTATACTTTCTTTTTTGATATAGCTATACCAGGGAATCCGCAAGTTATGACAGAGGCTTTAGAAGAATTAAAACAATTAGCCAGTGACTATCGTTTTTTGGGGGCGTATGAGTCTAAGCAAGTAGAAAGAAAAGAGTTTAATAAAGTAAATGAAGTTGAATAAGCAAATGACGACTTGTGTGTTTGTTAAAAAACAAAGAAATCATCTGAGTAAACAAAGTCGGTTGTATAAAAAATATATAGCGGCTTTAGTGACAGCTGTCTGTATGAGTGGTTTTCCTTTTACAGGTTTGCAGGCTGCCAATACAGATGGTGTTAGTCTTGATCAAGAAGGGCCCATTCGGATTGTGCGAGTTATTCCTGATACAATACATATTGAGATAAAACGGACATCGGATACGGCTGATAAGGAACAGGAAACCGATAAGCAAGTAAGTACTAGTAAGGATGAAGAGAAAGCAAAGGTGACGCCGACATTTAAGGTTAATAGCTCCTTACAAGCGGTTAGTGAAACGGCTTCTATATCGGATGGAATGGATACAGCTGTTTTGACAAAAGTGGCAACTTCAGAAGTAGTACGTAATAGTAAAGTAAGTGGTGAATCAGCTACGAGCATTACTAGTAATAGTAATGAAAATGCCGAAGAAGCGATACCAAACGAGGAAATGGCACAGGCCATGGAACCTGTTCGGGTAGTACGGCGGGGGTTGCCAACAGAAAAGGTAGTAAATAAACCGAAGACAAGTGCCCAAAGTATAAAATCAGGGACGACAGCGGCTAAAACAGAAGTAGAAAACCAAACAAAGGCAGAAACGCAGGTGCCTGTTAATACAACAGAAGAAGGGCTAGCTCAGACAGCTCCTGTGACGGGAAAAGACATTATTAAGCAAGAGGGTCATGTCTTAGTTCCTGTTGATTTGTTTATAGAAGCTACACCTTATAAAGTGACGGCTAACCAATATAAATCAGCTTATACTATTGATTTGCCTTATTTAACACTTGATGCGGCTGGTGCTATCGAACGGCAAACAGGACATGTAGTACCGGTACGTTTGCCTTTACAGGTCATTGATGGACATAATTTTATTGATGTGTCTAATAGGGAAGACCTGTTAGGCCTATCTCTTAAGGAATCTATTAATCAGGCGGGTGTCAGCAGTTTTCAACTTACCACAAGCAAGAAGAAATTGACATTGCCTGCTTGGCAGGAAGTCGCACAACCATTGCGTTGGGCTTTTGATCCTCTCGTGTCAGATGCCTATGAGGCGCCCTTAGGCTCAGAAGGAACGACCATTGTATCACCATCTTTGTTCCAATTGGAAACGGGAGGCAGTGTTCATGTTAGTAGCAAGGTCAAAGAAGCCTATGTAAGTGCCTATAAAGAGATGGGTGGACAGGTATGGCCTTTGGTAGCTAATCAGTTTAATGACCAAGCAGTGACTAAGGCTATCCTTGCTAATAAGGCCAATTGGCCAAGTTATGCACAGACTTTAATTAACTATGCCTATATGTATGGTTATAGTGGCTATAATTTTGACTTCGAAAATGTTAATTATGGAAGCAAAACAGCCTTAACTGAGTTTGTTACTTATTTAGCAGCTATGATGCGTAAGTATCATTTATATACGTCTATCGATGTAATAGGCTATTCTGATAGCCCTGATTGGTCTTTAGTCTACGACCGTACGACCTTGGGACAGGCTGTCGATTATGTTGTTTTAATGGCTTATGATGAAACTTGGGCTTCAAGTACTAAAGCTGGTCCAGTAGCTAGTTTCCCTTGGGTAAAGACTAATATGCTAAAATTACTGCAGGAAGTACCAGCTAATAAGTTAGTACTAGGTATTCCTTTTTATATGCGGACTTGGACACAGCCGATTGTTAATGGCATTTTAGGAAAGGCTAAGAGTAAGACCTTATCCATGACGGATAGTTTGGATGTTATTTCGCAGTATAAATCAAATATTGTTTGGAATTCAAAGTTAAAGACCAATTACTTGGCCTATGAAGTAGCTCCAAATGGGAAAGTAAGTCCATTAACAATAGTTAATGAGGTAAATAAAGAGACAACCTTAGAAAAAGGGCAGGCCGCTTATACAGTAAAAAAGCCAACTATAAAAAATGGACAGTTCGTACAAATATGGTTTGAAGATAAAAAATCTTTAGCTTATAAGTTAGCTTTAGTTCGTGTTTATCATCTAGCTGGTTTTGCTGCCTGGCGTAAGAATTTTGAACCGGTTTCTATAGATAATCAAATACGACAGACTTCATTAGTACCTAAATTGACGGTCAATGTAGAATAGACCTATAATAAACCATAAGTGTTATGAGAGAGTTATGTACATTTGTACATCGTTATATTACGGGAGGTTTTCCTAGATGCAGGATAAATATGTAGCACAAGATATTGAAAAGAAGTGGCAAGCTTATTGGGAGCAGAATCATACAGATAAGACCAATTATGATCCAAATAAAAAGAAATATTATGTCTTAGAAATGTTCCCTTATCCATCAGGTAATTTGCATATGGGGCATGTGCGTAATTACTCTATTGGGGATGTGGTAGCTCGCTTTAAACGTATGAAAGGCTTTAATGTCTTGCATCCAATGGGATGGGACAGCTTTGGGATGCCTGCAGAAAATGCAGCGATTCAGCGGGGAATTGCACCAAAAGATTGGACCTTATCTAACATTGATAATATGCGTCGTCAGCAAAAATCGCTAGGTTTATCCTATGATTGGGACAGAGAAGTGGCTACTTGTAAAGAAGATTATTATAAGTGGACCCAGTGGATTTTTGAACAGTTCTACAAGAAGGGGTTAGCCTTTAAGAAAGAGGCTAAGGTTAACTGGTGTGACCATTGCCATACCGTACTAGCGAATGAACAGGTTATTGATGGCAAGTGCTGGCGTTGTGATAATCAGGTAGAGAAAAAAGACCTTAAGCAGTGGTTTTTGAAGATTACCGCTTACGCTGATCGTTTATTAAAAGACCTAGATACACTTGATGGATGGCCAGAACGGGTTAAGTTAATGCAAAAAAATTGGATTGGTCGTAGTGAAGGGGCTCAATTTGCTTTTGACATTCCATCTATTAATAAAAAAATTGAAGTCTATACGACTCGTATTGATACGGTCTATGGCGTTAGTTATGTAGTCCTTGCACCAGAACATCCTTATGTACAGGAGTTAATTAAGGATGCACCGAATAAAGCGGATTTAGATGCTTTTATTCACCGTATTCGTAATTTGAGTGAAATTGAACGTACGTCTACGGAAGTAGAAAAAGAAGGCTTGTTTACTGGGAAGTATGCTCTTAATCCATTTACTGGCCAAGAGGTACCAATTTGGATAGCTAATTATGTGCTTGTTGATTATGGTACTGGTGCTGTTATGGGCGTGCCGGCTGGTGATGAACGAGATTATAAGTTTGCTAAAAAATATAAGTTACCAATTAAATGGGTTATTCAAAATCCAGACCAAACACTTGATTTTGATCAAATGGTAGGTGCCTATACGGATGCGGGTGTCTTAGTTAATTCCGGCGATTATACAGGTATGACTACAGAAGACGCTCGGCAGGCTCTATATAAAGCCATTGAAGATAAGGGGATTGGTCATAAAAAGGTAAATTATCGCTTACGGGATTGGTTGATTTCTCGCCAGCGTTATTGGGGCGTGCCGATTCCTGTTATTTATTGTGACAAATGTGGTGAACAGTTAGTACCAGAAGATCAGTTGCCCGTTAAGTTGCCGGAAGACGTTGTTTTTGATGGGGGAGCTATTTCACCATTAGCTACGTCCAAGACTTTTATGCATACGACTTGTCCAAAATGTGGTGGTCCAGCTACACGAGAAATCGATACGATTGACACCTTTATTGATTCGTCTTGGTATTTCTTACGTTATACAGATGCACATAATGATAAGGAAGCCTTTAATAAACAAATCGCTGATTATTGGATGAATGTAGACCAGTATATTGGCGGTATTGAACATGCTATTTTGCATCTTTTATATTCCCGTTTTGTCGTTAAGGTTCTTCATGATTTAGATTTGGTTAGTGTTGATGAACCGTTCCGTGGTCTATTGACGCAAGGCATGGTTTTAAAAGATGGCAGTAAGATGTCTAAGTCTAAGGGTAACGTTGTATCGCCAGAAGAAATCGTTACTAAGTATGGCGCAGATACAGCCCGTTTATTTATTTTATTTGCTGCACCCGTTGATCGTGATCTTGATTGGAGCGATAAAGGCGTTGAAGGGTCCTATCGATTCTTAAATCGTGTATGGCGCATTATAAATACTTATCATGAATTCGCGCAAGAAGCTAAAAGAAATCAGTTGACTAAGGAAGAGACAGCCTTACGTCGTGAACTGCATAGGGTACTTAAAAAAGTAACAGAAGACCTAGATGGTAAATTTAATTTTAATACAGCCATTAGTACCATTATGGAACTTGTTAATGCGATGTATCAATTTACTGATCAAGGTAAGACCGTTGAAGCGGGCCTCGCTGACGAAATTGTACGTGACTTACTCTTATTATTAGCTCCATTTACACCACATATTACAGAAGAATTGTGGCATGAATGTGGGTATGAAGGTAGTGTTCATCAGCAGGATTGGCCAGATTATGAAGAAAAGGCTTTAGCTGTTGATGAAGTGGAAATTGCTGTACAAGTCAATGGTAAGGTACGCGGGAAGATGACTGTATCCGTGTCTGCTTCTAAAGAAGATATGCAGGAGCAGGCCTTGGCTTTGCCAAAAGTGGCTGAATACGTAGCTGGCAAACAGATTATTAAGGCTATCATTATTCCTAAGAAAATTGTAAATATTGTAGTTAAATAAGACCTTCTATGGATAGACTATGTAAATTAGATAGGACTATCCTGTGAAAAATAAAAATAGCAGTGATAGCTGAAGAGCTGTCACTGCTATTTACTGTAGAAAGCAAAGGTGGTTATTATGGCTAAACGAAGTAATTATATTAGTTGGGATGAATATTTTATGGGTGTAGCCATGTTGGCTAGTGAACGGTCAAAAGATCCTAACACCCAAGTTGGCGCCTGTATTGTTAGTGAAGATAATAAAATTTTATCTATTGGCTATAATGGAATGCCTCTAGGCTGTAGTGATGATGAATTTTCATGGGAACGCGATGGTCAAGAGGATACTAAATATTTTTATACGGTTCATAGCGAGTTAAACGCCATTTTGAATTACCGTGGAGGCTCCCTAGAAGGCAGTAAAATTTATGTTACCTTGTTTCCTTGCAATGAATGCGCTAAGGCCATTATTCAAAGTGGAATTAAGGAAGTTATCTATTGGAAAGACTTCTATAAGGATACACCAGAAGTTAAGTCTTCTAAACGGATGCTTACTACGGCTGGCGTTGAACTTACCCTTTACCGCCCTACTAATCGGACTATCACTTTAACTGTATAAGTACTTATAGTGAAAAAATATTATAAAAAGCCCTATCTCCTGCGATGAGCCTTTACTGAATGTGACTAGTTCTGAGGAGATAGGGCTTTTTGTATCAGCTCGTGAGGAAACATGTGTTTTTTGTGTCAGTTTTAAGGAAGATAGATTTTGCTGGTAGTTTGTAGGGACAATGAGTTTTTTATAGTATTTGAGCAAACAAGTATCTCCCGCAAGGAGCCTTTGCCGAAGGTGACCAGCTCCGAGGGAGATACCTGTTTGTGTACCTATTTGCATCTTAAAAGAGTAAATGTCCGTCTTTCATAATTGCTATTTTAGCACCATCATCCGTAAGTCCTGTGATAGACAAGCTTTCACTACCTACCATAAAGTCTACATGACTCATAGATTGATTTAAACCACGAGCTTCCAATTCCTCTTTAGATAAGCCATCACTTTCGGCTAGGCAAGTTGGATATGCTGCTCCAAAGGCTAGATGGCAGGAGGCATTTTCATCAAAAAGTGTTTCATAGAAAATATGCCCACTTTGACTAATGGGGGAATAATGATCAACCAAAGCGACTTCTCCTAGATAGGAGGATCCTTCATCTATGTCAAATAGACTGGTTAAAAAGTCGCGGCCTTCTTTAGCTTGATAATCTACTACCTTTCCGTCTTTAAAAGTGATAGTGAAGTTATCAATACGATTACCTTGGTAGATAAGCGGTTTACTACTATGAATGATACCGTTAACACCAAGACGGTCAGGAGCGGTAAAGACTTCTTCTGATGGAATATTCGCATTGAAGAGGATGCCTTCCTTATTGGCTTCCGTGCCACCTTCCCAGACATGATTTTTGGGCAGTTTAATGTGTAAATCACTGCCCTTTGCGTCTGTATAATGAAGTTCGATAAAATGTACGGCGTTTAGGGCGCGGGTCCGTTTTTCCAAGCGCTTTAGATGAGAGGACATGTCTTGTCCTGGTTCTGTATGATCAATACGACATAAGGTAAAGATGGTCTGCCAGAGGCTATTTAGTTTTTCTTCATCACTGCCTGTATAACCTAATAAGTTAGCCCAAGTCAGGCTGGCAACGGCAGCGATACACCAAGTGACGGCTGATTCCATAATGGCTTTGTGGTAGAAAGGAATGGCCGTATTTATAGCACTCGATTGCAGGGTTACCCGTTTGCTATCAACGCCTTGTAAGGCCTTAGGGTCGGCACTGATTAAAGAGAGAAAGGCCGCCTTTTTATCTATGTAGGTTTTGTAGTAGGCAGGTACCCAAGGATCTACTTCTTTTAGTGTTGATTCTGGTGCATGAAGCAGGCGTTCTTTACTGATAGGCGTATGACGCCAATTAATAATAACGTTAGCCGCTTGAAGTTTATAGGCTTCTTTGGTAACTAGTTCGGCAAAGGTATAATTTTCTACGTCAACATTGATAACAAGGGTTTGTCCTTTTTGTAGATTCACACCTTCTTGTAAAAGTAGACGTGCATAGTTTGTTAATTGTTCCTTTATTGATGACATGGTTAAAACTCCTTTGTTTTTGCCCCCTTTTCCTTATTAGGAAGATGACTAGGATTCACTAACTTATTGGTTGAAGTGTTCTATTGTCATTACTTTGTAAGGAGAAAGGGGCTATATAGTATATGGAGAGAAAGAAAAAAATTATTGTGTTTATTTTAGGACTTGTCCTGTTTCTAACACTTTGTTTTATTATAACAAATTTTGCCAGTTCTGCTGAGACTAGTCAGTCCGCATCACATATAGAAAAAAATGGGTGGCCAAGAGATAATGGTAAGAAGGAAAAAGAGCTCGCTGATACGGCGCAGATAGGTCAGGTAGATACGAAGCCTATGGCATCGAAACAAAGAATAAAAAATGGACCAGATGAGATAGATAAGGAAGGCAGCAGTGAAACAAGCATGGATAATAACATGTATGCCTATATTACAGGGGCGGTTATGAATCCTGGTTTATATGAAATACATGAGGGTATGACCTTAGGGCAGTTGGTAAAATCAGCTGGAGGTCTTTTGCCCTATGCAGGGACTAATGAAGTTAATTTAGCCAGCCTTCTTGAAGCCGGTAAGCATGTGCACATTCCTTTTTCTTTTACTGGCTCGCCAGAGGAACTTCTTCGCAGTCAGAAGGTAAATGTAAATACAGCAACAGAAAAGGAGTTAGAGGCTTTGCCTGGTATTGGGCCGGCCATGGCTAAACGAATGATTGAATATAGGGAAAGTAATGGTAAGTTTACTGATATAGGTGATTTAAAGAAGGTAAAGGGTATTGGTCCAGCTTTACTTACCAAGATAAAGGATCAAGTTCGTGTCGATTAAGTCTATGTCTATAGCAATGAATATGAAGGTAGGAATAGAGCCTTTTACTGAAAAGGGAGATAAAGGGCTAGATAAAAAATCACATGCTGATTGGTATGAGAAAAAGTATGCGTCATCTAAGCCCCATATTTTTACTAAACAGGTAGATTGGCAGGAATGGACTTCTTATATTTTGCTTCTTCAGGTAACAGGGGGAGGTTTATATTATGCTTTATTAGAGCCTATACGAATGCCTGTTTTTTTATGTATAAGCTTTGGGTTGGCTTATAGCATTTTGCTCCTTTATCAAGTATATAAACGGATAGAAGTAAGAAAGATATATTTTATTTGGCTTATAAGTCTTATTTGTGTGGGGAGTCTTTTGACTGGTTTGGGTGGTTGGCAGGTAAAGCATTCTTTTGATACCTATCAAGGTGATACTGTCTATTTTTATAGAACGCCAGGCATTTATAGTTTAGTTGTGACAAGTGTACCACAGGTAATCGAGCGAGATGGCCGTTTATATTATCATCTGACAGGACAATTAAAAGCTTTGCAGCCAGATAAGGAAGCAGACCTATGGCTGCCTGCCTTTGGATGTATTACCGTAGATATGCTCTATCAAGGACAAGAGCTGCAAATTGGTGATAATCTTTATGTAAAAGGAGTCCTTAATCCACTTTCTCTTTATAAGGAAGAAGGAGAAATAGATAGACAGGCACGAGCTGTTAGCAGCCAACTTATTGGACGTATGTATGATGCGAGTCTAGTCTCTAATCAAGGGCTAATGGAAACGGATTGGTTAGAAATAGCGGCTTATAAGTGGCAGCGTTTTTTTGCTAATAGGAGAGCGGATTGCCAAGAGATACTTTTTAGTAACTTGCCCAGTGAAGAAGCACCTTTAGCACAGAGTTTATTATTAGGTGCGGATTATAATGATTTAGAAGGTGATATGGTAGACCGTTTTTCTACAACGGGTCTAATACATATTTTATCTGTGTCCGGTTCACATATTTCTTTGTTATTGGGTGGTTTTCTTTTACTGGGGCGCTCCCTTGGTCTTTCTAAGAAAAAAGCGATTTTAATAGCCTTAACTGGTCTTGGATTTTATTGCGCCTTAGTTGGATTTTCACCGCCTGTGATAAGAGCCTCTCTTATGGGGTTATTAGGGGGGATAGGCCTTTTTACATCGCGAACCTATGCCATTCGACAGGCTTTAGTTATTAGTGCCCTAATTAGTTTCTGGATAAATCCCTTAGCTATTTTTGATATTAGTTTTCAGCTGTCTTTCTTAGCGACGTTAGGTATTGTCTTATTCGGACAGATTTTTTATCAACGATTACCTTTACGTTGGAGCTGGTTAAAAGGGCTGGTGGCCTTGAGCTTAAGTGCGCAAGTATTGTTGCTACCTTTGCAACTTTATTATTTTCATATGTGGGGCCTAGGGACCTTGTTGACGTCTATTTTTGTGGCACCTTTGTTGGATATGGCTATTATATTGCTGGCTGGTGCTCTTTTTTTAACCTTTTTTGGTTTTCCGTGGGCAGGATGGTTTTTTATTACCTGGATTTTAGAAGTTGCTTTGTTTATGCTTTATAGCATTTCTTCTTTGCCATATATGACTTTATGGTTACCAGCCTTGCCATTAGGGGCTATCGTAGCTTACTATATGGGTTGTTTTTCTTGGCCTTTTATGGTTAAAAAAGTAAGAAACCAATGGTCCTTCTTTTTGACATGTGTATTTTGTTTCACTTGTTTAGTAGGTGGCTGCCTATGGCAGTTATATAGGAGTACCTCTTTTTTGCATGTTATTCCTATACAATCGACACCTGTATTTTTTATAAGAGAAGCAGGCTTCGTAGGTAAGACTCTTTTGTACTTGCCAGCGGACACAAAAAGGGTAAGAGATGTGGATATAAAGCGAATTGTATCTAGTCTACGTTCTTATGGATTGGTTTCAGTTGATGAGTATAGACTAGGAAAAGCGGATGAGGCAATCCTTTTGACAGCTCATAAAATTCAAGAGGCCCTAGCATCTGGTTGGGACGCATCAAGTCAACGGCAACGTTTCTATAAGGCGGATACCATAGTTAAGGAAGCAGGAAAAAATAAAAAAGGAGATGTAGGAGGAAAGGAAATGGCGTTAGCGATTCCCTATCGTTTAATAAAAAGTAAAATAATATATAGGGACGAATCCATTTGCTTGTCATGGTATAATAAGAAAAGTAAACAGGGCTGGCTCCAGATAGAGATTGGGGATAATCATTCCTTTGTATATTGGCCGTCTATAGGGCAGACGAATGAACTTGATCCAGCTGATGATAATAGGTTTTTAGTCGGTAAAAGTAATCTTCCAGGCCTTACTTGGTAGACAAGGAGTTCTTGTGGCAGAGGTAACATTAATTTATGGTGATGAATCACAGTTAGTAACGGAAGCGCGGGATAAGAAAATAGCTTCTTGGGGTTCATTAGAGGTAGAGACAATTAGAGAAGAAGCTGGTTTGCCTGCCATGATGTCTGCCTTATGTGAGGACTCTTTATTTGGTGGGGTTAAGGGACTAGTCCTTCTTAATCCTCCGATTTTTCAAAGGGCTAATCGCAAGGTGAGCCCTGAAGCAGATGAGTTAAGAACATTGCTTTTAAATTATAAAGGAGATAATCCGGTCCTTATTATTTATATGGATACGATTGATAAGCGCTTGTCTCTTAATAAGAAGTTTTTAGGGGCTGTTCCGAATGAATCTTGTAAGCGCTTGGAAGGGGCGGCTCTTATTCAATGGCTTACTCAATATTGTAAAAAGAATGGTTATCAGTTGACTCTTGACGGTATAGAATATATGGAACACCTACTTGAAGTGTGGCAGGATGTGTCGGTTACTTTTTTGCGGACAGAATTTGATCGTTTCTTTTTGCAATTAGGTGATACAAAGGAAATTGATAAAAATTTTTTATTAGCCAATAGCAGTTCTTACAGTGCTAAAAATATTTTTCTCTTTAAGGAAGCTTTACTTCATGGTGATGCACACACCTTAGAAGAGTTATTTCCCTATATGTTATCATATAAAGAGATTAATCGGGCTATGTCGTATATAGAAGGGCAGTTACGTTTGCAGCTTTTAGTTAGTGAGTGTCAAGCAGCAGGGTATAGTCAACGGCAAATAGAATCTTTAGTGAAAGAGTATGATTCTAAGATAAAGACTTATCCAATAAGATTAGCTTTTAGAGAGACGCGATTTGTATCTGTTGATGGATTAAAGAGATTACTTTATGACTTATATGAGATTGTTTATAAGAACCGAACGGAACAATTAGATATGTGGCGGTTTCGAGATGCTTGTTTAGCTTATTGTTATAAGATACAAGAGGTTCGACACCAGAGATAAGTAGTAGGAAAGTGGAAGTGCGGAGACATAAAATGAAAGTTAGATATCATGTTGTATCTAAACAAGGACATAAGCCAGCTTTTTATATTGATGCGGATAAAGAAGCTGTCGCTATAAAAGCAGTAACACATTCTTTTACTGCTTTAGAAAAATTACAGGCACGTATGGATGCGTGGTATAAGACTAGGGGGATAGAGGTAAAAAAGGATAGCTTGGCAGATTCTGATCTTTTCTATCGTTGGAGTGGTGATAAGGATTATGATGAACTTCTTCATGCTTGCTATTCGTCAGGTGGTTGTGGTGTCGATGAACTTATTGAAGAAATAGAACGCTGTCAAAAGGAGAAATTAATGGCGCAAGGGCTTTCGGAAGAGGAAGCAGAGAAAGAAATTAATCCTTCACCAGATTTTGATACCTATGGCTTTGTAGAAGATGATGTAGAGGATAATCCAGCAAATACCTTTGATGATGGGGATTTTGCGCCCTTTGCGGATAGTACGGCTACGGCATTGCCTATTTATGATGTAAAACCAGTGACTGTAAATTATGTGGCAACAAAGCCGGTAAAGGCGGCTGCTTCGTCAGATTCAGCTTATGGTAAAGGCGGTGGAGGTAAGTATCGCCGCAAGAAGAATGTAACGGATCCAGGTATGCTCTTAGGACGAAATTTCTCAGGGGATCCGGTTTCTATTATTAACCAAATGGATACGGGGCGGAATATTATTTTCCGAGGCATTGTTAATGGTATCGAAATTCGTCCGTTAAAGAGTGGCACGGCTCTTTTACAGGGACATATTGTTGATAAGACCAATAGTATTCATTTTACCAAGTTCATGGATTCAGAAGATGAGGCTAAGGTGTTAGCCAGTGCTTTAACAGGGTTTGGCAAGTTTACTTTTGATAAAAATATATGGACATTTAAAGATGCGGCAGCAGCTAAAGCTAAACATCTCCTGGTACAGGGTAATGTGATTTATGATGATCGTTTTGAACATGACTATGTATTTGACTTACGTAGTGCCAAGGACATAAAAGCAGAAAATGTAAGAACAGAAGATAGAGAAGATTCTCGTGTTGAACTGCATTTACATACGCGTATGAGCGATAAGGACGCCTTAGTTGATGTAAAAGAATTAATTTCTCGCGTTAAGGAATGGGGGCATCCGGCGGTAGCTATTACAGACCATGGTGTGGTGCAGACCTTTCCTTTAGCCCAAGCGTTGGCAGCGGAAAAGGGCGTTAAGATTATTTATGGTATGGAAGGCTATTTAGTTGACGATGATAATATGAGTAAACGCTACCATATTATTTTATTAGCTAAGAACATGGTTGGATTGCGTAACTTGTATAAACTGACGACTATGTCTCATTTGTGCTATTATAAGCGGCGTCCTTGTCTGCCCCGGTCTGTTATTGAAGATTATAGGGAAGGTTTGCTTTTAGGATCAGCTTGTGTTTTGGGCGAATTGATGCAAAATATCATAGCTGGTGCTTCTAAGGAACGTCTGTTAGAGATAGCTTCTTTTTATGATTATTTGGAAATTCAGCCTTTATGTAATAATGAATTCTTAGTGCGCAGTCAGAAAGTGCCTGACGAAGAAGCCCTTATTGATATGGATAAGACTATTATTGAATTAGGGGATGCTTTGCAGAAACCAGTTGTTGCGACTTGTGACGTTCATTTTTTAGACCCAGAAGATAAGGTGTATCGAGAAATTATGCTGACTGCTGTGGGTATGAAGGATGCTAAGTATCAGCCTGATTTGTATTTACGTACAACCGATGAGATGTTAAAAGAATTTTCCTATTTAGGAGAAGAAAAGGCCTATGAAGTGGTTGTTACTAATTCACGTCGTATCAATGACAGCATTGAAGATATAAAGCCTTTACCAGATGGTACCTATTCACCTAAAATTGAAGGGGCCGAAGAAGCCTTGAGTGATATGTGTTATAAAAAGGCAAAGCGAATTTATGGTGATCCTTTGCCTAAGGTTGTGCAGGACCGGTTAGACTACGAATTGTCTAACATTATTGGTCATGGGTTTGCCGTTTTGTACTATATTGCGCATAAACTAGTAAAGAAGTCTCTAGATGATGGGTATTTGGTAGGGTCTCGTGGATCTGTTGGCTCTTCTTTTGTTGCTACTATGGCGGATATTACAGAAGTAAATCCTTTGCCGCCTCACTATATCTGCCCTAAGTGTAAACATAGCGAATTTTTCTTAAAAGGAGAATATGCAGGCGGTTTTGATTTGCCACGTAAAAAATGTCCTGACTGTGGCACCGAAATGGATATGAATGGTCATGACATTCCCTTTGCTATTTTTATGGGTTTTAATGGGGATAAGGTGCCAGATATTGATTTAAATTTCTCTGGTGATTATCAGCCACGAGCTCATAAGTACACAGAAGAATTGTTTGGTCGTGATAATGTATTTAGGGCTGGTACAATTGGTACGATTGCACAAAAAACAGCGGTTGGGTATGCCCGTAAGTATGCAGAAGTCAATGGTCTTCAAGTACGAAAGGGATTTTTAGAGCGTTTAGCTGAAGGGGTAGCTGGCGTAAAAAATACGACGGGCCAACATCCGGGCGGTATCGTTGTATGTCCAAGGGATATGGATATTCATGAATTTACTCCTGTCCAGTATCCAGCTAATAAGAAAGATAGTGGCATTATTACGACTCACTTTGATTTCCATTCTTTTGAAGGACGTATTACTAAGCTGGATATCCTGGGACATGATGATCCTACCATTATTCGTATGTTAGAAGATATTACTGGTGTTGATGCAAAGACTATACCTTTTGATGATAAAAAAGTATTAAGTTTATTTTCTTCGACGGAAGCCATTGGGTTAACGCCAGAACAACTGCAAGGAGATAAGGTAGCCTCCTTAGCGGTACCTGAATGTGGGACGAGTTTTGTACGGCGTATGCTGGAAGATTCTAAACCGCAATGTTTTTCTGATATTGTTCGTATATCTGGCTTTTCTCATGGGACTAATGTATGGCTTGATAATGCGCAAACTTTGATTAAGGATGGCACGTGTAAGTTGAATGAAGCGATTTCAACGCGTGATGATGTGATGAACTATTTGCTGCATCGAGATATTACACCACTCACTTGTTTCTCTGTTATGGAAAATGTTCGTAAAGGGCGGGGCATTGAAAAGAAGAACAAGCAAGGTGAACCAATTACTAACTACGAAGAACAAATGCGAGAAGGCGGTGTGCCAGAATGGTTTATTACAGCTTGCAAAAAGATAGGCTATTTGTTCCCGCGGGCGCATGCCGTAGCCTATGTAATGATGGCCTTTCGTATTGCTTGGTTTAAGATTAATTATCCTCTGGCTTTTTATGCAGCTTATTTCTCTATTCGTGCTAAGGCCTTTGATGTGCGGGTTATGCAGGGAACGATTGAAGAACAATTAGCTGAGTTCAAGCGCCTGCGTCGCTTAGAAGATGAACATAAGGCGGGACCACGGGATAAGGACATGATTAGTGCCCTTGAAGTATCCATGGAAATGGTACAACGTGGCTATCAGTTTAGTAATGTTAGTCTTTTACATTCTGAGGCTAAGCGTTTTCAGATACGAGACGGTAAATTATTGCCGCCTTTATTGGCTGTTGACAGCTTAGGGGAAAAGGTGGCTTTATCTATTATCAGTGAACGAGAAAAACGACCTTTTGTATCGATAAAAGAATTACAGCAGCGATGCAAGGTGTCGCAAACGATTATTGAAACTATGCGCGAACTGGATTGTTTGGATGGCTTGCCAGAAGATGCACAGATGAGTCTTTTTGGTTAAATGGCTTGCATAGAAAAATAAATTTGTGCTATACTCATTAAGTATGATATGACATACATATAGTAGCGTATTTTGTCGAGTCATCTTAGAAGGACTTGATGAAATACGAGTACACACGCATACGGATTATGGAACTGTTTCCACTTTTGGATATCCCATAATATGAAGATGCGGCGGATTAAAAACAGGAGGTGCCCTCATGGCAGTAGTAGCAATGAAACAATTATTAGAAGCAGGTGTTCATTTCGGACATCAGACTCGTCGTTGGAATCCTAAAATGGCTAAGTTCATTTTTACGGAACGCAACGGTATTTATATTATCGACTTACAGAAAACAGTTCAGAAGTTAGATGAAGCTTATGAATTCTTACGTGAAACAGCGCAAGCTGGTAAAGTTATCTTGTTTGTTGGTACAAAGAAACAAGCACAAGAAGCAATTAAAGAAGAAGCAGAACGCGCTAACATGTTCTATGTAAATGAACGTTGGTTAGGCGGTATGATGACTAACTATAAAACAATTGAAACACGTGTAAAACGGTTAAAACAATTGGAAAAAATGGCTGAAGATGGCACTTTTGAAGTATTACCAAAGAAAGAAGTTATCGGTCTTCGTCATGAAATGGAAAAATTAGAAAAATACTTAGGCGGTATTAAGGATATGCCAGAAATGCCAGGCGCTTTATTCGTTATCGATCCTAAGAAAGAACGTATTGCTATTGCAGAAGCTAAAAAATTAGGTATTCCTGTTGTAGCTACTGTTGATACGAACTGCGATCCAGACGAAATTGATTACCCAATTCCAGCTAATGATGACGCTATTCGTGCCGTTAAGTTGTTAGCTCATAGCATGGCTGATGCTATTCTTGAAGGCCGTCAGGGTCAGCAGGTAGCAGCTGATGATAGAGAAGAAGCAAGTGATGAAGATTCTCGTGAAATGTTAAAGAATAGCCGCGGCTAATCGGATTTGATTCATCGATACAAGTTATGGATAAATACAGCGAGACTTTCTGCCTCGTTGTCACATATGGGAGGACATTATAATGGCAATTACTGCTGCTCAGGTAAAGGAATTACGTGAATTGACAGGCGCAGGTATGATGGACTGCAAAAAGGTGTTAACAGAAACTGATGGAGACATTCAAAAAGCAGTTGATTTACTTCGTGAAAAAGGCTTAGCTGCTGCGGCTAAAAAAGCAGGCCGTGTAGCTGCTGAAGGTGTAGTAACATCTTATATTCATGGTGGTGGACGTATTGGTGTTTTAGTTGAAGTTAACTGTGAAACAGACTTCGTTGCTAAGACAGATGCATTCCAGGCATTGGCAAAGGATATTGCTATGCAGATTGCTGCTGTTAATCCATTATACTTAAAACGTGAAGACGTGCCTGAAAGCGTTATCGCGCATGAAAAAGAAGTATTGTTACAGCAGGCAAAACAAGAAGCTGAAGAAGATGCTAAAGCAGGCCGTAAGCCAAAACCAGATGCTGTTATTGAAAAAATGGTTAATGGCCGTATTGAAAAATACTATAAAGAAAATTGCTTGTTAGAACAAGTATTCATTAAAGACAGCAATATGACAGTAACAGATGTTATCAATGAAAATATTGCTAAGATTGGTGAAAACATCAATGTTCGTCGGTATGTTCGTTATCAGTTAGGCGAAGGTCTTGAAAAACGTAATGATGACTTCGTTGCTGAAGTTATGGCATCCATTAAATAAGTAAGACTGAAATAAGAGAACGCAACTTGTGTTCTCTTATTTTTAAATCAGGAGGAGACGAACGATTAAAATGGCAAGTAAGCGGAATTTTAAACGAATTGTATTAAAATTAAGTGGTGAAGCATTAGCTGGTGACCAAGGTTATGGCATTAACCCTGTTGTTGTAGAAGAAATAGCCAAGGAAATTGCGAATATTGCGAAGACAACAGATTTACAAATCGCTATTGTTGTTGGTGGTGGTAATATTTGGCGTGGCTTAGCTGGTAGTGCTAAAGGCATGGACAGAGCATCAGCTGACTATATGGGTATGATTGCTACGGTTATGAATGCCTTAGCTTTGCAGGATGCCTTAGAAAATATAGGCGCAGCGACTCGTGTACAGACGGCTATTGCTATGCAGGAAGTAGCAGAACCTTATATTCGCCGTCGTGCTATTCGCCATTTAGAAAAAGGCCGTATTGTCATTTTTGGTGGTGGTACAGGTAACCCGTATTTTTCAACTGATACAACAGCTGCTTTGCGGGCAGCTGAAATTGAAGCGGATGCTATTTTAATGGCTAAAAAATTTGCTGATGGTGTTTACGATTCAGATCCACGGACGAACCCAGATGCAAAACGCTTTGATGAGTTGACTTATATGGATGTTATTAGTAAAGAATTAAAAGTTATGGATGCTACATCCACTACCTTATGTAAGGATAATAATATTCCTATTGTTGTATTTAGTATGGATATACCGGGTAATATTACACGGGCCTGCTTAGGTGAAACAGTAGGTACAATTGTTAGAGGAGATAAATAATGGATATTCAGGCATTAGTTACTCGTGAAGAAGAACGTATGGACAAGTCGATTGCGTCCTTACGTCATGAATATGCATCAATTCGGACGGGGCGAGCTAGTACGGCTTTACTTGATTCGATTCAGGTGGATTACTATGGTACACCAACGCCTATCAATCAGGTGGCTAATATTTCAGTGCCAGAACCACGCATGTTGTTGATTACACCGTGGGAAAAATCTATGATTGGACCTATTGGTAAGGCTATTATGCAGTCTGACTTAGGTTTAAATCCTAATAATGATGGCGCAGCTATTCGCCTTGTTATTCCTCAATTGACAGAAGAACGACGTAAAGAAATTGTTAAAGTCGTATCTAAACAAGCCGAAGAAGCAAAAGTAGCTATTCGCAATATTCGTCGTGATGCGAATGATGCGATTAAAAAAGAAGAAAAAGCAAAGACGATTACGACCGATGAATCGAAAGATGGGCAAGATCGTATTCAAAAGTTGACAGATAAAAAGATTAAGGCCATTGATCAATTGAAGGCAGCTAAGGAAGAGGATGTATTAAAGGTCTAATGAAGATTACGGATACAGTTGGGCTTCCTTGGTTACTTGTAAAAAAAGAATTAGATGCAAGAGGAATACCTTATAAGACAGAAGAGGGAAAAGCGTTTAATCGCTTTTTCCCTATTTCTCTAGTCGGCTACTATATAGGCCGGGTACAAAAGAAAGAGTCGGGGTATACATTCTTGCTCTACAGACCGATGGTTTATAGTGAATTTGAGACCTGTAAAGAGGTTACATATGTTAACAAAATTATTTGGGACGAAGTCGACAGCAAGTCAGATTTTAGATCCTAATAATATACCCCACCATGTGGCTATCATTATGGATGGTAATGGGCGCTGGGCTAAGCGAAGAGGTCTGCCTAGGGCCATGGGGCATAGAGCTGGTGCCGATGTGTTAAAGAAAATCGCAAGAGCAGCAGATAAAATAGGTATTAAGGTATTAACTGTATATGGTTTTTCTACAGAAAATTGGAAACGGCCAGAAACAGAAGTATCTTTTTTAATGAATTTAATTGGTGAATATTTACGAAAGAACGTACAAGAAATGCACGCTAATGGTGTACGTATTCGTTTTATAGGAGATATAGCTGGTCTGAACGAAGGATTACAGACCATTATTCGTGATGCAGAAGCCTTAACAGCTGATAACAAGGGGCTAATTTTACAATTAGCCATTAATTATGGTGGCCGAGATGAAATTGTGCGTGCGGCTAAAAGCTTGGCTAGAGCTGTTGCGAAGGGACAAATGCAGGTTGATGATATTGATGAATCTGTTTTTGCAGAAAATTTGTATACTTATGACTGCAGTAATGTAGATTTATTGATTCGACCTAGCGATGATTATCGGATTAGTAATTTCTTGTTATGGCAGTTAGCTTATGCTGAATTTTGGTTTACCCCTCTGCATTGGCCAGATTTTGATGAGAGTACATTAGTGGAAGCCGTAGCGGCTTATCAAAAACGAGAACGTCGTTTTGGGGGCTTGGTTTCGGAGGAATAGTATGTTACGGACAAGGGTAATAACGGCAATTATAGGATTTATTGTTGCTTTTATATTTATCATGGCTGGTGGCTATTATTATGATGTAGGTATCCTACTGCTAGCCTTAGGTGCTTGGCGCGAGTATGGCAAGATGACCCATCATTCTTCTTATATGAGGCTGACTGATTGGTGGGGGCTTCTATCGATAGTAGCTACTATGGTTTGTTTAGCCCTTCATAAGTATGTTCCTTACGCTTGGTCTTTTACTGTTATTGTATGGGCTGTCATTGTGTTAGGACTTTTATTTATCGCTAGTCGAACAATTACGCTTAAGGAAATGGCAACGAGTTTATTTGGCTATTTTTATATTATGAGCGGCTTTTCCGCCCTTATGATGGTAAGAGATAATTCGCTCTATCCCTTGTTTCATGTGCAGGCTGATGTAGTACAACCAGGACTTTATATGGTATGGTTGCTTTTATTTTCTACTTGGGCAAGTGATACGTTTGCTTATTTTGTAGGTCGGGCGATAGGAAAGCATCATATTGTGCCACATATTAGTCCCAATAAGACGTCAGAAGGTTTTATTGGTGGTTTTATAGGCTGCTTGGTTATTAGTGCTATTTATGCGTATGTGACTGGTTATTCCATGCAGATAGCCTTGGCTATTGGTTTAATTACAGGTATATTTGCGCCTTTAGGTGATTTGTTTGAATCTAAGATTAAACGAATTTGTGAGGTAAAGGATTCGGGCATGTTGTTACCTGGGCATGGTGGCATTTTGGATCGCTTTGATAGTTTACTATTTACCGCAACAATTACAATGATTTATTTATTACATATGTAATGAAAGTAGGGCATATGAAACGGCTTAGTTTATTAGGTAGCACAGGTTCTATTGGTAAGCAGACCCTAGATGTGGTTCGGCAACATCCAGATATGTTTTCTGTAGCCGCCCTAGTTGTGAATACAAGTATTGATACACTAGAAGAACAAATAGAAGAATTTCATCCACTTTTGGCTGGTGTAGTTGATGAAAAGGCATATAGACTTTTAAAAGATAGATATAAAGGACAAACTAAGTTAGTTGGTGGAAAAGAGGCTTTGCGTCAGGCAGCTGTACTTGAAGAGGCTGATATGGTTGTTACAGCTATTGTTGGGGCCGCTGGCATAGAACCAACGGTTCATGCCATAGAGGCAGGAAAAACAATTGGCTTGGCTAATAAAGAGACATTGGTAGCTGGTGGTCCTCTCATTACACGATTATGTGAGGAAGAACACGTAGATTTATTACCTATTGATAGTGAACATAGCGCTATTTTTCAGTGCTTAGAAAAACAGGAACGATCTAATGTGGATTCTTTGTTGATCACTGCTTCGGGTGGGCCTCTTAGAACTTGGCCATCTGAAAAAATAGCCAAGGCTACGGTAGATGATTGTTTAAATCATCCTACGTGGAGTATGGGAAATAAGATTACTATTGATTCAGCTACTTTATTTAACAAAGGCTTAGAAGTTATGGAAGCTCACTGGCTCTTTGGTTTTGATTATGACCATATTAAGGTTGTAGTACATCCCCAGAGCATTGTTCATTCTATGATACAGATGAAGGATGGAGCTGTACTTGCTCAGCTTGGTATGCCGGATATGAGGGAACCTATACAGTATGCTTTGACCTATCCACAAAGGGTTGAGTTAGCAATGAAGAAATTGGATTTTCTTGAAGCCCTACAATTGGATTTTATGCCTCCTCGTTATGATGACTTTCCTGCCTTACGATTAGCCTTTGAAGTCGGACGAGCTGGTGGCTTTAAACCAGCCATATTTAATGCGGCGAATGAAATAGCTGTCTATGCCTTTTTAGATAGGAAAATTGCTTTTGGAGATATTTATAAGACGGTTTGTAAGGTGCTCGAACAAGCAGAGACAGAACCGGAGTTTACCTTGGATAATTTGTTGGCTATGGATGCATGGGCTAGAGATAAGGCTCGTGCTGTATTAGGATAGGTGTAATAATGATTATTACCATAATAGCAGCTATTTTTGTGTTTGGAGTTATTGTCGCTTTTCATGAATTTGGTCATTTTATTATGGCTAAGGCGATGGATATGCGAGTTGATGAATTTTCTATTGGTTTTGGTCCTGCCTTATGGTCTAAACGTAAGGGCGAAACTTTATATGCGGTTCGATGTGTGCCCTTAGGTGGTTATAATCGCATTGCTGGGATGGAGCCAGATGCACCGACAGATGATCCTCGTCTTTTTAGTGCTAAACCAGTTTGGAAGCGTTTTCTGGTTATTGCTGCGGGCGCTATTTTTAATTTTATTTTAGCGATTGTTTTTTACTTTTTTATTTTAGCTTCTTATGGACTTCCACAGGCCTTGCCAGGAACAACGATTGGGAAGGTCTTGCCAGATTCGCCAGCAGCTATGGCTCATATGGAAGTTAATGATCGTATTTTAACAATTGCTGGGAAGCCAGTAAAGGAATGGAAAGAGATCAGCCCAGCTTTAAAAGGTCAGACAGGGCATATTGTTCCTATTACGGTTGAACGGAATGGCCAGGTAGAGACTTTAACATTAGTGCCTAAAGAAGAAGACGGGCGTACGGTTATTGGTATTTTAGAAGCCTTCACGCATGAGCCTAGACCGATAGGTCAGGCCGTTATTCAATCGTTGACTATGACTTGGCGCATTCTTGAAGAAATGGGGGCCGGCCTTTATATGATGGTGACTCATCATGAAAGTGGAGATGTAGCAGGGCCTTTAGGGGTTGCGCAAATGGCTGGACAAGTAGCTCAATCTGGGTGGATTAATTTACTTTTGTTTACAGCTTTACTAAGTCTTAACTTAGGCCTAATTAATTTATTACCTATTCCTGTTTTAGATGGCGGTTATTTAGTCCTACTTATCTTGGAAGGTATTCGTCGTAAGGCTTTGCCGCCTAAGGCCTTAGCTTATATTCAAATGACGGGTATGACGCTTTTAATTTTGTTATTTATTTATGCAACATCCAATGATATTACCCGTATATGGGCACAATAGGAGGCACATATATGATTAAAAGAAGAAAAACAAGACCGATACAGGTGGGTTCTGTCCAAGTGGGTGGAGATGCGCCGATTAGTGTCCAGTCTATGATTACTATTAATCCAGTAGAGTCGGAGCGTGCTATTACAGAGATTAATCGTTTAGCAGAGGCAGGATGTGAACTTATCCGCGTGGCTGTACCGGACATAGCCGCTGCTAAGGCCTTAAAAAAGGTAAAGGCAGGCATTTCTATTCCCTTGATTGCAGATATTCATTTTGATTATCGTTTGGCTTTAGAAGCTATTGATAGTGGGGTCGATGCCCTTCGTATTAACCCCGGTAATATTGGCGGAACCGATAAGGTTGAGGCAGTTATTAGGAAGGCTAAACCCAAAAAGATACCCATTCGTATTGGGGTGAACGCAGGTTCTTTGCCAATACATATTTTAAAAGCCTATGGTGGGCATCCAACAGCTGATGGTATGGTAGAGGCAGCACTGGAACATGTACGTATCTTAGAAGCTTTAGATTATAGGGAAATGAAAATCTCTATAAAATCTACGGATGTGCCTTTAATGATTGAAGCCTATCGTAAATTAGCTGATAAGGTTGACTACCCTCTCCATTTAGGAGTAACAGAAGCGGGTACTATTCGACAGGGGACGGTTAAGTCTGCTATTGGTATCGGCACCTTGTTAGCCGATGGTATTGGGGATACGTTGCGCGTGTCCTTAACGGGTGATCCTATTAATGAAGTTGAAGTGGGACGGATGATACTAAGTGCCTTGGAATTACGTTCCTTTGGGGCAACAATGATATCTTGTCCAACTTGTGGTCGTTGTCGTGTTAATTTATTTTCTATGGCAGAGCAAGTAGAAAAGCGCTTGAAGACGATTAAAGAACCTATTCGAGTTGCGGTTATGGGCTGTGTAGTTAATGGTCCAGGTGAAGCGAGAGAGGCTGACTTTGGCATTGCTGGTGGTGATGGACAGGGAATTGTCTTTAAAAAAGGTGAAATTCTTCGTACCGTATCAGAAGACCAATTGGTAGATGCTCTTTTCCATGAAATTGATGAATATATAAAGAAGGAGTCTTAAAAGTATGCTCGCTAGTAAATTATATGCGCCTACATTGCGTGAAATACCAGCTGATGCTGATGTAGTTAGTCAAAAATATATGTTAAAGGCTGGATTAATTCGTAAAATGGCTGGAGGGATTTATACCTATTTGCCATTAGCTTGGCGGAGTATTCGTAAGATTGAAGCCATTATTCATGAAGAAATGGAAAAATCTGGTGCACAAGAGATTATGATGCCTATTATTCAGCCCTCTGAATTATGGCTAGAATCAGGTCGTTGGAATGTGTATGGCGCTGAAATGATTCGTCTAAAAGATAGACATAATCGAGAATATTGCTTAGGACCAACCCATGAAGAAATGGTTACTTCTATTGTACGTAATGAAGTAAAATCCTATAAGCAGTTGCCTTTATGTTTATATCAGATTCAAAATAAATATCGCGATGAACGGCGTCCTCGTTTTGGTCTTATGCGATCTCGTGAATTTATTATGAAGGACGGCTATTCTTTTGACCAAGATGAAGCAGGATTAGATGCGTCTTATCATACTATGTATGATGCTTATAGTCGTATTTTTGATCGATGTGGTCTTAAAGTGCGGCCGGTTGAAGCCGATTCTGGTGCTATTGGGGGCTCTAATAGTCACGAATTTATGGCCTTGGCTGAATCGGGAGAAGCGGATGTAATTCATTGCACAAAGTGTGATTATGCGGCTAATATTGAAATCGGCCGACCAGCGGCTTTGACGGAAGCAGATGAAGAAGCCTTGCCTCTTGAAGAAGTGGTTACACCGAATTGCAAGACCATTGAAGCTGTGGCTGAATACTTACATCTGCCAATTGAAAAGACCATAAAAGCCGTTGTTTATAATGTGGATGGTCTTGTTGTATTGGCCATGGTTCGTGGTGATCATGATGTGAATGAAATCGCTTTGCAGCATGCGGTAAATGGAGCTGTTGAACCAGAAATGGCTAGTGAAGAGGATTTGAAGAAAGTGGGTCTAACAGCAGGATTTATTAGTCCTGTAGGGCTGCATAAGAGCGATGATTTTTCCATGGTTGTTGATGAAACCATTATGAATATGCACAATGTATGTGGTGGTGCAAATAAGGTAGACGCTCATTATATTCATATAAATCCAACGCGTGATTTTTCAGCAGATGATATTATTGTAGCACCGATTCGCTTAATTACGGATACGGATGTATGTCCGCATTGTGGGTCACCACTAGCAATTGCTAAGGGTATTGAAGTGGGACAGGTCTTTAAATTAGGAACTAAGTACAGCCAATCAATGGGGGCTATGTTCCTAGATCAAAATGGTAAATCAAAACCTTTAATCATGGGATGTTATGGTATTGGTGTGTCGCGTACCTTGGCAGCAGCTATTGAACAGTTCCACGATGAAGATGGGATTATTTGGCCGAGAGCGATTGCTCCTTATGAAGTGGCTATTGTACCCGTTAATGCGAAAGATGAAGCACTTATGAATATGAGTCAGTCTTTATATGATGAACTCCAGAAAGAGGGCGTAGAAGTTCTTTTAGATGATAGGAAAGAACGAGCTGGTGTTAAATTTAAGGATGCCGACTTGATAGGGTATCCTTTACGTATTACTATTAGTAAGAAATCTATAGAAACAAGCGAAATAGAAATTAAAGTTCGTAAAGATGGGCAGATTGTTATGACGCCAATCGATGAAGCTGTAGCTGTCATTAGGAACTTGTTAAAAACCTTATAAGCCTAAAAAAGCTGTGTGAATTTGTCGCACAGCTTTTTGCTCTTGTGCATTTAAGTGATATCAGTCATAATAGATTAAATAGATATTGTAAGGAAGGGAGGTGGACTTATGATTGTAGATTTACATGTGCATACAACTTGTTCCGATGGTTCCTATACACCAGAGCAAATAGTAGCCTTAGCTCATAAACAAGGGTTATCTTTAGTTGCTTTGACAGATCATGATGAGTATTGTGCTTATGATCAAGTTAAGGAGATTCCTAAGGATTTAGTCTTACTTAGGGGGGCTGAATTTAGTTCTACCTATAAGCATAGAGATGTGCATATTTTAGCTTATGGGTATGATATAGGCTGTGAAAAACTAGTTAATTATGTACAGTTCTATAAGACGGAACGGCGGAGCCGTATTAAGAAAATGACAGAACGTTGTGCGGCTAATGGCTATAAGGTTTCTTATGAGGAATTAGTTCAGCAATTTGGAGAAACAACTTCTTTAGGACGACCTCACTTATCTCGCCTTCTCATTCAAAAAGGCTATGTAAAAACGATTAGTCAGGCCTTTGAGACTATATTAAGTCCACAAAGCCCTTGTTATGTGCCAAAGTTCTCTGCGTCGCCAGCAGATGTAGTCACCTTAATTCATGATGCTGGTGGTTTCGCTGTGTTAGCTCATCCGGTATTAATTAGAAATGATACTTATGTCAAGGAATTATTGGACTTACCTTTTGATGGAGTAGAAGTTTATCATCCAAAACAGCAAGGACAATTAGAAAAAAAATATTTAGCTATGGCACAAGAAAGAGGTCTCTTAGTTAGTGGTGGTTCTGATTTTCATGGTGTACCAGACAGATATCCACAGACGCTAGGCGAGTTTAAGATACCGCTAAAGCCCTTATTACCTTTATTACAGGCGTTAGCTTTACCAGAAGATATACTGGATTGGGCACAGGAGGCTAGGTAAATGGAAGTCATTGCTTTTGTAGGCCCTAGTGGGACAGGTAAGAGTTATCGGGCGCTAAAGGTGGCCCTTGATAATGATGTGCAGTGTATTATTGATGATGGCATACTAATTTATAATAATCGCTTAGTAGCTGGTTCGTCAGCGAAAAAAGAAAGTAGTCGCTTAAAGGCGGTACGGCGGGCTATTTTCCAGGATAAAAAACAGGTAGAGTCTGTTCGTAATAAATTAGAGGCTATTCAACCTAAGCGCCTAATGATTTTAGGTACTTCAGAAAATATGGTGAAGAAGATTACTAAGGCCTTAGGTCTTTCAGATCCGGCTCGGTATATACATATTGAAGATGTGGCTACTACTAAGGAAATCGAACGGGCGCAGTATGCCCGTCTAAAGGAAGGTAAGCATATTATTCCTGTACCAACGATGGAATTAAAACCTCATTTTAAAGGCTATATTATTGATCCTTTAAAGAGCATTTTTCGCCGGCGTGGTAGTCAGACACACATAGCACAGATTGGTGATGCTGATTTTGAAAATTCTGTCGTGCGACCTGCCTTTAGCTTTTATGGGCGTTTGACCTTCTCAGACGCTGTTATTTTGTCTTTAATTCGTAATGGTCTAGAAAAGGTGCCAGGCGTAGCGAGTGGGGCTGATATACACTTTAGAAAAAGTAAAAGTGGCCCTAATTCGTTGCAGATTCAAGTGGAGGTAAATCTCTATAAAGGGTATAATCCACGGGAAATCATGCCTAAAGCACAAAAGGCTATTAAGTTTGAAGTGGAATATATGACAGGCATGACAGTCGAACGGATGACCTTGGAACCCAATATGACAGGATTGCAGGATCCAAAAGGAAATCGTCGGATGGTGCGTCGAATTTTACAGTAATAGGAGTAAAGATGAAGTTTTATTATATATATACATATGGCTGCCAAATGAATGAAAGCGATTCAGAACGCTTAGCTAAGCAATTAGAAGATAGTGGCTATAAGGCAACAGATGACGTCAATCAGGCGGATTTGATTATTTTAAATACCTGTTGTGTACGCGAAACGGCAGAAAATAAAATATATGGCCGTATTGGGGAACTAAAGCACCTAAAAGAGAAAAATAAAAATCTAATTATTGCTATTACTGGTTGCATGGCTCAAAAAAACCAAGCAGACATGTTTAAGCGGGCTCCTCATATAGATATTGTATTAGGCACACATAATATTCAGCATATTAATGAAATGATTGCTGAAGTGCAGCGAACCCATAAGCATCAAATGAATATTGCTATGGATAATAGCGTCTTACCAGAATTAGAAGCTAAGCCTGGTGGGTCTTTTTTTGCTTGGGTACCTATTAATAATGGCTGCAATAAATTCTGTACCTATTGCATCGTACCGCATGTGCGCGGCCGTGAAATTAGCCGTCCTATTTCAGCTATTGTAGAGGATGTACGTAGGTTAGGGACGCAAGGTTATAAGGAAATCACTTTATTAGGGCAAAATGTTAATTCCTATGGGCTAGATTTTAAGAATGGTACCGATTTTGGTACGTTAGTTGATGCTTTAGAAGGTATTCCTGGTATTGAACGCATCCGTTATATGACCAGCCACCCGCAGGATATGACTAAGTCTATGATTGATGCTTTAGCTCGTTCATCGGTTGTTGTACCCCAATTGCATTTGCCGGTACAGTCAGGATCTAATCGGATTTTAAAGAAGATGAATCGGCATTATACAGTAGAACATTATTTAGATTTACTTTCTTATGCTCGCCAGCATATACCTGATTTGACGGTGACGACAGATATTATTGTAGGTTTTCCGGGTGAAACAGATGAAGATTTTAAGGGCACCTTAGACCTCTTGCACAAGGCTGATTATGATATGGCCTATACTTTTATTTATTCTAAGCGGTCAGGAACACCGGCTGCTACTATGGATGAACAGGTGCCAGATGAGATAAAGAAGGTACGTCTGCAGCAATTAATGGATGTACAAAATGAGATTTCCTTGCGTAAAAATAAGGCTATGGAAGGTAAAACCTATTCTCTCATTGTAGAAGGCCCTAGCCGGACCGATGAACATATGTGGTTTGGACGTACGCCGGGAAATAAAATGGTTTTATTTCCACAAGATGAAGAACTACATATAGGAGATACTATAAAAGCTCGCATAGTAAAAGGACAGACTTGGGTCTTATACGGAACACCTATTAAATAAATTAGTAACAAAAACACCTACTGATACAGGCTGTAGGTGTTTTTGTTTATGTGTTTACTGTATTATTTTCTGATTATAAATTTTTAAGAAAAGTCTGACTAAATAAATGCATATAACGTTCTACTTTTCAAATGGATGTATTTAAGGCAGGTTTGTTGCATATAAATTTTAACTATTGATAAAAATACTTCTATATAGCATAATATCATTATATTCTATATAGAAGTATTTGAGAGGAGGGGTGTATGGATAAAGAAGGTGGTTATTTAATAGGCCGTATCCATTTAGAAGGAAATCGTTTACTTAATAAATTATTACAAAATCATCATGTTAATTCTTTTACGTCTGAACAAGGTAAAATTTTATATCAACTTTGGAAGGAAGATGGGCTAACACTTACAGAGTTAGCCAGTCGTACCGGCTTAGCTTTAAATACCTTGTCTAAGATGGTACAAACTATGGAGAGACAGGGATTAATTGAAAAACAGGCTATACTTGGTGATAAACGGCGTAAGCAAATTATTTTAGCAGAGCTTGGACGGCAAGCCAAAGAGGATTCTCAAGAAATTAGTAAGATTATGATTAATCAAATGTATAAAGGATTTTCTTCTAAAGAAATTGAAGTGTTTGAAAATCAATTGCGGCGTATTTTAAAGAATTTTAAAAAGTAATTGTTAGTTAAGGAAAGAAGGATTTTAAATGACAAAAGAAGAAATTAAAGAAACAGTACAAGCTATTATGAAAGCACCATCTTGCTGCAGTGAAATGAAAGATGCCTGTCAAGCTTGGTTAGATGCAGAAGGTACAGATAAGGAAGCTGCGGCTATGAATTTTTTGTTGAAAGAAGCAAAATTAGATATTACACCTATTGATAGTTTGATTGCTTTTTCTGGCTCTCCAGCCGGGGTTGAAACATTTGGTCAAGAGTTAGCTAAACATCTTCATGACCATGCCATTGAAATTAAGGGACAAGGTGCTCAATATTGTGACTGCCCGGCTTGTGCAGGTTGTTTAAAACTCATTAATGGTTAATGAATGGATTAGTCAATAGTAAATAAAAAAAGCCTCAAGGCGAATGATAGGAGTAGAAGTAGTTGAATCTATCAATCGCTTTGGGGCTTTTATTTATAGACGCTTATTTTTTATGAGTATGATACAATAATATATATAGTATAATGTCAATCTTGAGTCTTCAGTTTTTACATTAAAATAAAGTAGTATCTATTTGAATGTAATTAAGAAATTTTATAGCGGTAATGACTAGTATGCCGTTAAATGAAAATAATTAATGTAAAATTTACCCAATATAGAAATCAAATATATAATATATTTATAGCTATAGCATTTTTATAGTATTGCATAAATTGGATTTTATAGAGTACTATTTGCTAAATAATAGAAGGAGTTAGCATGGCAGTGAAGCAAACACCAATGATGGATCAATATAGGCGCATAAAAGCGGCACATCCTGATGAATTATTATTCTTTAGGTTAGGAGACTTTTATGAACTCTTTTATGATGATGCATTGGTGGCTTCCAAAGAATTAAATTTAACCTTAACCGGACGAGGCGGTCATAAGGAAGAAGGACGGGCACCTATGTGCGGCGTACCTCATCATGCAGCAGAAAGCTATATAGAAACGCTTATAAAAAAAGGCTATAAGGTGGCTATTTGTGAGCAATTAGAAGATCCTAAGCTTGTTAAAGGCCTTGTTAAGCGGGATGTTATCCGTGTGATAACACCTGGTACGGTAATGACAGAAAATGGAACCAATGCGAAGGAAAATAATTTTCTAGGCATGCTTTATCAGTCGAATGACGATATGGTTTTAATTTTTTGCGATATTACGACAGGTGAAGTGGTGTGGGATTTAGTTAGCGGCACTGATCGCGATTCTAGTATTTGTAATATTTTATCTATGTATAGACCGTCTGAGCTTGTTCTTTGTGGTTCGCTTGTTTTACCAGCCCTTGTAAAAGACTATATAGATCAGCAACTTGGCCAGACAGTGGAGTCTCCTTATCAGGTAGAGTCGGAGTCTAGTCAAGATTTACAGGCCTTGGCTTTAGCCCAATTTGGTGATACGTCTCTTATGGAAGAGTCTGTTTTAGAGGGGTTAGGTTATTTAGTTAGTTATTTTACTCATGTAATTAAGATGGATATATCTCACCTTAATTATATTCATCGCCTTAGTGTAGGCGATCGGATGGTCTTGGACGCCTCTGCCTTACATCACTTGGAAGTGACCCGTAATTTACGAGATGGCTCTTCCAAGGGGACGGTGCTTAGTGTCCTAGACAGGACACGGACGCCGATGGGGGCTCGCCTATTAAAGCAGTGGTTAGAAAGTCCCTTAATGAATGTAGCTCATATTAATCGACGGCAAATGGCTGTTGAAGAGTTAGTATCGCAACCGGTATTACGTAAGCAGCTGCAAGACCGTTTGGATATGATTTTTGATTTTGAACGAATCTTGAGTCGGGTAGAAACAGGCTCTGTATCGCCACGAGATTTTACGTCCTTACGAGAATCTTTGCGAGAGTTGCCAGGCATTAAATCCTTAGGGACTCAGTTAAGCAGTCAAGCTTTGGTAAGTGCTATGAATGCGATGAAAACACATGAAGATATTTGCACTTTATTAACTAAGGCTATTGCAGAGCAGCCAGCCCTAACCTTAAAAGAGGGGCATGTTATTAATGATGGCTATAATGAAGGATTAGATACCTTGCGTTCTTTGGCGACAAATAGTCAAAAATGGCTGCAAGAGTTAGAAAATGATGTACGGGAAAAGACAGGGATTCGCCTTAAAACCGGTTATAATAAGGTGTTTGGTTATTATTTTGAAGTTACGAAGGCAACAGCTGCTAATGTGCCAGAATATTTTATTCGTAAACAAACTTTAGCTAATGCAGAGCGGTATATTACGCCAGAGTTAAAGGAATTTGAAATTAAAATTTTAAATGCTAAGGATAAAATGATAGCTTTAGAGCATCAGCTCTATCAAGAGGTACGAGAAAATGTTCGCCAGGCAGTTAAATCTATTCAGAAAACAGCACGCCAGTTAGCGGTTATTGATGTATTAGCTTCGTTTGCAGAAGTAGCTTATGAAAAACACTACATTCGACCAACTATGACTATGAATGGACAAATTCATATCAAGGATGGACGGCATCCAATTATAGAGAATTATTTAAAGCAGGAATTATTCGTTCCTAATGATGCTGATTTAAATCATAGTGACCAAGAGTTTTTGTTGATTACAGGGCCTAATATGGCTGGTAAATCGACCTATATGCGACAAGTGGCTGTATTGATGATTATGGCTCAAGTAGGTGCCTTTATACCCGCTGTAGAAGCGACCATTTCACCAGTCGATAGAATTTTTACCCGTGTGGGGGCTAGCGATGATATATCAACGGGACAAAGTACCTTTATGGTAGAAATGAAGGAAGTTGCCTATATCTTAAGTCATGCCACTAAAAACAGTCTTCTTATCTTAGATGAGATAGGTCGTGGTACAAGTACATTTGATGGCCTCAGCATTGCCCAGGCTGTTGTCGAATATATTTGTAAGCATTTACATAGTAAGACTTTATTTGCTACCCATTATCATGAATTAATTCCTTTAGAAGATGTGTATCCTAAGCTTAAAAATTTTACCGTAGCGGTTAAAGAAAAAGGGAAGGATGTCGTCTTTTTGCGGCGTATTATTCGCGGTGGAGCCGATCGCAGTTATGGGATTCATGTAGCTCGTTTAGCGGGGTTGCCAGAAAGTGTTTTGAAGCGGGCGGATGTTATTTTAGCTAAATTAGAAGCTGATGATACCTTTGAAATAAGTCAATCTAAATTAACTAACAAACAAGTAAGCCCATCTGATATAGAATCGGCACGGGGGCAAGAAGTTAGTGTTAATAGTGCTAATTTATTTACATCGTCTGTAGTGGATCAATTATTAGCTATTGATGTTATGAGTATGACGCCTATTGAAGCCTTAAGTGCTTTATATAAATTACAAGAAGAGGCACGTAAAGGAGGTGGTCAATAGTGGCTCAGGTTCATGTACTTGATGAGAAGACCATTAATAAGATTGCTGCTGGTGAAGTGGTTGGACGCCCCTTGTCTGTAGTAAAGGAATTGGTAGAAAATTCTATTGATGCTGGAGCTAAGACCATTGAAGTGGAAATTGCGACTGGCGGCATTGACTATATCCGTATTACAGATGATGGGATAGGCATGACTGAAGAAGATGCGCGTTTGGCTATCTTGCGGCATGCGACTAGTAAAATTTCTTCCGTAGAAGACTTGTTTTCTATTGCGTCCTTAGGCTTTCGCGGCGAAGCCTTAGCTAGTATTGCCGCCGTTTCTCATTTTTCACTCTTAACGCGAACGCATACAGCGGATATGGGAACCCGTATAACCATTGATGGGGGACAATTTGTGGACTGTTTGCCTTATGGAGCCTCGCCGGGGACGACGATTGAGGTAAAAGAACTTTTCTATAATGTGCCAGCTCGTCGTAAGTTTTTAAAAACGCCGCGCACCGAAGGATCTAAAATACAAGATATCATTGGTAAATTAGCCCTTAGTAATTCGCATATTTCTTTCAAATTGATTCAAGATGGGCGTGTGTCTTTGATTACCCCAGGTAATGGACAAATGGTGGATACGGTATCTGCTTTATATGGCTATAAGGTGAGTGATGAGGTATTCCCTCTTACCTATGAAGCAGAGGGAATAGCTATTACTGGTGTCGTAGGAAAGCCGACATTACTAAAAAGTACGCGCATTTGGCAGACTATTATTGTAAATAATCGGGTTGTGTCTGACAGGGTTATTACCAAGGCTATTGATAATGCCTATCATGCCTTGCTGCCTAAGACTGGCTATCCTCTTGTTTTCTTACAATTAGTAGTGCCAGCAGAAACGGTAGATATTAATGTGCATCCCCGTAAGCAGGAAGTAAAGTTTGCTGATGATAAGCCTATTTATCGAGCTGTTTATCATGCAATTTTAGAAACTATACAGAATCCTTTGCGGGCTATGGAAACTGGTAGTGGACTCGGGAATGGCGAGAATGCAGAATCATGGTCTATGTCCTTACCAGCAAATAAAGCGGATATGAGTCCAGTTATAGAATCAAATTCTATTAATCAAGAGTCAAAATCTTTATCTGTGGCTGAGCAAATTGCAACAACTGTTAATGTCGATAAAATTTATGGACATCAGACAATTGGCTTATCTGACAAGGCTAAAGAAGAGACGCAGGCCTTTGTAGAACGCCTAAAAAATGAGGGCTATGAACGTCCAGTCATAAATCAGATGGTGCAGGAATCCTTTGAAGGACAGAGTGGCTTCATAGCTGCTAAACCATTGCCTAAAAGTTATACAGAGGAAGATAAGAAGCGCTTTTTTGCAGATGCCTATCATAAGACCATGAATAGACAAGAAGCACCAACTGGCGGTCTTCCTATTAAAGATAAGCAGGTAGTTAATCACGAAGAAGATAAAAATCCTTTTATAGGAAAACAGGAAGAGGCCCATTTGAAAGGGTCTGGTCTCTTGCCTATGGGGCAAGTGGCGTCTTGCTTCATCCTAGCTAAAAAGGGGGATGACTTATATATTATTGATCAGCATGCAGCGCATGAACGCGTTCGCTATGATGCTTT
This sequence comes from uncultured Veillonellaceae bacterium, assembly GCA_945867815.1. GTDB lineage: Bacteria > Bacillota > Negativicutes > Veillonellales > Veillonellaceae > CAMBIX01. The sequence goes on from CAMBIX010000001.1 coordinate 186,714, forward strand.
GTGTAAATCAGCAGAAGCTATTCCTATGCAGAATTTATTGTTGCCCATTTACTTAGAAGCGGATGATCAAGAGATGGCTTTGGTAGAAGATAATCAGGATTATTTTCAAGATATAGGCTTTGCTATTAGCTTAGGGGGACCAACACAAATTAAGATTGAAGGTATTCCTGTTGATATTGTCGAATCTAAGGCAGAGGATATGGTACGTTATGTTTTGACCTATTTAGCTGATAATAAAGAACCGACAAAGGCTCAGCTGCGGCATAGTATGCTAGCTTATGCATCTTGCCGAGGGGCCATTAAGGCTGGGCATAATTTGAATATCTATCAAATGTCTGTGCTTATAGAAGATTTATTTCATACGGATAAACCTTATGTGTGTCCTCATGGGCGTCCAACGATTATTAAATTTACACCCGATGAATTAGGCAAATTATTCTTAAGGAGTTAATGTGTTATATGTGACAACCTCGCAGAAGGGGGCAGCTGCCTTTGACCAGGAGGCATTACGAATCGGTCAATTATTGGAGTCACCAGTCATAGATAGAAATGGTGCTTCTTTGTTGGAAGTTTTTACTGAGACTCAGGCTGATAAGCTTTTAGTTGTTGGTAGTAAAGGTCCTGTTCTGTATACATCTCCTAAGGCTAAACACCAATTTCATATATCTATGGCGCAACTTCGTTTACTGGCTTTAAAGCGGGGACAGAGAGATCATTTGTTAGAGGCGGTCGGTTCGATTAAACTTACGTCTTTTTTAGATTGTACAGCTGGCCTTTGCAGTGATAGTTTGGTTGTCTCCTATGCACATTCTACTTGTCAGCGCCTTTATGCAGTAGAAGGATTAGCTGCTTTGGCTTATATTTCTAATTGGGGCTGTCGACATTTTAGGCATGAGGATGAAAAGGTAACAGCTGCTTTGCGGCGGATTCAGGTAGTAGCGATGTATTATGAAGACTTACTTCCAAGGTTAAGGAATAATTCCTTTGATGTTGTTTATCTGGATCCCATGTTTGAAGTGCCCGTTATGGCTAGTCCCCAGTTTTTATCCTTGCGTGGACAGTTAGTAGAAACAGTTATTAGCCGACCTATGATTGAGGAGGCTTTACGGGTAGCAAAGTATCGGGTTATTATAAAAGAGCGACCTCATTCCCATCTTTTTAAGACCTATAGGCCGACGCAGCTAGTTGGTGGTAAATATAGTCGAATTGCCTATGGCATTTATGAGAAAGGTTGATAGGTATGGAGCATTTGCTTACTATTGTTGGGCCTACGGCAGTAGGTAAGACGGCTTTAACAGTTCAATTGGCCACGTATTTACATACAGCTGTTATATCTGGTGATGCGTATCAAGTGTATCGAGGCTTGTCCATAGGGACAGCCAAACCAACGGTAGAAGAGCGGGCTGGCATACCTCATTATTTAATCGACATATGTAATCCAGACGATTCGTATAATGTAGCTGATTTTCAAGAGGCAGCCTCTCATTATATAAAAAAAATGAATGCAGATGGACATATACCTATTTTATCAGGTGGTACAGGGCTTTATGTACAAGCCTTATTAGAAGGGTATCAGTTCTCAGATAGGCCACCGAATCAGAAGTTGCGGCATTTTTTAGATGGACTGGTAGCGGAAAAGGGACAGACTGGTTTACAGGCTTATGCACAAGAATTAGCTGCTAAAAAAGGTATTAATTTACCGTTTACGGACAAGCATCGTCTTTATCGGACAATTGAATTAATAGACGCTGGTGATACAGCTTCTTTATTAGCTCCACGCAAGCAGGGACTTATTTATGATGGTCCTGTTATAGGGCTTAAGCGAGAGCGAAGCGCTTTATATGACCGCATCAACCGGCGTGTTGATAGTATGGTAGAGCAAGGTTTGTTTACGGAGGTAGCAGGGCTTCTTGAGGCTGGTTTATCACCAGATGCGCAATCTTTAACGGGTATTGGCTATAGGGAGATTGTAGCCTATTATAAGGGACTCTTGTCTAAAGAAGAGGCTATCGAAGCGATAAAAAAACACACGCGTCATTTTGCCAAGCGACAGATTACTTGGTATAAGCGTATGCCTTATATTACATGGTTGTCTATTGATGAAGATATGACAGATATAGATATTTTTGAACAAGCAAAGAAGCTAGTAAAAGGAAGATTTGATGATTTCATTAGATAAATTAAAGCAAGAGGCAATGCAGTTAGCCGCGCCTGCTTTTTCTAAATTTGAAGATACAGCTGTTTATAATACAGAAAAGGTATTAAGGGCTTTTAAAGATTGCCAAGTATCAGCTTATCATTTTACGGGTACGACGGGCTATGGTTATGATGATATAGGTCGTGAAAAATTGGATGAAGTTTTTGCCCATGTTTTCCGTGGGGAAAAGGCTTTAGTAAGACCACAATTTGTATCAGGCACGCATGCTTTAGCGACGACGCTAAAGGCTTTATTAGGTAGTGGCAAGGAAGGACATACTTTTATTTATGCCGTAGGGCAGCCTTATGATACGATGCAGTCGGTTATTGGAGAGACACATCCAGTACGACATTCTTTAAAAGAGTATGGCTTTCATTATAAGGAAATTCCATTAATTAATAACACCTACGATTTACCAGCTATTGTAGAAGCTGTTGATACAGATACGAGGGTTGTGGTTATCCAACGGTCTCGTGGTTATAGTACACGTAATCCCTTATCTATAGAGGATATTCGTAAGATTGTTAGTGCCGTTAAGGCTAAGAATCCTAAGACGATTTGTTTTGTCGATAATTGTTATGGGGAATTCACAGAAAAAGAAGAGCCATTAGAAGTCGGTGCTGATATTATGGCGGGGTCCTTAATAAAAAATGCTGGCGCTGGTATGGCACCGACAGGCGCGTATGTAGTAGGCCGAGCTGATTTAGTAGATGACGTAGCTTATGAATTAACGGCGCCAGGCTTAGGTGATCATTTAGGTTCTTATACGCCGGGGTATCGTTTGTTTTTCCAGGGTCTTTTTATGGCGCCTCATGTAGTATTGCAGGCTTTAAAAGGGGCTGTGTATACGGCAGCTGTAGGCACTTTGTTAGGCTATGAGGTGTTTCCTCAGGTTGATGAAGATCGATATGATTTAATACAGGCTATTAATTTGCATTCTGGAGAGGAAATGCAATGGTTTTGCCAAGGAATGCAGGCCTATTCTCCTGTTGATGCACATGTCGTGCCAGTACCTGGTGATATGCCTGGTTATGAGGATCAGATTATTATGGCGGGAGGCACCTTTGTACAAGGTTCATCTATAGAGCTAAGTGCAGATGGACCGATTCGCCCGCCTTATACTATTTTTATGCAGGGAGGGCTTGTTTTTGAACACTCTTTGCTAGGTATTTTAGGAGCCGCTAAGGAATTATTGGCTCATCGTAAGTAATATTATACATAGTCAGACTTTCACTCTGTCCCATGTATGAGGAGGAACAAATGAATAAAGTAGTAGCTGTGGCTATGAGTGGTGGTGTTGATAGTTCATTAACAGCTAAGTTGTTAATGGAACAAGGATATGATGTATTTGGTATTACTATGCAGCTTTGGGTGAATGGGTTAGGTGATGATAAGCCATCTCCAGCTGTCATAGATGCTAAGAAAATGTGTGATTATTTAGGCATTAAACATTATGTATTAAACGCACGTGAACAGTTTTATAATGATGTTGTACAATACTTTGTATCTGAATATGCTGGGGGACGTACACCGAATCCATGTGTCTTTTGCGATAAGCATATTAAGTTTGGTCTTTTATTGGATAAGGCACTTTCTTTGGGTGCTACCCATATGGTAACGGGGCACTATGCTCAAGTAAGATATAATGAAGACACTAAGTTATATGAACTTCACAAGGGTATGGATTCAGCTAAAGATCAAAGTTATGTTTTATATACTTTGAATCAAAAAATTCTTAGTCATTTGATGTTTCCGTTAGGAGGACAGAAAAAGACGGTAACTAGACAGATGGCAGCTGATAGGGGTCTGCCAGTGGCAACAAAACCAGATAGTGAAGATATTTGTTTCTTGCCAGATAATGACTATAAGACTTTTATGCAAAAGCAATTAGGCAAGAATATAAAACCTGGTAATATTGTTCATGAAAACGGACAGATATTAGGCTGGCATAACGGTTTGTTTAACTATACGATTGGCCAGCGTAAGGGTTTAGGCATTGCTTATCCTTATCCCTTATATGTTATTCGTTTAGATGGGCAAAAGAATGAAGTGATTGTAGGGCCTAATGATAGTTTGTTTACTAAAAAACTAATTTGTAAGTCCTATAACTTCTTGTCTGGACAGATACCTAAACGATTGGAAACGACAGGTAAAATTCGCTATGCGGCCCAGCCAGCAGATTGTCTAGCGACTATATTAGATGATGGTACTATGGAAGTGGTTTTTAAGGAACCACAACGAGCCATTACGCAGGGACAATCAGTTGTCTTTTATGATGGCACACAGGTACTGGGTGGCGGCGTTATTGATAGTGTTTGTTAGTGAGGTAAGAAATGGCATCGACAGATCATATTCGTAATTTTTGTATTATTGCCCATATTGATCATGGTAAGTCTACTATTGCAGACCGATTAATTGAAAAAACAGGGGCTCTGACTAAGCGGGAAATGGAAGACCAAGTATTGGATTCTATGGACTTAGAACGCGAACGAGGGATTACCATTAAGGCTCAAGCTGTCCGTTTAAATTATAAGGGGAAAGATGGCAAGGATTATCTATTAAACTTAATTGATACACCAGGCCATGTTGACTTTAGTTATGAAGTGTCACGTTCCTTAGCTGCTTGTGAAGGGGCTTTGCTAGTTGTCGATGCGGCTCAAGGGGTGGAAGCGCAGACCCTGGCTAACGTATATTTAGCTTTAGATCATGATTTAGAAATTATTCCTGTTATTAATAAGATTGATTTACCTAGTGCAGACCCTGACCGAGTTAAAAAAGAAATTGAAGATATTATTGGCTTAGACGCATCAGATGCTATTTTAGCTAGTGCTAAGTCAGGCATTGGCATTGAAGAGATATTGGATGCTATTGTGGACCGTGTACCGGCACCGCCTGATAAGTCGGATCAACCGCTGCGAGCTCTTATCTTTGACTCTCGTTTCGACTCCTATAAGGGCGCTATTGCTTACGTACGGGTTAAAGAAGGGACTTTAAAAACAAAAGATATGATCCGTATGATGCATAACAATAGTGATTTTGAAGTGACTGAATTAGCCGTGCACACGCCTAATTTAGTAGCTGTTGATGAACTACCTTGTGGTGCAGTAGGTTGCGTAGCCGCCAGTATTAAAAATGTAGCGGATTGTCATGTAGGGGATACCATTACGCATGCGGATAAACCAGCAGCCGAACCTTTGCCTGGTTATCGTAAAGCTGTATCTATGGTATATTGTGGTCTCTATCCAACAGATAGTAAGGACTATGAGAATCTTCGTGATGCCTTAGAAAAATTAAACTTAAATGATGCCGCCCTAGAGTACGAACCAGAAACGTCATTAGCCTTAGGCTTCGGCTTCCGTTGTGGCTTCTTAGGCCTCTTGCATATGGATGTTATTCAAGAACGCTTAGAACGTGAATATAATTTGTCTTTAATTACAACGGCACCAAGTGTTAACTATAAGGTATATAAGACTAATGGAGAACTTCTAGAAGTTGATAATCCGTCTAAATTACCGCCACCAACAGAGATTGATTATATTGAAGAGCCGTATGTAAAGGCTACAACAATTGTTCCTAAAGACTTTGTTGGTGCCATTATGGAACTATCACAAGACAAACGCGGTGAATACCAGAGTATGGAATATTTGGATGAAACGCGTGTTTCTATAGTGTATCATCTGCCTTTAAGTGAAATTATTTATGATTATTTTGATAAATTGAAGTCAGCGACTAAAGGTTATGCCTCATTAGATTATGAATTAATTGGTTATAAGACATCGCCTATGGTTAAGATGGATATTCTTCTTAATGGTGAGCCAGTAGATGCCTTAAGTATTATTGTACACAAGGATAGGGCGGCTATTCGTGGACGAGCTTTGGCAGAAAAGCTAAAAGAATTAATCCCACGGCAGATGTTTGAAATCCCTATTCAAGCAGCTATTGGTAACAAGATTGTAGCTCGTGAAACAGTAAAGGCTTGGCGTAAGGACGTATTAGCTAAGTGCTATGGCGGGGATATTTCTCGTAAGCGTAAATTGTTGGAAAAACAAAAACAAGGTAAAAAACGTATGAAGGCTGTCGGTAGTGTAGAAATACCGCAAGAAGCCTTTATGGCCATTTTAAAGGTTGATGATTGATGACAAAATTGAATCAAACAAAAAGGGATATGGGGATTTATCTTCATATCCCTTTTTGTAAAGAAAAATGTATATATTGTGATTTTCCTTCCTACCAAGGATTAGAAGCTTATTATGATAGCTATATAGAGGCTCTTGAAGGTGAAATCCGTCTTTTGCAAGTTGAAGAACCGTGGCTAAGAACGTTACCTATACAGACCTTTTATATAGGGGGCGGCACACCTAATGTTCTATCTCTTAAACAATGGAAAAAGTTGTTAGGTATTCTGGCTAAGTATTTTGTTTATACACCTTCTATGGAATGGACGGTGGAAATGAATCCTGGCTTAAGTGAAAAACAATTTGCTCTATTACAGTTATGGAAAGAGGCCGGCATCAATCGGATTAGTTTAGGTATTCAAACCTTTAACAATAAGCAGCTCGCTTTCTTACATAGGGGACATACTAAGCAAGATGTGTATCATACGGTAGAGACTTTGCTTAAGGTGGGCATTAAGAATATCAGTGGTGATTTAATATATGGCCTGCCTGGCCAATCGCTAGTCGATTGGCAGACTCAATTAGGACAGATTGTAGAGCTACCTTTAACGCATGTCTCTGTTTATGGGTTACAGCTAGAAGAAGGAACACTTTTGGAGCGTATGGTTAAGAGTGGTTCTATTAAATTGGCCGATGAAGATACCCTTGATACTATGTATGATTTGATGTGTTCTTATTTGCCTAGTAAGGGATTTGAGCGGTATGAAATATCTAATTTTGCAAGGCCAGGCTATGAGAGTCAGCATAATTCGCGGTATTGGCAGTATAAGGAATATATAGGCTTTGGCGCCGGTTCTCATGGCTTTTATAAGCCGTCTCTAAATAGTTCTTATATGACTAGTATGGAGAATTCGGGTGCGGAAGTTATGGATGAAAAAGACGATTCTATAAAAGAAAGAATGAGGAAGACGGTTAACTTCGATAGCTCTTATATACGCTATGGCAATCACCCTTATGTAGTTCCGTATATAAATAAAGTAAGGCAGGGGATGCTGCCGCAAGTGGAAACGGTAGCTATTGATAGCAAACGATTCGAAGAAGATTTTTGCTTTTTAGCTTTGCGTATGCTTAGGGAAGGCTTACAGGAAGAGGCATTTTATTTAGCTACTGGTAAGGAACTATCTTCTGTCTTTGGGCAAACACTAGATGAATTGCTGACCAAGGGCCTATTATTTTACCAAGAGGGACGATATTGTTTGACGCCTTTGGGGGCTAAAGAAGGCAATTATGTATTTTCTCAATTTATTAGGTAAAAGATAAGAAAAGGAAGAGTTAGTCTAGATAGTTTTCAGTAAAGAAAAGTATATGTGGGTTATAAAAATAGGACTATGAAGCGGTATGAAGATTATTCATACCTTTGCCGGTAGTTGCCTAAGTAACATATAGAAGATGAGAATGTTGATAATCTGTAAGAATATGAGTGATAAGTGAGAAGGAGCTAATTTATGAAGACAACGATTATTTTACATTCTTTGTTTAGTGAGTTTTCCAAAGAACAGTTGCATGGGATTATTGATTTAGCTGATAAATACGGTGCTTCTTTTCGTGTCGTTGTTACAGGTATTCAATTATATAATGTGGAAGCAGAAGATAAACCTAAGATTTTATCCCAATTGCCTAAAGGAGTAAAACAGGTCATTCATGCTGGTGTTAATTCGATTACTTGTTGTCGAGGAACAGATGGTTGTTCTCATGCTTTTATGCAGACAATTCCTTTAGGAAAAGCTTTAGATACTAAACATTTTGGTCGGCCATTGCCTAATAAGCTACGTATTGGTATTAGTGGCTGTACTCGCTGTTGTGCAGAGCCGATGATTAAAGATATTGGCTTGTATGGTTTGCCTGATGGTTTTGTTTTAACGGCAGGCGGCAAGAGCGGAGCTCATCCTAAGGGCGGCGAAATATTAGTTAAAGGTCTTAGCCCAGAAGAAGCACAAGAAAAAATTGAATACTTATTAGATTGGTATGAAAAAGAGGCTATGCCTAAAGAACGGTTTACTCATTTGTTAGAACGTTTGGGAAATCCTTTTACTGATAAATAGCTACTAGCTTACATCTCTTATATCCTGTATGATAATTGTACGTGGATGTAAGAGATTTTTTATTTCACTTAGTAGGCGTGATTAGCAAAGAATGAGAAAAGAGAGGCTAGGGCGATTGGTATGGAGAACAAGAAAAGAATAGGACAGGCCTTTTGGGCGGCGCTGCCAGTGACAACACCCATTTTTGCGGGGTTTATGTTTATTGGTGCTGCTTATGGATTATATGCATCAGCAGAAGGCTTTTCCTTTTGTTGGCCTGTGATTATGGCTATCGTAATTTTTGGTGGTTCTTTAGAATTTGTTACCGTATCTATGCTCTTGTCACCGTTTGCTCCCTTGCAGACGTTTATATTAGCTTTTGCTATACAAATGAGACATTTGTTTTATGGCTTATCCATGCTTGAACGCTATTGAGGACAAGGCTGGAAAAAGCCTTTTTTGCTATTCGGCTTGTGTGATGAAACCTTTGCTCTTAACTATACAACAAAGCCGCCTGAAGGTGTGGATAGAGGCTGGTATATGCTTTGGCTGACTTGGCTTAATCAATTTTATTGGGTACTGGGGGCTGCTATAGGTGCCTTGCTTGGACAATATATAACCTTCTTAGATACACATGGATTGGGGTTTGTTATGACGGCTATGTTTACTGTTATTTTTGTTGACCAATGGCTAAAGGAGAAAAGGCATGATGCATCTTTAATCGGATTGGTTGTTGCTAGTGTTTGTTTAATTGTTTTTGGTGGACAGTATTTTATTATTCCGTCCTTACTTTTGATGACTGGATTAGTTACGTTACGGCGCAAATCTATTGAAAAGGATGAGGGCGTGGATACCTATCAAAATAGTCAAAAGGGGGCTTAGGGATGACTTTTACAGAACAAGTAATAACGATTGCTATTTGTGTATTGGCTACGGTGTTGACGCGATTTTTACCTTTCCTTATTTTTAGTGATACTGCGAAAACACCATCGTATATTACCTTTCTAGGCAAAGCATTGCCACCGGCTATCTTTGGCTTACTTTTTATTTATTGTTTGAAAGATGCTACTTTGCTTACGGGTAATCATATGGTGCCGGAATGTATAGGTATTGTAGCAGCTGTTCTTTTACATTGGTGGCGACGTAATATGCTCTTGTCTATTGCGGGAAGTACGGCTGTGTATTTATTGTATACGCATTTTGTGGGGTAGAAATATATATGTTGTAATCACATATAAAAATATAAAGTGCTCGTATTTGCTAAGATAAAAGAGCTGTATTCAAATTGCTGTCACATATTTTTTACTTTTTGACTAAATAGATTTTTACTGGATTTATGGCGTGAAATCTGTTGACAAAAAGGAAGAATATGATATGATAATACACGTAGTTAGCACTCAACACTAATGAGTGCTAATAAGAGAGGTGCTATCATGGATGAAAGGAAGAAACGCATCTTGCGTGCTATCGTCCAGGATTATGTACAATCAGCAGAGCCGGTTGGCTCTAGAACATTAGCTAAAAAATATCAGTTAGGTATTAGTCCAGCAACGGTGCGCAACGAAATGTCTGACCTCGAGGAGGAAGGCTTTTTGGAACAGCCCCATACGTCAGCTGGGCGTATTCCTTCAGTTAAAGGCTATCGGTTCTATGTTGATTCCCTACAACCAGGCGTTTCTATTACAAAGCAGGATGCACAAAGTATTGGTGACTTATGGACGCCAACAACAGATATGGGTGATTTCTTCTTAGAGGTCGCTAAGATGATTTCGCAGATTAGTCATAATGTGAGCTTGTTTTTAGCACCTGCACATGATACATCAGTCATACGGTTTATTCATGTATTACCGATTAGTGATTCACAAGCCGTTATGGTTGTTGTTACTGATGTAGGAGCGCTTGATAATGAGCCCATGCATTTTGAAGAGCCATCACGAGATGTGATTTTGGCTTGTGCGGCTCATTTTAGTCAGGCTTTGACAGATATATCTATTGGTGATATAACGATTGCTTTTTTGACGGAGCAAATACAGGCTTTGGAAGGTAATCCTCAAGTGTATGAAGTTTTGGCCTTAACCTTATATCGAGCCATTGCTAAGCGAAAGTTATTTTATTCGGTTGGTGCGACACAGTTATTGGAACAGCCAGAATTTCAGGATATAAAAAAAGTACAGCCGATTTTATCCATGCTTGAACAGAGTGACCAGTTGAGTCAATTAATGCATCCGATTAAATCAGATGCAGGACAGATTCAGATATCTATCGGGGCTGAAAATGCCAATGAAGAACTTAAGGATTTGAGTCTTATTCAGGCAAGTTTTGGTAAGGATAAGCAGGCGGTAGGTACATTAGCTGTCTTAGGTCCTACACGTATGGAGTATGGTCGTATTATAGGCATACTTACGTATATACAACAATTTATTACGGGACTTAGTAAGCAGCAGACAAAGAGGTGAATTGATTGAAAGACAAGAAAGAAAAACACATGGATGATGTGAATGAAAAAGAAAAAGTCGATCAAGCAGAGGAAGCAGTAGATACCGCTGAAGAAGAGGTAAAAGCTGAAGAAGAAGTAAAAGAAGCTGATCAAGCGGCAGAAGCTATGGCGTCAGCTGTAGCTTTAGCCGAACTTGATAATCGTTATAAGCGGTTACAGGCTGATTTTGATAACTATAAACGGCGGACAGGCCAAGAAAAAGAACAAATTTCTGGCTATGTTAAGAGTCGAGTTATTAAAGAGCTTTTACCTATTTTAGATAATTTTGAACGGGCCTTGGCGGTTCCTACTAATGAAGAGACAAAAGCTTTTTTAGATGGGTTTGCTATGATTCATCAAAACTTGATGAATACATTAGAAAAGCAAGGGTTAGCAGTTATTGAAGCTGTCGGTCAAGCGTTCGATCCTAATTATCATCAGGCTATCATGCGTGTGCCGTCAGATAAATATGATGATGACGTTGTGTGTGAAGTCTTGCAGACAGGTTATACTGTTGATGGACAGACGATTCGACCAGCTATGGTCAAGGTCGTTCATAACGATTAGTACATTATAAGGTAATAAGAGAGTCCTACTCTTATATATATAGTAAATACACGCTTTTACAGCGTTAGGAGGTTTTTTATTATGGCAAATTCAAATAAAGTAATAGGTATTGACTTAGGTACGACAAACTCCGTTGTAGCTGTTATGGAAGGCGGCGAACCAACCGTAATTACTAATCAGGAAGGTTCTCGTTTAACACCATCTGTTGTTGGTTTTGCTAAAAATGGTGAACGCTTAGTTGGTCAATTAGCTAAACGGCAGGCTGTATCTAACCCAGAACGGACGATTTCTTCTATTAAACGTCATATGGGTGAAGACTATCATGTAACTATCGATGACAAGAGTTATACACCACAAGAAATTTCGGCTATGATTCTTCAGAAATTAAAAGCTGATGCAGAAGCTTATCTAGGTGAAACAGTGTCAAAGGCTGTTATTACGGTGCCAGCTTACTTTAATGATAGCCAACGTCAGGCTACAAAAGATGCGGGTGCTATTGCAGGCTTAGAAGTTATGCGTATTATTAATGAACCAACAGCAGCTGCTTTAGCTTATGGCGTTGATAAAGATGAAGACGGTAAGGTACTTGTGTTTGATTTAGGTGGCGGTACCTTTGATGTATCCATCCTTGAACTTGGCGATGGTGTATTCGAAGTAAAAGCGACAAATGGTGATACACATCTTGGTGGTGATGACTTCGATAAACGTATTATGGATTGGATGATTGCTGAATTTAAGAAAGAAACAGGCATTGATTTATCCAATGATAAGATGGCTGATCAACGTTTAAAAGAAGCAGCTGAAAAGGCTAAGATTGAATTATCTGGTGTTATGAGTACACAGATTAATTTACCATTTATTACAGCTGATGCAACAGGTCCAAAACATTTAGATTTAACTTTGTCTCGTGCTAAATTTGAAGAATTAACAGCTGATTTAGTAGAACGCACAATTGAACCAACTCGTAAAGCCTTAGCTGATTCTGGTTTAACTGTTGACGAAATTGATAAGATTTTGTTAGTCGGTGGTTCTTCTCGTATTCCAGCTGTACAAGCAGCTATTAAAAATGTATTAGGTAAAGAACCAACTAAGAACGTTAACCCAGATGAATGTGTTGCTGTAGGTGCATCCATTCAAGGTGGTGTATTAGTTGGTGAAGTTAAAGATGTATTACTTCTTGATGTAACACCATTGTCCTTAGGTATTGAAACTTTAGGCGGCGTATTTACTCGTTTGATTGATCGTAATACAACAATTCCTACATCTAAGAGCCAGGTCTTCTCTACGGCAGCCGATAATCAGCCGTCTGTAGATATTCATGTATTACAAGGTGAACGCGACTTTGCTAAAGATAATAAGACTTTAGGTCGTTTTGAGCTGACTGGTATTCCAGCAGCTCCTCGTGGAGTACCTAAGATTGAAGTTACTTTCAATATTGATGCCAACGGTATTGTTAATGTAAAAGCTAAAGATTTAGGTACTGGTAAGGAACAGGCCATTACAATTACAGCTTCTAGTGGCTTAAAACAAGAAGAAATTGACCGTATGGTTAAAGAAGCAGAAGCTCATGCAGCTGAAGATAAGAAACAAAAAGAAGATATCGAAGTTAAAAATAATGCCGATTCCCTAGTATATCAGGCTGAAAAGGCTATTAAAGACTTTGAAGGCAAGGCTGATGCTAATACCTTGGAAGAAGTTAAAAAGGCTAAAGATGTCTTAAAAGCTTCTATTGAAAAAGGCGATATTGAAGCAATTAAGAAAGATAGTGAAGCTTTGACAAAACCATTGTATGAAATGTCCTCTAAGATGTATGAACAAGCACAGGCTGCTGGTGCTGCACAGGGTCAAGCAGCTGGTGATGCTGGTCAGCAGAAAAAAGATGACGATAATGTAGTAGATGCTGAATATACAGAAGTTAAAGACGATAAAAAAGACTAATAAGAAGGGTTGGTAGTATATGGCAAAAGACTATTATGAAGTCTTAGGCGTCGATAAGAACGCGTCTCAGGATGAAATCAAAAAAGCATTCCGTAAAAAGGCGCGTCAATACCACCCTGATTTAAACCGAGATAATCCAAAAGAAGCGGAAGCTAAGTTTAAAGAATGTAACGAAGCGTATGAAGTTTTGTCGGATGAACAGAAACGTGCCACCTATGACCAGTATGGGCCAGATGCCTTTGCTAATGGTGGTGCTGGTGCCGGTGGCTTTGGCGGACAAGGCGGTTTTGGTGGATTCGGCGGCTTTGGCGGACAAGGCGCTTTTGAAGGCTTTGGCGATATTTTTGATACCTTCTTTGGCGGCGGTGGTCGACGGCAGCAAGGACCACAAAAGGGGGCCGATCTTCGGCAAGATTTGACGATTTCTTTTGAAGATGCTGCTTTTGGTAAGACGGTTAGCATTAATTTGACACGTCATGATACATGTGATCATTGCCAGGGAAGTGGGGCCGAACCTGGCAGTAAGGTAGATACCTGTCCTAAATGTCATGGATCTGGACAAGAAGCAGTTGTACAAAACACACCATTTGGTCGAATGCAGACAGTGCGCACGTGTTCCACTTGTCATGGGACTGGTAAAAAGATTGAAAAGCCTTGCTCCAAGTGTCATGGCTCAGGGCAGACCATTGTGACGCGTAAAATTGAAGTTAAGGTACCAGCTGGTATTGACAGTGGTTCCCGTTTGCGTGTAGCTAATGAGGGTGAACCTGGTGAATTAGGTGGACCAAAAGGTGATTTGTATGTATATATTTATGTACAGCCTCATAAAGAATTCCAGCGAGAAGGGAATGAAGTAATTAGTAGTGCTACTATTACTTTTGCTCAAGCGGCTTTAGGTGCGACTATACAGGTTAATACTTTGGATGGCAAGGTAGACTTAAAAGTACCAGAAGGCACGCAGAATGGCACTATCTTCCGTATTCGCAATAAAGGGATTCCTTATTTGCGGGATCCAAAGCGTCGTGGCGATCAGCATGTACAAATTACAGTAGCTACACCGCGTAAGCTGACAGATAAGCAGAAAGAAATTATGCTTGATTTTGCCCAGTCAAGAAAAGAAGATTTGACTTGTCTAGGTGTTAGTAAGAGTTTCTTAAAAGGTCTTGGCGATAAGTTTAAGGATCTTTTAGGGAAAATTGAAAAATAAACAATAAGGTAACTTGAGGTATCTATGCAGTGGATAGAATTGACAGTTACGGTAGAAAGAGTAGCTATGGAAGAAGTGGCTACTCTTTTTACTACCTTCTCTACCAATGGTTATATTGAAGAGGATCTAGTAAATCAACCGGAACGAGTAAAATTAATTATATATGGAGATAATAAAAGGTCTTGTCAGGAGTGGATAGACTACATAAGTCAATCTTTTGAGAAGGCAGGAATTAGACATTCACCTGTTCAGGGGCGTTTAGTATCGGATAAAGATTGGCAGGATCCATGGAAAGATTATATAGATCCTGTTGAAATCATTCCTGGCTGTGTTATTAAACCTGCGTGGAAAGATTACAGTCTTAAAGGAAATGAAAGAGTATATGAAATTGATTCAGAACTTGCTTTTGGAACAGGGGCTCATGAGACAACTAGGGCTTGTAGTCAATTATTAGCTCAATATGCGGATAGAGGCAAGTCTTGTTTAGATGTTGGCACAGGCACAGGTATATTGTTACTAGTAGCTGATTATCTAGGACTTGCACCCTTAGTAGGCATTGATATTGATGAGGTTTCTGTAAAACAGGCTGAAGCTAATTGTCAGCATAATCAGGTAGAGGCAAGGCTTATCCATGGTGATTTAGTAAAAGATTATGAGGGTCAGGCAGATGTTATTTTGGCTAATTTAACAGTGGATCCTTTAAAAAGTTTATTGCCTGTAGTACATAGAAAATTAGCAAGTCATGGTATACTAATCATCAGCGGTATTATTGATGACCGGCTAGGAGAGATTAAACCGTATATATATGATAATTGGCAGGTAGAGCAAGAACTAGTAAAAGGAAAGTGGCATACGTTTGCTTTACGCTATAAGAATGAATCATTATAGATAGGACAGTATAGGCAGGTATGAGAAAATTATTTTTACAAAAAGGACAATTAACAGACCGCTTTTTCTTATCTTCTGAGCAGACTCACCATTTAGTTACGGTGTATCGGCATAATTGGAAAGATCCTATTCAAATAACGGATAGCAAGGGTGCAAGTGGTTTCTATCTAATAAAAGGATTAATTGATGGACGAGCGCAAGTAGAATTACAAGTCTTAGAGCCTATAGATTCAACAGGTGGCCAGGAGCATAGGCTAGAATTAGTATTAGTTCAATCTTATTTAAAGGCTGATAAATTTGAATGGATTTTACAAAAAGCTTGCGAGTTAGATGTAGCGGCTATTTATGGCGTAGCTACTAAAAATTGTGTAGCTGTTTATAAGGATAAAAAATTAGCTGCTAAAGAGGCGCGGTGGCAACGGATTTTGGTGGAGGCATCTCAACAATGTGGCCGAGAAAAGCTGCCTCATTTAGAGACCACTTTTTCTTTTACGGATGCCTTACAAGTAGAAAAAGATAAGGGTGCTCTTCTTTTACTTGCTTATGAAAATGAAGACAAGCAGTCATTAAAGAAGGCTTTGCAGGCTTATAAGGGGCAGCGAATTGTCTTGTGTATTGGACCAGAAGGCGGGTATATAGAAGAGGAAGTGCAGCAGGTTCAATCTTTAGGCGGGCAGTCTATTTCTTTAGGAAGGACTATATTACGAGCTGAGACAGCGGCTATAGCTGGTCTCTCGATGATAAATTATGAAAAAAGGATGTAAATTATGAAGCGTGTTGCTTTTACGACCTTAGGTTGTCGTGTGAATCAATATGATACAGATGCTATGAAGGGCTTGTTTATTAAAAATGGGTATACAGTAACTGATTTTGACAAAGAAGCCGATATTTATGTTATTAATACGTGTTCTGTTACTCATATGGGAGAAAAAAAGTCAAGACAACTTATTCGCCAGGCTAAGCGACATAACCCTCAGAGTCATATTGTTGTTACAGGCTGTTACGCACAGTTAGATCCGGATACGATAGCAGCTATTGATGGTGTTAGCCTAGTGGTGGGGATGAATGATAGGCATCGGGTGGTTGAACTGGTTGAGCAACTATCAAGTACGGAACGACAAATACGCATGGTACGAGATATTATGAAAGAGCATCAGTTCGAAGAAATGCCTCTTATGGGGGATGAAAGTGGCAAAGCCCGCGCTTTTATGAAGATTCAAGAGGGATGTAATAATTATTGTGCCTTTTGTATTATTCCTTACACACGGGGTCAGTTAAAGTCTCGTCAGTTAAGGGATATTGTAAAGGAAGCAAAACGATTGACTGACCATGGCTATCATGAGATTGTCTTGACAGGTATTCATTTAGGAAACTATGGGGTAGACTTGGCCGAGCCTTTGCAGCTTGCTGATGTAGCACGAGCTTTATTAGACAATCCAGATATTTATCGCATTCGTTTTGGATCTATTGAATCAGTAGAAGTGTCTGATGAATTAATCGATTTGATTGCTAAGGAACCACGTATGTGTAAGCATTTGCATTTGCCGATGCAGGCTGGATCTGATGCTGTATTGAAGGCTATGAATCGTCATTACGATTTAGCTACCTATAAGGCACTAATTAAGAATTTACGGGGTCGTATACCAGGTTTAACTATCACAACAGATATTATTGCTGGATTTCCTGGGGAGACAGATGCCAATTTTGATGAAACCGTAGCAACAGTTAAAGAGTTAGGTTTTGCCCATATTCATGCCTTTCCTTATTCTATTCGTAAGGGAACACCAGCAGCCGATATGGATAATCAAGTGCCAGAAGCCATAAAAAAGGCCCGCGTAGGCGTATTAAATCAGTTAGGCCGAGAAGGCTGGCAGAAAAAGGCCCAATCTATGTTGGGAACAAAAGTGACCATTTTAGTCGAACAAGATGTGGATGGGTGGTATCAAGGCTTTACGGATGATTATATTCACGGTAAAATAAAAGCAGATGGGGTACATACGTATCCTATAGGTAGTTTAGTAAAAGGTTATGTTAAATCAATTGATAGAGAAGACCTTGTTATATCGATTGATTCAGGCATTCAATAGATACGAAGGGAATGAGGGAGCTTTATGAGCGATTGTATATTTTGTAAGATTATAAATGGTGAGATTCCTTCTAAGAAAGTCATGGAAAATGATGATTTTTATGCCTTTTATGATATTAATCCAGTAGCTAAGGTTCATGTCTTAGTTGTGCCTAAAAAGCATGTGGCTAATATTTCAGCTATTACGGATGATAATCAAAAATATGTAGCTGGTATTTTGCCTTTTATTCGCGATGTTGTTGCTAAATTAGGCCTTGCTGATGATGGTTATCGCGTTATTTTCAATACAGGGGAAAAGGCAGGTCAAACTGTTTTTCATATGCATGCTCATATTTTAGGTGGACAAGAATTAGATTGGCCTAACTAATATGGGCTTGAGGAAAGAGGACTGAAAGGCTGATATATATTGACAAGATAGGCTCTTATCCTTATAATGTATTTATGTGCGTAAGTTAACCTGCACTTCCATAGTCTTTTTTGGAGGGAGGGAAATAGATGTCTGAAATTAAAGTCGGTAAAAATGAAACGCTTGAAAGCGCTCTTCGTCGTTTTAAACGCTCCTGCCAAAAAGCTGGTGTGTTGTCCGAAGTTCGTAAACGTGAACATTACGAAAAACCAAGCGTAAAAAGAAAGAAAAAGTCTGAAGCAGCTCGTAAACGTAAGTTCAGATAGTTTTTTTCTTACTGTGGAGGAATGGATATGTCCTTAAAAGAGCAATTAAAGGCAGATATGAAGGAAGCCATGAAAGCTCGCGAATCGGGTAAATTGGCTTTGTCCGTAATTCGTATGGTACATAATGCGATACGAAATACAGAAATCAATGAAAAACGCGATTTAGACGATGCGGACGTTATCACTATCCTTGCTAAAGAAATGAAGACGAGACAGGATTCACTTGTAGAATTTGAAAAAGGTCATCGTCAAGATTTAGTTGACCAGACAAAAGCAGAAATGGACGTATTGAAGAAATACTTGCCAAAACCGATGTCTGAAGAAGAAATTCGTAAGACCGTAGTTGATGCTATAGCTACTTTACAAGCGCCTGTTAAAATGGGTGATGTTATGAAGTTAGTTGTGCCACAGACAAAGGGAAAAGCCGATGGAAAATTGGTTTCGTCTCTTGTACGTGAAGAATTAGCTAAGGTTAATGGATAAGTATTGACAGAAGATTGACTTTTCTGTTATTATATGAACAAGATAATATTGGTCAATGGAGACCCTAACTAAGTAGTTTTGCTATACTATTGGTGGGGTCTCTTTTTGTTTATAGGCATGAGAGGAGTTTTCTTATGACGACAGTAGCTACTAATGATTTATTGTATTATATTCCTGCTGGTCACTATGGTAAGGAAGGTGTTTTAGCTTTATTAGAACAACATCCAGAAATCAAGTTTGTCTCTTTGGTTGGTGTGGATTTAGCTGGTAATGATACAGATGAAAAAATTCCTATTTCTACCTTTTTTGATGATTATGATGCCTTCTTTGAAGGGCGAGCTGTACAGACAGATGGTTCCTCTGTTGTATTAACTAATATTGCGACTTTAAATAATGCGCGTGTTGATATGTGGGCGGATCCAAGTGTTAACTGGTTTGTTGATTATAATGATGAAAATATTGATCCAGAAACAGGCCGCCCAATAGGTACTTTGCGTATTCCTGCTTTTTTGATGCATAATGATACGTATGTTGATTCTCGCGCTATTTTGAAACGGTCTTGTGATTTTGTAAAACGTGAATTATTGCACTTATTACAGTCTCATACTGTGCCAGGCATGGAGTATGCCCAAGATATTGAAGATATTTTCTTTACGTCGGCTACAGAATTGGAATTTTGGGTTAAGTCACCAACAAAACAGGTAACAACTAAAGAGTTGTCTGTTTCTCAAAAATTACAAGAACAGTATTGGCAGCGTACACATGGCAGCGTACGGACTGCTTTGGAACAAGCGGTTGACCGGTTAGACAAGTATGGCTTACAGGCAGAAATGGGTCATAAAGAAGTTGGCGGTGTTAAATCTAAACTTGATGATGAAGGGCATGTTGATTTTGTATTAGAACAGTTGGAAATTGACTGGAAATATACGGGTAATCCATTGCAGACAGCTGATAATGAATTACAGGCTCGTATTATTGTTCGTGAAGTTTTCCGTGAAAATGGCTTAGATGTAACTTTTAAGGCAAAACCGATTATTGGCGTAGCTGGTTCTGGTGAACATACACACTTTGGTGTTATGGCTAAATTAAAAAATGGTAAATTAGTTAACTTGTTTTCTCCAGATGACATGCGAAAAGCCGCTTTAAGTCCACTTGGTATGGGGGCTATTATGGGTGTACTTAAAAATTATGAAGCTATTAACCCATTTATTTCCTCTACCACAGATTCATTAAATCGTTTAAAACCGGGTTTTGAAGCGCCTGTATGTATCGTAACATCGATTGGTACAGATCCATCAGTTCCAAGTCGTAACCGAACGATTCTGTGTGGCTTGATTCGTGATATTGATAATCCTATGGCGACTCGTTTTGAACTGCGGGCACCAAATCCATACACGAATACCTATACAGCCTTAGCCCTTATCTTTATGGCTGCTTATGATGGCATGAAGTATGTTATTGAATCAGGTAAAACATCAGATGCCATCTTAGCCGAATTGTCTAAAAAAGCGGGGGAAGACGCAGATTATTTAGAAAAAGATCGGGCTTATCGTTCTGAAAAAGATGTATTTGAAGATTATACACAAGAAGAACGTGATCACATGTTTGGCATTCCACCAGCAACTGTATGGGAAAATATCTTAGGTTATAAACACAACGAAGATAAAGTAAAAGCCTTGTCTGTTGGTGATGGCTTTACTCGTGTTTTAATGGATTCCTTTATTGCTGGGGTTATGAACCGTTGGGTATTGGAATTAGCTAATCGTATTGTACCAGCTAATGCAAAAGTAGTTGTTGGTATGAAAGCTTTACATGATGATGATGCTGATTCGGCTGATTTAGCTCGTTGGGATAAGGTGAATGCTTTGCGGATTTATGTGGCTAAAGATACGGTAGATAGTAAGAGCTTATTTACTCGTATTATTGAAGCTTTGCAGGCTAAGGACTATGATAAGGCGTCTAGCTTGCAGGTTGAAATGTATGACAAAATGGAAGAGTTGAAAGCTGCTTATTTCGATTATGCTAAAAATATTCTTTAATGTATAATTAAAATTGGTAGCGGAGGAGTCTATACCCTCTCGGGTGCTGGTACTAGCGTAAGGCATCCTGCGAGGGCATAGACTCCTTTTTGTATTTTAGGTTATTAAGGCGGAAAAGATTATTTTGCCTGATAAGAAATAAGCGGCTTTGGTGTAAGAGGGAAAATGTAAAAAAAGAACAGCCAATAAGGCTGTTCTTTTTTATAATGGTTAGGTAGGTTAGGTTTCTGAGTGATTTTTTATGTGCTTACTTATAGGACTTTTTTGATAGCATCTACAGCAGCATCAAAGTTTACTTTATTGGATACTTCTGGTACAACTTCTACGTAGGTTACTTTATCATTTTTATCAACGACAACAATGGCGCGAGATAATAAGCGAAGTTCTTTTAAGAGTAAGCCATAGTTAGTACCGAAGCTAGCGTCACGATGGTCAGATAAAGTGATTACGTTATTAACACCAGCTGCACCGCACCAACGTTTTTGAGCAAATGGTAAGTCCATAGAAACGGTTAGAATAACAACATCATCAGAGAGTTTAGTAGCTTCTTGGTTGAACCAACGGGTCTGAGCGTCGCATACGCCTGTATCTAGGGATGGTACAACAGAGAATACCTTAACTTTTCCTTCGTAATCAGCTAATGTTTTTTCGTTTAAATCGTTATCAAGCACTTTAAAATCAGGTGCTTTGTCACCCACTTTTACTTCTTTGCCTACAAGTGTTAATGGGGTACCTAAAAAGGTAACTGCTTTTGCGCGTTCCATAATACATTCCTCCTCATACTATATTGTTTTATGTAATATCTACTTTCTGAGTATAGTATAGCATAGGCCTAAAGGACTTACAAGAGTTTTTATAAATTAGATTGTATAAAATATTTATAAAGAATAATTCTTTTTTATAATTTGGACGTAGACAGATAGCAGGGAGAAAGATATAGTATAAAGAGTTATAAGGATGTATAGTTGCTGTAAGTAAACGTATTTTGAACCTATCAGCAGCGAATCGTATAGTATGGAGTTATATCTTTTATATGAGTAAGTTTTCAGTTTTTACCCAGTTCTTTAAGGGCTATGGATGGACCTATCTATTAGGGATGGTTCTATTATTTGCTATTGATGCCTTATTTTTATATGTACCCTCTTTAACAGGGCAGGCCGTTAATACTTTATACAGTAATAAAGAGGGCCTTTCTTTATATATAGAAATCTTTTTAGCCTTAGCTATTGTTACCTTTGTTTTTAAATTCTTTTCTCGACGTTTATTGTTAGGATCTATTCGGCGTTTTGAGTATTTATTGCGTCGTACTCTTTTTCACCATGCATTAGCTATCCCAGCTACCTATTATGAACAGCATGGACCAGGTAAGGTTATGGCCTTAATGACCAATGATATTACATCGCTTCGGGTTTCCTTAGGTTTAGGGTTAATGATTCTTGTTGATGCCATTTTCTTTGGTGTTTGTGCTTTTATTATTTTAGTAGAACATTTATCTTTAGATGTAGCTATTATTATGTTACTACCGGTTGTGCTTATTGTAGCCGCTATGTTATGCGTGACTAAGAATATGCGCCATCGTCAAAGAGAAGCACAAAATGTTTATAGTGATATGACAGAATTTGCGCAAGAACTATTTAAGGGTATGTCTTTACTACGCATGTATAATAAGGAATTATTAAGCCGTAAGCGCTTTCAAGTGGAAAATAAGCGTAATTATACTTGTAATATGAAGGTGGCTTTACTGGATTCTTTGTTGGCACCACTCACCTATATAGCTCCTTTTTCCTGCTTGGCTATTACTATGTATGTTTGTGGATCTCGCATTATAGCAGGAACGATGAATGTAGGAGACTTTATCTCCATTACTGGCTATGTCATGCTTATTATAGGGCCTTTAATGAGTATTGGATCCTTAGCGTCTGTTCTGCAAAAGGGCTTAGCCTCCTTAGATCGAGTTCATGCTTTTTTGCAAATTCCAGAAGAAGAAGCAGGTACTAGTTATGATAAAGAAATAGTAAAGACAGGTAACGTCACTAATTTTACTAACGAGGCCATTGATAGATTGCCATTAGCAGACATAAGGATTCAGCACTTAACTTATACTTATCCTAAGGCTCAGCAGCCATCTTTGATGGATGTAACGTATACGATCTCTAAGGGGGCTTTTATTGGCCTTGTAGGAGCCCCAGGTAGTGGTAAAACGACTTTATTTAAATTATTATTACAATTACGTAAGCCACCAGCCAATTCTATTTTTATAGGTGACACGGATATCACTAAGATTTCCTTAGCTGTTTTGCGTCATAGTATGGCCTATATTTCATCAGATGCGCTGGTTATGAGTACCACTATGGAAGAAAATATTACCATGGAAGAGAAAACGCGGAATCCTTTACGTTTAGATGAATCAGTAAAGCGGAGTGCTATTACAGAAGATTTGCAATATCGCTTTACCAATAAAAAGAAGAAGTCCATTCAAGAAGGGGGACAAAATTTATCTGGTGGGCAACGGCAGCGCGTTCACATTGCTAGAGGTTTTTATAAAGAAGCTCCATATTTACTTTTAGATGATAGTATATCGGCCTTAGATGTAGGGACGGCGAGTCAGGTAGTGGATTCCTTGCGTGAGGGCAGGCAGCAAACTATTCTCTTTATTTCCCAACGCTTAGAAGCTCTTCGGAAAGCTGATTGTATTTTGGTTTTTAAAGAAGGCCGTTTAGTTGAGTTTGGTAAAGAAGCCGAATTAGTAAAAGCTAATGGCGAATATGCCCGCATTTATGCGAAACAGGCAAAAGAAGGACGAGGAGGTGTGACAATTGGTTAAGCATACATCTTCAAGTTTTACAGATACAGGTGTTGTTTTGGATAAGCAAGGAGATTGGGCACTTATTCGTAGGCTATCTGTTTACATTCGTCCTTTTCAGACTTTACTTATGGGGGCTGCTTTTTTCTTGGGGGTGTCCTTATTTTTAGATTTAATTCGCCCTTTGCTTTTAAAACAGACTATCGATAGGGTTATTCCTTCTCATGATATAGGTGTACTTGTACAATTAAGTAGTTTTTATTTGGCCACCATTTTAGTAGGGTGTGTCACTTTGTTCATACAGAATTATTTATTGGCTCTTTTTGGACAGAAGGTTATTTATGATATACGTAATACGGTGTTTACTAAAATTATTAGTCGTACCTTACAGGTCTTTACTAAGATACCGATAGGTAATTTAGTAACATCCGTTACGAATGATATCGAATCCCTTCGGACGTTATATACAGACGTTCTTTTAAAATTGATTAGTAGCTCCTTATTAATTTTAGGTATGCTAGTATCTATGTATTTTTTGAATGTAACTTTAGCTTTAGTGGTAACGGCTTTACTTCCTCTTATGGGGGGGACTATTTTGGTTTACCAAAAGTATGCCAGACGGGCTTTTCGTGGCGTTCGAACTAAGCTGGCTGCGTCTAATACATCGGTTCAAGAAATGCTTAATTTAATTTTGCTTATTAAATCCTATTTAGCAGAGAGATTAATTGAGCGCAAGTATGAAAAAATTAGCCAGGAGTTTTTGGATGCTGGTTTATTTGAGGTGAAAACCTTTGCTATTTTTCGACCGATTGTTGATAGTTTATTTTTCGTAGCAACGATAGCCATTCTATGGAGTACAAATATTTTTTCATCAGTAACGGATGCAGGTACTGTGTTTGCCTTTTTACAGTATATGAATAAGTTGTTTCAGCCTTTAAAAGATATTGCAGAGAAGTATAATTCCTTACAAAGTTCCTTGGCTGGAGCGGAACGTTTACTGCCTATTATTAATGAACCAACGATAGAAAAGATAGAAGCAGACACTATTCCTCAGGCATGGCTGCCTTTAAGAGAGATTCGTTTTGATCATGTCTGGTTTTCTTATGATAATAGTGAAACCTATGCTTTAAAGGATATTTCTTTTACTTTGAAGGCAGGTACTTATACAGGTATTGTAGGGCCTTCAGGAAGTGGAAAATCTACCCTCTTAGGTCTACTTATGGGCACGTATCGGCCCAATAAGGGACATATTTATATTAATGATTGTGATTTAGCCAATTATCCAGCAACAGTCATTCGAAATGTAATGAGTTATGTATTTCAAGATTCCTATTTATTTAAGGGAACGATTCTGGATAATATTACCTTATATGATACAGCTATCTCACTAGATCAAGTAGTAGCAGCGGCTAAACAGGCACATTTACACGAATTGATTGAAAAGTTACCTAAGGGCTATCAGACAGAAGTTGGCTATTTAGGCTCCTTACTATCTGGCGGCCAACGACAGTTATTATCCATGGCGCGTATGTTTTTACGTAAACGTCCTGTCTTATTGTTTGACGAAGCAACAGCAAGTATAGACAGTCATACAGAGAGTTTAATTCAAGAGTCCCTTCGTGATTTGCGACAATCAGCGACAATTATTAGTATCGCCCATCGCTTATCAACAGTTCGTGATGCTAACTTATTATTAATGATATATAAAGGTCAATTGTGTGAAGCAGGGACTTATGATGAATTATGGGCGCATAAGGGTCTCTTTAGAAATTTTGTAGAGGGAAAATTAAATGAAGAAGGATAAGCTAATTACATCCATAGATAACCCTTTAATAAAACAAATAAAACGATTAAAGCAAAAAAAATATCGTTATAAAGAAGGGTATTTTTTAGCTGAAGGCGAACGCTTAGTTAGTGATTTATTACCGACAGGTTTAATTAAGACTGTTTTAATAGCTGCTTCTAAAAAACTGCCAGAGGATTGTTTTTTATCTTCACAAGAGCAAAGAGAAGAGACGGCTTTTCAGATGGTAAAAGTGGATGATAGGGTCTTTAAAGAAGTAACCGATACTGTGCATAATCAAGGTATCTTAGCTCTTATTGCCATGCCTTCTTATAGATTGGATGAATTAGGGCAAGAAGATGGCTTATACTTAGTTCTTGATAGGGTACAAGATCCAGGTAACTTAGGAACTATTATTCGGACAGCTGTAGCCGCTGATGTTAAAGCCGTTTTATTAGTAAAGGGAACCGTTGATTTATATAATGAGAAAACCATTCGCAGCACTATGAGTGGCATTGGTAAGCTTCCCGTTATTACGGATCTTACAGAAGAGAATTTAATTAAGTGGAAAGAGGAAAAAGGATTAAAAGCTTATGCAACGAGTTTAAGTCAAGCCTTACCCTATAAAGAGGTTACCTATGCTAATAAGAGCCTTTTAATTATGGGCAATGAAGGACAAGGGGTGTCAAGAAAACTATTAGCTATAGCTGATCAAAAGATACAAATCCCTATGTATGGTCCTATAGAATCTTTAAATGTGTCGGTAGCATCAGCACTTTGTATGTTTGCCATACAAGAAAGGTGGCATGAGTATGAACAAAGAAATAGATGATTTAACTATTGATTGGGAACGGTCAAAACGACAGACTTTCCCTGAAGTTGTTTATTGCCAAGGAAAAACAGATCAGCAGTGCATTGAAGCCTTTAAGGCTCTATATAAGGCATATCCTACTTTTATGGGTACTAGAGGGCGGTCCTCTATTTATGAAGCCCTTAAAAAAGATATGCCAGAACTTGTTTATGATGAAACAAGCCATATTTTATATGTACAAAAAGAAAAAAAAATAGTTAATGGAGACCGGTTGATTACGGTGATTACAGCGGGAACCAGTGATGTGCCCGTAGCTGAAGAAGCAGCGATTACAGCTGAACTTATGGGTAATCAAGTGGATCGCATTTATGATGTGGGGGTTGCAGGTATTCATCGCTTATTAGATAAATTAAACCGTATACGTAAGGCCAATGTCATTATTGTATTAGCCGGTATGGAGGGGGCTTTAGCTAGTGTCGTTGGCGGACTAGTTAATGTGCCGGTTATCGCTGTGCCGACTAGTGTTGGTTATGGCGCCTCTTTTCACGGCTTAGCCGCCTTATTAGGGATGTTAAACTCCTGCTCTGCTGGGGTCTCTGTTATGAATATTGATAATGGATTTGGTGCTGGCCGCTTAGCTCATACCATTAATAGTCGGAGGTAGGCCTATGTTGATTACCTTAGAAACTAATATAGATAATATGAATCCTGAACTTTATGGTGATTTATTGACTCTTTTATTAGATGCCGGTGCTAAAGATGCGTGGTTAATTCCCATTATTATGAAAAAAGGGCGACCAGCAGTAACTTTAAAGGTTTTGCTTGATAAAGATTTGCTTTCGTTAGTAAGTAAACTTATTTTTACCCATACTACAGCTATTGGTTTACGTTATAGCCCTGTGGGACGTGTAACTTGTCAGCGTCAGATAGTAGCTTATAACATAGATGGACAGGTTATTCATGTAAAAGAAGCTTCTTATGAAGGACAAGTCGTTAATAAAAGCCTAGAATATGAAGACTTAAAACGAGCAGCTAAGGCTTGGAATCTTTCTGTAAAACTAGCTGAATATAAGGTTCGTAAATATATTTCTTGGTAATGATGTTTACTACAAAAAGAAAAATAAGTAAAAATGTATTTTCCTATAGGATTTTTAAAACTTTTTTTGTATAATGTAAACGTACATTTATCTATTGATTATTTGTAATATATTTGTTAGAATGCACATATATCCTTTTGAGAAATACAAAAAAGATATATGCTCTTGAGAGGAAGTTGGGTATGATACAACTTATTATCAATGCAGATGACTTTGGCTTACATCCTTTAGTCAATCAGGGGATTATAAAAGGCTTTACTGAAGGATGCTTAACATCAACATCGTTACTGCCTAGTGGTGAGGCTTTTGATGAGGCCGTGGCATTAGCTAAAGAAAATGCTCAGTTAGGTATCGGTATTCATACGGCTATTGTAGGAGGTCTTAAGCCGGTAAGTAATCCTAAGGATGTATCGAGTTTACTTGTAGATGGACATTTTCCTGAAACGTATGGTGAAGTGGTTAAGCGTATTGTTAGTGGTCAAATTGATTTTAATGAATTGTATACAGAATTAGATAATCAATTTCGAAAGATTATAGATACTGGTCTTCCGATTACGCATGTGGATGGGCATCAACATTTGCATGTATTACCAGAACTTTTACCTATGGTTATCTCCTTATGTAAAAAGTATAAGGTGCATGCCATCCGCTTACCTGGTGAATTTTATCCCTTCTTAAATGGGGTTCATTCGCTTAAGCGTTTGATTGGCAAGATTGGCTTATCTAATTGTGCAGAACGATCACGGCAATTAACGACATCGGCTGGTTTATGGAGTACAACCTTCTTTTGGGGCATGATGGCTGGCGGTCAAATGGACCAAGTACATATGAATCAAATTCTTAATGAGGTAGGTAAATCGACTGGGAGTCATGAGATTATGATGCATCCTGGCTTAGATACAACCGAGTTAAGCAACCACTTTACTTGGGGCTATCATTGGCAGGATGAATTAGCAACTCTATGTTCTTGGGAGACGAAACAGCAAATCTTAGCCAAAGGTATTAAGCTAATCAATTACGGTAATTTATATGAGTAAAATGGTGAAGCGTGGGCTGCTCATGGGCCTTTTACTTTTTTGCGTATCAGCCATTACGATTTATTTTACTGTTGATCGACAAGCTATCGCTTCTTTGCATGAATTTAATGCGGAATCTCTACTCTTTGCAGGTATTGCCTTGGCGGCAGGTATGTATTTTGATGGGCTTCGATTAAAGCGTTTAGTTAGCATGGCTGGCTATCAATTATCCTTGCGGGCTGTTTTACGGGTTATTTTTGGTAACTATTTTATGGCTATGCTGACGCCAGGTGCTAGTGGGGGCGCTGTGGCACAAGTTTTAATTTTGAAGAGTTATGGACTTCCTATTTTACAGGGGGCACCGATTGTATTGATACGTACGGTGTTTTCTATTCTTTTCTTAATTGTTATGCTGCCTCTTATTTTCTTATTTGATAGTATTACTATACCTTTTATTTCTAGAGAACATTTACTTTTGTCTTCGTTAGGCTTGGTGCTTGTCGTTATCTGTATGTTATATGCTATACAGACACGGTGGATGCGGCGCTTGCTTTTTTATGTATCTAAAAAGACTGGTAAAAGCACACCCCATGCTTGCTTATCCAAATTAAAGGAATTAAATGAAGGATTAGGCCTTATCTATAAACGGCCCTTACAGTCTCTTCTTGTGTTTATTGAATCCGGTTTGAGTCTTATTTGTTTATATAGTATTGCACCGGCTTTGATGTGGGCTTTTACGACACATATTCCTATTGTTGAGATTTTGAATCGCATGATTCTCCTAAATTTGATTCTTTATTTTGCGCCAACACCAGGTGGAACCGGTGTGGCTGAAGGTTTGTTTGTTTATTTATTTGATCCTTTTTTGCCGTCAGGTACGGTAGGGATTATTGCTGTTGCTTGGCGGGCGGTAGCTGAATATGTACCTTTCTTTATCGGCATGTATGCTGTATTGACCTTATACGGCCAGCAGTTTGTAGCTATGTCGTCTAAGGCAGAAAAAGAATAAGATACGTTCAATTTGTATGGAGGAGTTTATTTATGGCTGACTTAAATAAAGATCGCTATTACTTAGTACAGGAAGATATTTTACCAGAAGCGATTAAGAAGACGATCCGAGTAAAAGAAATATTAAAGTTAGGACAGGCTAAAACAATTAATGAAGCTGTCGATATGATGGATTTAAGTCGGTCGGCTTATTATAAATACAAAGATTTTGTTTTTCCTTTCTATGAAATTGCGCAAGGTAAAATCGTTTTGATTAGTATTGCTATTTCTAATGAATCGGGTATGTTATCTAGTATTTTAAAGGCTATTGCGGAGGCTAAAGGTAGTATTTTAACTATTAATCAAGATATTCCTATGCAGGGTATTGCCAATGTAAGTATATCCTTTGAAACGAAAGATATGACGACTAATCTAGAAGATTTATTGCGATATATTCGTACTTTACGTGGTGTTATAAAGGTCGATATTGTAGGACAGGGTCAGTAGGGGGACTGGCTATTAAATAGAAAGGGATAGAGACGTATGAAGACAGTAAATGTGGCACTATTAGGTTTTGGTACAGTTGGTCAAGGAACCTTTAATTTATTACAGATGAATCAAGATTTAATTGATCATCGGTTGGGATTCCGGTTGCGGGTAATTAAAATTTATGTACGTACGCCAGAAAAATATAAGGTGACTTTACCTAAAGGTGTGTCCTTTGTAACCGATATGGATTCGATTTTAAATGATGATTCTATATCGATTGTCGTTGAAGTTATGGGCGGAGTTACCTTTGCGAGGGAATGTGTCGAAGCGGCCTTGCAGGCAAAAAAGAATGTGGTTACAGCGAACAAGGACTTATTAGCTAAGGAGGGTCCTTATCTGCAAGATTTAGCCACTGAACGAGGGGTAGACTTGCGTTTTGAAGCCAGTGTATTAGGTGGTATTCCTATTATTCGTACCCTTTATGATTCTTTGTATGGTAACCGCATTACGGAATTAATAGGTATTATGAACGGGACGACAAATTTTATTTTGACAAAAATGTCGGAAGAAGGCTTGTCTTATTCTGAAAGCTTAAAACAGGCACAAGAGTTAGGTTATGCAGAAGCTGATCCTACAGCCGATGTAGAGGGGCTGGATGCAGCACGTAAATTAGCTATATTAGCATCTATTAGTTTTAATCGACGTATATTCTTTGATGATGTGTACGTAGAAGGGATTACAACTATCGACCAAACGGATATTCGCTATGGACAAGAATTTGGTTATACCATTAAATTATTAGGTATTGCTAAAGAAACAAAGAAAGGTTTATCTTTAAATGTGTTGCCAGCTTTTATCTCTACAAAGCATCCATTAGCTTCCGTCCGTGGGGCTTATAATGCGCTTTATGTCAAGGGCAATGGCATTGATGATGCTATGTTCTATGGGCAAGGGGCAGGCAGTTTGCCTACGGGGAGTTCCGTTGTTAGTGATATTATGGAAATCGCCCGCAATGTAGCTCATGAAAGTACAGGTATGTTTAAGCCTTTCTTCTATTCAGAAAAGAATTTATACGCACCAGGAAAAATTGAATCCTCTTATTATATGCGACTTATTGTTGAGAATAGTACAGGCGTTTTAGCTAAAGTGGCGTCTAAGCTAGCGGAACAACGTATTTCCGTGCAATCTGTATTACAGCGTAATGAAGATGAAAATACAGCGACTCTAGCTATTGTTACAGCACCGTGTCCACGCTCGTATATATTAAATGTTATTGATTCTTTCAATCATTTACGCAGTGTGCGCGCTGTAGGCAGTGTCATCCGGATTATGCCGGAATAGGAGGAATTATGGAAACAATTCGTGTGCAGGTGCCAGCCACAAGCGCCAATTGTGGACCTGGCTTTGATTGTCTAGGACTGGCCTTATCTTTATATAATGTGTTTTCATTTTCTCCTAATAAAGACGCACTAAATTATACGTATACCTTTAAAGGATTAGGCGCTGATTTGTTAGTTAAGGAATCACCAGCCAATAATTTGATAGGACAGGCCATATTGACCTTATTTACTAAGGCTCAACAGGCACCTGTGTATGGGCATATTCTTGTTGATACACATATTCCACCAGCTAGAGGCCTAGGCAGCAGTTCAACGGCCATTGTAGCTGGTTTATTATTAGCCAATGCCTTGCTGGTAAAGCCCTTTTCTATGGATGTGTTATTAGAAGTGGCGACAGAAATAGAAGGGCATCCAGATAATGTAGCACCTGCTCTATTAGGTGATTTAGTTTGTGCTTTAGTTGACAAAGGACGCTTGCTCCATACATCGATAGCTGTGCCTAAAGATTTATATTTTGCTCTTGTTGTGCCCGATGTGTTAGTGTCTACTGAGTATGCAAGAAGTGTATTACCTTCTATGATTAAACGGACAGAGGCGGTGGCTAATGTAAGCCGAACGGCCTTATTTGTTACGGCTATGATGCAGAATAAGACAGATTATTTACAAACGGCTATGCAAGATTATTTGCATGTTCCTTATCGTAAGACTTTAATTCCCCATTGTGAGGCTGCTTTTACAGCGGCTTTACAAGAAGGATCCTATGGTGTTACAATTAGCGGCTCTGGTTCAACCTTGATTGCTTACACTAATAAGGAGAAGGCAGAGACAGTGGCAGAAGCTATGAAGGCTATTTTCCTATCTCATGACATAAAGGCAGAAACCCTTGTTTTGCAAGCAGCACATGGAGGGGCTTCCTATTTATAAGTGTTTTTATAAACAGATGGGGCTGGCTAAGCAGATACTATACTTGTATGGTGCTATTAATGAAAAGGTATGATATAATATATTTATAATACCTATAATGTAAATAGGTACATTCGATTAAGAAAGGAAAGAGAATTTACAATATGAATACAGTAAAGACAGCCGTTTATTTGGCATTATTAACCGCAATTTTGATGGTTATTGGTCAATTGGTTGCCGGTGAAACAGGATTGCTTGTTATGTTTATTATTTCTATGGCTATGAACTTATTTGGCTATTGGAATAGTGATAAAGTTGTTCTGAGTATGTATGATGCCAAACAGATTTCAGAATCGGATAATCCGAATTTGTACCATATGGTAGAACGTTTAACAGCTAGGGCTCATATGCCTATGCCTAAGGTGTATATTATTAATTCTAATGTGCCTAATGCGTTTGCTACTGGCCGTAATCCAAACCATGCAGCTGTGGCTGTTACAACAGGGATTATGGATTTGTTGACGGATGATGAAATCGAAGGGGTACTTGGTCATGAATTAACTCATGTGCGTCATCGAGATACTTTAATTAGTACTATAGCTGCTAGTGTAGCAGGCGTTATTAGTATGGTAGCTAATATCTTACAATTTGCGACTATTTTTGGTGGTCGTGATGATAGAGATAATGCGAACCCCATTGTATTGATTGGTACTATTATTTTAGCACCATTAGCAGCCGCTCTAATTCAGATGGCTATTTCTCGTTCACGAGAATATCTAGCTGATGAAGGGGGCGCTGAAATGTGTGGTAACCCATTAGCTTTGGCATCAGCTTTAGCTAAAATCGATTATTATTCTAAAT
This sequence comes from uncultured Veillonellaceae bacterium, assembly GCA_945867815.1. Classification (GTDB taxonomy): domain Bacteria; phylum Bacillota; class Negativicutes; order Veillonellales; family Veillonellaceae; genus CAMBIX01. Next base: position 219,553 of record CAMBIX010000001.1, read on the forward strand.
ATGGTGCATTGCCAAATGTGTCTGAAAAGCAGGCAGAAGCGACAGCTCATATGTTTATTATTAATCCCATTGGTAATTTAAAATCTTTAGGTGCTAATTTGTTTAGCACCCATCCATCAACAGAAAAACGAATTGCAAAGCTAAAAGAAATGGCAGCACAGAGACGCTAATTTCTTTTGCTGTTGCAGTACAACGGAAGTGTATACATCTTCCTTAGGGCTCAAGCCTGCGTCAGGTCGCCTACAGGAAGATGTATACGCTTCTTTATTTAGTGCCATAGATTAGATTTGAAAGAAATTAGGGTCTATTTATGATAGAAAATAGGAGTTAGGTCTTTAGGTAGCGAATATGTAAAGAGTGTTTAATCGTAGTAGGAGGTAATTGATATGGCTAAGATTTATACAAAAACAGGTGATAAAGGCTCGACTGGTTTATATACAGGTGAACGGGTTCGTAAGAGTTCACTTCGTGTAGAGGCTTACGGTAATATTGATGAATTGCAGGCTTTTTTAGGGCTTGCTAGGGCAGCAGCTAAGCAGGCTAAGGTTAAAGATGTTCTATTAAAAGTAGAGAAAGAGTTATGGATGCTTATGGCAGATGTAGCGAGCATAGGAAAAGAAGCAACAATTACGGAAGAAATGATTACTTGGCAAGAGGATACGATTGATGCGTTTCAAGGTCAATTACCAGAATTAAATCATTTTATTATTCCCGGTGATCATCAAACCGCTGCTTATCTACATGTAGCTCGTACTATTACACGACGGGCTGAACGGGCTTTATGGCGCGTATATGATGCCAAAGAAAGTGTACATGATATCGATATTAAATATTTGAACCGACTATCTGATTTATGCTTTATATTAGCTCGAGCTGAGGAAGAGTTATAAAGAGTTTTTAATTTCGTCTTGTTCTTCTGTCGAGAGGGTAGAAATTGGGCTTGGATAGTAGAAGTAGACATTAATAATTTCATAGTTAAATTGAGCTCGTAATTTAGCAGCAGCTATGGTTTCAAAGCTAATAATTTGATTAGGGTCAATAAGGGAGTCTTCAATAAGAACGGTCATTTCAGCTTCTACATGGGGCGCATCATCGGGCATTAATTCTGGTGGTAATGGTACATTAATAATAACGCGGGCTGCAGCTGTATAGTCACCATCTTGATTGGTGAGGATAGCCCGATAGGTATTTTCCCATAAGGTAGCCATCATTTTTACAGATAGATTTATAATTTCCATAGTTAGTCTCCTTAAAATGTAATATAGGTTAGGTAGTTTCTTTAGCTTGCTTTTGTGTGACTAGGCAAGATAGTTAAGTAGTTATTATAAAATGTTAAAAGGCGTAGTCCTGATTGTTAGTTATGCTTTTTAATAAGTAGAAAAATTCTTTTGTTAACTTGTTCACTATAAGACACTTGCTGTAAGGCGTCAATACTTTTAGTCGGAATTCATAAAATAAAAACTTCTGTTGTGAGATACTAGTTGTTTTGATGATGATTATTTGATGAAAATGTAGTACTATAAGAGAGGTATTGTTAAGGATTAATTAGATGTATATCTAATTAATTTATAAGTATATTGATAGGTAGATAGGATGAATCCTTACGATGGGTCAGGTAATTCTTTGTACGGGTGGTGCAAGAAGCGGTAAAAGTGAGTTTGCTGAACGATTAGCGTTGAGTCAGACAGGAACGCATGCGTATGTAGCCACGGGTCAGGTTTTTGATGAAGAAATGCAAGATAGGGTAGATAAGCACAAGAAGCGGCGTGGAAAGGCATGGACCACTTATGAAATTCCTTATAACTTGTTGGCACATTGGAATGGTCCCTTAGAAAGAGACAATCTTGTGTTAGTTGACTGTTTAACCATGTATGTGATGAATGCTTTTTTAGATAAAGAGCTTTCACAAGAGAGTGCCAATCAAATAGAAGAGAGCTTATTAAAAGAATACACTAAATTATTGAAGAAAATAAAAGAATCGAACCAGACTGTTATTTTTGTAACGAATGAATTGGGGATGGGTATTGTACCATCTGAGCCTTTATCTCGTTTTTTTCGCGATGTAGCTGGCAAGCTAAATCAGTTGGTAGCTCAGGAGGCATCGCAAGTTTATATGACGATTAGTGGCGTTACTATAGAGTTAAAAAGCCAGGAGGTTGTATTGCATGGCTAAGACAATCATGTTTCAAGGAACAAGTTCTAATGTAGGTAAGAGTATTCTTGCTACAGCGATGTGCCGGATTTTTGCACGGCAAGGCTATCGAACGGCTCCTTTTAAGGCACAGAATATGGCTCTTAACTCCTATGTAACCAAGGCGGGTGATGAGATTGGCCGCGCCCAAGTAGCTCAAGCAGAAGCGGCTAAAGAAGAGCCTATTGTGCAAATGAATCCTGTTTTGCTCAAGCCAACAGGTAATCAGTCATCTCAAGTTGTTCTTATGGGGAAACCGGTTGGCACCTTAAGTGCCAAAGAATATCATACACAGTATTCTTTATCTGCTTTAGACAAGGTTAAAGATAGCCTTTCTTACTTAAATAGGCATTTTGATCGTATCGTTATTGAAGGCGCTGGTAGTCCTGCGGAAGTTAATCTAAAGGCTAACGATATCGTAAATATGCGTGTAGCTAAATTGTTACAGGCTCCTGTTATGTTAGTCGCTGATATCGATCGAGGGGGTGCCATTGCTTCTGTGGTGGGTACCTTAGAATTATTAGACCCTGAGGAACGAGATCTTGTCAAAGGCATTATTATTAATAAATTCCGTGGTGATCGAACACTACTACAACCGGCTGTTGATTTTATTGAAGAAAAAACAGGTAAAAAGGTGGTTGGTGTAATTCCAGCCATTGAAAATTTAGATATTGATGAAGAAGATTCTGTAGCTTTAGAGGCTAAGCGTGGTATTTCTCGTAAAGAATTAACCATTGCTGTTATTCAGACACCTAAAATTTCTAATTTTACTGATTTCGATGCCTTGGCTTATGAGCCGGATGTCTTTGTTCGTTATATTCAAGAAGGAGATAGCTTAGGTCACCCTGATTTGATTGTGTTACCTGGCTCTAAGAATACCTTGGCCGATTTACAATATTTAAAAGACACAGGTCTATTTGATGATATCTTAGCTCTTCATAAAGAAGGCGTACCAGTATTAGGTATTTGCGGCGGTTATCAGATGTTAGGATCTCATTTATACGATCCGCATCACACGGAAAGTGACTTAAGTGAGGTGGATGGTTTTGGTCTTTTACCTACAGATACGACTATGTTAGATAAAAAACAAACCCATCAAGTAACATTCTCTGTTGATAAGCTAGCTTTTTTAAATATGGATTATAGCGGAAATCATTTAGATGGCTATGAAATTCATATGGGGGATACGGAGTCTTTTGCAAAAGCTGATTCATGTTTTACTATTTTATCTCGTAGTTCTCAGACCATGCATTTATCTGATGGTTTTGTTTCACCAGATAAAACCGTGATGGGAACTTATATTCATGGTTTTTTAGATAATGATGGTATTCGTCGGTCCCTATTAAATCAATTACGCATACGTAAAGGATTGGAACCTTTAGAAGAAGTTTTTCATTACGCAGCGCATAAAGAAGAAGCTTATAATCGGTTAGCTGATGTAGTAGAACACGAGTTGGATATGAAGTATATTGAAAGTGTACTTACTGAGGCGAATATATGATAGAGTGGATTAGTATACATAATCAGTTGTTTGTTCCTGTTTTGGCCTTAATTTTAGATACACTTATTGGTGATCCTCAGACTAAATGGCATCCTGTTGCTTTGATTGGGCGATTAATTGCTTGGTATGAAAGCCTCTTTTATCATGTGGATGATAAACGGTGTCAGCATTATTTTTATGGCACCATGACAGTCTTAGCCACTTTAGGGACAGTTTGCCTTATTAGTGTTTTTATCTTAGGTCTTAGTGGCTTTATTAACGACTGGCTGTACTATGTCATTGAAATTATTTTCGTTTATGTAACAATTAGCCCTAGAGCCTTAACCAAGGCGGGTCTGGGGATTTATAAACTTCTTAAGCGCAAGCAAATTAATAGGGCTCGACAGGCTGTAAGCATGATTGTTGGTCGTAATACAAAGGAGCTAGATGAAGGTGAAATAACGAGAGCAACCATTGAAACCATTGCTGAAAATACGATTGATGGTATTGTTTCTCCTTTGTTATTTTTTGCCGTTCTGGGTCCTTTAGGTGCTATTTTATACCGGACGGCTAATACTTTGGATTCTATGATAGCCTATCGTAATGAACGTTATATGTACTTTGGTTGGTTTGCAGCTCGATTAGATGATGTGTTGAATTTTATTCCTGCACGGATAGCGGGCATTCTATTTGTTATAGCGGCTTATCTGTTACCACTTGATGGCAAACAGGCTTGGCGAATATTACGCCGCGATGCGTCTAAACATCCTAGTCCTAATGGAGGGTATGCAGAAGCACCTACCGCAGGTGCCTTACATATTCGGTTGGGTGGCCATAATAAGTATGGTGAGACTATGACCTTTCGGGCCTATATGGGGGATGCGCAGCAGCCTTTACGGGGTATTCATATATTGCGTACCAGTATACTTATGTATACCGTTACTATTGAAGCACTCATTATAACAATACTTATTAAAGAAATCGCGGTGATTTTATGAGAGCCTTTTTTGTGGCTTTACAGTTTTTAACACGTATAAAACTTGTTAATCAAACGGCATGGACAGAAGAAGATTTTGGGAAAAGCGTCCTTTATTTTCCTTTTATTGGTTTTATTATAGGAGCTATATTATCTTTTGTTTATTGGATTTGTTCATGGATTTTTCCTTATACGGTAACGACATTAATTTTAGTTGTATCTGAATTTATTCTTACCGGTGGTATTCATGCCGATGGATTTATGGATACTTGTGATGGCCTTTTTTCTGGACGAGAACGAGAACGCAAGTTAGAAATTATGAAGGATAGCCGAGTTGGTTCCTTTGGGGTTGTGGGCTTTGTTTTTCTAACCTTATTGAAATGGCAGTTGCTAACTGTGGTACCACCTTTCTTTATGATACCTTTGCTTTTGTGTATGCCTTTATTGAGCCGTTTTTCTATGATTTTAAGTATTCGTTTATTTCACTATGCACGGCCACAGGGGATGGGAAAGGCCTTTGCTGACTTATCCCCATCGTATACAATTTGGGTAGGTCTTATTTGGGCTTTATTGCCTATTATTTGGTTTGGACATATTTATTTTATATTTTTAGTAGCCACAGTTTTGATTAATTATCTTGTTAATACCTATATTAGTCATCAATTGGGCGGATTAACAGGCGATACTTATGGGTTTGTTACTGAATTTACGGAATTGTTGTTAGTCGCTATGTATGCAGGTATCTTATTTACTTGGCTGGATTAGGTATTGTTTGTAAAGGAAGGAGGGATTGTCCATGTATATTGTGCGTTCACCAGGTACATGCGGTGAATTCATACAAGGCTCTATCAATGGACAATCCTTCCTTGTCACCTGTCCTATTAATCGTTATTCTTATGCGATTACGGATAACTCAGCTAGTAAGATAAGACTAACTTCTTATACAAGGCAGTTGCTAGCTAAATCGCAACAGGCCTATAAGAAAGCTTCTTCTTTATGTGCTAATCAGAGAGAAATATCGCCCATTTATTGGCGGTCAGATATTCCTCAAGGAAAGGGAATGGCTTCTAGTAGTGCTGATATTAGTGCGATAGCCATGGCTACTAGCTTAGCCTGTCATCATAGATTATCTAATAAAGAACTGGAAACGATTTGCCTATCTATTGAACCAAGTGATGCTGCTTTTTATCCAGGCATTATCCAGTTTGATTATATGCAGGGGCGAATGGCTCAACCTTTAGGAACATGTCCCCCTTTAAAGATTTTAATCTTTGATAGCGGTGGTATGATTGATACCATTGCTTTTAATCGACGAAAAGAATTACCCGCTCTTATTAAGGAAAAAGAGCCTTATATCAAAGAGGCTCTTACTTTATTTAAAAAGGGGCTCCAAACCCATGATATAGGAAAAATTGGAGAAGCGGCTACGATTAGTGCCTTTGCTAATCAGCGTATTTTATATAAACCCTATTTATACCGCTTGCATGAGTTAGGGAAGACTTATGGCAGTCTAGGTACTATTATTGCTCATAGCGGTACTGTCTCGGGACTTATCTTTCCTGAATCGAATAAAGCAAATATTGCTGCTTGTAAAGAAGAGATTCTTGCTGAGTTAGTAAGTCTTACCTATTTAGATTTAGTCGAAACAAGAATGGAAGGCCTAACTTATGCTAAGTTTAACGATGATGAAGAATTTGAGGCTAGTAAGTGGCAAAAAATTGAGCAGGAGGTGTGCCGATGAAAGAGAGTACGCACGGTGGTAATGTATATGCCTTTCGTGAGCAAATGGCAGATAGGCAAAAAACTATTCTTGATTTTAGCGCCAACATTAATCCAATGGGGCCGGAACCACATGCTTACCAGGCAGCATTAGATGCATTTCCGTCGATAATTCATTATCCAGATCCACAGAACACAGACTTATATAAGGTCGTTACTCATAAATGGAAACTGCCTAGCGATATGATTTTATTTGGTAATGGAGCCGCTGAACTTCTTTACGTTGCCATTCATGGCAGTCAATGTAAGCATATATTAGTGCCAGCACCGGGTTTTTCTGAATATGAGGAAGCGGGATTAGCTTATGGACTGCAGGCTCAATATTTCTCTATTGATGTAAAAAATACAAACGTATATCAACGAATTAACTATGAGGAACTTGATACCGTTTTATCTCGTATAGGAGAAGCAACTATTGTTTGTTTAGGAAATCCTAATAATCCAGATGGTAGTTTAGTTGATCCAGATAAGGTGGCTTTTTTGGCACGAAAGTATTCGGATTGTTTATTTTTGATTGACGAATCTTTTATAGAATTTACTGACCAAAAAACATCCATGCGACCATATTGTAAAGATTTAGATAATCTATTTGTTTTGCATTCTTTTACCAAGTGTTATGCTGTACCAGGCCTCCGATTAGGCATGCTATTAGGGAAGGCATCTGTTCTTAATCAATGGGCTAAACAAGTTCCTTCTTGGACAGTTAATCGATTGGCTCAAGTGTATGGGGCGGCAGCTATTGGACAGGATGAATATATTCAAAAAAGCCGCCTTTATATTGATAAGGAACGGCAGTATTTATATGAATCCTTACAAGCAGAATCAGTTATAAGTATGTGCCAAGGTAGCGTTAATTATTTATTAGGCCAATTACAAGGTGTTTGGCAAAATCAACTAGCAAGGCTACAAAGCGGTTTGGCTAAATCGGGTATTTTAATTCGTTCTTGCCAAGCGTATCGTGGTCTGGGACAAGGATGGTTCCGAGTGGCAGTCAAAAGACATGAAGACAATAAAATACTTGTTGCCTGTCTGCATGAGATACTAACGACATAAGTTTTATATAGAATAGTATGAGGTAAGGAAGAGCCGTGTAGGGTTATATATCTATAGGAGTTTTTAGAATGAATACAATTTATTTGGTTCGTCATGGCGAAACCGATTGGAATATACAAGGAAAATACCAAGGTTTTACTGATGTGCCCCTTAATGCAAGGGGGCTAGCTCAGGCTAAGGCTTGTGCTGAAGCTATGAAAGAGTTTCAGATTGACCGTATCATAAGCAGTGATTTATCACGGGCACAGGTAACGGCAGAGTCCATTAATGCCTATCATCATGCACCACTAAAGGTGGATTCACGTATACGAGAAGTAAATTTTGGCGATTGGGAAACGCTACATATTGATGAAATTGATGCGCGTTGGCCTGGCATGATTTGGAATATGTACCGCCACCCAGAAACGACAGCCTTGCCTAATGGAGAAACCTTTCAAGAAGTACAGGATAGGGCTTGGGAGGCTTTATCTGATGAAATAGCAGACGCAGAGAATGGACAATCCATCTTAGTCGTTTGTCACGGAGGCACTATTCGCACCCTTTTATGTAAGCTGATTCATTTGCCTTTACACTATGCGTGGAATTTTAGTCAAGGTAATACCGCTATTAATTGTATTGCTTATTATGGCATGGGGGACAATGATCATAATACGATTTCTTTCTTAAATGACACCAAGCATACTATAGGTTTATAGAAAGATGAGAATAGATAAGTTTCTTGCTAATAAGGCTATAGGCAGCCGTAAAGAGGTCCATCAATTAATAAAACAGGGTCTTGTCAGTGTAAATGGTGTTATTTGTCAGCGAAAAGACATGTCGATTGACCTAGAAAAAGATAGGATTACTCTTGATGGGCAAGTAATAAATAATCAGCAGACTTATTATATTAAGTTAAATAAGCCAGCTGGCTATGTGACAGCCTTAGAGGACTCTTTACATCCTACTGTTATGGACTTATTGCCACCAGCTTATAAGAAAATGGGCCTTAAGCCTGTAGGTCGTTTGGATAAGGATACAGAAGGGTTATTGCTCTTGACTACCGATGGGCAATGGGGGCATCGCGTTATTCATGGGCGTAAGGACTGTCAGAAAAAATATTATTTCACTTATGAAGGTCAATTAGCTTCTGATGCAAAAGAACAGTTAGCTAAAGGATTAGTCTTACGGGATGGAACGCAATGTAAACCAGCGAAGATAGAATGGATAGCACGGGCTAAGGCATTAGGTGGTAAGGGCTATATATGGATTGAAGAAGGGAAATATCACCAAGTAAAGCGAATGATTGCTGCTCTTGGTGGTCATGTAACTTACTTAAAACGAATATCTATAGATGAGATTGGTTTGAATGGTATTGAGGAATTAGGTCAGTATAAAGAATTAACAGAAGACGAGTATAGACTCTTTTCCTTATAATCATACATTTTCAAAATAGAGAATCTGTGGTATCATTAAGTGAAATTTATGTAAAGGGAAGTGTTTCCATGAATGGATTAAAACGATTACAAAATTATTTGTGTAGAGAATCCTATGATGGAGCTGTATTAATCAGTCCAACGAACTTGCATTATTTTACTGGCTTTACAGGGACGACAGGATATGCCTTGATTTTGCATCATCAGGCTTTCTTTATTACAGATGGTCGGTATACTGAACAAGCTAAGCAGGAATGTCAAGGATATACGGTTATTCAGTATGAAAAAAATCCTTGGCAGGCTATGAATAAGGCCTTGAAATCAGTCATGCCTAAAGGGCATGCTTGTTTGTTTGAAGGTAATTATGTGCCGGTTGATACGTATGAAGATTTTTGTAATGTCTTAACTTTTGATGGGTTTAAGTCTTATAACTTTTCTAATTTACGTGCCATAAAAACAGAAGAGGAATTAGTCAAAATGCGTCAAGCTGCTAAGATTGCTGATGATTCTTTTGCTGCTTTGTTGCCACAATTACATCCAGGCATGACTGAGAATGAAGCGCGTATACTCTTGGAAAAAGAAATGCTTATGCGTGGTTCAGATGAACCGTCTTTTACCACGATTATAGCTTCTGGTGTACGTTCTTGCATGCCGCATGGTGTCGCTTCTGACAAGGTCATTGAAGAAGGTGATTTTGTTACCTTTGATTTTGGCGCTGTTTATGAAGGCTATCATTCAGATATGACACGTACTATCGTTATGGGGACAGCTTCTGAGCTGCAACGTAAGTTATACGCTAGTGTATTAAAAGCACAAAAGAAGGGTGTCGCCGCTGTCCATGCTGGTATGACAGGCAAAGAATTGGATGCTGTCTGCCGAGATAGTTTAACAGCTGATGGCTATGGAGATAAGTATACGCATGGCACAGGTCATGGGGTAGGTCTTGAAATTCACGAACTGCCAGTAGCTTCGCCAAGATCAACAGATACCTTAGAAGAAAATATGGTTGTTACTGTTGAACCAGGTATTTATTTCCCAGAAGAAATTGGTCTTCGTATTGAAGATAGTGTTATTGTTACTCGCGAAGGGTGTGAAGTTCTCACACATACTTCGAAAGATTTAATAGAGTTAGATAAGTAAACGGAGGTATTCTCATGATTTCAAGTAATGATTTTAGACCTGGTGTAACCATTGAATTAGATGGTAATGTATGGCAGGTTGTTGAATTCCAGCATGTAAAACCAGGTAAAGGGGCTGCCTTTGTACGCTGCAAATTAAAAAATTTGCAGACTGGCTCTGTTGTTGAACGTACTTTTAATGCTGGTGAAAAAGTGCCAAAGGCTCATGTTGACCGTCGCCGTATGCAGTATTTATATGAAGCTGATGGTTCTTATACATTTATGGATACAGAAACATACGACCAGATTGAACTTAACGAAGAACAGTTAGGGGATGCTAAGAACTTCTTGTTAGAAAATATGGAAGTTATGATTATGTTCTTCCAAGGCATTGTTATTGGTATTGATTTACCAGTGGCTGTTGAACTTCGTGTTGTTGAAACAGACCCTGGTATTCGTGGCGATACAGCTACTGGCGGTAACAAACCAGCTAAATTGGAAACAGGTTATGTAGTAAAGGTACCTTTGTTCATCGAAGTTGATGATGTATTGCGTATTGATACTCGTACTGGCCAATACATTGAACGTGCTTAGTTCACTTGATCTTTTTACAGCATTACTCTAAAGGGTATATATAGAAATGATAGTAAAAGCATTTGTCGGTTACATAGGTTATTGGCAAATGCTTTTATTTATAAGGTGCTATTATGGAACAAGTACAAGAAGAAAGACCACTAAAAAAAGAAGGCGAATTTTTTACAGGGCTCACTAAAATAAGCGATACCGTGTATAGAAAATTAGCCGGCTTATTGGCCATGGAAGTAAAAGGTGTAGCTGGCATGAGCACCACCTTTTCTGAAGGTATTTCTGAGTGGGTCGGTATAAAAAATGAATACGAAGGTGTTCGTATCAAGTGGCGGCCAGATAAAACCTTAAGTGTGGAATTGTATGTCATTTTTGCTTATGGTTACCGTATCCCTGATGTAGCTTTACGTTTGCAGGAATATGTAAAATCTGGTATGGAAAAATATACCGGAGTTACTATGGGCGAAATTAATATTTTTGCACAAGGCGTTGATTTTAGCCCTAGGACACCTGTAGGCGGACCACGTAAGAAGGATGAGGAGATTAGTCATGGTGAATGAGAAGGAGCTTGTATCAGCAACAGCTAAGGTCAGTGATGAAGCTTTATTAACGATAACCATGCATACGTTAGCTAATTTTCCTGCCATCCATTCTATGAGTAGTCGTTTTTACGAGAGTGTTGTAGAAGGGCTGGTTCATCGCTTTGGTTCCAAACGCTATCCAGGATTAAATATAAAGCACAAAAAAGAGTGTATAGAAATAAATATTTATATAAATATTTGGTATGGAAGTCAATTAGAATCCTTAACGGAATTAATTCGCAATCAAGTACGACAGGATATTCATAATCGCACAGGCTTACGTAATATTCGCGTAGATATTCATTACGAAGATATTTTTGTTCATAAAGAGAAAGATAATGAAATTACAAAGAAATAGAAAAGCAGCGCGTGCATACGCTTTACAATACTTATATGCACAAACCTTTACTGGTGCAGACGAAGCGGTTTCTGTACCTATGGATACTTACGATGCATCGTTAGATAAGAACTATGCTCAGAGCCTTATTAATGGAGTAAAAAAAGAAAAAGAAAGCCTTGATGCCTTAATTAATCAATATTCACCTAAACGGCCAAGTAATCGTATGCCTCAAGTTGAGCTTACCATTTTGCGGATGGCCTTATGGGAAATGTTGATGATGATGGACAAGACACCGGCACCTATTGCCATTAATGAAGCGGTTCGTTTAAGTAAAGAATTTGGTAGCGATGGGTCTTATAAATTTGTGAATGCTATTTTAGATCATATTAGCAAAGATAAATTAGAAAAGTCGGCCAACCAGTGACATATTATTTAGGAATTGATACGAGTTGTTATACTACATCCTGTACACTTCTTGATGCCAGGGGGCAGATTGTAGGAGAACAAAAGAAATTACTTACTGTGCAAACTGGGAAACGTGGCCTGCGCCAATCAGAAATGGTTTTTCAGCATACACGAGCCTTACCTAATTTAATAGAATCTTTGGGTAAGATAGGTGATTTAGCGGCTATAGGGGTGAGTGCCTTTCCTCGTAGGGAGGATAATTCCTATATGCCTGCTTTTCTAGTGGGATTAGGGCAGGCTAGAAGTTTGGCTCATTGTTTACAGGTGCCCTTGTATCAATTTTCACATCAAGAAAATCATATATTATCCGCTCTTCAGGAGTGGGGGCGCATACCAGAAAATCCTTTTTGGGCATTGCATATATCTGGAGGTACAACGGAGCTTTTGTATTGCCATTGGCAGCCCGACATCCAATCTTTTTCTGTAAAAATTATAGGACAGGCTGATGATTTAAAGGCAGGGCAGTTTATTGACCGTATTGGCGTTGCCTTGAATTTACCTTTTCCAGCAGGACCTCACTTAGAAAGGCTAGCAAAGACGGCGCAAGATTTACATGCTTTACCTGTAGCCGTTAAGAGGGGACATATAAGTTTTGGCGGCCCCTATTCTGAAGCTATCCGCCGCCTTAAAAGAGGAGAAGAACCAGCCATACTGGCTAAAGCTGTTATGGAATGTATTAGTCAGTCAGTTATAAAATTATTAGCATTAATGCAGCCACAGTATCCAGATTGCAAGGAATTAATCGCTGTCGGTGGTGTACTGAGTAATCAAGCCTTACGCCAGTGTCTTGGTCAATGGTGCCAAGATAATCAGATGGAACTTCATGTGGCTTCACCTTATCATAGTGCGGACAATGCCTTGGGGAATGCGTATGGTGCTTATTATTGTAATAGCCAATTGTTGTAAATACGATGAGAGTTACTTGTTTTGAAAATGAATTTCTATTTTTTTAATGATAATAAGCAACGAGGTTACTTACTGCGGATTAATTTTATTGATGATAAGGGGAGGTGACCAGATGAGTAGTGAAAATGTGTATTCTGTTAGTCGTTTAGCTGCCTTAGTTAAACGCACCTTAGAAAAAGACTATCTTTTAAAAAATATTTATGTAGCAGGTACGATTACTAATTTAAAACGTCATTCGGCTGGGCATTATTATTTTTCTTTAAAAGATGAGAATGCGTCTATTGATATTGCCTTATGGAAGAGTACGGCTATAAGGCGGGGCCTAGTAGGTAAATTAGAAAATGGTCTTTTTGTTATTATCCGTGCGGCTGTTAATTTTTATGAAAAATCAGGTCGCTTATCCTTTATTTGTAATGATATGGAGCTAGGGAACAAGAGTGACCAGCAAATCGCTTTTGAACTTTTAAAAAAGCAGTTAACAGAGCAAGGCTATTTTGACCAAGCGCATAAACAGGCTTTACCAATTATGCCTACTTGCATAGGTATTGTTACATCCTCTTCAGGAGCTGTTTTACATGATATTCTACATGTGGCTAAACAACGGAATCCCTTAGTTACTTTTAAATTGTTTGCTGTGCCTGTACAAGGGCAAGAGGCTAGCGGTTTAATTGCTAAGGGAATTGCCATGGCAGACGCTGATCCAGAGGTAGAACTCATAATTGTTGGCCGTGGTGGTGGATCCATGGATGACTTGTGGTGTTTTAATGATCAACGGGTTGTCAAGGCTCTTTATGGGGCTAAAACGCCGAGTATTTCTGCCGTTGGGCATGAAACGGATTATACCTTATGCGATTTTGCGGCCGATGTAAGAGGGGCTACTCCTAGTCACGCTGCTGAATTAGCTGTATATCCTTTATATCAATTAGAGCAGTCCCTACAGGATAAAAGTAAGTATTTAACGAATTATATGCTAGATACCTTACGACTCAAACGACAAGAATTGGATGCTCTTTTTAATCGTCGCTTAGGACTTCCTGTCTTAACTTTTCTCCATCAAGAAAAGCAGGCTATACAAGCTAATAGGTATCGTCTTAGAGAAGGTACCATGAGGCAATTAGAAAATAAGAAAAAGCAGTTAGCCGTTTTATCTAGTCAACTAGAGGCTCTCAATCCTTTACGGATTATGATGAAAGGTTATGCTCGGCTTAGTAAGGATGAGATAGTTCTTACTTCAATTAAAGAGGTAAAAACGGGTGATTGTTTAAGAGTAGAATTACAGGATGGGCAAATAGAAACAGAGGTAAAGGAAGTGTTAGTTCGTGGCTAGTTCATTAAAGTCCTACGAAAAAAAATATAAGGAATTAGAGACCATTGTTCAAAATCTTGACGCTGATCAAATGACAGTGAGTCAATTATTGACACAATATAAAAAAGGCTTAACATTAGTAAAAGATTGTTCGACTATACTCACATCAGTAGAAGCCGAAGTAAAACAATTGATTGAGGAAGTACAAGTTACGGAATAAGAGGTTAGGATGCTGACAGATACCTTACAAACCTATAAAAAAGTAGTTGATGATCAATTAACTAAGCTTTTAAAGACACCTAATAAAGAGTATGCCTGTCTATATAAGGCTATGGAATATAGCCTTTTAGCAGGTGGTAAACGTATTCGGCCTATTTTAACTATGTTAACCTTGGATTCTTTGCATGTAGGCTGGCATCCCTATTTAGATCTTATTTGTAGTTTGGAAGTCATTCATACCTATTCGTTAATTCATGATGATTTACCGGCCATGGATAATGATGATTATCGTCGGGGACGTTTGACTAATCATAAGGTCTATGGCGATGGCATGGCTACGCTAGCTGGTGATGGTTTGTTGACCTATGCTTTTGAATGTATTACTGATAATAGGGCGGCTAAGAATGAGCAAAAACTATCCTGTATAGAGATCTTAGCTAAGGCAGCTGGCCCAGCTGGTATGGTTGGAGGACAGGCTTATGATTTGCATTCAGAAGGACAAACCTTATCGTTAAAAGAGTTACAAGTATTGCATGCAGGTAAAACGGGAGCCTTATTTTTAGCAGCTATACATATGGGGACTATATTAGGCAAGGCATCTAGCGAAATAAAAGATGCGTATATTTCCTATGCTAAGGCTTTGGGACTGCTCTTTCAGATTACAGATGATATGTTAGATGTAACGGGTACTATGGAAGAATTAGGTAAAATGCCAGGCTCTGATGAAAAGGAGCATAAGGCTACGTATACATCTATTTTTGGATTAGAGGGCGCTAAGGCCTATGCTTGTGAGACGGCAGAAAAGGCTAAACAAAGCCTTGATGGATTAGAAGCTGTAGATACGAGTCAATTAGTTGCTTTAATTGAGTATTTGTTACATAGAAGTGCTTAGTCATGTTTTTAAAGATAGATTAATATAATCAAAGTGCGGAAGCACCTAATGGTCTTTTAGGACTCCATACTTTGTAAGTCGCCTAAAAGAGACATTAGGTGCTTCGTGACATAGTGCTAAGAATTTAGATAAATATATTATGGGCTACGAAGTGTCTAATGGTCTTTTAGGACTCCATACTTCGTAAGTCGCCTAAAAGAGACATTAGTTGCTTCGTGACATAGTGCCAAGAATTTAGATAAATATATTATAGGCTACGAAGTGTCTGATGGTCTTTAGGACTCTCCATACTTCGTAAGTCACCTAAAAGAGATATTAGTTGCTTCGTGACATAGTGACTAGATGATAATTTTAGTAAGTATTATATTTTTATATGGAAATAGAGTAAAGGTATGAGTAATAAAGAGCGCCTTGATGTATTATTAGTGAATCGAGGTTTATTTGAAAGCCGAGAAAAGGCAAAGGCTGCTATTATGGCTGGTCAGATATATAATGAGCATGCCTGCCTTGATAAGGCGGGCGTAAAGATTCCTGTGGATACGCATTTAATTGTCAAGGGAAATACCTTGCCTTATGTTAGTCGTGGGGGCCTGAAATTAGAAAAGGCTATCGAGTTATATCCAATTGATTTACAAGGTGCCACGATGATTGATATTGGTGCTTCAACAGGTGGATTTACAGATTGCGCATTGCAAAATGGGGCTGACCACGTGTATGCTATTGATGTAGGATATAATCAATTAGCATGGAAGTTGCGACAAGATACGCGCGTTATTAATATGGAAAAACAAAATATTCGGGCAGTGACTCCGGAGCAGATTGGTGAGCTAGTTGATTTTATTTCTATTGATGTGGCTTTTATATCTCTTGATAAGGTACTGCCAGTCGCGGTTACCTTATTAAAAGATAGGGGCCAACTAGTGGCTTTAATCAAGCCTCAGTTTGAGGCTGGCCGTGAAAAGGTAGGCAAGGGTGGCATTGTACGAGATAGACGAGTCCATGAAGAAGTTTTACATCGTATTTTACAGGTGGCTCTTGACTGTGGCCTATATGTACACGGACTTACTTATTCGCCCATAAAAGGAACGGAAGGAAATATTGAGTTTCTAGGTTATTTTACAAAACAGGAAGCTGGCAGCTTATCTGTTACTGATGAATTAATTACAAGTGTAGTCGATAAGGCTCATACACTATAATAGGTGGTATTATGCGTGTTGGATTTTTTCCTAATTGGAGTAAGAAGACAATTGTTCCTGTTATAAAGGAAATGATGGCAAGTTGTCGAAAACGAAATATAGAGGTATTGATTGCTGATTCTGAGGAGGCTCGTTTTTACAATGAAGAATTGGGCCTGCCTCAAGATATGTTTATAAGTATTCCTCAAATATTTGCTGATATTGATATTGCCTTCAGCTTAGGTGGCGATGGCACTTTTATAGAACTTGCCCGTAAGATTGTTTCTTATAATATTCCTATTTGTGGTATTAATTTAGGGGAATTAGGATTTTTAAATCAAATTGAATTAGATGAAATTGATCAACGCTTAAAGATGATTATTAATGGGCAATGCCGAGTAGAAGAGCGTATTTATTTACAAGCTTTTATCCGCACGCCAAAGGGTAATCAGCCCTTAGTCCCTATTATTAATGAAGTTGTTATTACACGAGAAGAACCAGCTAAGATGGCCCGCATCAATTTAGCTATTAATGAAGGGCATACCCAAATGTACCCAGCGGATGGTTTAATTATTTCAACATCAACTGGCTCAACTGGTTATAATTTATCAGCAGGTGGTCCTATTTTGGCACCAGATAATCGGTCTATTATTGTGACACCGATTGCACCACATTTATTGCAAGGTGTATCACTCGTATTAAAAGAGAGTGCTCGTATTGATATTTCTATGCCTAAACGGCAAACACATTTACATATTTGTGTAGATGGTACTTTTGATTATGATTTTACTAATGAAGATAGCTTGCATATTGAGGTTGGTTCCGCTCATTGTAAGCAGATTCGTTTTCCAGATAAAAAGTTTTTTGCCTCTTTATTTAAGAAATTAGGGGCTAGACGAGATGAAATATTATGATTAATCTTAATCATGCAGTCGCCTTTCAACATGTGTTATGGGATCAGCAATTAAAAGAGGCACAGACGATTGTAGATATGACATGTGGCAAGGGGCTAGATTTAACTTATATAGCTCAAAAGGCACTTAAGAAAGCGTCTATCTTTGCTGTAGATATACAGACAGAAGCTATTTCCTTAGCTAAAAAGCGGGTAAACGGTTTACATGATGTTCACTTTATTCAGGCCTCTCATAGTGAGGTTTTACCTAAATATATTACAGCACCTATCGATTTAGCCATTTTTAATTTAGGTTATTTGCCGACAGGTAATCATGCCATTCATACGCAGGGGGCGACAACAATAGAGGCTGTTAAGGCTTTATTAAAACAATTAGCGCCTAAAGGATTGATTACCTTGGTCGCTTACCCTGGTACAGAAGCGGGGGCCCAAGAGGAAGTAGAACTAGCCTCTTTTTTAAGGACCCTTGATCAAAAACAATATGATGTGTCCTATTGGTCACCGATTAATCAAATACATAATCCACCCACCTTATATATTGTGAAAGGAAGGTAAATCTATGAAGCGTTACCGCTATAATAAAATAAAGGATATTGTACAAAGCCGCTCCATTGAGACCCAAGAAGAGTTAGCGGCTGCCTTACAAGAAGAAGGCATTGATGTTACGCAAGCTACAGTATCTCGCGATATTAAGGAATTGATGCTTATTAAGATTCCTACTGGCGATGGGCACTACCGTTACGCCTTATCACCGAATGAAAATGTTCTTTTGTCACAGGCACGGATTACACGCTTATTTCAGGATTCTATTATTAAGGTAGATTATGCGATGAATCAAATTGTACTACACACCTTGCCAGGATCTGCTCAATCCATTGCCTATGCTGTTGACCATGCCAATTGGAATGAAGTCATTGGCACTTTAGGTGGCGATGATACCATCTTAATTATTTGTCATTCAGCGGAAAATGTACAATCTGTATTAAAACGCATTTCCGATATGATGAAAGGGTAACTTATGCTGACGCAATTAGGTATTCGTGATTTTGCCATTATTGATACGATGCAAATCTCTTTTGAAGAAGGAATTACTATTTTTACTGGTGAAACGGGGGCTGGTAAGTCTATTCTAATGGATGCCTTTAGTATCCTCCTAGGCGAACGGGCTAGTGTTGAATTTATCCGCACAGGAAAGGAACGCTTTATCGTAGAAGGTGTTTTTTCTATTGAAGATAATCAAGCCTTGCAAGAGCTATTAGAAAATAAAAATATTCCTGTAGAGGAAGGACAACTTATCTTATCTCGGTCTTTTAATCGGAAGGGTAAATCTAATATTTTAGCCAATGATCAAACAATTCCTTTGAAGGCCTTACGCCAGATTGGTTCCTATTTAGCGGATATTCATGGTCAGTACAATAATCAAGAATTATTAGATGTGGATAAACATCATTTATTTTTAGATACCTATCAGCCAGATATTAAAGAAGCCTATGAAGGTTATGTGGCCGCCTATAAAAAGTATAGGCAGGCTAAGCAACAAGTAGATCATTCTGTGGAAGAGGCGGCCCAAAGGGCTAGAGAACTAGATATGCTTCGCTTTCAAATTGATGAAATTGAAGAAGCCGGCTTAAGGCCTGGTGAAGATGAAACCTTAGCTCTTGAATTAAAGAAAATGGATAATTATGAACGGCTTTATTCTGTTTTGTCGCAATGTTATACTGCTTGCTATGAAGGACGATACCCTTTAATTGAATCCTTAAATGATGTAAAGGCAGAGCTTTTTGACTTAGTAGCCTTAGAACCAGGCTTGAAAGACCTATCTGATTTATTATCGTCAGCTTATTTTCAATTAGAAGAAGCCGCACAAGGTATTGATCGTTATCGTGATGGCTTATCCTATGACGAAGAACGTTATAATTATTGTAAGGAACGAGATTCTCTTTTATATGAATTAAAGAAAAAATATGGCGAAACGATTCCGGATATATTAGCGTATGAAGATAAGGCACAAGCGCGCTTAGATGTGCTAGAAAAAGAAGTAAATGAAGAAGGTCAATTAGCTGACAATTTAGCTAAGGCTGAAAAAGAAGCCAAACAGGCCTTAGAAGAGTTAAGTCGTCTGCGTCAACTTTATAGCAAAATTATCGTAGAAGCTTTACAAAAAGAATTGGCCTTACTCGGGATGACACAGGCTCGGATTTCTTTTTCTATCAGGCCTAGTGATACTTATACAGAATTAGGAGCTGAACATATAGAAATCCTCTTTTCAGCGAATGCCGGTGAAGAACTTCATCCTTTACAAAAAGTGGCTTCTGGTGGTGAAATTTCACGAATGGCCTTGGCCTTTAAGTCTGTATTTGCAGGACAAAGTCTTAAGACGCTTGTATTTGATGAAATTGATGTAGGTATTAGTGGGGATGTGGCTTTAAAAGTTGCTTCCCAAATATTGCGAATTAGTCGGCATAATCAAGTCTTCTGTATTACTCATTTGCCGCAAACGGCAAGTATTGCCGACCATCACTATCATTTAGAAAAGAAAACGTTAGATGGTCGAACGGTATCAAAGTTGAGAACTTTATCCCGTAAAGAACATACAGAACAAATTGCGCGTATGATGTCTGGTGCATCTTTTTCTGGTGCAGCCTTAAAGGCTGCTGAAGAAATGATTTGTCATTTTCAAGCGTATAAAGAGAAATTATAATTGACGTTAGGTTCATAATTCGCTATACTAATTGTGATAATACATTGAGATAGAGGCGCGAAATTCATGAGTCATGTATCTAAGTGGGCACACGATGAGGATACATAAAAGGGTATTTCGCCGAAGGATGGGATAGGGCGGCTATACATCCTGGTTGCGTATTTAATAGGTACGTAACTGTCATCATAAGTATGATGGAGTGCTAACTCATTGTTCTTTGTGCATCTACGCAAAGACCGGTGGTTAGATTAACCACTGGTCTTTTTTTATAGGAGGGATATGTAGTGATTACAGTTATGGTGTCTGGTGCGTCTGGTAAAATGGGACGTGAATCAGTGAAGGCTATACACGCTGATAAAGATTTAAGTATAATTGGTGGCATTGATCCTAAACAAGCAGGTAAGGATGTAGGTCTTGTTGCTGGTATTGAAGAATTACATAAATCTGTGTATGCATCGATTGAAGAAGCCCTA
Organism: uncultured Veillonellaceae bacterium; assembly: GCA_945867815.1. Classification (GTDB taxonomy): domain Bacteria; phylum Bacillota; class Negativicutes; order Veillonellales; family Veillonellaceae; genus CAMBIX01. The sequence continues at coordinate 240,118 of CAMBIX010000001.1, forward strand.
GCTAAAGAAAAGCCTCAAGTTATTGTTGATTTTACTTCACCTGCTGTTATTTTTGAAAATGCGAAAAAAGTTTTATCGGCTGGTGTCCATATGGTTATTGGTACGACAGGATTAACAGCTGATCAACGGTCTGAATTAGATTGCATTGGTCGGGCAAATAAGGCTCATTGCTTAGTGGCTCCTAACTTTTCCTTAGGGGCTGTTATGATGATGAAGGTGGCCTCTTCCTTGGCACCGTATTTTCCAGATGTAGAAATTATTGAATTACATCATAACCACAAATATGACGCCCCCTCAGGTACTTCTGTATTAACGGCTAAGTTAATTAATGAAGCAAGAGAAGCGGCTGGCGTAAAACCATCAGAAGATTTAACCAAGGAAAGCTTGACTGGTGCTCGTGGTGCAAAGGTAGATGATATTACCATTCATAGTGTTCGCTTGCCTGGTTATGTAGCGCATCAGGAAGTTTTATTTGGTGGTCATGATGAAACATTAACGATTCGTCATGATTCTTTAAGCCGCTTGTCTTTTATGCCAGGTGTTGTCTTAGCTTGTAAAAAGATTTCTTCTGTTGAAGGGTTAACTTACGGCTTGGAACATTATTTATAAGAGAATAATTTATTAAGTCTATTTTATGAGAGAAAGAGAGAGTAGTATTATGCAAAGAAAACCTAATCTAGCCATTCTTGGAGCTACAGGAGCCGTAGGTGCCGAATTTATTAAATTATTAGAAGAACGTCAATTTCCTTTTGCAAATTTAAAATTATTGGCCTCAGCTCGGTCTGCCGGTAAAAAATTATCTGTATGTGGTAAAGAATATATTGTAGAAGAAGCTAAACCAGAATCTTTTGATGGTATTGATATTGCTTTGTTTGCTGGCGGATCTATTTCTAAAGTGCTGGCTCCCGAAGCAGCTAAACGAGGTGCCATTGTTATTGATAATTCCAGTGCCTTTCGTATGGATCCAGAAGTCCCTTTAGTGGTACCAGAAGTTAATCCAGAAGACATTGAAAAACATAAGGGGATTATTGCCAATCCAAACTGCTCAACCATTATTATGGTTCTAGGTTTAAAACCCTTATATGATTTATCACCTATTAAACGCATTGTAGTTAGTACTTACCAGGCTGTTTCAGGAGCTGGTAAAGAAGGAATTGAGGAATTAAGTAAAGAAGTAAAACAATATATGAATGGAGAAGACATGGAGGCAGAAATTTTACCGACGACGTCTTGTCCTAAGCATTATCCGATTGCTTTTAACTTGATTCCACAAATTGATATTTTCTTGGATAATGATTATACAAAAGAAGAAATGAAGATGGTTAATGAAACCCATAAGATTCTTCATGATGACTCCATAGAAATTGTACCTACCACAGTTCGCGTGCCCGTATATCGGTCTCATGCGGAATCCGTACTAGTAGAAACAGAGGAAGCGGTTTCCGTTGTTGATTTTAAAAGGGCTTGTCAGGCTTTCCCAGGATTAATTGTTAGAGACAATCCAAAGGAACAGGAATACCCTATGCCTTTATATACATCTAATCAAACGGATTGCGAAATTGGCCGTATCCGTAAGGATTTATATAATGATAAAAATATGAACTTCTGGATTGTTGGTGATCAGATTCGTAAGGGCGCTGCATTAAATGCCTTACAAATTGCAGAAGTACTCGTTGAAAAAGATATGTTTTTAATTAGGAGATGAGGAGTTTATGCAGAAAACGTTTGGCCGTGTATTAACAGCTATGATTACACCGTTTACGCCTGAAGGTGCGGTTGACTATGAAGGTGCTGTTACCTTAGCTAACTACCTTTTTGATCATGGTTCAGACGGATTAGTAATCTGTGGTACAACAGGGGAGAGTCCAACAATTCCTGTAGAAGAAAAAATACAACTATTTAAGACGTTAGTTGCCCATTGTAAGGGAAAAGGCACCTTGATAGCTAATACAGGATCGAATGATACGGCTTCAACAATCGCTCTTAGTAAGGCTGCTGCTGAAACGGGCGTTGATGGTATCATGTTAGTTGTTCCTTATTACAATAAGCCAAATCAGAATGGATTATTGCTTCATTTTGGTTCAGTAGCTAAGGAAGTTTCTTTACCTATTATGGTCTATAATGTACCAGGTCGTACAGGTGGACGTATTTTACCAGCTACATTAGAACGGCTGCATAAAACTTTTTCTCATATTTGTGCTGTTAAAGATGCAGCAGGAGATTTATCTGTTACTATTGAAATTTTTAACCGTTTAGGTAATAAAGATTTTATGATTTATAGTGGCGATGATGGCTTAACCTTGCCTATTTTATCTGTTGGTGGTTGTGGTGTTATATCGGTGGCTTCTCATATTGATGGAGACAAGATTCAGGCTATGATTAAAGCATTTGTAGCAGGAGATAATGCTAAAGCAAGAAACTTGAATAAAGAGTTAACGCCATTATTCCAAAATATGTTTATTACAACCAATCCGATTCCTGTAAAATATGCTGTACGACAATTAGGTTTACCAGCGGGACCTTTCCATGCACCTATGTGTGAGCCAACAGAAGCCGAAGCAGCCCTTATTGATGCTATATTGACTAAGTATAAAAAATAACTTTTATTCATTTAAAGATAGCTTCATTTGATTTTATATGACATATAAAAAGAGACAGAACCAAGTAATGATAAATGGTTCTGTCTCTTTTTATTATCTTATCTATTTTTATAAGCGGTCACGGATAAGACCAATGACTTTACCGGCAATGGTGCAAGTATCTACAATAATAGGATCAAAGTCAGGATTTTCTGGTTGTAAACGAATATGTCCATTTTCTTTATAGAAACGTTTTACTGTGGCATCAAAATCCGGTTCTGTTTGGGCAACGACGATATCTCCATTATTAGCTGTTTGTTGGCTACGTACGATAATCATATCACCTTCATACATGCCAATATCGCGCATAGATTCACCATGAACACGCAATAAGAAACAGTCAGAGTTACCGGTTAGCTGGGAAGGCAGAGGGAGTACATCTTCTATATTTTGCTCTGCTGTAATGGGTATACCCGCGGCCACAGTACCAATTAAAGGCACATTCCGTAGTGTCAGATTATTCATTTCGAAGGCTGGCCCATAAGCTGTTTGTGACCCAATGGCTTCACCACTAGTAATTGGTGTTTTATCTGGATTTAATAAAACAGTAATAGCACGATTCTTATTGGGATCGCGCTTAATGTAGCCAAAGCGTTCTAAGGCATTTAAATGATTTTGAATAGTAGAGGTGGAACTCAGGCCTGTTTGTTTGCAAATTTCTCGAACAGATGGACAGCGGAAATAATTACGTGTACTGTCAATAATAAATTGTAAGATTTCTTTTTGTCTTGTGTTAATATCCGTTGCTGGTCGTCTCATAATAAACTCCTTTATTTAGATTAACTTATCTATATTATAAAGAATAGACACGAACAATGTCAAGGTATTTGTTCGAATAAAAGTGCTTGACAGAACACTCGTTCGTTTAGTAGAATAAGCACGTAAACAAACGAACGTTCAATTAGTATGTTTGCTGTATAAAGGAGATAGATGCGAATGGGTATACGACGTGTAGTTAGAATAGAAGTTTTATTAGCTATTGCTATGATGATAACCGCTTTTTTCTGTATTCAATTATCACCTAAACAAGGCGTTATTGCTTCGGTAATAAGGAGTGATCAAACAATACAAGTAGAGAAAGGGGATACCTTATGGACCATAGCATCTAAATATACGGATAATTCAAAAGATGTACGTGAGACTATCTACCAACTAAAGCAAATTAATCATATTAGTGATTCTGGAGATTTACAGCCTGGTATGACCTTGCAGATTCCAGCGAATCTCAGCCGGTGATAAGCAATAGATAGATTATTTTATCTTAGTCATAAGTAGTCATTTTCTTCTCTTATTATAAAAAGGCCTATGGACGTATACATAGGCCTTTTTATATGGAAGACTTATTGACTTGTTTCATAGGTCTTAAAAGAAGTTTTATGAATAGATTTCTTTCACCTATGAATGCGTTGATTAAAGATGGATGTAATAGGATTATCCACAAATTTATTGGCTTCATTAATGTATCGGCGTACCATATTTACGCTATGGTGGCGAGTCTGCCGCATAATATTTCGTTCTTCGATGCCGTAAGCAGCCGCCGTTGTAGCAAAGCCATGACGCAAACTATGGGCGCCATACATGGAAGGATCTAGACCAATTAAAGCTATATATTTTTTTACAATATCCGCAATCGATTTATCACTAAGGGCTGTTTTACGTAATGACATAGATTTAGTAAAGCCACGAAACAGAGGACCACTAGTAATTTGTGATACTTGAAGCCATTTACGAACAGCTAATACCGCACATAGGCGTTCGTCATCAATATAAGGAATAGCGACAACAGCGCCTTGTCCTTCTTGGTCGGCTTTGGAATTGGCTATAAATATTTCCATTCCTTTAGGGCTAAAACTAATATTTTCAAGGCGTAAGGCACTAATTTCACTTCGCCTAAAAGCACCCATAAAACCAATTAGTAGAATAGCCTTATCCCGTATTTGTACGATAGGCGGAATATCCCACTTAGGCATACCCTCTATAATATCAATTAAGTCTTCTAATAATACAGGTGTTTTCCCTTGCTGATAGGTGCCCTTTAAGCGACGAATACCACGCAAGGCTTGTTTGACTAAGGGAGATGTACAAGGATTTTCTGCTAGGCCGGCTGCATTAAAATTTTCTGAAATGGCGCTAATGCGACGAGAAATGGTATTGGCTTTAGCATAATCTGCCAAATCGTTAATATAATTAGAAATGGTTTCAGGTGATGCTGGATAATAGGAAGCTTTTTTATAGGTACACCAATCGACAAAGTCATTCCAATCAGATTCATAGGCATCAATGGTATGTGGCGCCTTAGCTAAAAGAATGCGCTCTTTAGCCTTATCTGATAATTGTGAATTACCTAAGACTTTAGTATTATCTCGTAAGTAGAAGTGATTGTTAGTAGACATAGTGCTGTATCCTTAAAATAATAAATTTATAGGTTATATGATGAGAAACTAATCGATGAAATAAATTTTGGCTTTAATCGTTTGACATAAAGACGGCTAAAGGTCAAGTCTAGTACTCATAGAATAACTTCCGATAATATATCGTTATCGGAAGTTATTTATTTTATTATAGCAAAAATCCATTTATTTGCCTATATATCCCTTGTTACATCAACTTCTTATGTTTATTTGCTTCTATAATAAGATGATCGCCTTAATTGACATAGTAAAGCTATATAATTTCAATATTTTACTTATTTATACTAGCAGGCACGTAGCCGACTTACAGTAAATTTATATTGAACATTTATTAAATCAAGTCGTCTACATTGGCCATCTTAATCATAAGTGATTACCTATGATAATCTTACGTTTATTCTTCTTTTACATATTAATTAGGCTTTGCTATACTAGAATCAATATAGATGTAATAGGTTCGTATATAAGGGATAACATGGCGCCTATTACATTCACAAGGTATTTTAAGGAGGAATGCGTATGTTGACCAAGTGGACAACCCATTTTAAGCCAGACTTACATATCTTTGATGAAGCCACAAAGAAATTCTTTGCTAAAGAGCTAAGTCCATCTGAATATAAAGGTACATCTGGTGGTTTCGGTGCTTATGGTGAACGCGGTGCAAATACACTTATGTATCGTCTTCGCTTTTCTAGTGGTATTGTAACAGCTGATGATTTAAAGGCTTTACTTGAATTAATCCCTAAGTATAACGTGCCTATGGTTCACTTTACTACTTGTCAGTCTATTCAATTGCACCATATTACAGAAGAAAAAGCCTTACCTCTTATTCACGACCTTTATGACCATGGGATTTTAACACGTGGTGGCGGCTCTGATTTTCCTCGTAATATAACGGGTCCGGCCTTAACTGGCGTTGATCCTAATGAATATTTTGATGTTCGTCCCTATATGGAAGCAGCTGGTGAACAACTTCTTTCTTATATTGACCAGGTAACCTTACCACGTAAATTAAAGGTTTCCTTTTCTAATTCGCCAGATAATACACCGCATACATCAATCCGAGACTTAGGTTTTGTAGGCAATGCGAATGGAACCTTTGATGTTTATTCTATTGGCGGTTTGGGACCTAATCCTAAATTAGGGGTTAAATGTTATGAACAAGTACCAGCTGACCAAATCTTATATTATATTGATGCCTTTATTGCTACTTGGACTATTCTAGGTGATTACAAAAATAGGGCTAAGAATCGAACTCGTTATTTGCAAGTAACACCAGGTCTGATTGAATACCAAAAACTATTTGAAGAAAAATTGGCTCAAGCTAAGAAAAAAGACTTAACGATAAAAGATATTACAGTTCCACAAATCCATAAGACGGGTCAAGCCAAGGGCCTCACCCACCCTCGTATTCACAATCAAAAACAAGCTGGTCTCTATTATGTAGACTACCATCCTATTGGGGGGACACCAACTGTAGCTGAATTCCTAGATTTAGCTAAGGCTATTGTCGCCATTCCAGAGGCTGAATTACGTTTAGCTGCTGATGAAACGGCTTATATTGTTAATTTAACAGCTGATCAAGCCTTACGAATTGCTAAGTTAACAGATACCGTTCATACTGCTAAAACAGCTTTTGAAGAATCTGTCTCCTGTGTAGGTGCCACGGTTTGTCAAATTGGTTTACAAGATTCACATGGTCTCTTAGAAGCTATATTAGCTGCCGCTAAGCCTTATCAATTTAAGGATGGTATATTACCACGTCTATACATTTCTGGCTGCCATAATTCTTGTGGCACTCATGAAGTTGGAACGATTGGTTTCCAAGGTGCTTTTAAGCCTGTCGATGGCAAACCGCAGCCAGCCTTTCAATTACACTACGGTGGTAGTGCCCATTTTGGTAAGGAAACCTTTGGACAACACTTAGGTACCTTACTAGCTACTGTTATTCCTCAGTTTATTGTCGCATTAGGTGAAAAAGTGCAAGCCTCTGGCCTAGATTTCTTATCTTGGGATAAAGCCCATCATGATGACTTCTTAGCCTTAATTAAAGACTACGAATAAATTTTAATACGATACGATAAGGCAGTAAACATAGTCTATCCATATAGGTTATGTTTACTGCCTTTTCCATGCCCTATTTTACTTATTATGTCTACCTGTGCTTATTGTTATTTCTTTTTTTGTCCATTCATGATACACTACCTAAATATGTGCGTATGAATATATGCGTTTATCCTTATTGTATGTTGTCAACATAACTAGTTGACCAAGGAGAAAAAAAGTATGAATAAATGGGCAAATGTATTCAAAGATGATTTATGGCAATTCGAAGAAGCGACAAAGCAATTTTTTGCTAAAGAAATCAAGCCAAATGACTATAAAACAAAGGCCTTAGGCTTTGGCGCCGTTGGTGAGCGTGGTGCTAATAGTATTATGATTCGTCTCCGTTTTACTGGCGGAACAATAACTAAAGAAGAACTAGAAGCGCTTGCTTCTATTGTGGAAGACTTTCAACTAAACACGCTACACTTTACAACTGGCCAGACTTTTCAATTCCATCACTTAGGCCCTGATAAGGCCATTCCTCTTATGCGGGCAATTTATGACCGTGGGCTAGTTAGTCGTGGTAGTGGCTCAGATTATCCAAATAACGTAACAGCCCCCTCCCTACGTGGACTTACTAAGGATGAATACTTTGATTTGGGAAACATACCGGATGTAGCTAATGATTATCTATTAGGAAAAATTAATCACCTATCTTTACCTAGAAAGGTTAAAACGGCCTTTTCTAATGGGCCAAGTACGGATTCATTAGTCCGCTTTCGTGATATGGGTTTTGTCGGTCGATTGGACGGTTTATTTGATTTCTTTACCTTAGGTGGTATTGGCCCTAATCCACAAATTGGTGTAAAAACAGCTGAAGCTATAGAGCCAGCTGATATCCTTTATTATATAGAAGCCTTTTTACAGACCTATGTCTCTTTGGCTGATTTTAAGGCTCGTAGCCGTAATCGTAGCCGCTACTTGCAAAAATCGCCTGGATTAGATACGTATTTAGAACGTTTTGGTCAGGAACTAGCTAAGGTTTATGAAAAAGATTTATCTTATACATTTGAACCAACTAAGATACGAACAATTAGCCCTAATGATACAGAGGTTCTTGTCGATACGAAACAACAGCCACGCATTCATAGGCAAAAACAGGATGGCCTCTACTATGTTACCTATCATCCCTTAGGTGGTATGATTAGTGGCCAAGAATTTCTTGCTTTTGCTAAGACTGTGCTTGCTATAGATGGTGCCCTTGTCCGCCTTGGTGGTGAAGAAACTTTATACATTGCTAATCTTACTACTGAGGAAGCTTTAGCCGTAAATAAAGTAACCGCTTCTTCCGGCACTACGGCTTTTGAACGGTCAGTAGCTTGTGTGGGTTCTAAGACTTGTCAAATAGGGGTTCGTGATTCACAAGATCTATTAGCTTCTATATTAGAGGCAGCTAGACCTTATCAATTTGCTGATGGTGTATTACCACAGATTTATATTTCTGGTTGCAGTAATTCTTGTGGTACCCATGAAATTGGAGAACTTGGCTTTCATGGATTTGTAAAATTAGTAGATAAGAAACCACAAGCCGCCTTCTCCCTTCATTTCGGTGGTAGCGAACATTTAGGAACAGAGAAATTCGGTCAACAAATGGGCGTATTGTTAACTGAAGATATTCCTTCTTTTATTATCGATTTAGGTAAAGCCGTTAGCCTATCGGGGCCGACTTTTACTGAATGGATAAAAAGACATACAAATGACTTTCAAGACTTATTAAAACCTTATCTCTAAATGCCAAAAAAGCGACTTTCTATATAGACCTTATTGAACTAAGAGTAGTAATGAGGGTCTTTGTAGGGAGTCGCTTTTATACTTATGTCTATAGAAAGGGATTACCTTTTTTCTTTTTTTTATGCCTTACCTTCTATTTTCTATGCCTTTGTATATAATTTAAACTTGAACATTAGCTAGAAACTCTTCATTACTAACATGAGAGTGTTTAATAGCATCCATAATGGCAAAGCCCATAACTTCAGCAGCTAGTGTACCGACTACATTACAATCAGCTTCTATTAAGTTCCCACAAGAAGAAGCATAAATGGTATCTCCATCGGCCAAGGTAGACACAGGGTTGATACAGCGGGCATAGCCATTTTCTGCCTGTCTAGCTATACGACTTAGCTCCGCTTTATCAAAATCTCCATTCGTAAAGATACAGCCAATTGTCGTATTTGTTCGGTGCACTTTATTAGGAACAGTTATATCTTCTTTATTAGTTTTGTAAATATCTCTACTGCTAATTGGGGATTTTTCTTCAACCGTATTATTTTGCTTATTATGAGTTGCTTTTTTATGATTAGCAAACAAATCGTGTGGCAATACTTTTTCATAGAAAGGATCCAGGCCATTGATAAAATTAGTTCGAGATACATCCATGGTACCAGCTATTTTTTCACCTGTTTTATAATTAAAAATATCTCCATAAGCATTAAGGACAACAGCAGCCCCTACAATTAGCTTTCCTAATTGAATGGCATAATAGCCTATACCTGATTTACTAGCTCTAGCCATACCAGCTAATTTACCTACACAAGCACCACGACCGCCACCGATAAGTCCACTTTGCGGATTAGATTTATTGTAGGCGGCTAGGCAGGCCTCATAGCCCATTTGGGCACTAGGTCTATGTGAAGCCTTGCCATAAGCCAAATCATAAATACAGCTTTGGACGACTAAAGGTACTTTAGCATAGCCTGTATCAAAACCGATTCCCTCTTCTTCTAAGAACTGCATGACACCAGTTGAAGCAGCTAGGCCAAAGGCACTCCCCCCAGAAAGAAGGATAGCATGAATACCTAAATTTTCTTTTGTAGGATCTAAGACGGGGGTCTCCCTTGACGCAGGACCACCCCCACTAATAGACAGACCTGTTTTAGCTGGTTTATCAAATAAAAATACAGTAAGGCCTGTTTGTCCTAGCTTATCTGTGGCATTACCAATTTTAATGCCTGGAACTTTAGTAAAATCTATTCTTTTATATAGGTGCTCTCCCGTCTGCATATAAGGTTCTCCATAACTCGTAGTAATAATAGAATAGGTCTGAATAATTAATTGTCCATAGACAAAGTTGTCTCAATATGCTATAATAATAACACATTGAGACAACTAAATGTATATACCTCTTATAGTTAGGCTGACGGATAAGTAGAATTAACTACGTGCCCCTATGAGAGTAAGCCGACCGTCTGGGCAATTGCTCAGATGGTCTTTTTTATTATCTTCTGATGCTTCTATATACGTAGTTATAAAAGCTGACGATAGTTTTTTGTCATTCTTTTATAGATAAACCCTGCTTTGTATTGATAAGATTTTAATTCTTATTTAATCGGATTAAATGAGTATGATTTTCTTTACTTGTATTTATGCTTACTTTATATATATCAATAATTAGGCTTAAATACTGAATATATTCATGTTTTACTAGATGCACGAGTAGGATTAATAAAACTATTTATTGACAATTATTATCATATGCTTTTATACTCAATGCATAAGATTAGGTGATGTAGTCCATCCCCTACTTCATTTTATGTATTGTATAGGAGGTATTAACCTATGTTAGAAAACAAGGCATGGAGTCAATTTACAGGACGTCTATGGAAAGAAGAATGTAATGTTCGTGACTTCATTCAAAAGAATTACACACCTTATAATGGTGATGAATCTTTTTTGGCAGCTCCAACAGAAGCGACTAATCAACTTTGGGGCAAGTTACAGGAATTACAAAAAGAAGAACGTAAAAATGGTGGCGTCTTAAAAGAAGATGCGGATGTAGTCTCTTCCATTACCGCCTATGGTCCTGGCTATATTGATCCTAGTTTAAAAGATTTAGAACAAATCGTTGGCTTGCAAACAGATGAACCATTAAAACGAGCTTTTATGCCTTATGGTGGCATTAAAATGGCTGAAGAAGCCCTTACTATGTATGGCTATGAACCAAATCCAGAACTACATAAAATATTTACGGAGTATCATAAAACCCACAATCAGGCAGTCTTTGATGCGTATACACCAGAAATGAAAAAAGCTCGTCATAGCCATGTAGTTACAGGCCTCCCTGATACCTATGGCCGAGGTCGTATTGTTGGCGACTATCGACGCATTGCCTTATATGGTATCGATCAATTAATTGCTTGGAAAGAAGCAGATAAGGCTAATTGTGGCTGCGGTCAAATGTATGATGACGTGATTCGCTTACGGGAAGAAATTGCAGAACAAGTTAAAGCCTTAAAAAGCATGAAAGCGATGGCAGCTACTTATGGATATGACATTTCACAACCGGCTACGAATGCAAAAGAAGCCGTACAATGGTTATACTTTGGTTATTTGGCGGCGGTTAAAACGCAAAATGGTGCGGCTATGTCTGTTGGTCGTATTTCTACTTTTTTGGATATTTATATTCAGCGAGATTTAACAAATGGCAGCCTAACTGAATCAGAAGCACAAGAATTGATTGATCATTTGGTTATGAAATTCCGCATGGTTAAATTTGCTCGTATAAAATCCTATAATGAACTCTTCTCTGGTGATCCAATTTGGGCCACCTTGGAAATGGCGGGTATTGGTATGGATGGCCGGTCTATGGTTACTAAGAATGACTTCCGTTTCTTACATACCTTAGAAAATATGGGACCATCACCAGAACCTAACTTAACCGTACTTTACTCCTCGGCTCTGCCAGAAGCTTTCAAAAAATATGCCGCTCATATTTCCGTTATTACGAGCTCCATTCAATATGAAAATGACGATGTGATGAAACCGGTTTGGGGGGACGATTACTCTATTTGCTGCTGTGTATCGGCTACACAAACAGGCAAAGAAATTCAGTTCTTTGGTGCGCGCGCTAATTTAGCTAAAGCCTTGTTATATGCTATTAATGGTGGCGTAGATGAAAAGTTTGGACAGCAAGTGGCTCCTGCCTATGCCCCTATTACTTCAGAGTACTTAGACTATGACGAAGTTATTGCTAAGTATAAAGTCATGCTAGATTGGTTAGCTGATATTTACGTAAACGTATTGAACTTAATTCATTATATGCACGATAAATATTATTATGAAGCAGCTGAAATGGCTCTTATCGACACGGATGTGCGTCGTACTTTTGCTACAGGCATTGCGGGATTCTCTCATGTAATTGATTCCCTATCCGCGATTAAGTATGCTAAAGTTAAAGTTATTCGTAATGAAGATGGTTTAGCTACTGATTTTGCTATTGAAGGTGACTTCCCTAAATATGGTAATGATGATGACAGAGCTGATAACATTGGTGTATGGCTCTTAAAAGAATTCTTAGATGATATCAAAAAACGTCATACGTATCGAAATTCTGAACCAACCACTTCTATTCTGACGATTACATCCAATGTTGTTTATGGTAAATATACAGGCGCTTTGCCAGATGGACGTAAAGCATGGACACCATTTGCGCCAGGTGCTAATCCGAGTTACTTAGCTGAAACACATGGTCTCTTAGCCTCCTTAAATTCAGTCGCTAAATTACCTTATGAATGGGCTTTAGATGGTATTTCTAATACTCAGAGTATGAACCCAAGTGCACTAGGTCATTCGGACCAAGAACGAGCTGAAAATTTAGTTCGTGTTATGGATGGTTATTTTGACCAAGGTGCCCATCACTTAAATGTAAATGTTTTCGGTAAAGAAAAATTAATTGATGCTATGGAACATCCAGAAAAACCAGAATATGCAAACTTTACTATCCGTGTATCTGGCTATGCGGTTAAATTTATTTCCTTAACGAGGGAACAGCAATTAGATGTGATTGCTCGTACCTTCCATGACAGAATGTAAGATAATTACTTTCTTATTCTAATTCATCCTTACCCCATTAAGTCGAACCTCAGTTATAAAAAACAGCCTTGGTCTTTTTAACCTTGGCTGTTTTTTATAGCTTCTTTCTATTACTTTATATTTGTACCACTTTTCATGATAAACTACCAGGAGGTATGTACATGCTAACCATAAGCAATGAATTAAAAAATACAAAAGGATATATCCATTCTACCGAATCTTTTGGTGGTGTAGATGGGCCAGGTATTCGTTTCATTGTCTTCATGCAAGGCTGCCAGATGCGCTGTCAATATTGCCATAATCCAGAAACTTGGTTTCTCCGTAAACATGGTACTTGGCGTACAGCAGAAGATGTGCTGCAAGAAGCTCTTCGCTATAAGAGCTATTGGAAAAATGGCGGCGGCCTTACCGTCAGTGGTGGTGAAGCCTTATTACAAATCGATTTTCTGATTGCTTTATTTACCTTGGCAAAAGAAGCTGGCGTGCATACTACCTTGGATACATCTGGTCAGCCCTTTACTAGAGAATCTCCTTTTTTTGATAAGTTCCAAAGGCTATGCCGACTGACTGACTTGTTTCTTCTCGATATAAAACACATAGCTGATAATAAACATAAGAAACTAACAGGTCAAAGTAATAAAAATATCTTAGACTTAGCTTCTTATCTATCCTATATAGGTAAACCGGTTTGGATTCGCCATGTATTGGTGCCTGGCATTACGACAGATAAAGATAAGCTAGAAGAATTGGCTGTCTTTATTCATACCTTAAAAAATGTAGAACGGGTAGAAGTTCTTCCCTATCATAAAATGGGACTTCCTGAATACGAGCGTTTAGGCATCCCCTATTCATTAAAAGATATAGAACCACCAAGTACAGAAGAAATTGCCTTAGCAGAAGAAATATTAAAAAGGTGATGAGAGGCGGCAAACTAAAAGCGTCAACCAACTTATAAGTAATCCTTTAGCTAGGTTTACTTACAAGCTTGAGTTGACGCTTTTATTTGTTATATGTATTTAAATGAGAAAGTCTATTCTTTGTAAAGATTTTGTCTTATAGATAATTACCATTTATTCAAACACCTTTTGTGCTTTTTCCATTTCAAAACGTAACTGTTCTTCGTCGATAGTTAATAATTCACGGTGCTTCATTAAGCATTTACCAGCAACGAATACCGTATCAGCATCTGATGAATTAGCCGCATAAACTAAAGACGCTAAATCATTATAACGAGGCATCCAGTGCATGCCAGATACATCATAAAGAACGATATCCGCACGGTACCCCTTTTCTAATTTACCAAGGTCTTTATAGGACAGTGCCTTAGCCCCTTCAACTGTCCCCATAGCCCAAGCCGTAGCGGCTGGTACAACCTTAGGATCATAGGTATTGCCTTTATGAAGCATAGCCGCTAGGCGTACTTCTTCTAACATGTCCGCATTGTTATTTGAAGCAGACCCATCTGTACCAAGACCAACAATAATACCTTTATTTAATAACTTAGGTACAGGAGCAATACCGCTGGCTAATTTTAAATTTGACTGTGGATTATGAGCGACACGAACATTCTTTTCCTTCATGATGTTCATGTCTTCATCTGTTAAATGAACACAATGGGCTGCTAAACAACCATTATCAAAAAGACCTAAGTCATTCATATGGGCGATTGGTGTTTTACCTGTCGCCTTAATAACATTATCGACTTCGCCTTTTGTTTCGCATAAATGCATATGGATTTCCGCATTTAACTCATCTCGAAGGGCAATTACTTTCTCCAAAAAATCATCTGGGCAAGTATAAGGAGCGTGTGGACCAAGCATAACCTTAATACGATCATTATCATGACCATTCCAATCAAGAAATAGTTGTTTTTGTTCTTCTAAAGCTTGGTCAGCTGTTGGCGATACGCCGGCAAGACCACGAGATAAAACAGCGCGAATACCTGTTTCATCGACAGCTTTAGCAGTTTGGTCCATAAAGAAATACATGTCGCTGAAGCAAGTTGTACCGCTACGAAGCATTTCAGCAATCCCTAGACGGGTGCCCCAGTATACAACATCATTGTTTAATTTAGCTTCAGCTGGCCAAATGGCGTTTTCTAACCAATCCATTAAGTCGCGGTCATCAGCATAGTTGCGAAGAAGACCCATAGCAATATGCGTATGTGTATTAACTAAGCCTGGTGCTGCTAGCATATGCTTACCGTCAACCGTTTCAGATGCTTCTATCGTATTTTTACTATCTACAATATCTGTAATATAACCTTTATTGACTATAATCGTAGCATCCCGTTTAATCGTATCTGTTCCTAACACATCTACATGTGTAATTGCCAATTCATTCATTTACATTCCTCACTTTAAATGCATAACCTATGACCTAATTTAAGAAAAGGTCTCTTCCCCAGTAAGGAGCTTTACGGTAGTATCGCTCGCGAGAGGGAGAGACCTTTTTGCTTTCCCCGTAAAGAACCTTACGATAGTATCAGCTCGCGAGGGAATAGCCCTTTTTGCCCTTCCCTGTTAAAGAGCCTTATAATAATACCAGCTCAGAGAGGAAAAGACTCTTCTATTCTTTCATTTTAGTTTACTTTATGTAAGTAATCGTATTGTTCTTGTGTCAAATGGTCACAGTTATATCCCATGGATTCCATTTTTACACGGGCGATACGTTCATCTAATTCATGTGGTAATACATAAACTTTAGATTCCATATCTTTACCATGATTTAATAAATATTCAGCAGCTAAAGCCTGCATGGAGAAGGACAAATCCATAATTTCTGCTGGATGGCCATCGCCAGAAGCTAAGTTAACTAAGCGGCCTTCAGCCAACAAGTATAATTGACGACCATCAGCCATAGTATAGCCTTCAATATTATGACGAACTTCTTTATGAGATACAGCGAGTTCTGCCAATTCTTTACCATTAACTTCGCAGTCGAAATGGCCTGCATTACACATAATCGCCTTATCTTTCATAACATCAAAATGAGCACGGCGGATAACATCTTTACAGCCTGTTACGGTAATAAAGATATCCCCAATTGGTGCGGCATCAATCATAGGCAATACAGTAAAACCATCAAATACAGCTTCAATAGCCTTAATTGGATCTACTTCGGTTACAAATACATGAGCGCCTAAGCCTTTAGCACGCATAGCTACGCCCTTACCACACCAACCATAACCAGCAACAACAACATTTTTACCTGTTACTGTTAAGTTAGTGGTCCGCATAATGCCATCCCATACGGATTGGCCAGTACCATAGCGATTATCGAATAAGTATTTGCAGTAAGAATCATTAACCGCAATCATAGGGAAGGTTAATTTCTTTTCATTTTCTAAAGAATGTAAACGATGTACACCTGTTGTTGTTTCTTCAGAGCCACCAATTAAGCGTTCTTTCGCATCTTGACGCGTTGTATGTAACAAGTGAACTAAATCGCCACCGTCATCAATAATAATATGTGGTTTATGGTCTAAAGCTTTATTTAAATAACCAAAATACTCTTCTTCTGTACAAGCATGTGTAGCATATACGGTTAAACCATCATCAACCAAAGCAGCCGCTACATCGTCTTGTGTAGACAATGGATTAGAACCCGTTACAATAACGTCAGCACCAGCACGCTTCAATACCGTTGCCAAATAAGCCGTTTTGGCTTCTAAATGGATACATACAACAATGGTCTTACCTTTGAAAACTTGTGTTTTATCAAAATCAGCAACCAAAGAATTTAAAGCAGGCATAAAATTAGATACCCATTCAATCTTTTTATGTCCTTCAGGTGCTAATTTAATATCTTTAATAATCGATTTCATCGTTTCCCTTCCCTTCCATAATAGACAATATATATTATTGTACGATAATACGCTCTTAGATACAATACTTTTATTTCATTCGTTGAATGGATTCCTTGAAATCAGGCCTTAAAACGCCTCGTTCTGTAATAATGCCGGCAATTAATTCATGAGGTGTTACATCAAAAGCTGGATTTAATACATCTACATCAGCTGGTGCGGTTCGACGATTACCAAAGTAACGCACTTCATCTGGATCACGCATTTCAATAGGAATCTGATTACCACTTGTTAAGGTTAAATCAAAGGTACTATACGGAGCGGCTACATAAAAAGGAATCTTATGATATTTCGCTAATACAGCTACACCATAGGTACCGATTTTGTTGGCTACATCTCCTTGAGCTGTAATACGGTCAGCCCCTACAATAATGGCATCAATAAGGCCATGCTGCATAGCATAAGCGGCCATATTATCGGTTTGCAAGGTGACCGGTATCTTATCTTCCATTAATTCAAAGGTGGTTAAGCGAGACCCTTGTAATAAAGGCCGCGTTTCATCAGCATAAACACGTTCTAATTGACCACGTTTATATAGCTCTCTAATAACACCTAAAGCGGTTCCTATACCAGCAGTGGCTAAGGCACCAGCATTGCAGTGAGTCATAATGCGTAGGTGCTGCTGACCCTTAAAAATATCCGCCCCTGCACTAGCCATAGCTTCCGTAAGAGCCTTATCCTCTTTTTCAATCTGTACAGCTTCTTCTTCTAAAGCTTGCACAATTGAATTCCATGTATCAGTCGTTTGTGTTTTGCTATCTATATTAGTTGTCAACTTACTTAATAATTGATTCATGCGGTCAATAGCCCACATAAGATTAATAGCGGTTGGCCGAGTGGATCGTAACTCTTCCGCCCAGGATACAAGTTGTTTTTGTTTCTCTGCTAAACTAGGTAATTTAGCATCTGAACCAGCTTCCTTAGCGGCCAATACATAAGCATAGGCGGCGGCTACCCCAATGGCTGGGGCTCCTCGTACACGAAGCATTTTAATTGCTTCGGCTACTTGCCGCCAATCAGTGCAATGAATATAGGTTGTTTTAACTGGTAATAATGTTTGGTCTAATAATTCTAACTGACCTTTTATCCAGCGTAATGTATACATGCAAAAGGCTCCTTATCTCTATCGAATAAGACCCTCTTTATACAAGATAGAAAAAAGAGAGCCTTATAATTTTTTATTTTTATTATATTACTAACCTAGTCAGCTAAATGGAAACCACCAAAACCAGCAATGCGGTGATGACATTCACAATCTTGTGATGGATCTAAGGATTCAATTGTAGCTAAAATTAGAGACTTAAAGGAACTAGACAATTGGTCCATAACTTCTAACACTTCTTGGTGTGTTAATGGTTCCTTAGAAATACCTGCTGCAAAATTGGTAACCATAGAAATCGTCGAATAAGCCATTTCAGCTTCCGCTGCTAATACAACTTCTGGTACATTGGTCATACCAACCGTATCCGCACCTAATTGCTTATACATTTTAATTTCAGCTGGTGTTTCAAAACGAGGACCTTCTGTGCAGACATAAGTGCCTCCATTATGAATTGGCAAATTCAATTTTTTAGCATTGGCTTCAATTAAAGCACGTAATTCAGGGCAATAGGGATTTGTTACGTCTACGTGAACGACGCCATCTTTTCCTCCTTCAAAGAAGGTGGATACACGAGATTTTGTAAAATCTAAAAATTGGTCAGTTAATACAAAGTGCCCTGGTTTAAAGTTCAAATTCAAAGAACCAACTGCAGTGGTAGAAATAATATGGGTAACACCTAATTTTTTTAAGCCCCAAATATTCGCTCGGTAATTGATCAAATGTGGAGGAATGGAATGATGGCTACCATGACGAGCCACAAAAATAACATTTTTTCCCTTATAGGAGCCCTTTGTATAATTAATATCACCATACGGCGTTTGTAATGTACCTTCTTTAATATTTTCAAAAATTGATGGATCATACACACCTGTACCACCAATAACTGCTATAACACCCATAAAACACCCTCCTATAGATTTCTTAACTATTTTATTACTCGTGGGAGCATAAAAAGCAAAATATCTTTAACAACTGATAAATTAATAGGCAGTCTTTATAGAGACCTATCCATTAAATAATACAAATAAAAGATAATGTATCAATCATAGCATAAACAAAGAAAAATAACAGCTTCTATTGAATGTGTGTTGGTTTTTCAAATAGAGCTTTCAATTCCTCTTGCGAGTAATGATATTTTTCATTGCAATAATGACAAACAAGCTCTGTTACCTTATCTTGTAAAATCTCATCCTTATCTTCCTGCCGCAAGGAGAGCAATGCATTCAAAAAACGGTCTCGACTGCAAGTACATTGAAAATGCACATCATGACTGAAAACTTCATGACTGTTTAAAGTCCCCAGCAAGCGTTCTTTTAGCCCTTCTCCATTAGGATTATCCTTTAAATAAGCGGTAATAGGCCCCAATTGATTCACATTATGTTCTATTTCAGCTAATACATCATCACTACAATCTGGCAAGGCTGATAATAAAAAGCCACCGGCTACAATCGTATGATAATCAGGGTCGACTAATACACCAAGACTAATCGTCGATGGTACCTGCTCTGACGTATATAAATAATAGGCTAAATCTTCTGCGATTTCCCCACTTTGCAAAGGACTTTGCGATGTATAATCCTGCCGCAATTTAGTGAAACGAGTGACTTGTACTGTCCCATCAATACCTACGGCAGCTCCTACATCAAGCTTGCCAGCCCGTTTTAGAGGTACATCTACATGAGGATTATCTACATAACCGCGCACCGTATTATCACTAAAAGCATCCACATGAATAGCACCTAGAGGACCCCTACCATTAATGCGAATACTTACATTTTCCTGATTTTTAAAATCACTGGTCAATAATAAACCGCCCATCATCGTGCGACCTAAAGCGGCCGTAGCTACAGGCCATAAATCATGACGAAGGCGTGCCTCCTCGACCGTATCCGTTGTGACAGCTATAGCTAAACGGATACCCTCGTCCGTTGTATATCGTTTAATAAAATCCATACACTATCCTTATCTTATCTATTTTTTTATTTACTATTAGCAGGCCCCTTAGAACTGTTCTAATAAGCTTACCATTTCTAAAGCACCCATAGCTGCATCGAATCCTTTATTGCCGGCCTTTGTACCTGCCCGTTCAATAGCTTGTTCAATATTTTCTGTTGTTAAGACACCAAACAATACAGGGACTTCCGTTTCAAGACCAACAGTAGCAATGCCTTTAGACACTTCATTACATACATAATCATAATGACTAGTAGATCCACGAATAACAGCACCGACACAAATAACAGCATCATACTTACCGGATTTAGCGGCCTTCTTTGCTAGCAATGGAATCTCAAAAGCGCCAGGTACCCAAATCGTATCAATATCGCTGTCGGTCACTTCATGACGAACTAAAGCATCCTTAGCCCCACTAATTAACTTCGACGTAATAAACTCATTAAAACGAGAGCCAATAATTGCAAACTTTTTACCCTTGCCAACTAACTTACCTTCTATTGTTGCCATAGTATACACTCCTTAATTTAACTACTTTACCTTTCTATACGCCGCTCACTGCGACTAAAATTATTACTATATGTCTATATAACAATAATCTTAGTGCCTCTGAAACATTTTATGCTAAAAACGAGTAAAACTTTTATTAATGTTTACCTATATACAGGAAATAATAATGCCTGCAGTGGTGCCTTACGATAGTACCAGCACCCGAAGGCACATCATTTTCTCGCCTAAGCACCCCTATAAGGATGGATTAATCCTGCTCGCTATTAAGCAAGTGCCCCATTTTTTCCCGTTTCGTCTTCAAGTACCCAGCATTAATACTATTAGCTTTAATAATCACAGGAATTCGCTTGTGCACATCAATGCCCCAATGTTCAATATTATGCTTTTTATCTGGATTATTTGTCATTAATTTAATACTTTTAATGCCCAGATAGCGAATAATTTGGGCAGCTAGCGAATAGTCACGCATATCAGCAGGGAAACCTAACTTAATATTCGCTTCTACCGTATCAAGCCCTTCTTCTTGCAAAGCATAGGCCTTAATCTTATTAGTTAAGCCAATACCGCGTCCTTCTTGCCGCATATAAACAACAACGCCACAGCCTTCTTTTTCGATAGCTTCTAAGGCATAGTGTAATTGTTCACCACAATCGCAACGTTTAGACGCAAATACATCACCAGTTAAGCATTCGGAATGTATGCGTACTAAAACATCATCTTTATCTTTTACATCGCCTTTAACGATAGCTAAATGTTCTTTATGGTCTAATTCATTATGGAAGACAAAAATCTTAAAGTCCCCATGAGCCGTTGGTAAATGACTTGTTGCTGCCATAGTTACCAATTGTTCGTGCCGTTTCCGGTAATCAATTAATTTAGCAATAGAGGAAATTTTTAGTCCATGCTTTTTAGCAAACACCATTAGATCTTTAGGTCGAGCCATCGTGCCATCATCTTTGGTAATTTCGCAGATAACAGCGGCTTCTTTTAAGCCAGCCAAACGGCATAAGTCAATAGATCCTTCTGTGTGACCACGGCGCACTAATACGCCACCCTTTTTATAAACTAAAGGAAAAACATGTCCAGGACGACGTAAATCTTCTGGCTTCGTTGTCGGATCTAATAGACTACGTACCGTTATGGCCCGTTCTTCTGGGGACACACCCGTTGTTGTCGTCTTATAGTCAACCGTTACCGTAAAAGCTGTCTCGTGATTGTCAGTATTTTTAGTCACCATAGGCATAATCCCTAGGCGTTCTAAGTCCTCCTGTAACATCGGTGTGCATACAATACCACGGGCTTCTTTTACCATCATGTTCATCAATTCACGATTAGCAAATTGAGCAGCGAAAATTAAATCCCCTTCATTTTCACGATTTTCATCGTCCATCATAATGACTGGACGACCTTGTTTTAATTCTTCAAGAATTTCTTCAATACTATTTAATTCGATTTGCATATCTATCTCTTCCTTAGTTAATTTTGCCAATACAAATCAGCGATTTCTATATAAATCCATTTTCTAGTAATGTCTCTTTGCTTAGACCTTGTCTATTAGGTCTTTCTTGTTTATTACCTTTTTCAGATAAGGGTGCATCTCCTAATTGTACGAAATGTCTAACATAACGGCCAATCATATCTGTCTCTAGGTTAACAAGCGTACCCACCTTCGCCTGTCCCAATAAGGTATGGGCAATGGTATGAGGAATAATGGAAACTTCAAAAGCGTTCTTTGTTACCTTGGATACAGTTAAACTCGTTCCATCAATAGCGATAGAACCCTTGTAAATCACGTAAGCTAAAACATCTGGTGACGTAGTAATGGTAAAAATAACGGAATTGTCATTGTTGATGATATTCGTGATCCGTCCCGTGCCATCTACATGGCCGGCTACCATGTGTCCACCAAAACGTCCATTGGCTGCCATAGCCCTCTCTAAGTTAACTGGCATACCAACCAAAGCACTAGCCAAGGTCGTCATAGCCACTGATTCAGGCATCATATCTACGGTAAAGCTATTTTTAGTAAATGAAGTGACGGTTAAGCAGACGCCATTGACAGCAATAGAGTCGCCTATATGTATATCTTCTAGCACATGCTGAGCTTGAATCGTTAATACGAGAGAGCGGCTTCCTCGTTTCACTTGACTAATATGACCCATTTCCTCAATGATTCCGGTAAACATAAGCACCCTCGCTTTTAGTATTATAAGCTATAATTTTTATATTTTGACCTAGCATTTCTACTGAAGCAAAATGCAACGGTACCGCATCTTTTAATTGTTCAATCCCTTGGCCGCCAACTGCTGGTAAAGCTTGTGTGCCACCAATGATTAAATTACCAATATAAGTAATAATTTTATCAAATTGACCAGACTCAATGAAAGACGCAATAATTTGACTGCCTCCTTCAATTAAAAGCGAAGTATATTGTCTTTTACCTAATTCTTCTAAAAAAGAGCGAATCGGAATACAAGACGTATCACCCTGCTGTTCGGTTGAAAAGGTAAGGATTTCCGCGCCAGCAGCTTCTAAGGCTTCTTTACGTTCTTTTGCTACATTCAAACCCGTACATATAATGACATGCCGTTCCTTACAAGCAAAAACTTGACTATCGGCCGGTGTCTGTCCTTGGCTGTCTAAAATGATAATATCTGGTTGATGCGGATGACCTTTCAAACGGCAAGTTAAGCGTGGATTATCTGCTAAAATTGTACCAATGCCAACTAACATAGCATCATGAGACCGACGTAAAGCCTGCCCATCAGCACGAGCGGCTTCATTGGTTATCCATTTTGACTGCCCTGTTCGGGTCGCAATTTTTCCATCTAAGGACATAGCCGATTTTATAGTGATAAAAGGACGGCCCGTTTGAATATAAGTCAAAAAATGTTCATTTAAGGCACTGCAAGCACCAGCTTCTACACCGACAGTAACTTCAATGCCGGCTTTTTTTAAGATAGCAATGCCTTTACCAGCTACTAAAGGATTAGGGTCAACAATACCAATAACAACTCGTTTAACGCCGGACTCTACCACTCGTTTGGCACACGGTGGCGTCTTGCCGTAATGGGCACATGGCTCTAAGGTTACATATAAGGTAGCCCCCTTAGCGGCCTCGCCTGCTTCATTCAAGGCATTGACTTCGGCATGTGCCTGACCAGCCTTATGATGATAGCCTTCACCAATGATATGACCATCTTTGACAACAAGGCAGCCGACCATAGGATTAGGAGACGCATAGCCTTCAGCTAATTTAGCTAAAGTCAGAGCACGTCGCATATAGTCTGCATCCGTCATAGTATCAACTCCTTCTTTACTATTGACGCTAGATAATCCTATTGGCATTATATAGACATAAAAAAGAGGACTACTCAGATAGTAGTCCTCAAGAGATTATGGTTACATACATGCTGTCTTTTTCCATCCAGACTATACTGTCGGTATCGGACTTGCACCGAATCAACCCCGCAGGGCTTGCGGACTATCACCGCCGGTCAGGAATTGAATGCCAACGCATTCTCACCTTGCCTCAAAGACTCTCTACGTCTCTTATAGTATACAATGAATATAAATTATTTTCAAGGCTAATTGATAGGTGGACTCACTATAAAGAAATAAATCGTAAATTGCAAATCGAAATTGAACACTTTCTTAAAAGTCATCAATTACCCTAATAACCTAACTTCTTCTAGGAATGCCTCTAGTGGTGTTTTATAGCCTAAGATCTTACGTGGTAAATTATTGCACTGACGCATAGCTCTTCTAATCAGACTTTCTGATACAGTAGAGATAGGCATTCCTTTAGGGATGAATCGTCTAAGTAATCCATTATGCCGTTCGTTAGAACCTCGCTCCCATGAAGAGTAAGGATGGGCAAAGTAAATATCAAGTGAATCTGAGGCTAATTCAGCTATAGTACTGA
The DNA here is from genome assembly GCA_945867815.1 of uncultured Veillonellaceae bacterium. GTDB lineage: Bacteria > Bacillota > Negativicutes > Veillonellales > Veillonellaceae > CAMBIX01. Next base: position 264,437 of record CAMBIX010000001.1, read on the forward strand.
ACTCGCTGCCATTATCACTAGTAATACTCTTGCATATGTCCTTAAGGTTCTCAGAATCTGTAAAAGTGGATAACCAAGTTTCTAGCGTACATTTTACATCTTCAGCTCGTCCAGATTGACTTCGTAAAACGACGTATAAGCGCGTTTTACGTTCAATCAGGGTAACTAGTACCTGGTCATTTTTATTCTTAGTACCTCGCACAGTATCTATTTCCCAGTGACCAAATTCTTCTCTAGTATCTATTGAAGAAGGACGTTCATCAATAGATGCCCCTAATCGCTTTTTATTCTGGCGAGTATGAGCTTTGCGTTGAGAGCGCTTAACTATTAGTGGCAAATCAATTGGACGTATAGATAATGAGGCCTGATGAATGTAGTTATATATTGTTTTAGTACATGCCATCTCACACTCTTTAAACAATGCCATACGTTTAGCATGTCCGACGGTTGAATCAACAGACCAACCGTCTTTTATGAAACGTTCTTCAACCCAATCTAGGAAGCGACCTATGCGTATAACCTTCTTATGTGAGATAGAATGACTATGCATTTTCTCATACTTAATTTGTCCAGCATCAGCACAGTAAAGAAGGCAAGATTTACCTTGCTTTATCTGCACAACTGTACCCCGCTTTAACTCTGAATATATCGTGGTACGAGACCTTTTTAAGTCTTGAGCTATTCGTGTTATGTTGCATTTAGCGCGTGTTCTTTGCTCGATGTAGAAGCGTTCAGCATAATTTAGATGTTTTCTTGAACGGGTAGACGTGATATGATTAGTGTATTCCATAGTGGGTACCTCCTTGGTTATGACATTTAATATGTGGTTACAACATAATCATATCACAGGTCACCTACTATGGAATTTTTTATGTGTTCAACTTCATTTTACAATCAATCAAAGATAATAAAATAAACGAAGCTCCTAATAATACAAGAGCGATAAAAATAGCGCCTGCATAATCATATTATTCTAATCGTGACATAATAACGACAGGGGCTATTTCTGTTTTAAAGGGGAGATTACCTGCTATGAAAATAACACTACCATATTCACCGATACTTCTTGAAAAGGCAAGCGCACTACCAATAAATAAAGCCGGTTGAATTTCCGGTAAAATTACTCGTTTAAACACTTGCAAAGAAGAAGCTCCCATAAGGTAGGCTACTTCTTCATAATCTTTTTCACACTCTTTTAATACAGACTGTACCGTTCTTACTACAAAGGGAAGACCAACAAATATGAGAGCAATAGTGATGCCTACTAAAGAATAAGCCGAAGTAATTCCTACTTCATATAAAACCTGACCAAACCATCCCGTTGAGGCAGACAAATTAGTTAAGGCAATCCCTGCGACAGCCGTAGGTAAGGCAAAAGGCAAATCTATGAATCCGTCAATAATACGACGGCCCCAAAATTTATATCTTACTAATACCCAAGCTAATAAAAGACCAAAGATAGCATTGACTAACATAGCAATAAAGGAACACAAGAAGCTAACATAATAGGCATGTAGGACTTGCTTAGAAAAAATAATATCTATAAAATGAGTTAAAGAAATATGCCAAACCGAAAATAAAAAGGTACCACCAGGCAGGCCTATAAAAAAGCTCATATATAAAACAGTAATCCCTAAAGTCAAATTAAATCCAGGCAGCTGCTGTTGCTTAGTTTTATTCATAAGGTATCACCACCTTTTACCTGTTCATAAAGTTGATCAAAAAGACCACCATCTTTAAATTGCTTATCAGTCACTGTAGCCCAGCCACCATAACGGCTAATTAGAATTAAGGACATAGGAGGGAATTGCATCTTATAAGATTCTAATATATTAGCATCTACGGGCCTAAAAAAGTGCTGGGCAATTATATTTTGCCCTTCCTTAGAATACAAATAGGACAAGTACGCCTGAGCCTCTTTTTCTGTCCCCTTCTTTTGAGCTATGGCTGTAACAACTGCTACTGGTGGTTGAGCCAGTATACTAAGACTTTATCATAGTCACTATATAATTCTCTTGTTGAGTCGTAAGACACATTGACTAAGCTAATGGTTTTAGGCTGAAAAATGTAATTATATAAGCCATAGCCTAGAATGACAAGACTAATAAATCCCCCTAGTAAAAAAAGTCCCCTTTTTTTCTCCCCACATATTAACTCTCTTCTTTCTAAAATAAAAAGACATCATAGATAAAAATCTTGATGTCTTACCTTCACTTCATCTACCAGATTTATATCTGTCGGAATTAGCACCTTCTACCAGGTTGCTGCAATTTTATTGGGCCAGTCCCTCCACTGCTCTTGATGATGTTTTCTATATACTGTTGTTACTATCTCCCCAATGTTCTCGTACAACAGTTATGTTATACAACAACACGTTTCTCTTTTATATACATAAACCATAATAACTACTCCTAATCAAAATCTCAAACCAAGTGAATTTAAAACCTGTTAATTCCGATAACTTTACTATGAATTATTGACTCTATGTTACTGATATTCGCCTCGAAAGTCAATATAGACTTGGCCTTTTATATAATGTAATTTATAATATATTCATAGGTATTTACTTATGGTACTTGTGAGGTAGACAAATGACATTACGACATTATGCTATATTTATTGCGGTTTGCAAAAAACAGTCTATGACGGCGGCCGCTAAAGACTTACATATGACACAGCCCTCTATTAGCCAGGCGATTAGAGAATTAGAGGATCATTTCAACGTCCTTTTGTTTGAACGATTACGCCGACGTCTCTATATAACACCGGCAGGTCAGCGATTATTAAACTTTGCTAAGCAAATTATAGAATTAAATCAACGAGCGGAACGTACAATGAACGGAGACAATTATCTATATCCCATTCGCCTAGGCGCTAGCCTAACCATTGGCGAAACCCTATTAGTTAACACACTGCAACAAATCAAGAATACCCTGCCAGCTCAGCCTATCATTTCTGAAATCCATAATACGGAAGTCCTGCAAAATAAACTCTTAGACGGCTCCTTAGATATCGCTTTGGTAGAAGGCGACATTACCTCTCCTTACTTAAAAAAGATACCTTTTACTGATGATGAACTCGTACCTGCCTTTTCCTCTTCCCTATGGAATCCAAATAATCCATCGATTACGCTAGAAGAATTATGCCAGTTTCCCCTCTTTTTACGTGAAAAAGGGAGTGGCACACGTAATCTCTTTGAACAAATTATTCGTAAAGAGCAAATAAATTATCATGTAATTGGTATTTATAATAATTCTGAATCGATAAAAAATGCTGTTATGGCTGGTTTAGGTGCAACTGTCATTTCTCGTCGCCTTATAGAAAATGAAATTAAAGATGGACGCATTCTGTCGCCCAAACTAGAAAATGTAAGGCTTTCTCGTATTTTTACCATTGTCTACCATCAACATAAATTTATCTCTCCCGCCTTACAAACCATTATCCAAATCGCCCATACTCTGAAATAAAAAATACGTAGCTTTTAAAGCTACGTATTTTTTATTTCAAAGGTTTATTTTATTTAAGAAAACAAGTCATTCCTAATAATGAACCTCCCAATATTACCAGCTGGCTGATAGATAAAGGTTAGTGTATATAAGCAGTAAATAAATCTATCTTCACTTAAGAAAACGAGTCTATCCCGTTAAAGAGCCTTACGATAGTATCAGCTCGCGAGGGACAGACCCTATTTTCGCTTTATTCTATATGTGACATTTCTTCAACTTCGCCTTCCTTACGGTTTTTCTTAGTTACATGAAGAGCATAGCCGCCAAGGAACAAGCACAACAAAGCATACATAAAAATGCCTAAATAGGTAGCTCCTGCGGTCTTAGCCCACGTACCAGCAAAGACATCAACACCACCAATTTTTAATACAGCACTAATTAGACTACCAATAGCACCACCGGCAACAAGACCAGACGCAATGGTATTACCACGACTATCGCGCATTTCATTAACCATTGGACTCTTACTGCTGTGAGTTACTAGGTAAGAAATAATACCACCAACTAATAAAGGCGTATTAATTTCAATCGGTAAATAAGCCCCTAGAGCAAAAGCAAGTGGCGGTACTTTAATCATCCACATGAGTACGGCCAAGAAAGCACCACAAATATATAAAGGCCATGGTGCACTGCCACCTTCCATTAATGGCACTGTAATAGCTGCCATGGCATTAGCCTGTGGTGCCTGTAAGGCATTAGGTCCTACGTACCCATAGGCATTATTTAACAAAACAACAACCCCAACAGCAATAATACCCGATAAAATAACGGATACTAACTGCCATTGTTCCATCTTCTTTGGTGTAGCCCCTGTTAAGTAAGATACCTTTAATTCTGACATAAAGTTACCTGCTACACCTAGAGTCGCACATAAGAAAGCAGCCATCATTAAAATAGCAATAACACCACTTTGCCCATGCATACCTGTTAAGCCTAAGATAACAGCTGATACGATAATCATAAAGATTGTCAAACCAGATACTGGTTCGTTACCAGTAAAGGCAATGGAACTAATCCCCACAACAGATAATAAAATGGAGAATACAGAAATAATAACAAAGACAATGACTGTCTGTAATAAATTATCTGAAAAAGTAAAATGGAAAAATACAGTGAAAGCAAGTAATAAAACGATAATACCGAAAACAATCCAGTTCATAGGAATATCGCGATTAGTACGACCTGTATCAGCTTCTACTAAATTCTTATGCGTCATATCACTAATAGCTGTTTTTGCTACGTTAAATACAACGGAAGACATACTCAATAGGCCAATGATACCAGCCATAGCCAACATGCCAATACCAATTAGACGAACATATTGGTTAAACACTTCCTTAATTGGTGCATCAGCTAATAACATATCTTTACCAGCTACTACCATATGGAAATCGCCGCCAAAGAAATAAACAATAGGCACAACAACAATATAAGAAAAGAAAGAACCTGCTGCGATAATAGCTGCATAACGAAGACCTGTAAAATAACCTAGCCCTAATAAGGCAGCATCACTATCAAGACCAATATAAATGTGATGGAATTTAGCTAGCGACTGGCCCCATCCACTAATCGTTGACCGTAATACTTCTTCCCACCAGCCGAAAGTGTTTAATACAACATCATAAATTAAAGCAATAACAGCACTACCTAACATCAATTTAGCCTTAGAGCTTTCATTAGATGTTAGTACTTCAGCCGCTGCTTTACCAGCTGGAAAGTTATAGTAATTATGCATATCCACACAGAAATACCGCCGGAATATAGCTGAAATCAAAACCCCTAACAGACCACCAAAGACAAGAGGAATCATCATATCAATAGCCGATACTTTATTTTCCACACCTACAATAAAAAAGGCTGGCAAAATAAAAATAGCACCACCTAAAATATTTGTCCCCGCACTAGCAATGGCCTGGATATGAACGGTTTCTGGAAAGGCATTTTTACGCTTAAATAAAATAGCCATCCCCATAGCCATAATTGATACTGGTGCAAAGGCATCAACAGTTTGACCAATCTTTAAAGCCAAGTACCCTACTGCTAAGGCAAATAAGCAGGCAAAAAAGAGGCCCCAGAAAATGACGTACCCATTAATTTCTACATAATTCTTATTGGGATCCATCATTGGTTGGTTTTGTCCATCTTTCACAAAACTCACTCCTTACAAACTAAAAAATAAATACACCTTTATTCTACCGAATTTTTCTCAATTGGACAATCAAATATCCTTATCTCCTTCATGTATACAAGATTAAGTGCTGATAAGAGGAGCAAAGAGGAGCATGACTTTCTCGCAGACACCTTACATAGTACCAGCGTCCTAGAGAAAACCATGCTCCTCATCCTCTTAAGCTAATATTAGCTCTATTTAATTATTGATTACGTTTACTTGTAGAACAACGGTCAAGTACATAAGCCATGCCAATAAATGGAATACCACCGTTTTCACCTAAACCGATTTCACAAGTTGAACTGGAACTTACACCCAAAGTAGCTCCACATTTCTGTACTTCGGCAGCTAAATCTTTGGTTGCACATTTATTCAATTCCGGTGTAAAGAAACCTTTTTGACCAGCGAAACCATCACAAGCAAAGCTCTTAATCTGGAATACGTTGTCGGAACATAAATGAGCCAATAAATCTAAGTACTGACCGCGGCCAGAGGATTTAATCTTACATTGTTTATGAACCATCAAACGTTCATGGCATTTCTGAATATTTAATTCTGGTACAACACATTCATACAAGAATTCAGAAATATCCATAATCTTAATGCCTTCGATGTGCTTCAAGGCATGAGAGAAGCAAGCCGAATGGTCAATAACGACTGGATAGATACCACCTTGTGTAGCCTGCCATAAAGCGTTCTGCAAATCTTTTACGGCTTGTTTATGAACGCCTTCATAATTTTCAAAACTCATACCACAGCATAGGCTTTCAATGTGTGGTGGATAAATAACATTATATCCAGCCTTATCACATAAGCTTTCCACTACCTGCTGTAAGCTACGCGTATCGCTATAACCCTGATTAGGACGGAAAGCACGGTTAGCACACGTACTGAAGTATACGATATTCTTCTGGTAGTTTGGATTACGACGATTCCGTAATTTATAGGTATTAGCCTTTGGCATTGTTTTAGGTACATACGGCGTTTTGCCTGTTAATTCATGAGCGTCTTCACTGATTTTAGCCAATAATTTCTTAGTAGCAATCTTACCAGCTACACCGCCCAAAGTTACACCTAAGCGAGCACCATTTAAAACAGTAGCAAAGTTCTTATATACGGAACGAGCAATGCCTGGTCCAGGTGGATTAATCTGACGCATAGAAAGTGCAATTTGTGCTGTATCAATTTCAAGTGGGCATAAGTATTTACACATAGAGCAAGCTGCACAAGTGTCTACCCCATAGTATTCATAGCCCTTCTTAATTTCGTCAGCTAGTTCATTATTGCCAATATCACGCAAACGTTGTTCTTCCCGAACAAGACCGATACGTTGCCGTGGTGTTAAAGTCAAATTGCGACTTGGACAGTTCTTTTCACAATAGCCACAGCACATACACATGTTGAACATTGGGTCAATAATACCTTGTTCTTTTAAATTTTCTTTATACACATTGGGGTTATCTGTAATGATAACATCAGGGTTTAATAAGCGTTCAGGGTCAAAAATAGCTTTAATACGCCGATTCATTTCGTAAGCTTTTTTACCCCATTCCATTTCGATAAATGGAGCAATCATACGACCAGTACCGTGTTCAGCCTTCAAGGAGCCTTCAACACCAGATACACGTTCAGCCATTTCTTTAACCAAATCACCAAAGTTTTTACGGTCTTTAGGGTCACGGAAGTCTGGTGTAATGTTAAAGTGAACGTTACCGCTCAAAGCATGACCATAAATAGCCGCCCCATCAAGGAAGTCATATTTATGGAATAATTCCGTAATCATTTCCATGCCCTTAGTGAAGTCTGGTAATTTGAAGCAAACGTCTTCAGTAATGTTTGTTGTACCAGGCCGGCGATTACCAGCTGCAATAGGAAGAATCCCTTTACGGATAGTCCACCAAGAATTATATTCTTCAGGATCTTTGGAATACATGCCGGGAATGGATGTCTTAATGCTGGATAATGCATCTTTAATATATTCAAGGTTAGCATCTAAAGTAGCTTCATCATTGCTTTCAGACTGTAATAAGATAGCACAAGTACCTTCTTCTAAATCTTTTTTCATGAAATCAGGTACATCATCTAAGGCCTGTACGGCTTTTAGACTTAAATAGTCCATCATTTCAGCAGCGACAACCTTGCTACGAGGCATATTACCTAAGGTAACAACCGCTTCAGACGCATCATGTAAGCTCTTGAAGAACAACAAGCCACAGCCCTTATAAGGTACGTTTTCTACGCAGTTATACGTAATTTCACTAACAAAGCCTAAGGTACCTTCACTACCGATAAATACATGGTTTAAAATATCTAATAGATTTTCATAATCAACAAAGGTATTCAAACCATAGCCTGTCGTATTTTTAATTTTATATTTACGACGAATTAAATCAACAAGTTCTGGATCATCCATTATGTCCTTACGTAAGTCCATAATGTCAGCAACCATTTTTTTGTGTGTTTTAATGAAGGCATCAACGCTAGATGAATCACTTGTATCAAGTACAGTACCATCTAATAAAACCACACGAACAGAACGGATGGTCTTATAAGAGTTTTCAGCTGTACCACAGCACATCCCACTAGAGTTGTTGTTATAGATACCACCAACAAGAGCTGTACCAATGGTAGCTGGATCTGGTCCAATCTTCATATGATATGGTTCCAAAGCTTCATTAGCATCACAACCGATAACACCACAAGAGCAACGAATGGCTTTCCCATTATCTAGTACTTCAATGTATTTAAAACCATCATTGGCAACAATTAATACATCTTCAGAAGAGCATTGACCAGAGAGCGAACTACCAGCCGCACGGAATGTAATTGGCGTACCACATTCTCTAGCTAAACGAATAAGTTCAATTACTTCGCCTTCGTTATGCGCTTTAACAACGACTTTTGGTAGATAGCTATAGCAGGAAGCATCTATACCATATGCGTACCGATGTAAATAGTCGGTAAATACACGTTTAGGACAGATATGCTCCGCCGCCTTGGCAAACGTCGTATAATCTCTTCTCAGTTCTTCCATGTTAGGACCTCCTAAATATGTTAGATAGTTTACTCTAGACTATCCTATACTCACGGAAATAGCATACACCCGTTTATATCATGTGTAAATTTACATTTATGCATAGGTCTTATAGAAAGAGACATATTTTATCAATTTTTTATATAAAAAGAAAATAAATAGGTCTTTTATAAAAGAATATTAGATAAATAGATAGAAGAATAAATGATATTCTTATCTTTGCATTTTACAAGCTATCTATTCCTCGGTATAATAGACTGTACTATTAGAAAGAAGGTGTTACGATTGGCAAAAAATAAACCCTTAGGCCAAGAATTACTTGTCGACTTTTTTACCTGTTATGAAGGCATCTTATCTTCTGCTAACCTGTTGACAGAAGCCCTATCCTCGGCTCTTGATGCAGCCGATTGTGAAGTGACTGAAATTAACTGCCAAACCTTAGATGACGAAATCATTATCTATGCGCCAGGCCTACATACACATATTATTTTACACGCCTATGCTTCGTTAGGCTATGCGACAATTAATGTTTTCACTTTTAATATAGATACCCGACCTATGGCTATTATTCGTGAATTAAAACACGTATTAGGTCCTGAACGTATTAAGGCAACCAGTGTTCAGCGAGCTGCTTTCGGTATTGACCGCGATATGAAACCACGGCGTCATACAACCTTAACCGCCCTAGGTCGTATGACTCGAACTAGCAAAAAATTAAAAAAAACTGGTGGTAAATTAATCAAAGTTATCGCTAAGCGTAAAAAGAATAAGAAAACTAATTAAGAATAACTACTAAAAAGAGAAGGTAAGACTTATAGTCTTACCTTCTCTTTTTTAATATAACTAATTCTCATAGCAAACCATCAACAGCTACATTTAAAAGAATATCTTCTGGCGAGTGACACATATAATCTGGTTTAGCTGCTTCTAATTCTTCAGGAAAACCATAGCCATAGGTAACTGCTAAGGCACGACACTGTAAACGTTTAGCCGCTTCAATATCATATTTTCTATCTCCCACCATATAATAGCGAGTAATCTTCTTTTTACCACCATCAGTCATAGCTTGAAAGGCATTCAAAGCCGATTGCAAGATATCATATTTTTCAACAACACCTTCCTTAGGATGGGCGCCTTTAATGATATCAATCATAGGTGCGAGGTCATAATGTTTTAAAATCTCAATAGCTTCCACTTCGGGTTTAGCCGTAGCTACACCTATATAGGCCTTCCCTTGTCTAAAAGAAGAAAGCATTTCTTTAATATGGGGATAGGGTTCGTTTTCAAACATCCCCTTACTAATATATCGTTCATGGAAGAAAGAATAGGTTTCATCAGCTTCCTGATCCGTCATATGACAATGTTCTTTAAAGGAGTGTAATAAAGGTGGTCCAATAAATAACTGCAAGGTCTTTTCATCAGGAATCGGATGATGTGTCTTTTCTAAAGCATATTTTACAGAGTTTAAAATACCTGGTTTGGAATCAGTTAAAGTACCATCTAAATCAAATAATACAGCTATCATTGTTCCTTTTGTTCTTCTTTTACTAGTGCTTCTTGTAAGGTATGCCAAGCAAGTACAGCACATTTTACACGTGCCGGCATATTGGATATATTTTTAAGAGCAATGGCGTCTTCTAATTCTTCTAATTTGTCATCATCAGTAACTTCTTTTTTAATCATTCCTAAAAAGAGATTAACTAGCCGCAAGGCTTCTTTAATCGGCTTACCTATTATAATATCTAACATCATAGAAGCAGATGCCTGACTAATAGCACAACCACTACCAGTATAAGCTGCATCTTTTATTACGCCATCTTTAACATCAATTTCAAGGGTTAAGTCATCACCACAACTAGGGTTATGACCGTGTTCTGATGTAGTCGCTTCGGCTAATTTATGCTTATACGTTTTATCTGCATTATGTTCTAAAATCAGTTCCGTATATAACTGATCCATTTCCATAACTAATTCCTCCCCAATTCAACTCGTTCTAGTACCTACTGAATCGATTTTTTAATCATTAAAGCCCATAGTTGGACGTACATGCTTTAAGGCCTCTAAGAACGCATCTAAGTCTTCTTTACGAGTATATACATACATACTTAAGCGGCAAGACGCTGGTACCTCATAATAAGCACCTAAAGGCTGAGCACAATGATGCCCAGACCGACAGCAAACGCCATAAGAATCCAAAATCTGAGCTACATCATGAGGATGTACATCATCAATGGTAAAGGCAATAACGCCATGCTTTTCATTTGGATCATGAGAACCTAATACATGGACATGAGGCATAGCAATAATCTTAGGTAACACATAGGAAATAAGTTCATGTTCATAAGCCTGAATCTGATCCATACCAAATTCTTCCAAATAATGAATGGCTGCTTCTAAAGTAACAGCACCATGTGCATTTGGTGTGCCTGCTTCAAACTTGTAAGGGATTTCATTGAAAGTCGTGGTCTGTTCCTGTACGTATTCAATCATATCGCCACCTAACAAGAAAGGCGGCATTTCTTCTAGGAATTGACGTTTCGCATACATAACGCCAATTCCTTGTGAAGCACACATTTTATGACCAGAGAAAACAAAAAAATCACAATCTAAAGCCTGTACATCAATCTTCTGATGCGGTGTAGATTGAGCGCCATCAAGTACCACCGTAGCCCCTACTGCATGGCCTCTTTTAATAAGTTCCTCTACAGGGAATGACATACCTAGGACGTTACTTACATGGGCAAAGGCTAAAATCTTAGTATGTTCATCAATTTTATCCATTTCACCTGGCAATAAATGGCCATAATCATCTAAGTACATATATTCCAAGGTAGCACCCGTCACTTGACATACATGCTGCCACGTAACTAAGTTGGCATGATGTTCAGCAACAGTGATAACAATTTTATCACCTTTTTTTACGTGATGCATACCATAGCTATTAGCAATTAGATTTAAAGATTCTGTTGTATTACGAGTAAATACAATTTCTTCCCTATGAGCCGCGTTAATAAACTTTTGCACCGTATCGCGTGCCCCTTCATAAGCTTTAGAGGCTTCAATAGCCAATACATGAGCCCCACGATGAGGATTCCCATTGCTATGCTTAATATAATCATTAACCGTATCTAATACTTGTTGCGGCATCTGTGTGGTAGCCCCACTATCTAAATAGACCAAACGATGACCATGATGCTGTCTTTGTAATATAGGAAAATCTTTATAAGCTTCTTTTATATCTCTCATATCTATCCTCCTTATCAACTTACAATAGATAGAATGGATAACGCGTATATAAGCTATCCCTATATACGCGTTACTAATATCTGCTAAAACAGACAATATGTTAAATTTTAGCTCGTACAGCTGCTAACGCTTCTTCTTCCAAATCTTCTTTACCAATTCGGTCAATTAATGGGCGGAGCATAGATTCAACAATAATATGCTTGGCTTCATTTTCACTAAAGCCACGGCTCATTAAATAGAAAAGCTTACTCTTATCTAATTGCCCTGCACTGGCTGCATGATTACCAACGACATTATCTTCCTTGCACAGTAATAAAGGTAAGGAATTGGAATGCACATTTGGCGTTAACAACATACATGTATCTTCTTCAGCCCCTTCAGCAGCAGAACAGCCACGTAAGAAGTCAATAGTACCTCTAAAGGTCTTTTTAGAGTGACCATTCAAAGCGCCTAAGGCATGTAAATCACAGTTACTACGCTTACCCCGATGGGTCATTAAGGCAGAAATATCAAATTTCTGTTCTTTGTCGCCCATATAGGCAATGTCTTGTACAAAATTACAATCGGCCCCATCTAAATCTTCTTGATAATTTAGAATGTTATCATTACCACCTAATTCCAGACTCATATAGGTAACTTGGCTCTTGTCAGCTAATTTTGTATATCTGTGTTCAATTTGTTGAATGGATTCACCCAAAAGTTGTACTTTTTTAATAGATACTTTGGCGTTATCTTGAGCATTAACTTCTGTTAATAAATTAAGATGTCCCTTATTAGCGGTTCCCTTTAGTACATATAAAAGTTCTAAGGATGCGCCTTTTTCTGCTTCAATAAAGACACGTGTCTTATCCCCAAGACTCATAGTCTGTACATCAAAGACGATTTCTACCTTTTCCGTCTGCCCTTCAGGTACTAGAATATGAAAACCAGCTGTATAATGCTTAGCTACTTCTTCAAGAGCTGTCTTATTAGCCCCCTCATAGTCAGCTTTCATTAGGTCATTTGTCTTTAAAGGTGAAACAACACCTTCATCAGCATATACAGTAATCTTAGCAGCTTCCATACCTTCTTGAATACTATCTTCAGTATGGTTCATGCCTAACCAACGGAATGTAGGTCTAGGCAATTCATTAAATAACAATGTATTATTATCCATAATGCCCTCCTATCCGATGGATCCTTCTAATTCTAAGGAAATCAAATTATTCATTTCAACAGCATATTCTAATGGTAATTCTTTAGAAATTGGTTCTACAAAACCACGAACTAACATGGCACGTGCTTCTTCTTCGCTAATACCACGAGTCATTAAGTAGAAAATAGCTTCATCGGAAATACGTCCAATCTTAGCTTCATGGCCTAAATCCACATTATCATTATCTACCTTAATCGATGGAATAGTATCTGACTGTGAAATTTCATCGAGCATCAAAGATTCACAAGATACCGTTGATTTAGCATGGTCTGCATTCTTTTCAATATTAACCATGCCCCTATAAATAGCAGCCCCACCGCTCTTTGAAATGGATTTCGTATTTACATTACTTGTTGTATACGGTGCTGCATGTACTACTCCAGAACCCGTATCTAAGAACTGTCCTTCACCAGCAAAAGTAACCCCAGTAAATTCACAGTGAGCCCCTTCGCCACGAAGAATACTCGTTGGATATAAACAAGATACATGAGACCCAAAAGAGCCACTAACCCATTCAATGGTACCATTTTTATCAACAAGAGCCCGTTTCGTATTCATGTTATACATGTTTTTAGACCAGTTTTCAATCGTTGAATAGCGAAGGCGGGCATTTTCTTTTACAAATAATTCAACAGCCCCTGCATGCAAGTTAGCTACATTGTACTTAGGCGCCGAGCATCCTTCGATAAAGTGAACACTAGCACCCTTTTCAACGATAATCATGGTATGTTCAAATTGGCCAGCCCCTGGCGCATTTAAACGGAAATAGGATTGCAAAGGAATATCAACTTGTACACCTTCTGGAATATACACGAAGGAACCACTAGACCAAACCGCGCCATGTAAGGCAGCAAATTTATGGTCAGTCGGTTTAATCAAAGTCATCCAATATTGGTGCACAATATCTTCATATTCATTCAAGGCTGTTTCCATATCCATGTAAACAACACCTTGCTTTTTTAAATCTTCCTGTAAGCTGTGATAAACCATTTCAGAGTCATACTGGGCACCTACACCAGCTAGCGTCGTCTTTTCTGCTTCTGGAATACCTAAACGATCAAACGTATCCTTAATATCTTCTGGTACTTCATCCCAGCTACCCTTCATATCCGTCTTTGGCTTAACATAGGTTACAATATTATCCATATGAAGGCCACTAATATCGGGTACCCAATTAGGAATATCTAATTGATTATATATTTCTAGGGATTTTAGACGTGCTTCTAACATCCATTTTGGTTCATTCTTATTTTCCCAAATTTCACGAATAACATCTTCTGTAAGACCAGCATCTGATTTATAGGAATATTCAAAGTCATTCTTAATATCATAGACTCCGCGATCCACATCAGCAATTTGAGATTTTTTAAGCTTTTCTGCCATATAAAAGCCTCCTTATGCCAACGTCTTATAGGCATCATAGCCATTTTGTTCAATTTCATTAACTAAGGATGCATCCCCAGTCTTAACAATCTTACCGTTAATTAAGATATGTACAAAATCTGGTTTTAAGTTTTGTAAAATTGAATTATGATGAGTAATAATCAATACGGAGTTATTTTCATTATGAAAACGGGATACCCCTTCAGATACTATGCGAACAGCATCAACATCAAGGCCAGAATCTGTTTCATCAAGAATAGCTAACTTAGGATCCAAAATAGACATTTGAAGAATTTCATTTTTCTTCCGTTCGCCACCACTGAAACCTTCATTAACATAACGTTGTGCATAAGAGGTATCAAAAGATAGTTCATCCATCTTAGCCTTTAATTCTCGCTTAAAAGCTAAGGCACGAATCTGTTTACCTATTACCATAGACTTAGCTGTTCGAATAAAGTTTTCTACCGTAATCCCTGGGATAGAAATAGGACTTTGGAAGGACATAAAAATGCCTGCCTTTCCCCGATCATTAACAGCCTTATCCGTAATATCTTGTCCATCAAACCAAACATTACCTTTTGTTACTGTATATTGAGGGTTACCCATAATGGCATTGGCTAACGTTGACTTACCAGCCCCATTAGTCCCCATAACTACATGGATTTCACCCTTATTAATTGTCAAATTAATACCTTTTAATATTTCCTTCTCATCTACGGATACGTGTAGATCGCTCACTTGCAGCAGTTTATCTCCCACTGTGTCGTCACTCCTTCAATCATTCTATCACTTTGTTTTATCACTCTAAGGGCTCGCTAAAGAAAAAGCGGCATTCCACCAAGTGAAATACCGCTCTTATGTATTGCATCGCGTCGCCACTTTGGCATAGCTATTATAGATAATCTATATCTATAACGTATTATACAATCTATTCTCGACAGACGCAAGGTTAATTTCTACTATTTTACTATGAATTTGACAATTCTTATAAATACTGGCTTTTTTATAATTTTGAAAAGTCCAACGTTGCAAATAAATCATCCAATGTCTCTGCTCGACGAATCTGTTCTACGCTGCCGTCTGCATGTAATAATAACTCTGCTGATCGTAGTTTACCATTATAATTAAACCCCATGGCGTGACCATGAGCACCAGCATCATGAATAACGATACGGTCACCAATATCAATCTTAGGCAATTTGCGGTCAATAGCGAACTTATCGTTATTTTCGCAAAGAGACCCTGTTACATCATATACATGATCTTTTGGCGCATTTTCTTTACCCATAACCGTAATATGATGATAGGCACCATATAAAGCAGGACGCATTAAATTAGCCATACAAGCATCTAGACCAATATAATGTTTATAAATATTCTTTTCATGAATAGCCGTCGCTACTAGATAGCCATAAGGGCCAGTAACCATACGACCACATTCAAAAGCCAAGGAAATAGGACTGTGTCCCTTGCTAATTAAGATTTCTTCATATTCTTTACGAATACCAGCACTTAAAGCTTCAAAATCAACAGGTGTATCTTCTGGTTTATAAGCAACCCCAATGCCACCGCCTAAATCCATAAAGGAAATTTCAATACCTGTCTTAGCCTTAATATCCTGCGCCATATTAAACATAATACGAGCCGTACCAATTAAGCCTTTAATATCTAACTCATTGGAAACAACCATAGTGTGTAAACCGAACTTTTTTACACCATGATTCTTACAATAATTAATAGCCTCAATAATTTGGTCATGCATCATGCCATACTTAGCTTCTTCTGGTAAGCCAATGATATCATTACCGCCCTCTTTTAAAGACCCTGGATTATAACGGAAGCATAAGGTTTCTGGCAACTTACCTAAATTCTCTTCAATATAGGCAATATGGGTAATATCATCTAAATTAATAATAGCCCCTAGCTCCATAGCCTTCTTATATTCTACATAAGGCGTATCATTAGATGAAAACATAATGGATTCACCCGATAGCCCTACCTTTTCACAGAGAACCAGTTCAGCCAAAGAAGAACAGTCCGCACCAACGCCTTCCTTCTTTAATAATTTCATAATATATGGATTAGGCGTCGCCTTAACAGCAAAATATTCTCTAAAATTAGGTGCCCAACTAAAAGCCTTTAAAAAACGACGAATATTTTTAACAATACCTGCTTCATCATAAATATGAAACGGTGTTGGATACTTTTTAATAATTTTTTCTAATTGCTCTTTTGTAAATGGTACTTTCTTTTCGTTCATAAGCTCTCCTTTATCTCGACAATATATTTTTTATTATACCGAATATATACCTAGCCCGCAAGCAAGCACTCAGTATTATTCTGTATTAAGCACTATATTACAAGTAAAGAAGCGAGATAATTATTCTGTATCTAATCTTAGCAGAATGTCACGAAGCACCTTGTGCTTCTCGTAGGCTACTACGCTAGTCAGGAGCCCTAGAGAACGTACAAGGTGCTTCTGTAGATCAAAATTCTTAGCACTATGTCACGAAGCGTCTGAAGATTCTTGAAGGCGACTTGCGAAGAACGGAGCCCTGAAAGAACTTCAGACGCTTCCGTACTCTGGATTATAAAAAAAAGGACAAACAGCTAACGCCATTTGTCCTTTCGTATTTTAAATTATGTAGCTAAATGAGCTAGCTGATTACATCATGCCGCCCATTCCACCCATGCCGCCCATAGGAGGCATAGCCGGAGCTGCTGCACCAGCTTGTTCTTCTGGTTTATCAGCTACAATAGATTCTGTAGTCAATACCAAAGCAGCGATAGAAGCCGCATTCTGAAGTGCTGAACGAGTTACCTTAGCTGGGTCAACAATACCACCCTTAACCATATCTTCATACGTTTCAGTTAAAGCATTGAAGCCAACACCATCTTTTTCGTTCTTAACACGTTCAACAACAACAGAACCTTCAAGACCAGCATTATAAGCAATTTGACGAAGCGGTTCTTCAACAGCACGACGAACCAAGTTAATACCCGTCAATACATCGCCTTCAGCCTTCAAATCATTCAAAGCTGGAATAATGTCGATAAGAGTTGTACCACCACCAGCTACGATACCTTCTTCAACAGCAGCACGTGTTGCATTCAAAGCATCTTCAATACGAAGTTTCTTATCTTTCATTTCAACTTCAGTAGCAGCACCAACTTCAATAACAGCAACGCCACCAGACAATTTAGCTAAGCGTTCCTGTAATTTTTCACGATCAAATTCAGAAGATGTATCTTCTAACTGAGCACGAATCTGAGTTACACGAGCTTTAATAGCTTCCTTATCACCAGCACCATCAACGATAGTTGTTTCATCTTTAGTAATACGTACTTGACGAGCTGTACCTAAATCTTCCAATTCAACACTGTCTAATTTACGACCCATATCTTCAGTAATTACATTAGCGCCTGTCAAGATAGCGATATCTTCAAGCATAGCCTTACGACGATCACCAAAGCCTGGTGCTTTAACAGCTGCACATTTAAAAGTACCACGTAGACGGTTAACAACTAATGTTGCCAATGCTTCGCCTTCAACGTCTTCAGCGATAATCAATAATTCTTTACCTTGTTTTACTACCTTTTCCAATACAGGAAGCAAATCAGCAATAGCGCTAATCTTGCGGTCAGTAATCAAAATATATGGATCATCGATAACGGATTCCATCTTATCAGCATCTGTAACCATGTAAGGAGAAATGTAGCCACGGTCAAACTGCATACCTTCTACTACGTTTAAAGCTGTCTGCAAACCTTTGGATTCTTCAACAGTAATAACACCGTCATTACCAACTTTTTCCATAGCTTCAGCAATCAAGCCACCAATTTCTTCATCAGCTGCCGATACGGAAGCAACTTGAGCGATGTCTTCTTTACCTTTAACTTGAATGGATTTTGCTTTGATTTCTTCAACCAATTTAGCAACAGCCATTTCAATACCTTTTTTCAAAATCATAGGGTTAGCACCAGCAGCTACATTGCGCATACCTTCTTCAATCATAGCCTGTGCTAATACAGTAGCGGTTGTTGTACCATCACCAGCTACATCATTTGTCTTAGTGGCTACTTCTTTAACTAGCTGTGCCCCCATATTTTCAAATGGATCAGCTAATTCAATATCACGAGCAATAGTTACACCATCATTAGTAATTGTTGGTGCACCAAATTTTTTATCTAAAACAACATTACGGCCTTTTGGTCCTAATGTAACTTTTACTGCATTTGCCAAAGCATCAACACCACGACCTAATGCGCGGCGAGCTTCTTCATTAAATAATACTTCTTTTGCCATAATTATATAAGCCTCCTATTAAAGAATTGCTAAAATATCGCGTTCACTAACGATAAGATGATCAACACCGTCAAGTTTCACTTCTGTACCAGCATATTTGGAGAACATAACTTTATCTCCTACTTTTACTTCTGGAGCTACACGCTGACCATTATCATAAATCTTACCAGCACCAACAGCGACTACTTCACCTTCAGAAGGTTTTTCTTTAGCTGTATCTGGAAGGAAAATACCACTTTTCGTCTTTTCTTCTTTTTCTAATACACGAATAATAACACGATCGCCTAATGGTTTCATCATTATAGATCTCTCCTTTGATTAACATGTTTGGTATTATTAGCACTCACACGACCTGAGTGCTAACTACAAGTATTATTATATCCAAATTTAGAATAAATGCAAGTCTATTTTGACTTTTTGACTAAATTATTTTTTTCTTTGCTTAAGAATTTGTTGACACACAGCTATCATAGGACGCTTCTTATCCATACTATACTGACGAATGCGCTTATACGCCTCCTCCTCTGCTAAGCCATATTGTTCTTGAATCAGGCCAACAGCCTTATGAATAACAATTTG
Organism: uncultured Veillonellaceae bacterium; assembly: GCA_945867815.1. Taxonomy (GTDB): domain Bacteria; phylum Bacillota; class Negativicutes; order Veillonellales; family Veillonellaceae; genus CAMBIX01. Next base: position 283,856 of record CAMBIX010000001.1, read on the forward strand.
TTCTTGCCTCTTTTCTTTTTCTTTAACCATCATCTCTTGCATAACTTGTTCATCTTTAAAGCGACCTAAAGCCATCTCTAAAGCAGGCACTAATTGTTCTTCCCTTACTGGTTTTATTAAATACCCATAAACACCAGACTCTCTCGCCTTTTTTACTAACTCTTGTTGACTATAGGCGGTTAATAAAACAACTGGCAACCGATTAAGGTGGCGAATTTGTCTAGCCGCTTCTATGCCATCAAGCTCTGGCATTTTTATATCCATAAGGAGAACATCAGCAGCTATCGTTTTCACTAAATCTAAAGCTTCTACACCAGTACGCCCTTGACCCACAACTCTATGCCCTTGGGATTCTAGTTGATCTTTTAAATCCATTCGAATCAAGGATTCATCATCCACAATAAGTACACGCATAACGTCTCTCCTCTTTTTTATTAAGCAATATATGTCTCATTGTAAAAAAAATAGAATACTTGTCAATATGCCGACAAGTATTCCACTCTTATATTTTTCTTATACAATTACGAATTATCCATTACTCCTTAGCAAAACTTATGGATACCTGAGTACCCTGATCTTGCGGATTTTTTTGAAAAACTAACTGCCCAGCTAACTCGTTTTGTACTAAATTTTTCACAATAGATAGGCCAAGACCTGAAACAGATGCTAAAGAAAAATCATCTGGCAATCCTTGTCCATTATCTAAAATAGTAAGGCGCACTCGCTGGGATTCTTCTTTGACTTGAATACGAATTCTACCACTGGTCCCTGGTAAAAACGCATGCTCAAAAGCGTTGGTTAAAATCTCATTAATAACTAAGGATACATACGTAGCCCGATGAGAGGCTATTAAATAAGAATCCCCTTCATAATAAAAATCTATCTGACTGTTGTTAGGCATCATACCTTGTTGTAATAACCTAAAAAGCTCCTCGCAGATAATCTTAATATCCACATATTCTTCTTCATAATGAGAAACAGCTTCATGAACAAGAGCCATACTCTCAATGCGCTGAATACCTTCTTTAAGGGCTAACTTTGCCTCTTCTGAATGTGTCCGTCTAGCTTCCATCCGTAAAAGGCCTGCTACCGTCTGCAAATTATTTTTCACCCTATGGTGAATCTCCTTAATAACTGAATTCTTAACTAATAATTCCCGCTCCTTTTCTCTAAGCTTTGTCTTATCTTTTAGTAAAATAATACATCGCTGTAAAGAACTAGACCGCACGGGAAATAATACCTGCTCAACGACTAAATCACCATAAAATTCTTCTACTTCCCGACCTTGTCTCTTATGCAACACCTCTTGCAAATCAGATATTTTTAACAAGCCGGCATGAACAGATGACCCTAGTAATCGACGATCCATACCAATACTATCAGCAAAACGATGAGCTGACTCATTGGCATAAAGGATACGCCCTTTTTCATTACATACTAAAATACCATCATTGAAATCAGCTGGTTGATAAATACTTGTATCTAGATTTTGCGGCAATACAAGCACCATATAAATCGTTTCGGCTAAGAGCCGCATAGCTTGCAATACATCATCAGCCACATCAGGACCTACATCAATATCAGAAAATGATAGCCCCCCTATGCATTGTCCTCCATTATCTATAACGGGGAAGGCAATGGTGCTAGCTAAGCCTTTTCCTTCACCTTGTTGAAAGCCTGTCACACGCCCACCTGTTTGTAAGAGACTAACCCATAAAGGATAATTTCTTCGACTAGCTATCAATGCCTCCTTAATTGTCTGTTCCTTATTATGATAGCTACAAGTAATAAAACCACCCTGTATAGCTGGTGTAAAAAAAGTAATCTCTTGCTTGGTTAAGGACTCAGCAAAAGAAAATAGAGAAAAAATTTGACTAATAAGTTGTCTTTGTAAATCACTAAGTCCTGTATCTGTTATTAGCAAACTCTCTTTTTTTAACATCGCTAGCTCACCCTAATCCTAAAGCTAAGGCTGGCTTAGCATTTAAGCTTAAATCAGAAAATTTACCGGCTTGAGCCATATAGTAAGCCCTACAGCCAATCATAGCTGCATTATCTGTCGATAGAATTTTTCCCGGCTTATAAAAAATGAGCCCTTCCTTATGCGCTCTTTTTTCTAAGGCCTTTTGCAATCCTTGATTGGCAGATACCCCACCAGCGACGGTAATTACTTTTTGCCCGCTCATATAAGCGGCTTCCATAGTCTTATCTACTAATACATCAATAATAGCCTGTTGAAAGGAGGCGGCTAAGTCCGCTTCAGGAATAGACTCGCCCTTCATTTTAGTCGAATTAATGTAATTCAATACAGCTGATTTCAAGCCACTAAAACTAAATTCTAAATTCCCCTTTTCCGCTAAGGCTCTAGGAAAGGCAATCGCTTGAGGATTGCCTTTAGCGGCTAACGCATCAATAGCTGGACCTCCTGGGTAAGAATAACCCATGACGCGAGCTATTTTATCAAACGCTTCACCAGCAGCATCATCTCGAGTCTGTCCTAGGACTTCAAACGTTTCATAGTCTTTTAAGACAACTAACATTGTATGGCCCCCGGAAACAACTAGGCTTAAAAAAGGCGGCTCTAAGCTAGGATTAGATAAAAAATTAGCAAAAATATGCCCTTCCATATGATGAACGCCAATTAAAGGTTTATTAGCAGCAAAAGCTAATCCTTTAGCCGCTGCCACACCAACTAACAGGGCACCAACCAATCCTGGTCCATACGTAACCCCTATATGATCAATTTCATCAAGGGTAAGGCCTGCATCAGTTAAGGCTTTATCCACAACCGGAATAACTTGTTCTATATGATGGCGAGACGCAATCTCTGGTACGACACCACCAAATTTACGATGGATAGGCACTTGACTAGATATAACATTGGCCAAGACTTTCCGACCATCCTGCAAAATAGCCGCTGATGTTTCATCACAGCTACTTTCAATAGCTAAGGTATATATACTCATTCTTTTTCCTTTACTAGTGACATAATATAGGCATCTTCTGTCGGTTTAGAATAATATTGTTTGCGAAGGCCTTTGACGGTAAATCCTAAGCGACGATATAGGGTCTGCGCTGCCTGATTTGATACACGTACTTCTAGAAAAATTTCTTGCATGCCTTGGGCAAAACATTCCTTAATAAGTTTGCGCGTAAGAATAGCCCCATAACCTTGCCTACGATAGTTAGGCAAGACCGCAATATTCGTAATTTGCCCTTCATCAGCTACTAGCCAAGCCCCTGCATAAGCAATAACCTGGTCATCCACATCAATTACATAATAAATTCGGTTATCCTTATCTTCTATATCATCACGAATAGATTCAACCAACCAAGGAATCGTAAAAACAGCCTTATCCACTTGATAGATAGATTCTATATCAGCCTCTACTGCTCGTCGTAACACAAACATAACCTTTACTCCTGTCCGGCTGCTTCTGTAACTGTTACCTGTGGTGTTATAGTATTTTGAGCTTCTGGATGTTTTTGATCCCATACATCTTCCGCATCCGCTCGACGAATATAATAGGGTAGTAATGTCATAGCGTCTTCTGTATCACCAGTCATAAACTTAGGAATAGCTAATAATAAAAGATTCTCCGCTAATGGTCGTCCTTGCCCTATATCGGCTAGTCTTAATTGATGACCTTCTGATAAATCAGCTACGGCTTTTTTACCAGCACGACTTATAATGCCATCGCCTGATAAGTAAACAATTTCTTTTCTAGCTGCTAATTCTTCTAATGCATCTACCCGTGCTTTTACTTGGGGCTCCTGAATTCTAATAAATTGTCCATTTACATTCTTATAACGACTTTCATAGACATTTTTTTTTTGCGCATCGACCATAATGGATACTAAATCACTTGTCGTTCGGAAAGATTGGGCCCATACATCCATAGACATAATACCGACTAACGGTACCTTCCACACATAGGCCATAGCCTTAGCCGTAGCAAGACCAATCCGCAGGCCGGTAAAAGAACCGGGACCAATGGAAATAGCGATACCCTGAACTTCATTTTTAGCTACCTTGGCCATTTTTAATAATTGATCAATATGGGGCACGAGTTGTTCTGAATGGGTTAAACCAGCCTCTACGGTCAAGGATCCTTTCAGACAATCTTCATTACCTACAGCCAAGCTAGAGACCGCACTACTCGTCTCAATGCCTATATACATAAGAACCTCCTAAGACCTTTAACTCATCCATTTTAAAAATAGGAGAAGTCACCATAAAACGCCGAGTTTTCTCATCCATTATTTCTATGGTTAGCACCAATGCCTCTTCTGGCAAGGCCTTAGGAAATTTATTTCCCCATTCAATAATGGATTTGCCTCTTTCCGTTAATTCATAAAATCCAATATTTTCTAATTCCTCTTCCTCTTCTAAGCGATAGAGGTCAAAATGATATAAAAACTGACCGTCCACTTCATAGGTATTAACAATAGCAAAAGTAGGACTGGTCATTGTCCCTTGTATACCAAAACCTTGACCAATGCCTTGCGACAATTGGGTCTTTCCAGCGCCCAAATTGCCGATTAATATAATCGCCATAGGCTGATCTTGTTCTTTTAGCCACTGGCCTAGTCTTTCTCCTAATAGATGTGTTTCTTCTGGCGACTGTGTTTGCCATATGACTTGTTCACTCATTTATTTATCCTCATTCCTTGTAAAATGATTATACCCCTTAGCCTCTAAAGAACGAGTTTGTCCTTCCTTCAACCTAATAAAAAGGCCTGGCGCGCCTGCTTTGACATAGCCAATCGCTCTTACTGGTTCCTGCGGATGGGCCTTTTTCCAAGCCTGCCAAGAAGCCGTAGGCATCGTTCCTACAAGCTGAAAATCTTCACCACCATATAGAGCATAATCCAGCGGACTCTTATAGGTCCCTTCCCCACTCTTTGCCCAAGCTCTTACATCTGAATGAAAGGGAATGTCTTTTGGCTTAAGAAACAAAGACACTTGCGAAGCCTTTGCTATTTCATTTAATTCACTGGACAGTCCATCACTAACATCATTTAAGGAAGAAGCACCTTCTTGTCGGAGTAATTGACCTAACCGCACCTGTGGCTTTGGCCCCTTATGTACTTGTTTAGCAAAATCATACCCATCGATACCGGCCTGTAAGCTTTCAAGCCCTACTTGTGCATTACCTAAAGTACCGGTAACAAAAACGATATCCCCAGGCTTTGCGCCCTGCCGTAAGACAGCCTGTCCTCTTGGCACCTGCCCCAATAGAGTAACCGACAAAGCTACCTGCCCTTTAGTATGGACTGTATCACCGCCAATTAGATTGACCCCATACGTCTGCATACAGGCATGGAGACCTTCATATACGGCTGTATACCATTCTACTTCATGTTCCATAGTCGCTGCCAGCGAAACAACAGCTTGACTAGGCTCTCCTCCCATAGCGGCAATATCACTAATATTAGCAGCTGCTAAACGATAGCCAATCCAATAAGGTTCTAGTAGAGACGAATCAAAATGAATCCCTTCTACCATCATATCCGTAGTTACTAATTGATCCATGCCTTGGATCGTCCGATAGACAGCACAGTCATCACCAATACCGACAGCCACTGTCTCGGGATGAGGTAACTGGGCTTTTTTTATTCTATTTATAAAACCAAATTCCCCAAGACTTGCTAGCTCCATGCTGACTCCTTATTTTTTAATGATATTGGTCATGCGCGATAACGGTTTAGATAAGTCATAAGAGCCATAAGTCTTAATTGGCTTACCATTAACGACAAAAGTAACCGTCTTAACACCAGAAAATTCTGTTGCCGTATCAACAATAGCGGCTAAGCGAAGCTGTGCCGTTAATTCGCTAGTAGCACCTGTTAGAAATTCCTTAGATAAACTAATAACAGCGTTTGAGCCATCTAGCGTAACATTAGTCACTTCTGTTCCCTTAGCGAATACCGGATGCTTTTGTTCACTATCTTGACGAAGAACTTCAGAAACAGCAAATTTAATGGTCTTTTTCACCGTATCTACTGTCATAGCCTGAGCCCGAACCCCGCTGCCATCTTCGGTAGGTATATAAATAAGCATTTGCGATGTTTTATCTGTTTGTTCTTGTGCTTTAGCCGCAGTATCCGTCTTAGCAAGTCCTGTCTTCTGTTCTACCGCTGCCGTAATTTTATTCATTTCTGAACCAATAGCACTCTGTGAGTCACAGCCTGCAACAGCAAATACAGAAACAATCATCATAACCGATAAAGCACTACGCATCCATTTATTCATCGTTTTAACTCCTATAAAAATATCGGCCACCAATGGCGGCCGATACACACATTACTTATTAAAATAATTTAGAACCCCTTGAGTAATTCGTCGTGCAAAGTCTTGCTGTACTGACGGCTGCCGCATTAAGGATTCTTCTGTCGGGTTAGAAATAAAACCTAATTCCACAAGAACAGCTGGCATAGTCGTATGACGCAATACATACAAGTTACCAAACTGAATACCACGACTACCACCGAAACCAGGTTCTCCTGCAATCTGGTTTTGAATATCCGTAGCTAACCGTGTATCATAAGCTGTCTTATCATAATAATAGGTAGCAATCCCAATAGCATTTGGACTATTGAAGGAATTGATGTGAACACTAATGAAAATATCTGCATGATTATTATTAGCCACATCAGAACGAGCCTGTAATTCATCAACGCCACTCGCATAAGGTCCATACACATCCACATCTGTTGTCCGCGTCATTAAGACCTTAGCCCCTTGTTCTTCTAAGTCCTTCTTTAAGTACATAGCAATCGGCAAGGTGACGTTCTTTTCCATAAGACCGGTAGAACCAACCGCACCAGAATCACTACCACCATGACCTGGGTCAATAACAATGGTTTTACCTTTTAAGCCACCGCTAATACTATAAGGCTGGGCTGGTGTCGTATTTGTCGTTGTCTTTGGCGCTGTTGCTGGCTTACTACCATAATAAGTTGTTCTAGGAGCAACGCCTTTCTTTTGAATATCCACAACCAAACGATAAGGACGATTATTCTTTAAATCATTCTTCAATGTAAAAACTTTTATATCCTTCGGTTCTATGGAACTTGGTGTATTAATCTTTAATTGTACATTCTTGCCTGTCTGCGTCAATGTCGCCTTAGAGGCAATCGTTCGATCCATATATACCGTCTGTTGTGCCCCACGTATATTAGAATTTTCCATCGTAATTGTTGTTGTCTGACCTGACTTATCAATAGAAGCCGTCGCTTTTACTGGCTCCGACAAGCTTAGTACCATACGTACAAAAGGAACCGGGGCATCAATTCGTGTGACCCAATTAATATTGGTTACATCAGCTGCTGATACAGTTGCTATCCGCAAGGGAATCAACATAATAGCAAAAAGAAAGATTAACCAAAGTTTACGCAAAAATATCACTCCAATCATAGGTAGCGTTCTTATACAACTTGTTTATTATACCACAATTTACAAAAATTCCCTAACGACTTGTGGTAATCTGCCAAGTCTTACCATCCGTTTCTATATGAATGGTTCCCATCGTATCCGTCCGATAAATTTTAACACCCTCTGCCTGCAATCGCTTTAGACTTTGACTACCTGGATGTCCATACGAATTATATAAGCCGCAGGATATAATTCCTATCTCGGGACGAACAGAACGAATGAAATCCTTCTGCGACGATCCATTACTACCATGGTGGCCTACTTTTAAAATCCTAGCAGATAATTTTGTATTATCCTCTTTAATCAGACGATTTTCTTCTGCTTGTTCTGCATCACCAGTAAAGAGCATAGAAAATTTGCCAAAGGTTAATTTTCCAACAATGGAGTTATTATTTTGATCAACCTTACCACTCTTTGTCTTAATGATTTCATTCCATGGTGCATACACTGTATAAAGGGCTCCATTACCAAAATTTAAGGTCATGCCTGCATGAAGAACCGTCGCTGTCAAGCCTAATCGTTTTAACGTTTTGATATACGTTCGATAGACAGAGCTGCCTTCCTGAACACCATTATCGTATACATGATGAATTTTAAAATTTTGCGCTAAGGCGTAAAAACCACCTAGATGATCTGCATGGGGATGCGTAATGATCACATTTTCTAATTCAGTAACACCTAAGGCTTTTAACTGTTTTACTAGAGACGTCCGATGGTCCACATCACCTGTATCAATCATAGTATATTGATTACCAACTTTAAGCAAGAAGGCATCACCCTGCCCTATATCTAAAGCATAAATATTAACTTGTCCTTGTGCGGGCTGATTCGATTGAACTTCACTTGTTGAAGTTATTGCACTCGAACCATTGGTTTCATTTGTTGCACCCGTAGAAGGCGCACACGCCAATGTACCTATAATCAATCCAATCGCTAAAACAAGACTTAATAGAAACCGAAAAATAACTCGTCCCTTATACAAAACCAGCTCTCCCTTACACACATAACTATTGTTATTTTGTTTTATATTTATGAAAGCCCTATGAACAAACCTATCCTGTTAAAAACAAAAGGACTTTCACCAACATAATTTTAATCTATCCCCAGACCAATAACGTCCATTTTATACATTTTTATCTAGTAAATCTTTCCACGCCTTAGGTACTTCCTGGGCTACATCAGATGGCAAATAACCAATCGGCCTATCTTGAGCTAGCCTATCAGCGCTATAACCATGTAGATAAACACCAGCTAAGGCCGCTTTGACAGGAGCCACCCCTTGTGCTAATAAGGCAACTAAAATACCTGTTAAGGTATCTCCCATACCACCAGTGCCCATACCCGCATTACCTGTACTATTAATATAAGCCTGACCATTAGGTTCTGCTATCACCGTTGGAGCTCCTTTTAAGACCAAAAGACAAGCGTGCTCTTTAGCAAAGCGACGAGCAAAGCCCAAACGGTCACTTTCTATTTCAGCAATAGTCAAACCACTTAAGCGACTAAATTCTCCTGGATGAGGCGTTAAGATAAGAGGTGCTGAACAAAATTCACTTAAAAGCTGCCCTTTCTTTAACTGGCCTAATGCATATAGGCCATCAGCATCTAAGACTAAAGGTACTCGTATCTCTGATAATATAGCTAATACACCATCAATAACTGCTCGGTCTCGTCCTAGCCCCGGACCTATCGCTAGGGCAGAAAAGCTATTCAAATAATCAGCCCTAGCTTTTTTATCTAAATCAGATAGCGGCGCCAATGAAAATACATGCGCCATAGCTTCCGGTAAAGCACTCATCTGCAGATTCTCTATACAATCAGCCGAAACTAAGCTAGTTACTTTACCCGCTCCTATTCGCAAGGCCGCTTGCAAGGCCATACGAGCCGCTCCTAACATACCTTTAGAACCAGCAATAAGACCGACATGCCCGTTAGTACCCTTATGCGCCGTTGGTAAGCGTTTAGGTAAATAAGAGGCCACCATAGATGCGGTGACTAAATCCGTTTGATTTGCCTCCTTATCTAACAATTTTTCTCCCGGAATGCCTAAAGGATAGCAACACACTTGACCACAATAAGTTTTTCCCGGATATAGATGCATACCCACTTTTTCATTGCCAAAAGTAACCGTATAATCAGCCTGCACCGCTAAATCAGATACTCTTCCCGTATTCGTATAAAGGCCAGAAGGAACATCAATGGCTACTATACGATGAATTTCTTTACTATTACGCCAATCATTTAAGGCTTGTATCGCTTGACCCATAAGGCCATGAACAGAACCATGCAAGCCCGTACCAATAAGGCCATCAACTAAGGTATAACCAAGTATTTTATCGATTATATCTTCTGTATGAGGGGCATAATCTTGACCATCAATCCAAAAGAAAGACAAAAGCACGCTTTCTTCTTCTGACATTTGAATGGTATTCGTTATAGGGTCTACGGATAGCCCTTTTTCTTTACCCGTAGAAGTTGACGTTTCTTCATCTACCGGCAACAACTGATTTCGCAAATGTTGTAAGATTTTATATTGCTGCTTAAACAGTGGCGTCATGTTAGATTTATTTCCAAAGACAATGACTTGTACAGGAATAGACGCTTCTAATAAATGACGAGCCGCCACTAACGCATCCCCACCATTATTACCAACGCCACAAAAGAAAGTAATACCGCACTGCAGACGTATATCTTCTTTATGCCTAACTAAATCAGCAACAGCCCGTCCTGCATTCTCCATAAGATAGCCCAAAGGCAGTTCATATTCCTCTTCCGTCTTATGATCGACTACCCTAGCTTCTTCTGCTGTAAACAAACGCATAGTTGTCCCTCCTCTACAAGTAAGAATATAAAATCTACCATATATATCCTATATTGCTTAAAGCCCTATACCTATTTATTATTCTTTGGTGAAAAAAATACTACCCATACTGGCAAACACTACCTAATGAAAGATACCCCTATTTTTCTATAATAATCTGCGCTACCGCATAAGCCTGACTATGGCTAATTGACAAGTACAGCGAAGGTGCTTTACCAAAGCGCTTTTCTAATTCCTCTTTGAAAGTATCTTTTACTTTTAATACAGGAGCCCCCAGATTAGTATGAACCACTTCCATATCCTGCCAAGAGCCTAAGCGCATACCTAAGCCAAGCGCTTTTACAAAGGCTTCCTTAGCAGCAAATATCCCTGCCAGGGAGGCCATTTTCTGTTTATGACGACTAGCCGCATAAGCTAGCTCAGCACCTGTGAATACCCGTTTACAAAAAGACTCTTTACGACAAGCTCTTTCTATACGATTAATTTCTATAATATCCGTACCTAAACCTAACATTTTATGCCTCTATAAGAGCCTGTATGGCCGTCTTTCTATCGGTTTGTCCAAAAACAGCCGAACCAGCCACCAAAACTTGAGCTCCTTCTTTTTTAACTAAGGGTGCTGTCTTCTGATTAATACCACCATCGACTTCGATTAGCGCCTTTATGTTTCCTGCAGCTACCAATAATTGCTTAACCTGGCCAATCTTATGCACAACGGAAGGAATAAAAGATTGCCCCCCAAAGCCTGGATTTACACTCATAATAAGTACCAAATCAACATAAGGTATTATTTCTTCAATAAAAGAAACCGGTGTTGCTGGATTTAAAGCAATTCCCACCTTCATACCCGCCTTATGAATTTGTTCAGCCAAGCGATGCATATGAACAACCGCTTCCGCATGAAAGGTAAAATACTCAGCGCCAGCCTTGGCATACGTTTCTACATAATCACCAGGATTTTCCACCATTAAATGCACATCAAAAACCAGCGACGTCTGTTTTCGTAAAGCTGAAAAAATAGGGGCGCCAAAAGATAAATTAGGTACAAAATGGCCATCCATAACGTCAATATGAAGCCAATCCGCTCCTGCTTCTTCAATATCTTTGACTTCATCTTTTAAATTAGAAAAATCAGCCGATAATAGGGAAGGTGCTATATAAATACTCATAGGAAAACTCCTTTATACTTAATACCGTTTCTTAATTTGTTCTTGTATTTCCTGTCTTAACTGTAAATAATTCGCATACCGCGATGGATGAATGGCTCCACTAGCAACAGCTTCTTTTATAGCACAAACAGGCTCCTTATCATGATAACAAGGATTATATTTACAATGGCCTTCTCGCGCTAATATCTCTGGGAAAAGAGTAGGCAGGCGCTCTAAAGAAATATGACTCATATCCAGTGAACTAAAACCTGGTGTATCCATAATAAATGAATCCGCTCCTAAAGCATACAAGGAGGCATGACGTGTTGTATGTCGTCCTCTTTTTATTTTATCACTAACTTGTCCCGTCTGAAAATTAAAGGCTGGTTCTACCGCATTTAAAAGGCTGCTCTTACCTACCCCCGACGGACCAGCAAAAGCTGTTATTTTATGTTTTAATCGCTCTTTAAGCTCACTAAGACCTTGTCCTGTATACGTTGATGTATATAAGACTTCGTAACCAGCCTGTTTATAAATGACTTCTACCTCTTTCGTTCTTTCATCGGCTAAATCATATTTGTTAATGCAAATTAAAAAAGGTAGGTCCTTATCTTCAATGCTGACACACAAGCGATCTAATAACAAAGTATTAATATCTGGCATATGAGCAGCTACCACTAAAATAACTTGGTTAATATTGGCAACAGCTGGCCTGTATAACTCAGAATAGCGAGGAAGGATGGATTCAACGAATCCATCCTCACCATAAACAACTTTATCCCCTACAAGGAGGGAATACCTCTTCTGTTTTAATCGGCCGCGCACCTTGCATTCATGAAGGCCACCTTCTTGGTCTTGCACATAGAAATAGCCATTCATATTTTTAACAACAATGCCTTCTTTCATAGGTCTCCTATAATACCTGGTCTTGTACTAAAGCGCCATTTAAATATACCTTAATATGAACGGTACCTGTACCAGACACATCTTTAACAATTCGATCCCCCGGATGGTTAGTCCCATCGTAAACCGTCCTTGAGCCAGAATCATCTGACTCTACAATTTGTACTTCCTGATTATGCTTACCAGATGGTACGATAATATCAACGGTACCCGTTGCTTTAGATCCAGATGAACCACTTGATGAGGACGAAGATGACGGAGCCTTCGCATCCGTTGTCAACGTAATAGATGAACCTTCATCTACATTCGTGCCACCAGCTGGACTCTGGCCAGTAACAATGGCAGAACTAGAATCAGAACCACTAATGTTACCAACAGACAAGCCTAGGGCAGAAAGAGCCGCTCTCGCTTCTTTTACCGTTAAACCAGTTACATCTGGCAAAGTAACTTGCTTGCTTTGTGGTTTATTAATGACTACATCAATAGCACCACCCTTAGCTATCTGTCCATTAGCTGGACTCTGCGATAAAATAACCCCATCTGACTTACTTGGATCATTGCCGGTTGTAATATTACCTATAACAAGACCTAAGGCTTTAAGCTTAGATCGTGCCTGGTCAAGGGTCATCCCCGTCAAATCCGGCACATTAATATCCCCAGCCCCCTTACTGACAACTAAATGCACAAGGCGCTGTTCTTTAACAGATGTCCCTGCCTCTGGGTCCTGAGAGATAACTTGTCCTGATGGCACATTCGGATTACTTACCTCACTTACAGACACACGCAAGTGATTATCTTCCAAGATATGCTGGGCTACCGTTACCTGCTTACCCACTACATTAGGTACATCTACATTTACATTGCTCCAGAAGTTACCGAAACTCAAGAAGGCCCATAAAAAGGCAATTAAAAAGACACAAATACCGCCAATAATAATATATTTCTGTGGCAAAGACTGTAATTTTTGTAAAAAGCTTTTCTTTTTCTTAGACTTTTTTTCATCCTTGTAGTCATCATCATAGTCGTAATCATCATAATCATCGTAGTCATCACCAACAGCTGGTAAGACTTGTGTTGCAAAATCATGTGGTACTAAACGACTACTCTTGGAATTAACAAACCCTTGCGACATCCGTAAGTCACTAATCATTTCCGTAATAGAATGGAAACGATCATCAGGGTTCTTAGCTAGCGCCTTCATGACAGCCGCTTCTAATAAAGGCGGAATACTCGGGTTATAGTGAGTTGGTGGCACTACCCGTTCTCTTACATGCTTTAAGGCTACACTGATAGGTGTATCTCCTTCAAAAGGAACGCGACCAGTAAGCATTTCATAAAGAACAACCCCTAACGAGTAAATATCGGTACTACCCGTTACCGGTTTACCAGCTGCCTGCTCTGGGGAAATATAATGAGCAGACCCCATAACCGAATTGGTAAACATCATTGTTGTACCTGCATTCATGGCCCGAGCAATACCAAAATCTGTTACCTTTATACGACCAGCCTTTGTAATCATAATATTATGAGGCTTAATATCACAATGCACAATCCCCATGGCATGAGCATGTTCTAACCCCTCAGCTATCGCAATAGTGAACTTAACCGCACTATCGACAGAGATACGCTTATGGCGAGTAATGTACTCTTTTAAGGTTTCCCCATCTACATACTCCATAATAATGTAATGATAGCCTTGATCATACCCCACATCATACATGCTTACAATATTAGGATGACTTAATTTACCAGCAGCCTGAGCTTCTCGTTTAAAACGAGCAACAAAATCTTCATCTTCTGTATAATTTTGATGAAGAATTTTTACGGCTACGGCTCGTCCCAATAAGGTATCCTGTCCCTTATACACATCGGCCATGCCGCCAATACCTATTTTTTCTTCTATTTTATATCGATTATCTAGGACAAGGCCTTGTAACCGATGATTTGCTTCTTTCATTCTTTCACCACTTTCTGACAGTTATATGGTTCCGACAATAATCGTTACATTATCACGTGCCCCTTGGTCATACACGAGGTTAACCAAGTTATCAAGCAGCTGCTCATTTGATTCTTCTGCTTGCATATTAGATTCGATAATATCATTCCGAATATAGCCGGATAATCCGTCAGAGCATAATAAAATACGATCCCCTGTTGCTATTTCAACAGTACCTGTATCAACAGCTAGTATAGGGGCAATACCGACAGCCCGCGTTAGCACATTACGCTTAGGTGATTGACTGGCTTCTTCTTCTGTGAGTTCCCCTGAATCCACCATATCCTGTACTACTGAATGATCTGTAGTAATCTGATACAAATGACCATCCCTAAACACATATAATCGGCTATCGCCAACATTAGCCCATAGCAAATGATTAGCCTGCACGGCCGCTAGGACTAAAGTCGTCCCCATACCTTCCAAACCCTCTTGGTTTTTCATTTTCCTATAAATAGCCTCATTGCTGGTTAAGACAGCCTCTCTAAGACTCGTCTCACTTAGTGGCTTTTCTGCCTCTTCCATAGCCTTTCTAACACTATCCACCGCGACAGTAGAGGCGACTTCACCGCCCTTATAGCCGCCCATACCATCAGCAATCAAGCAATAGGACGAACCTATATGAAACCGGTCTTCGTTTTGCTTTCGTACTAATCCAATTTTGCTAATACCTATGGCCTCCATAAGTACCCCCTTACTTCTCTATTGATTCCTTATGAGAACCAACTTGCATCTTTAACTGCCCGCAGGCGGCCTTAATTGCGTCCCCCATTTCCTTACGAATGGTCACTGGGACACCATACGATTCTACAATTGCCTTAAACTGATTCATAACTGCCACACTTGGTTTCACCATATGAATATGTTCATTCCCATTAATGGGAATCAAATTAATATGACAATTAGGAATCACCTTTACTAATTGGCCTAATTGATGCGCTTCTTTTAACGACGCATTACAATGATTAATTAAGATATATTCAAAGGTAATCCGTCGTTGCTGCTTATTATAATAATACAACAAAGCATCAAAAATATCCTTTAAGGCGTAAGCAGAGCCAATAGGCATAATCTGCTTACGCAAGACATCATTCGGCGCATGCAATGATAAGGCTAAAGTAATCGGCATATCTTCATCCGCTAAGCGCCGTATACCATCTATAATACCACAAGTTGATAGCGTCATGCGACGATAGCCAATGCCAAACATAGCCGGTTCGTGAAAAATCCGTAAGGCGCCTACTACTTCATCATAGTTTTTTAGAGGCTCCCCTGATCCCATCATCACAATAGAATGAATATGCTGACCCGTTAGCTGACTAAAGAGTAGCACTTGCCCTACAATCTCAGCCCTTGTTAAATTACGAAGTAAGCCATTTGTTGTGGATGCACAAAAAACACAGCCCATGGCACAGCCTACTTGTGAAGAGACACATACGGACAAACCATAGTCTTGATCCATCAAAACCGTTTCAATACGGCTGCCATCACCTAATTCAAGAAGTAATTTTTGCGTATCTCCCTTAGGAGCCACTTGCCTAACTACTACCTTTGGCAGACTAATCTGACAATTCGCTAACAACCATTCGCGCAAGGATTTAGGCAACTGGGTCATATCTGCAAAAGTTGTTATGTGTCGTTTATATATATAGTCAACAATTTGTTTTCCACGAAAAGCAGGAAATCCATTAGTCACCATAAGCGCTCGTATATCATCTAAGGAAACACCTAATAATTCTATCATTTAGACTCCTTGTGTAATTTAGCAATAAAGAATCCATCCGTCTGTGTTTTATGAGGCCAAAAGGTAAGCATCGGCCCCTCCATAAGCCATGGCAAACCACCAGCTGCATCCTCAAGAGTAAATTCTTTATGGTCATCTATAAAGGCATTAACGATGCCTTCATTTTCATCAAAATTAAGGGTGCACGTGGAATATATTAAATAGCCACCTGCCTTTACAGCCTGAGACGCTTTATGAATAATCTGTTGCTGCAAGGTTACTAGCTGATTCATTTGTTCTTCCGTTTTACGCCATCGTAAATCTGGCTTCTTTTGTAATAAACCTAAACCTGAACAAGGCGCATCCACGAGCACAATATCAAACTGTTCTCTATACGAATCTGGCAATAAACAAGCATCTTGTTTACTTACTTCTAGGCAAGATACATGTAATCTCTCAGCATTCTCTTTAATTAATGCTAATTTATGGTCATAAATATCATTAGCTAAAATCCGTCCTTTATTATGCATAAGTGTTGCCATATGCATAGATTTTCCACCTGGTGCCGCACAACAATCTAAGATTTTCATACCTTCCTTTGGATTCGCTACATGAGCTACTGTCATAGACGCTTCATTCATAAAAGTTAAAAAGCCTTTTTCAATATAAGGACTATCTTCTAATTTGCCACCATGCTCTTTAATACGAATGGCCTCTGACCAATATAAACCATCTTCTATCTGCCAACCAGCCTCTTCTAATTGATTCTTACAAGACTCTATATCAACAGCTAAGGTATTAATACGTGCCGTTAAAACTGATGGTTGATTTAAGGTTTCACATAAGGCTTTTGTCTCATCAGGGCCTAAGTCCTTTACCCATCGTTTAACAATCCATGCTGGCTCATTATAAGTTAGAGATAAGGCCTCAATTTCACTTTTTGCTAACTTAGTTGGCTCTAGCTGGCTGCGTTTACGGTCTACATTGCGTAAGACTGCATTTACAAAACCATGTAGACCTGGTGTTAATTTGCGAGCCAATTTAACACTTTCATTAATAGCTGCCCGTGGAGGAATACGGTCCATAAATAGTAATTGATAGGTACCTACTAATAAAATATAAAAAACAAAAGGAGATAACTTGCGACTTGGTCGTTTAGTTAAGTAACTAATAATACGTTCCAAATAGTTATACCGTCGCATAAGACCATAGATGAGTTCTGTATAAAAGCGCCGATCAATATCGCTAATTGGACTACTCCGCAATTGTTTTTGTACTGCCAAATTAGCATAAGCGCCGTCTCTCAAAATCATAGACAAGGTCTTTACCGCTAACAATCTAGGATTTACTGTCGCCGTCATACCTTTTTTATCCATATATAATCCTTTCTAAAGCCTGTCTTACCTCATTTATATCAACTTGTGTATTACAACAAGGACCATAAGGTCTATCATTAACAACGCCTAAGACAGGTATGGGGAACACATCACTCATACCACTAGCTAAATCCCGTTCACAGGCAATAGCTACAATAGCCTCCGGTCTTATTTTTTTTACTAGCATACGAGCCAAGGTACCTCCACTAACTACCTCCAAATGACAGCCATAGGCCTTAGCGAGTTCAATTAAATCACCAATCTTACATTGCCCACAATGCCGGCAATTCTCACTCTTTACCGTCACCTTATGAGGACAAGCCTGCCATTGCAAACAATGAGGGACTAATAATAAAACCTTGTCAGCTGGCACCTTATACAGAGAGCCTCTTACTAAGCGATTAATCATAACTATAAAAGAAGTTTCAACCTGTCTTTTCTGAACGCCAAATAAGGCCAGTAAAGCGGTCAATAAAGGGAAAAAGACAATCAATGTCTTATGACTCCGCCGTAACCGAGTGGGCGAAACCGATGTCTGTAAATACACAGCCCCCATTAAAAAGGCATACATAAGCCAATGATAGAAAAAACAAAAAAACAGCACAAATGCAAAGCCTAAGGCTAACCATAGATGAATACCTTGTAAACCTAAATATATGACATAGCCAAAGACGCCACCTACTAGTGTTAATAAAACAAATAAGAGCCCTAGTCCACCTAAATACAAAAAGGGCGATAAGGCCTTCTCTCTTGTCATGATAGCAACCTTTACTCGTTAGTCAATTGCATGCCTACTTGTAATTGATGACCCCTTACATAAGCACCTGCATTCATTCGTTTTTTATTATCTGGCTGAACTTCCATAACAACTAAGACTCCCTGGCCAGTCGCTACAGTAAAAGAATTAGCATCAAGCTTAAGAATAGTTCCAGGTTCTGATTGGCTTACTTCATCACTTACAGGCCGTGCCTTCCAGACCTTTATCCGCTTACCATTAAGAAAGGAAAAACAACCTGGTGCTGGTGATAAGGCCCGAATACGACAATCTAAGTCTTTTGCTGATTGCCTCCAGTCAAGCCGACCCATTTCCTTAGTTATCTTTTTAGTATAAGTCGCTGCCGCTTCTTCTTGAGGTTGTTCCTTAACAGACCCTTGAGCTAATTTAGTAATTTCACTATTGATTAATTGACCACCTAGCTGTGCTAATTGCCCGAACAAACTGCCTGATGTATCTTCTGGATGAATGGGAATGGTATGTTCACTAATAATCGCCCCTGTATCCATACCTTCATCCATATGCATAATCGTAATACCCGTCTGTGCATCTCCATTAAGAAGAGCATAATGAATAGGCGCTGCACCTCTATACTTTGGTAATAAGGAGGCATGCAAATTAATACAACCTAATCGCGGATAATGAATCAGCCACGAAGGCAATATTTTACCATAAGCAATAACAATAATAATGTCTGGATGTAATTCATCCATTAAGGCCTTCATATCCTCCGTCTTAAAGGTATCTGGTTGATAAACAGGCAGCTGATTAGCCAAGGCCTTTTCCTTAACAGGTGACATTTGTACCCTATGCCCCCGCCCTTTTTCCTTATCTGGCTGAGTAAAAACGCCGACTACCTGATGTGGGCCCTCTATAAGCGCTTCCAATGTGGGTACAGAAAAATCAGGTGTTCCCATAAATACAACTCGTACTTGTTCCATATGACTCCCATCTTATTTGTACTAACCTAGCACATCCATTGATTAAACTTAATAAAATCCCTACACGTTTACTCAGCCTTATCCGTTACAATGCTTTCTTTTACTGTCGATTCGGCCGTGTCTTTAATTTTTTCTATAAAAAGAATGCCATTCAAGTGGTCTATTTCATGCTGCAAGGCCCTAGCTAATAGACCTTCCCCTACAATTTTAATTTTTTTATTGTTGCGGTTAAGTGCCTGTACTTCTACCTTGTTAAAGCGTTTTACATCACCAAATACATCAGGGATACTTAAGCAACCTTCTGGCCCGACTTGTTCCCCTTCACCACTAACAATGACTGGATTAACAAGTTCAATCAAACCCTGTCCTATATCAATAACAACTAAGCGTTTCGACTCATTGACTTGCGGTGCCGCTAATCCAACACCATCTGCCTTATACATAGTTTCTGCCATATCATCTAACAAACGACGGATTTTTTTACTTACAAAAGGTACTTCCTCTGCCGTCTGTTTTAATACGGGATGTCCTACTTTTACTATATCTAATACTGCCATATATGTTTACTGCCTCCTAAATAGGATCTACGTCAATAACGATACCCTCTTGCGTAAAAATCCATGATGTATATATATATTCTTTAATTTTTTCTATTTTATCATGACTACCACGAATCGTAATAGCCATACGGTACAAATCACGTACCTTTTTAACGGTCTCTTCATAAGGACCAAAAACTTCTATTGTCTCTCCCAGATTTGACCAAGTCTTTATGTAGGTCAGTAAATCAGTTGTTACCTTTTCTGCTAAGGCATTAGTCTTAACCTCATTAGGCTGTCGTACAATCATATGAATCATTTCCTGCACTGGCGGATACAATAAGGATTGCCTTACCTTGATTTCTTCTTTATAAAAAGCCTCATAATCTTGAGCTTTACTAGTTATTATAGCATAATGCAAGGGATTATATGTTTGTATAACTACCTGCCCAGGTTTATTCCCCCGACCGGCCCGACCAGCGCACTGGGTTAACAAGTCAAAAGTTCGTTCCGATGCTGTATATAAAGGGATATTTAAAACAGAATCAGCCGTTACAATACCCACAGCCGTTACATCGGGAAAATCATGTCCTTTAGCTACCATCTGTGTGCCTAATAAAATATCATATTGGTGTTTACTAAAGCCTTCCAAAACGTCTTCACTACGCCCCTTATGAGCCGCCACATCTTGATCCAATCTAGCTACACGAGCCCCTGGAAACTGCCGTCGTAATTCTTCTTCTACCTTTTGCGTACCATTACCAAAAAATTTTATTTTCTTACTACCACAATGCGGACAAACCTTGGGTACCGGCTCATGGTAATCGCAATAGTGACATTTTAATTCCGCCCCTTCTTTGTGATACACCATAGAGACATCACAATGAGGACAAGTGATTGTTTGTCCGCATTCCCTACAAAGCACAAAGGTATAATAGCCACGACGATTCAAAAGAATAATCATTTGTTCCTGTTTTTCTAAGGTTCGTCGTAAAAGACCCACTAGAGCACCAGAAAAAACAGAATAGTTACCATATAGTAATTCTTCTTTCATATCTACTAAGGTTACCTTAGGCATAGGCTGTTGATGAATCCGATGGGGCAGACGTAACAATGTATAGAAACCTTCTTGTGCCCGATAGTAGGATTCAATTGACGGTGTGGCCGATCCCAAAATAACAGGGCACTGATGAGCCTCTCCCCGCCATAAGGCCACCTGCCTCGCATGATAGCGTAGCATATCTTCCTGTTTATAAGACGTATCATGTTCTTCATCAACTACAATTAATCCAATATCGTCAGTAGGAGCAAAAACAGCTGACCGGGCGCCAATGATTATATGACTATCTTTACGACGCAAGCGTTCCCAGTTATTATAGCGTTCAGCTAAGGTAATCTTGCTATGAAAAACAACCACTTGATCACCGAAATGATCCACAAACCGTTTAACAATTTGATTAGTTAAAATAATTTCTGGCACTAAAACAATGGCAATCTTGTCTTGTCGAATGCACTGAGCAGCTGCTTTCATGTAAACTTGTGTTTTACCACTGCCTGTCACGCCATACAAAAGAAACGGTTTATATTGATGCGTATTTAAGGCTTCTTGAATGGGTTCATACACCTGCGCCTGTTCTTGTGTTAAAGGAATCCCTTCATCAAATTGTTTACTATAACGAGTCGTTGTATCCTTATAGCGTTCACTAACAATAATACCTAAGCAGTCTCGTATTTGATTAATAACCAAACGAGAAAAACCAGCCGCTAACAAGGTTGACTTAGCTTGTGGGCCCTTCTCTATTAAATAGGCAAGAAGCTCTCGTTGCCGTCGCTTTCGCTTAGGCAGTTGCTCTACCTGACAAAAGGGAGATGCACTGAACCATTCTTCCTTAGGTCGTTCATAAGTCTTAGTCTTTTTCTTATTAATAGTAAATAAGCTAAGCGCTTCAGAATAAGTACATAAATAATAATGACTTAAGCGATTAGCCGTTCCTAACATTTCTTCTGTAAACCAGGGTTTATCTGGGTCTAATATAAGCTGTATCCGCTTTAATTGATAGGACGGACGTTCTTGCAATACATAGGTGCGCAATACAATACCTTCTTCTTTTGTTGTTCCTAAAGGAATCAATACGCGGGTACCACGAGCGATACGTGTCTGCCCCTTCGGCAATAGATAGATAAATGTCCGATTTAACTGCTTGGCCGGACGATTAACAATAATATCAGCTACATACTCCAAGAACCTTCCTCCTTTCATCGTTCTATTATACCATGCTCATTAAACAAAGAGTAAACGCAAAAAGTACATTACACTCCTACAAGTAGGTAGTATAATGTACTTTTCTATTTATAGCTATAATAAGCAAAGAGACCCCATATAAATTAAGTTATCCTTGTATCTCTTCTACCCTTATATATTTTCTATAATAAATGCGGATTACCTAATAGTAAGAAAAATTCTATCTAATAGGCCAGCTATAAATTATAGACCTGCTTCTTTGCGAAGTACGTCTGCCTTATCAGTGTGTTCCCAAGGCAAATCAATATCTGTACGTCCGAAATGACCATAAGCAGCTGTCTGACGATAAATTGGACGACGTAAGTCAAGCATCTTAATGATACCAGCTGGACGCAAGTCAAAATGTTTACGAACCAATTCAACAATCTTAGCTTCGTCGATTTTACCTGTACCAAAGGTTTCAACCATAACGGATACTGGTTTAGCTACACCGATAGCATAAGCAATTTGAATTTCACAACGATCAGCAAGACCAGCAGCTACAATATTCTTTGCTACATAACGAGCAGCATAAGCAGCCGAGCGGTCAACCTTTGTAGGATCCTTACCAGAGAAAGCACCGCCACCATGACGAGCCATACCGCCATAAGTATCAACAATAATCTTACGACCTGTTAAACCAGCATCACCTTGTGGACCACCAATGATAAACTGACCTGTTGGATTGATGAAAATCTTAGTATTATCATCAATTAAGTCTTTTGGTACGATAGCATCAATAACATATTTCTTTAAATCAGCAGCAATCTGTTTCTGATCAACTTCTGGACCATGCTGTGTAGAAATAACGATAGCATCAATACGTTTCGGTTTGCCATCAACATATTCAATGGTAACCTGTGTCTTTCCATCTGGACGAAGATAAGGCAACGTACCATCTTTACGAACTTTAGTCAATTGGCGGGATAAACGATGAGCCAAAGCGATTGTCATTGGCATATATTCTTCTGTTTCGTTAGTTGCATACCCAAACATCATGCCCTGGTCGCCAGCACCAATTTTATCTAATTCATCAGTGTCACCATCACGGGATTCAAGAGCCGCATTAACACCCATAGCAATATCTGGGGACTGTTCGTCAAGAGCTACGTTTACACCACAAGTATCGGCATCAAAACCATATTTAGCACGTGTATATCCGATATCACGAATCGTTTCACGTACAAGATGTGGAATATCTACATAACTTTTTGTTGTAATTTCGCCAACTACATGAACCTGACCAGTTGTTACAAGTGTTTCGCAAGCAACATGAGCCATCGGATCTTTGGCAATGATTGCATCAAGCACTGCGTCAGAAATCTGGTCAGCAATTTTATCAGGATGACCTTCTGTTACAGATTCAGATGTAAAAAATACATGTTTCTCTGCCATTTACAATACCTCCTAAAAATAAAAGTCCCCATTGCTCAGCAATGAGGAACTTACCTTCCTCATCTACCGGCTACGCCGTCGGAATTAGCACCTTTTCACAAAGAAGGGTTGCTGTAGTTTCAAAGGGCCGTACCCTCCACTACTCTTGATGAGACTTATTTATCACTTATTTTTGCATGACCTCTTAGTCATGACTGATAGTATACGCTATTTTTTCAATTCTGACAAGGCGATTATAATACGTTCTGCCACTTCTTTTTTTGATAACAGAGGAAATTCTTTTATAGTGCCATCTGCATAGACCAGAGATACTTGATTAGTATCCACATTAAAGCCAGACCCTTGCTGACTTACATCATTAGCTACCAAAAAATCCAAATGCTTACTATCTACTTTTTTACGGGCATTTTCAATTAAATGCTCTGTTTCAGCAGCAAAGCCAATTAATTTTTGTTTTTGCTTACGCTGACCTGCTTCTTTTAAAATATCTGGATTTTTTACTAAGTCTAAGGTAAAATCTTCCTGCTTTTTTAATTTTTGAGGTGCCTGATTACGTACCCGATAATCAGCAACAGCTGCTGCCATAATCAAGGCTTGACAATCATCAAAAACTTCATCAACAGCCTGTTTCATTTCTTTAGCCGAATGAACAGTAACAGCTTGCACGCCCATAGGAATAGCTAATTGTGTTGGTGTAGTTATCAAAATCGTATGCGCTCCATGTCGAGCCGCCGCCGCTGCTAAGGCATAGCCCATCTTTCCACTTGACCGATTACCTATATATCGAACCGGATCAATGGCCTCTTGCGTACCGCCGGCTGTTACCACGACTGTCTGTCCAGCCAATTCTTGACTCTTATGATAAGTAAAGTCAAACCAATCAATAATGGCGGCTGGATCGGGTAAACGCCCCTTGCCTGATGTACCGCAAGCTAAATGCCCACTATCCGGTTCCATTATATGATACCCATAATCACGTAAAGTCTGAAGATTACGCTGCGTGATAGGATTTTCATACATATTGGTATTCATAGCCGGACAAATAAATACAGGTGCCTTAGTAGCCATAACCTGTGTACTCAGCATATCATCAGCAATACCATTAGCTATTTTACCAATAATATTAGCCGTTGCTGGCACAATAATATAGGCATCAGCCCACGTAGCTAAGGCAATGTGTTCTACATCCCAATTTATCACTTCTTGAAACATAGATACGGAAACAGGATGACCACTAATTTCACCAAATGTAAGTGGCGTAACAAATTTTGTGGCATGTTCTGTCATAACCACTTGTACTTCAGCCCCTTGTTTTCGCAAGCGACTAACAAAATCGACAGCTTTATAAGCCGCAATACCGCCCGTTACACCTACAATAACATGCATACCTTTCATTGTATAGGCTCGCTCTCTTTATCTCTTATTTAATACCAATCTTAGGACGGGAATAGGTAATCTTACCTTCTGCAATTTCATATAAAGCTAAGGAAACTGGTTTATCGCTTTCACAATCACTTACCAGTGGAGGATCCCCAGCTGTTATTTCGCGTGCCCGTTTAGCTGCTAATGTAACCAAGGTATATTTACTATCTACTTGTGCTTCTAAGATTTTCTGTTCTGGTTTGTTCATCATAAGGCATTACTCTCCTTGTTCAAGATATTTCTGATAAATATAATGAATCTTTTCTTTGTTGCGACTAATCTTACAAGTTTCAGCTCGTAAAATTGAAGCCACCTTTTCAATAGCTTCTTCAAGCTTATCATTAACTACAATATAATCATATTTATGTGCCAAAGCAAGCTCTGAACAAGCTAGGGATAAACGCTTATTAATAACATCATCAGCATCTGTCCCTCGATCACGCAAGCGATGTGTTAGCACTTCTAAAGATGGTGGCACAATATAAATAAACACACCGTCTTCAAAGGACTCTTTAACCTGCATAGCTCCTTGAATATCTATTTCAAGGATAACACTTTTACCCGCATTAAGTAAATTCATAACATGAGCTTTTGGCGTACCATAATAATTATCATATACCTTAGCATATTCAATAAAGGCGTCTTCTTGAATTAATTTTTCAAATTCTTCTTTAGAGCGAAAAAAATAATTAACACCTTCTTGTTCACCCACTCTAGGTGCCCGTGTCGTCATAGACACAGAATAAACCAAATTAGGCATACGTTTACGCAGGGCATCACAGATAGTGCCTTTACCGGCACCAGAAGGGCCTGATAATACAATTAGAATACCCTTATCCTTCATGGATTCTTCTTTACTATTCAACATTTTGTACCTGTTCCCGAATCTTTTCTAATTCACATTTCAATGCAACAACAGTTGAAGTAATTGTATCAACTGTACTTTTAGACCCCATGGTATTTACTTCTCTATTCATTTCCTGTAGGAGAAAATCAAGCTTTCGCCCTATAGGCTCCTTTTCCTCTAAGGTATTTTTTAATTGTACCACATGTGACCGAAATCTTACAATCTCTTCTGTAATATCACTTTTATCGGATTGAATAGCCAACTCTTCTATAATTCGTTGCTTAGCTGCTTGTATGTCTAAGTCATCCATTAAGTTCTGCATACGTTCTAATAAACGCTGTCTATATGAACTTAAGGCGTCTTCCGCATGGCTTTCTATATGACTAAGCAATGTCATTAATCCAATAGACCGTTTTTCTATATCTCTTTTTAAGTTAGCCCCTTCTAGGTCTCTCATAGCAAGCAAGTGCTGCAAGGCCTCTTGTAAGGCTTGCTGAGCTAAGCTTTGAATTTCTTTTGCATCAACATTTATCTCTTCTTGACTAATCCAGTCGCGAGAAAGAGCCAAACAGTCCTGTAAGGGCACCTCTTCTATCTGCCTATAAAACCCATTACTTACCAATAGTTCACGAATCTGCTTTAATTGGGCTGTATTAATAACTATAGGAGATAAGGTGTCAAATATCGGCATAAAAGTGACTGTAAGTTCAACTTTTCCCCTTCCTAGCGCCTCTTTAATCCCCTGCCGAATCAAAGGATCAGCCTCTAAAAAAGGCGTAGGTAATTTAAGTTGTATATCTAAAAATTTACTGTTCACAGAGCGCATGGCTATCTGACAAGACCAATGGTCTGATTCAGCTAATCCCTTACCAAATCCCGTCATACTTCGCATATGAGCCACATCCTATTCTAAGTATTTAATTTATTTCTTTATATAGTTCTATATTATAACACCTTTTCAGACAGGCTCTATAATCGCCCTCTACCCTTTTTCAAAATTTTTTCTTTCTACCTTTTTCACCGCATACGAGCCCTATCTGTGCTATACTTAATGCACATAAAATAACCTTATTATATCAAAAATGACCTATTCGCTTTTCTTTTTTATAAACTACCTCTCGGCCTATTACATACCAAGTAAACAAAAAGTAATACTACAAAGACGACCTAAAGCGAATCAGGCACAATTACACATATAACGAACAGGAGCAATTATGAACTTAGATGGATTAACTTTATCTGTTTTAACCAACGAACTACAAGAACATATACAGGGCGGGCAAATCCAGCGCCTCTTACAAATCGATAAAACCTCTCTCTACTTAAAAATACGAACAGCCAAGAAAGACGAGTATCTCATGATTACTGTTGGCTCAGCACCTGCTTGCTATATAAGCTCACCTATAAAAGACGTACCAAAAGAACCATCCTCCCTTTGCATGTTTTTACGTAAACATTTAGAGACCGCCCGTATTACCAAGGTTGAACAAATTAATAGCGACCGCATTCTCTGCTTATCGCTAGATAAACTAGAACTGGATGGGCGCATTGCTAACTACAAAATTTATGTGGAACTAATGGGTAAGTACTCCAATTGCATTATTGTTAAAGAAGGCGTTATCTTAGAATCACTTATTCATGTAACACCATTTATGAATCGAGAACGAACAATAGAGCCTAAACAAACCTATGAACTGCCACCAGGAAGTAACCGAGTATCTATTTTTGATTTCTCACAAGACGAACTAAAAAACTTACTTACTATGTATCAAGACCACGCCGATACAATTGGTGCTTTAATCCGCTATGTATTTAATGGGTTTGGTAATCTTTTATTAGATGAAGTCTGCTATCGGGCTCAATTAAATGGATCCTTAGCCATTAAAGACCAACTAGATAAAGAGCCATTATGGGCCGCACTTGCCAAGAGCCTATACTCACTTGCTCAAGAATTAAAAAAAGCAACAACCCTAATCCAATACCAAACTGCAGGCAATAAACTAATCTATACTCCGCTGCCCCTACAAGAGGCAATGGAACGTGGCTATCATATCAAAGAGGATAACCTATCCCCTTCAGCCCTTATTGAAGGCGATATCAAACGTCAAGGCTCTCTACATACAGCTGGCCACAACCTAGCCCATTTACTAGAACAAGCCATAAAAAAAGAAAAAAATCGAAACAAAAAAATAAAAAAAGAATTATCTGATAGTTCTAAAGCGGATCAGTACAAGGAATATGGCGACTTATTAATGATTAACGCCTATCAACCTTGTCATTACCAAAAATCCATTACCTTAGATAATGTTTTAGTTGACCCTGTCGTTCCTATTACCATCCCCTTAAAACCTGAATTAAGTCTAGTCGAAAATGCGCAACAATATTATAAATGGTATACCAAGCTAAAAAATCGTCTCATCAGCGGCCAATATCAATTCAATAAAAGCTGTCAACGCATTGACTACTTAGACTCCATTCTTTACAGCCTGAGCTTAGCCAAGGACAGCAAGGCCGTACAAGAAATCAAAAGTGAATGTGAACAGGCCGGTCTTATAAAGAAAAACCATAAGCCAACGCCTTATAAAACAGACAAGAAAAACTTTATACGCTACCCATTAGCTAGCGGTGCTCTTGTCATTATTGGTCGAAACAATGCGCAAAATGACTATTTAACTCATCGCTTTGCTAGACCTAATGACCTTTGGTTCCATACCTTACACATACAAGGTTCTCATGTTATCTTGCAATCACCAGGTCAAGCAACAGATGAAGATATTTCCTTGGCTGCTGCTTATTCCGCCTACTACAGCAATGCCAAAGACTCAACCCATGTACCTGTCGACTATACACTAGTAAAAAATATTAAAAAGCCACCCGCTTCTCCTCTCGGCTACGTCACCTATACTAAACAAAAAACAATTATTGTTGATCCTATAGCACCACAAACGCCTGAATAAATGAAAATAATCCTAAAGAAAGAGCCTTACCGAATGATTTTACTCGCTCGGTAAGGCTCTTTTACTGTACCTATAAAGGCTTTTATACACTTTAGTTGTCACTTGCACTCGTATTCGTCGTACTGGACTGTTTTAAACTTTCACGATTTTGGCGTAAGCTTTCCAAAGTCTTTTCCAAATTATTTTCTACGTATTTTAATACGTCTCCTGCATATTGAATGGAACTACGTTTTAATTCATCCGAAGACTGGTTAGCCATAGTAATAATTTGGTTGGCTTGTTCTTGTGCCTGTTTTACAAGTTCGCTTTCTTCTGTCAATTTAGCAATATAATCCTTAGCCTGAGCAATTAGGGTATCTGCCTGACGTTGTGCATCAGCCAAAATCTTATCCTTATCAGATACAATACGACGTGATTCTTCTAATTCTAATGGCAAAGATTCACTAATAGCGTCCAAAATGCGCCCAATTTCTCCTTCTTCTACCATGCGTTTTTCTGTCAATGGCACCTTAGAACTGTTTTCAATCAAGTTTTCTAACTCATCTAATAATTTTTCTGTCTTCATCCTACCCACTCCCATGCTCTATAGAGACTCATCAAACTTCTTGTGTAATGCTTCTTTTACAATATTAGGTACTAACCCTTCTAAGTTACCATGAAAACGAGCTAATTCTCGAATTCCAGTGGAACTTAAAAAAGAATATTTATTATTAGTCATGATAAATATAGTTTCTATATCATCATCCAATTGTTTAGCAAATAAAGCCCTCTGAAATTCATATTCAAAATCGCTTAAGGCCCGAAGACCACGGATAATCACATGACTATCTTTAGACTTCACATACGCATTTAAAAGGCCTTCTTGATAATCAACTTGTATGTTGGGAATATGCTTAACAGATTGACGAATCATATCTGCCCGCTCTTCCATTGTAAATAACGAATGTTTATTAGGATTAGTTGATACAGCCACAATCAGTTGATCTACTAATTTACTAGCTCTCTCAAATATATCAATATGCCCATTCGTCACAGGATCAAAGCTCCCCGGACAAATACCTATACGCACATCAGTGCTCCTTTCAAGTTCGTATACGACAATAATCGACTCGCGTATAACCAAATGACTGCGTTCGTATACACTCCATCGTATCTGGTAAGCTGTACTCTTCTCGCTCATGCCGTTCCAATATTAAATAACCAGTTGGTTTTAATAAGTGATACGTATCCACCATTTGAATGGTCTCTTGAATAAGCCCTTTCTCATAAGGGGGATCAGAAAAAATATAATCAAAGGTCTGTTCTGCTAATTTAGCACCTACCTGCGGTATCATCATTGATAATATATCAATCTTATCTTCTAAATGACAGTGGATAGCATTTTCTTTAATTAATTTCTTCGTTCGCTTATCTACAGAGATAGCTTGGCTCGCTCCTCGGCTAAGTGCTTCCAAAGCAAAAGCGCCTGTACCAGAAAATAAATCTAATACAGAGACCTTATAAAGTCCCCAATTAGAAAGTACATTAAATACACTCTCCCGTACACGGTCAAGTGTTGGTCTAGTTGATTGTCCTTTTGGTGCTTTTATGGTATGCCCCTTAGCTAAGCCTGCAATTATCCGCATATAAGTTACACCTCATTCAACTATACTTCTATAATTATAGTATATCAATCAATAAAAGAAAAGTAGTTACCCTAACTAAATATACATTTCATCTTTTAAGGATCTATCCATTAGGACCTGTAAGGCATCCTTTACACTCTTTTTCTGATAAAGCACTTCATATAAGGCATTCGTAATCGGTAAATCTAAACCTAACTTCTTAGCCACCTTATATACAGATTCTACAGCGAAAAAGCCTTCAACTACCATATGTGTATGTTCTCTAATATAGTCCATTGTCTGCCCTGCTGCTAGTGCTATCCCCGCACGCCGATTTCGACTATGCTGGCTCATGCAAGTAGCAATCAAATCCCCCATACCAGCTAGTCCTGCATAAGTCTCTCGATTAGCGCCTAAGGCCATACCAAACTTAGTCATCTCGTGAAGCCCTCGAGTAAGTAGAGCAGCCTTAGCATTATCACCTAAGCCAAGCCCATCAGAAGCCCCCGCTGCCAGAGCTATAATGTTTTTAGTTGTGCCGGCTAATTCCACACCTACCATATCTTTATTCACATAGAGACGAAATGTAGGTGTACTCAAGGCCTTTTGAACCCTCTCTGCTACAGTCAATTTATCAGAGGCCACAACAGCCATAGCTGGTAAATTACGACCTACCTCTTCTGCGTGATTCGGCCCTGATAATAGGGCAATATCGACATCAAGAAATCCAACAATTTCCTTCATTATGGTAGATAAACGATGACCTGTCTCTTTATCTAATCCCTTTGCACAAAGTATAAGAATCTGACCCTCATGCAAATGCTCTTTTAGCCGCTGACAGGTCTCTCTTACATAAATAGACGGTGTTACAAGTAATACCATATCTGCTTGTGGTACTAAATCCTCTAAAGAGTGCGATAAAGTAAGTTCTGGTGGAACAATAACGCCTGGCAAGTACTCTTTGTTTTCGCCAAGTGCCCTAATAGCTGCCACCTGTTCCTGACGACGACAATAAAGGCCTGTCACATTAGCGGCCTGTAAGGATTTTAAAGCTAAAGCCGTTCCCCAGCTACCCGCACCAATAACTGTTACCTTCATTTTTTTACTCCTGGCAAGCGATCCACCTTAAGTTCGGTTCCATGCAATAAGCGTACAATATTGGCCTTATGACGAATAACAACAAAAAGAGCACCAAATACGCCAAAGCCAACAATCCACAAAGATTCACCAAAAAGGAACATTAAAATAGGTGTCAAAATGGCTACAATAATAGATCCTAAAGAGACTATACGGGTAAAATAAACGATTAACCCCCATAAGACCATACAAATAAGGGACACATAAGGTGCTAAATAAATGACAATGCCTAAGCCAGTCGCTACCCCGCGACCTCCTTTAAATTTTAGAAAGACAGAGCAATTATGCCCTAACATAGCTACTAAACCACCAAAAACCATTAATGGTGACACAGGTGCAAATAGCCAAGCTCCTATGGCCCCTTTTATGGCATCACATAGAAATACAGAGAAAGCCGCTTTAAAACCTAATAAACGATAAGCATTGGTAGCTCCCGTATTCTTACTACCATATAAGCGAAGATCCTTACCATAACAAACCTTGCCAATAATCAGCCCCGATGGAATGGAGCCAATGATATAAGCAATAACTGCATAAAAAATAATAGTCACAGTATCAAATCCCTGTAACACTTGCCCCCACCACATCATTATTCATCATCCTTCTCTTTCTTACCTCTTAAAATAAGATGTATCGGTGTACCTTGAAATCCAAAAGAATCTCGTAATCTATTTTCCAAAAAACGTAAATAGGAAAAATGTATCAAACTAGGATCATTAACAAAGATAATAAAGGTTGGCGGCTTAACAGAAGCTTGCGTCATATAATATAACTTTGGAAGCCGTCCATTCTGAGAAGGAGCTGGATTCACTGATTGCGCATCAGATAAAACTTGGTTTAAGACACTTGTTGAAACACGACGATGCTGTTGTTCTGATACAAAAACAAGTAAATCTGCCAACCGATGAATACGCTGTTTAGTCAAGGCCGATACAAACAAGATTGGTGCATATTGTAAAAAGCCTAACTCATCATAAATATCTTCCGTAAAGGTATTTGTTGTCTTATTATCTTTTTCAATCAAATCCCATTTATTAACAACAATAATTAATCCCTTACCTGCTTCATGAGCATAGCCAGCGATTTTCTTATCCTGTTCCGTTACCCCATCAGTAGCATCTAGAACAAGCACAACGATATCTGACCGATCAACAGCTCGCAAAGAACGAACAATACTATAGCGTTCAATAGGTGCATCAACCTTTGATTTTCGCCGCATGCCCGCTGTATCAATCAAGGTAAACTTCTGTTCGCCTTGCTGCCAGTGCGTATCAATAGAATCTCTCGTCGTTCCCGCTACGTCACTAACGATAACGCGGTCCTGACCTAATAAAGCATTTGTTAATGATGACTTACCTACATTCGGTCGGCCAATAAAGCACACATTGATAACGTCATCCTCTTCATCATTACCAGCTGTAGCAGGAAAATAGGATACAACCTGATCTAATAAATCTCCTAAGTTCATTAGATTCTTAGCAGAAATACCAATGGGATCACCCATACCTAAATTATAAAATTCATAAATATTAGCTTCTTGATTAACGCTGTCAATCTTATTAACAACTAAGATAACAGGTTTGCCACTAGCCCGTAAGAGTGTCGCCACTTCTTCATCGGCTGCTACAATGCCTTGTTTACCATCAACAACAAACAAGATAACGTCTGCTTCTTCAATAGCTAATTGGGCCTGAAAACGCATCATCTTAGAAATTTGATGACTTTCTGCGTTAACAAATTCAATCCCCCCTGTATCAATCATAGTAAACTGATGATTTAGCCATTCAGCATCAAAATAAATACGGTCACGTGTAACGCCAGGGATATCTTCAACAATAGATATTCGTTTATTTATAACTGCATTAAATAACGTTGATTTTCCTACATTCGGACGGCCTACAACGGCCACTAAAGGTTTTGCCATACTTTCACCTCATTCATAGATTCGTGTCTATTGTAACATAGATAGAAGCCAAAAGGATAGAAAAAGAACAGCCATCCTAAGATAACTGTTCTTTTCATTACTATTTGTATAGATTATAAGCTATACATCAACTATTCAATTATGATTCATTGCGTTTTTAAAAACGATGAGTCTCTCTTACGCCTCTCTTATTTACGAGCAAAATGACTCGTAATGACACGGATACAGCCAAGAATGCACATCCAAACCAAGTTGTATACCCAGACAGCAATAATCGCATCAGCTGAAATAGCCTGTACCATCCAACCGAAGTAGCACATACACAAGGCAAAGACCTGCGTAATCCCCATAGCGCATAACATAACACCAGCTGGGAATGGCGGTGTAAAGAACCAATCCGATTTACGCGATACTAGCAATAATAATGGACCACAGGATACTAACTGTAAGAACATAATCGTTTGTAGTTCCGCTTGACTAGTAATAGTAAACCAGTTAGCGGCATCGCCTATATGATGCAAAGCATAAACACCGGTTGTTAATAAAACCATCGACTGGACAATAGAGAATATACCAAGCACTGTTGATTCGGTTAAGATAGCCGGCATATTCCACCGTACAGGATTCTCATCCACATCAGCATTATCATAGGCAATAGAAATAATTGGTAAATCATCAATTAAGGACATAACAACGATCATAATAGCTGTTACTGGTTGGAAACCATATAAAATCGAAGCCATAACAACTAAAAGCATAATGGTCATCGTCAAAGCCACACGATAAACAGTATAGGCCGTAATACGTTCGAAAATCTTACGAGATTCACGAATAGCGGTAGCAATAACAGATAAACCTGGAGCAGTCAAAACCAAGGCAGCAGCCCCACGAGCCGCATCTGTAGCACCAGCTACTGCTGTACCACAATCCGCTTGTTTTAGAGCCGGTGCATCATTAACACCATCACCTGTCATAGCTACCAAATGACCACGCCGCTGCAAGGTCTTAACAATGGTATATTTATGTTCTGGGAATACACGAGCAAAACCATCCGCTTGTTCAATAGTTTCTGCTAATTTATCGGATAGAGAATCTGGATTCATATTCTTAGGGAAAGTATCTTCTGCATTCAAGATATTCGTGCCTAAACCTAATTGGCCAGCAATCTGTTTGGCAATGGCTGTGTCATCACCAGTAATCATCTTAACAGAAACGCCCATCTTATTGACTTCTTCAATAGTTGCTTTTGAATCATCCCGTGGTGGGTCAAACATAGATAAAACACCAAGAATTTTCCATGTCTTACCTTGGTCATCTGAACGCGCTACTGCTAATGCCCGGAAACCCTTTTCCGCCAAATCATTAACCACTTCATTAATTAACTTCGCCTGATTATCATCTGGATGAGCTAGGTCAACAATAACTTGTGGCGCCCCTTTTGTAAAGTAAGCAGTTTGTCCATCTCGCGAATGAGTCTGCCCTTCCGTTCGTTTACTAACTGGGTCAAAAGGTACAAATTTATCCACAACCCAAGCGTCCAATTGGCTCTTATCTTTTAAAGCTTCGCAAACAGCTGTATCAATAGCATCATGGTCTTCTAGACGAGAGGCTAAAGAACCGGCTAAAATGACTTCTTGTTCATCTTTAGCATCAACTAAATGCGTAGCCCCCAAAGTCAACTGATTTTTGGTCAACGTTCCTGTCTTATCTGAACACAAAATATCAACGCCAGCCATTTCTTCAAGGGAGGATAATTTAGATACAATGGCCTTTTCCTTAGACAAATGTAAAGCACCTAAAGCCAGCGTCATAGAAAAGACAGTTGGCATAGCTACTGGAATGGAAGCCACAAGTAAAACAAGCACAAACTGTAAAATATTTAAGGCATCATCAAGGCTCCATGTATTCGTAACAAAAATATCTATATATACACGGAAAGCAACCATAATCGCTGCTAAAACAACGGCTACTACAATAAGGAAATTACCAATTTGGAACATAGCTCGTTCGGCATGGCTTTGTGCACCAGCGCCAGCCACTAACTTAGCCGTCCGTCCAAAGAAGGTATTCGAACCAGTAGAGGTAACAACAGCAGTCATTTCCCCTTGTTTTACAATACTACCAGAATAGGCTTGATCCCCTACTTTTTTAGATACTGGTAAGGATTCACCTGTTAAAGCAGCCTGGTCGATGGACGCATAATCACCACCAATTAAACGCAAATCAGCTGGTACAACCATACCCAAACGAATTTTAACAATATCACCAGGCACTAAATCTGCTGCTGGAATAGACTGAAAATTCCCATCACGAAGGGCATTTGCTGTTGGCGCCAAGCCTTTCTTTAAAGCCGCCAAAGCATTCGATGCCTTATGATCCTGCCAAATCCCAATAAAAGCATTGAAAAATAATAATAGCAAAATAATAGAGAAATCATCCCAATGCCCAATACAAACAGATACAAGAGCTGCAGCTTCAATCATATAAGCTATTGGTCCCATAAAATGATGGATAAACTTAGACCATGCTGATTGTTCCTTTGTTGCTAATACATTAGCCCCGTAGGTTTGTAATCGACGCTTAGCTTCTGTCGTCGTTAGACCCTTTTGCGAATCTGTTACCAATTCTTGCAAAACACTTTCGATCGGCGCTTTTTCTAAATCAACAGATGCATTTGTTAATTTAGCCTGCTGCATCATCACCGTTGAATTACCTTTTTCCGGCATATTCAACACCTCCATTAAAATTACACATGATTCTTATAACTATAAGTTCAAGTACACTTTAAATATACCCCTATTTTTCTAGTCTGTATAGTCTTTATAGTAAAAAATGATAAAAAAATAGTACAGTATGATTCATACTGCACTATTACTAATCATGTAATTATCTATTTTGTTTATAGATGATTTCTTACTGATAAATTATTCTGCATCATCAGAAGCAACTGGTTCCATTAATTCTGTCAAAGCAAGACCTAATTTCTTTTCATCTTTGTTGAAAGATAATACTTTAACTTCCACTTCTTGACCGCGAGTTAAGTAATCTTCCACTTTTGCATTTCTCTGTTTTGTAATCTGAGAAATATGTAATAAGCCTTGAATATCATCATTTACAGCTACGAAAGCACCATAAGCAACTAAACGTACAACCTTACCTTTAATAACGTCGCCTACATGAATCGTTTCTTCTGCTTCATCCCAAGGACTCTTTGTTAATGCTTTCATGGACAAGGATAACTTGTGGGATTCAGGATCAAAGGACTGTAATTTAACATCAATTTCCTGACCTACAGCCAATACATCTTCCACTTTTTTAATCTTATGCCAAGAAATATCAGAAATATGAAGTAAACCTTCAATACCTCCGATATCAACGAAAGCACCATAAGGCATAATCTTACGAACAATCCCTTTGTAAGTAGCGCCTACTTCGATATGTTTCAAAGCTTCTTCTAATTTAGCACGGCGTTCAATTTCAAGAACAGCACGACGAGAAAGAACCAAACGATTCTTCTTTTCGTCAATTTCTAATACTTTAGCTTCAAATTCTTTGCCCACTAAATTTTCCAAAGATTTAACAAAACGAACATCGCCTTGAGACAATGGGATAAAACCACGTAAGGATTTTACAGTAACAACTAAACCTGCTGGTATAGCATCCACACCCTTGCAGACGATTGTTTCGTCTTTATCTTGTGCTTCATGAACATACTGCCAGTCTTCATCTTTGGCCAATCGAGTGACGGAAAGATAAATTGGGTTATCTTCTTTAATGTGATTCATGATAACGGCTTTTAATTCATCGCCATCATGAAGTACATCTTTTAAAGAAGCTGGTGCCGGGTATGCAAATTCAGTACGGTTCAATACCGCTTCATTTTTGTAACCAATGGATACATAAGCCCGATCATCTTCAACTTGAACAACAGTTCCTTCTACTACAGAACCTTTTTTCAAGTCTTCTGCCCAATCTGCTTCTTGTGCTAACAATTCTTCAAATTCTTTCATCGTCTCAATGACCTCCTTAATTATCCAGTCAGGTGTAGACGCACCTGCTGTTACCCCTACTGATTGAACCCCCTTAAACCAGTTCAATTGTAATTCAGCAGCGGTTTCTATATGATGTGTGGTACAGCCTACACCTCGGCAGACCTCTGCTAACCGATTCGTATTGCCGCTATTTTTACCACCCACCACAATCATAAGATTAACCTCCCTAGCCAAGGCTACGGCAGAGTTTTGCCGCTCTTGTGTAGCCATACAGATAGTTTTGAAAACCTTTAGATTATTAGTTTTAGTCTCTAATACCCTAATTATACTTTGAAATTTATATTGTGAAAAGGTTGTTTGTACAACAACGCCCATTTTTTTCACGAAATGAAGATTTTTAGCATCTTCTTCATTTTCTACAATAATCCCCTTATTATGGGCCCACAGATTGATACTTTTTACTTCTGGATGTTGGCGTTCCCCTAATATAACGAGCGTCATACCATTATCAATAACAGATTTAGCATCTTGCTGCGCTTTTTTTACGTGAGGACAAGTCGCATCAACCACTTCCAGTTGTCGCTCTTCTGCCTCAGCATAGGTATCAGGTCCAACCCCATGCGAACGGATAATAACAGTGCCTTTAGGAATATCTTTTAAATGGTCAACAGCCTTAACGCCACCATCAGCTAAGGCATTTACTACTTGAGGATTATGTATAATGGGGCCTAAGGTAAAACTCGTACCCGACCCATCAGCAGCCTCTTCAGCTATAGCTACCGCTCGTTTTACACCAAAGCAAAAGCCACAATTTTCAGCAATTCGTATATCCATACCTTCCAACTCACCCCTTATAATCAAGTTCATAAAAATGAGGATGGGTTTCTTTGTAATCGACTATCATGTTTTCCATGGCCTGCCGAATCTTATTATTTAAGGCCTCCATAGCCTTTGGTGTCGCTTTTCCTTTCTCTACAGAAATACGCTCACCAATAATGCAGGCAATATGCCCCCGCTTAAAGGCTGTCGTCCCCATAACCACTACAGGAACGACCCCAATGCCGGTCCGCAAGGCCATAGAAGCTACCCCATCATGAAAACGACCTAGATGGCCTTCCTTTTGTCGTGTACCTTCCGGGAATATTCCTAACACCTTATTATCCTTAAGCAATTTCATAGCATGTCGAATAGCCACTTTGTCCACGCCACCACGGTGAACAGGAAAGGCACCTAGCCATTCAATAATCGGTCTAAGCAATAAATTTTTAAATAATTCAGCCTTAGCCATAAAATGAACCTGTCTTGGCAACGCATGACCAATAACAATGGGGTCGTGATTGCTCTGGTGATTAGCTGCTACGATAACAGGCCCCTTTTTAGGAAAACTCTTACGGTTCACTACATCCACCCGATAATACCAATTTAAGGTAAACAAGAAACCTGTCCGCCATATAAAACGCGACACAATATTCATGCGTTTTTCCCTTCTTTATCTATAATCAACTGTTTAATCTTCTGCACTGTTTCCTCAAAACTATAAGTACTAGAATCAACAACAACCGCATCAGGCACACACACTAGAGGCGATTCATCGCGATGCATATCTTTATAATCACGCTCTTCTACACTCTTTTTGATAGCATCCAAACTAAGCGACTTTTCTTTGTCTTTAATTTCTAACCAACGTCGTTTAGCCCGTGTTTCCACTGACGCCGTTAAATAGATCTTCAAATCAGCCTTAGGCAATACAACGGAACCAATATCACGACCATCTAAAATGACACCACCAGCCTTAGCCATTTGCCGCTGCTGTTCAACTAAGAAAATACGGACTGCCTTAACGGCTGCTACTTCAGATACAGCAGCCGTTACATCGGCTTTACGAATAGCTTGCGTTACATCTATGCCATTTACAGCTACACATAGACCCATTTTACTCGCTTCCATATGTAAATCAATTTGTGGCAAAAGAGCCGCTATAGCCTTTTTATTTGTTAAGGCTATATTTTGCTGCAAAACATACCAAGTAACTGCTCGATACATAGCACCTGTGTCAATATATAAATAACCTAACTCATTGGCTACTTGCTTAGAAACTGTACTTTTTCCGGCTCCTGCTGGGCCATCAATAGCCACTGTAATTTTATGTACCATTACTACCTCATCCTAAATTCCATATTCACCTAAGTCATCCTAAACTTTATATTTGCCTAAGTACTTACATGCTTTATGCTATAACTAATCTTATCACAAGAGGAAGCATTTTACCCATCTAAGCGCCAGGCTTACTTATCTTGTAAACTTTCTACTGCATGCGTAGCGGCTACATACCCTGTAGAAAAAGCCGCTTGCAGATTATAACCACCCGTAAAGGCATCAATATCTAAGACTTCACCACAAGCATAGAGTCCAGGAATTTTCTTTACTTCCATAGTCTTAGGATCTATTTCTTTCACCGAAATACCACCCGCCGTTACAATAGCCTCTTCCACAGGACGCAAGGCTGTAACCGTTACTGGTAATTCTTGTATAATTTCCACT
Organism: uncultured Veillonellaceae bacterium; assembly: GCA_945867815.1. Lineage (GTDB taxonomy): Bacteria > Bacillota > Negativicutes > Veillonellales > Veillonellaceae > CAMBIX01. The sequence goes on from CAMBIX010000001.1 coordinate 323,616, forward strand.
AACCGTTGCCGTCCTTCTTTTGTTAGACTCGCAACCGCTTCATGACCTGTAAAATCAGCTTCAGCCAAAATAATAGGTATCAACCGTTTAGGCAATAAGTCAACTAACCCATTCACTAATTGTTTCTTATGATATTTTTGAAAATCCCGCTGCAAACGTTTATCTAACACGTCTGGACTTAAAGCTGGTTTTAAATTAATAGTTAGCCATACATCCGTCTTATCCTTAAGAAGCCACTTACCAATGGTATGACTTAAAGACAAAATTAAAGGACCTGTTAATCCAAAATGAGTAAACATCATTTCGCCAAATAAAGAGGTCTTCTTTTTCCCCTTACGCCAAGCCGTTACAGACACATTTCGTAAACTCAAGCCCATAAGATCCTTAACCCATGTTTCTTTAGTCACCATAGGCACTAAGGATGGCCGTATATCTGTAATCGTCAGGCCTAAGTCCTTAACCATACGAAGGCCATCACCACTTGATCCCGTTGCTGGATAAGAACAGCCACCAGTAGCCAATACAACAGCATCCGCTTGATAGGTCGCCCTATCAGTACGCACACCACACGCATGCCCATTTTCTACTAAGATACGTGTAACGGCTTCCTTTGTATGTAAAATAGCCCCATTTTCTTCTAAGACACGGCGGAACATATTTCTTACTTCCAAGGCTGAATCTGACTGAGGAAAAACACGTCCTCCTCGTTCTACCTTATAAGCTAGGCCCCATTCATCTAACAAGGCAAACAAGTCTTTATTTGTAAACTGCTGATAGGCACTATATAAAAATTTTCCATTCCCTGGTGTATTTTTAATAAAATCATCCATAGAATCGGCTGCATTCGTTATATTGCAACGACCCTTTCCAGTAATCCCCATTTTTAAGCCAGGTAGGTTCATTTTTTCTAGTACGGTTACCTTAGCTCCTAGACGGCTAGCGGTTGCAGCCGCTAACAAACCAGCTGCACCCGCTCCGACAATAATAATATGTTTATCTTTCATTATCTACGTTTATGCCCTCTCTTACGTTCCAGCCCTTCAACAGCCTTCCGCATACTAGACCGACCATTACGTGGCCGCGCTTTTCTATCCGCCCCCTGATTGCTGGTGCGTATACGCTTACCTGACAACATAAAAATCTCATCCCCAGTTAAAGGGCGAAAAGCCCCTCTCTTAACACCTGATAAGGTTAAGCCGCCATAAGCAATACGCTTTAAATTATGCACCGAGTAACCAAAATATTCCATCATACGACGTACTTGCCGATTTCTGCCTTCATGAATAGCAATCGTAAGCGTTGTTAGTTCCGTCTTAGCATCAAAACCATAATCCGTTACTTCCGCTGGTGCAGTTAATCCGTCCTCCAGAGGAATCCCTTGGCTTAACTCTTGTAAGTGCTCATCGGCTACGCGCCCCTTGACCTTAACCTGATAGGTTTTAACTACCCCAAAGGATGGATGCGTTAACCTTTGCACGAAATCACCATCATTGCTTAAAAGCAAAAGCCCTTCCGTGTAATAATCTAAACGACCTACTGGATAGACCCTCGTTTTTATCTTTTCCAAATAAGGCATAATAGTAGGACGCCCTTCTGGATCTGATAGGGTGGTTAAAGTTCCCTTAGGTTTATTAAAAAGATAGTATTCTTTTCGTTCCGGTTCTAGTAAGATACCTTCAATTTTAACTCGATCCACGTCTGGATTAATCTTACTACCTAACTCGGTTACGATTTTACCATTAACTCTTACCTTACCTTCTGTGATAAGTGTTTCTGCCTTGCGTCTTGACGTATAGCCACAGGCACTAATGTATTTCTGCAGTCTCTCCTGTTGTTCCATGTATATGTTCCTTCTCCTTGATTTCTGTTTTTAGTGCATCCAATGATTCAATACCAACACTACGTAAAAAAGTGTCCGTCGTCCCATATAAAACGGGTCGACCTATAGTTTGTTTACGACCTAAGGTTAAAACCAACTCTCTAGCTTCTAACTGCTTTAACACCTTATCACAATTAACGCCGCGAACCTCTTCTATTTCTGCCTTAGTTACCGGCTGTTTAAAAGCAATGATAGCTAATGTCTCCATAGCCGCTGAAGATAAACGATCTTCTCGTTTACGTATTTTTTCTACAAAAGCAGCACACTCTGGCGCACTTACGAGTTCACACCCAGCAGCCGTTACCTGCAAACGAATACCCCGCTTTTGATTAATTAATTCTTCTTTATAGGTTTCAAGGGCCTTAACCAAGGTCAACTCATCTATATCAAATAAGCGTTCCAACATAGATAAAGACAAGGGCTTAGCCGCTGAAAATAAAACGGCTTCAATTTGATTACTTTCCACCGTCATTTTTCTTCGCTCCTTCTATCCAAACATCTTCATCTATATTACCACGCATCTCATAGCTAACCTCTTCACCAACACTTGCCTTAGAAGAAAGTCGAACGACCTGCCTTTTCAATAGTTCCAGAACAGCCATAAAGGTTACCACTACATGCTCTTTGGTATGGCCTCTACGCAAGAGACTATAAAAAGAAATACGCAGGCCCTTGCTAAATTGCTCTTCTAAGTTTTCCAACATACCTTCCAAGGGCACTTGGTCTTTTTCCATTTGTACAACAGGTGCTTCTTTTTCCTTATCTTTAGCCTCAGCATAACAGCGCTTAAATATCTGGTACAAATGACTCAACTCAAAGCGAAAAATCTTCTCTCGACCTAACTGGCTAACTTCTTCAGGCCGTGCATACAAACGACTCATAACTAAGCTTTTTTCTTCTAATAAACTTTCTAAAGCCTTAATCTGTTTATATTCAACTAATTGCTGGACTAATTCATCTCTTGGATCTTCCTCTTCCATTTCTACAGCAGCCTTTGGTAACAGCAAGCGAGACTTTATCTGTAACAAGGTGGCCGCCATAACAAGAAACTCACTGCTATATTGAATATCAAATTGATCCCAAGAATGCAAATACGCCATATATTGTGAAGTTATAGATACAATAGGAATGTCATAAATATCTATTTTATGCCGTTCAATTAAATGTAATAATAAGTCAAGCGGCCCTTCAAAATTAGCCACTGCATATTCATAGGTATCCACTACGCACTCCTATATTCATTAGTATATCATTTATATCGCCTATAAATCTAACCTTTATAGTATATGCTAGATTAAAAAAAAACGCCACCTTTTACATATTTCTATTGTATTTTTTATATGACTCTGCTATCTTTGAATAGATGATAATTTATTGAATTATCTTATTATTTTGCAGTTCTTGTATATCCGGAAAGGATTCATTAAGATGAAGCGCCTTATTAATTTTTTTACATACCCCCTTGTACGGTATGGCATCATCAGTCTCCTCATTTATTGGTTACTTTATAGTATTTACGCACCAATTACCTTAGGCCTTGACATGGAAGATGTAACTATCTTAACCGTACCAACTGTAGTGGGGCTTTTTTTATTTCAGTATTTTTTAGGAGCCACTATTTTACACCGACCTTTTTTAGGGCATGGCATTGTAGCTATTGCTTGGGCCTTAACCTTTCCAGTCCTCTTTCATTGGTCCTACACAAAAGTCTTCTACTTTTATGAATTTGCCAATGATTTTCTCTTTGGTCTCTTCTTATTTATGGGACTCGTTCTCTGGCAATACGCATGCACCCTACCATTTAAACGGACTAACTGGGTAGCCGCCTTCTTTGCTCTTTTTGACTGGGGTCTTAGCCTAATTCCTTTTGCTCAAATTGCTTATTACTTAGTTACTTGGCACTGTTTAACGCCAAATAGTCTAATGGCTATTTATCAAACAAGTCCTGAAGAATCGTTAGCCTTTGTTAAAAATGTAGGTGGCATCTTTGGTACGATTGGTCTCGCCATATTGCTTATTGCTGTCTATGCCTTTTTCTTTTGGTGCAATAAGGGCATGCCTTACCTAGTTAATCGAAGCACAACAAAACCTATACGTCATGTCATTCTAGGTATTGCTTGCATTGCCTTACTCGTTTATGTGCCTTTTATCCTCTATCCAAGAACTTGTATCGTATCCGCCTGGACGCAGATTGCTGATTATACAAAACAACTCCAATCTTACGACCAACATCATATCGATGTTTATAAAGATATTCATTTGAATACCAAAGAAACAGCCGCACAAAAAGTGCCTGGTACTATCATCGTTGTTATTGGCGAATCCTCATCGCGCAATTACATGAAAGTCTATACACCAAGTTTTCCTTATGATGACACACCTTGGCAAGATAAAGAAAGTCACAACAAAGACTTTATCTTCTTCAATCATGCCTATTCATCTTATGTACAGACTGTACCAACCCTTGAACGCGCCTTATCAGAGCGTAATCAATACGATGATAAACCATTTTTAGAATCAGCTAATATCTTAGATATTGCTAAAAAAGCTGGTTATCATACCTACTGGTTAAGCAACCAAGGTGTTTACGGTCAATATGATACCGCTATATCCCTAATGGCAAAAACAGCACAAACAGCCAAATGGGCTCACGAGTCTTATGAGTTCTCTGATAAGTATGATGAAGCCTTACTTCCTCTCTTAAAAAACACAGTAAAACCAGGTCAAAGCAATTTCGTCGTTATCCATATTATGGGTAGCCATATTTACTATAACGACAGATATCCACACGCCTTTAGTAAATGGAAGAAAGGCGACGTACCAACAGGTATGGAAGCCTATGCTAACAGCCAACTATACACAGACTGGTTGTTACAGCAAATCTTTACCTATGCTAAAGACCATTTAAACCTTCAAGCTATGGTTTACTTCTCTGACCATGGTGAAAGTATTACCTTGTCTCATAATCCAGACATATTTAACTTTGATATGACGCGCATTCCTTTCTGGATGTACCTATCCCCTGAATACAGAGCCGCTTATCCACAAACAGCAGCTACTCTTGATGCGCATCAACATCAATACTTCACCAATGATTTACTCTATGATACAATTTCCGGTCTTATCCAGGCCCCTTCCAACCGTTATGAAGCCGGCCGTGATTTTACTAATCCATCCTATCGTTTTAACAAAAACAACCTAACAACAATGCTAGGGACCAAACACTTAACAGAAGATCCTGACATTAATCTATAAAATTAAAATCGCTATTCTCCTCGAAGCTACTACTATCGTAAGGCTCCTTGTGGGGAATAGCGATTTTTTCAATTACCTGTCCATCTTATAAGATATAATTAGATAAATCAACATCTTTAACAATATCACCTAATTGTTCTTCTACCATTTGCGCTGTAATAGTCAAATCAACTGGAGATTCAGGTGGTGCATTAAAGGAAATATCTTGTAATAATTTTTCTAGAATCGTATGTAAGCGCCGCGCACCGATATCTTCCGTTTCTGTATTCACACGGAAGGCCAATTCAGCAATTTTATCAATCGATTCTTCTTCAAAGTGGATGGTTACATTATCCGCTTTTAAAAGCATATGGTACTGTTTTAACAAAGCTTGCTGTGGCGTTGTCAAAATAGCCTTAAAGTCCTCCTTAGTTAAACTATTTAAATTAACACGAATAGGAAAACGACCTTGTAATTCTGGTATCAAATCTGATGGTTTAGATACATGGAAGGCCCCTGCTGCAATAAATAAAATATGTTCCGTTTTAACAGCGCCATATTTTGTTGATACAGTCGCTCCTTCTACGATAGGAAGAATATCTCGCTGTACCCCTTCACGTGATACATCAGGGCCACTACGGCCATTATTGCCAGCAATTTTATCGAATTCATCAATAAAAACAATGCCATCTTGTTCAGCCGCTTCAATAGCACGATCTGTTACCTCATCCATATCGAGAAGTTTCTGCCCTTCTTCTTCAATAAAAATCTTTCTTGCCTTGCCAACTGTCGTATGACGTTTCTTTCGACGATTAGGCATCATAGACCCTAACATATCTTTTAGATTGTTAGACAATTCATCTGGATTGTTACCCATCAAAAGGCCTGTCATAGGTTGAGCCTGTTCCTTAACTTCAATTTCGATTTCTCGGTCATCCATCAGCCCACCGACCAAGCGATCATAAAAAGCCTTACGCTTTTCAGACATATCCGGTGTTTCTGCTTCTTTTTTTACTGCCGCTTCATCATCGTCTTCATTCCCAGAAAATAACATTTCCAATGGATTTTTAGATTTTTTACTATCATCATTTTCACCTTTTTTAGGCCATAAAATAGATAACAAGCGTTTATTGGCCAATTCTTCAGCCTTGCTCTTCTGCTGCTCAATCATTTCTTCCTTAACCATGCGAACAGAGTTTTCTACAAGGTCACGAATCATTTGGTCTACATCACGACCAACATAGCCTACTTCTGTATACTTAGTAGCTTCCACCTTCACAAACGGTGCCTTCATTAACTTAGCCAAACGACGGGCTAATTCTGTTTTACCAACGCCTGTCGGTCCAATAAGCATAATATTCTTTGGTACGTATTCTTCCCGTACATCATCTGGTAATTGTTTAGCTCGCCACCGATTACGAAGGGCTATGGCTACCATTTTTTTTGCTTCATCCTGACCTACAATATATTTATCCAATTCCGCTACAATCTGACGCGGTGTATAATTCATACTAATATCCATTCGTTACGCCTCTTATTTCGATTCAATATCTTCGACAATTACATTATGATTCGTATACACGCAAATATCCGCTGCTATATGAAGTGCCTTTTCAGCAATATCGTGAGCAGACATATCTGTATTCTGCAAAAGAGCTCTTGCTGCTGCTAAAGCATAATTCCCACCAGAACCAATAGCACAAATACCATCATCTGGTTCAATGACTTCACCATTACCAGAGATAAGCAAAATACTCTTACCATCAGATACTAACAAAAGGGCTTCCAAATTTTTAAGAATCTTATCACTGCGCCAATCCTTAGCAAGTTCTACTGCACTCCGCAAGAGCTGCCCATTATATTGATTTAATTTCGCCTCAAACTTATCAAACAAAGTAAAAGCATCCGCTACAGAACCAGCAAAACCCGATACAACCTTACCATTATACAAGCGGCGTACCTTTTGTGCGGTATTCTTCATAACTACACTTTGGCCCATAGTAACTTGGCCATCACCAGCAATAGACGTATGCCCATCCTTCATAACGGCACATATAGTCGTTGCATGAAAATCTGTCATCATAATTGATATATCTCCTTTAATTCTTGTATTGTTTCTAAGGCCCGATTAGCAATTAGTGCATTTTTTTCCTTTTTCTTACGCACTTTGGCCGGCCATGATTCAATTATACCAAAATTAATATTCATTGGCTGAAAATCAGCTCCTTCATAACGGCTAACATACAAAGATAAGGCCCCTATAGCCGTTGTCTTAGGGAAAGGAACAACCTCTTTACCTTGTAACTGCCGTCCTAACTGTAAGCCTGCTAAAAGCCCAGAAGCCGCTGACTCTAAGTAACCTTCCACACCCGTCATTTGTCCCGCAAAATAAATATTTTCATTCTTACGTAATTGAAAAGTAGGCTCTAATAATTGTGGCGAATTAATATAGGTATTACGATGCATAACGCCATAGCGTAAAAATTCTGCTTTTTCTAAACCTGGAATCATAGAAAAAACACGTTTTTGTTCGCCCCATTTTAAATGCGTCTGAAAACCCACTAAATTATAAGCTGTACCTTCCTTATTTTCCTTGCGCAGCTGTACCACTGCATAGGATTCAATACCGGTTCGTTTATCTACAAGTCCTACAGGTTTTAAAGGTCCATACCGTAAAGTATCAATGCCTCGAGAAGCCATAATTTCCACAGGCATGCAACCTTCGAAATAAATTTCCTTTTCAAAGTCCTTAGGCTGCACTGTCTCAGCTGTCGTTAAGGCTGTCCAAAAAGCCTTATACTCTTCTTCTGACATAGGACAATTTAGATAATCCGCGTCCCCTTTATCATACCGTGAAGCAGCAAAAACCTTGGACATATCCAAGGACTCTTCCGATACGATAGGTGCTGCCGCATCATAAAAATAAAAATCATCCAAACCAGTATAGGCACTAATAGCCTCCGTCATAGCTTCTGACGTTAACGGGCCCGTAGCAATAATCGTTGGCACCTGCCCGTCAGGAAAGGTAGTCACCTCTTGATGAATGACTTCAATATTTGGATGCCCCGTTATCTTATCCGTTACCATTTGACTAAATACATGACGATCAACAGCTAAGGCCCCACCTGCAGGTACAGCACTAGCATCAGCACAAGTCATAATCAAAGACCCTAACTGACGCATCTCTTCTTTTAATAGCCCCACTGCATTTTCTATATTAGCGGCCCGCAAGGAATTACTACAAACGAGTTCCGCAAATTTATCTGTATGATGAGCTGGTGACTGCTTCCCTGGTCGCATTTCATACAAGGTAACTTGCAAACCCTGTTGAGCTAACTGCCAGGCTGCTTCTGCTCCAGCTAGACCAGCTCCTATAACAATTGCTTTTGGTGTATTCACTTAATCTCCTCCATATCCACCTTTTTCTTGCGCAGTTTCCGTTTAGGCCTAGTAGGGCACGCCTCATTAGAACAGAATTTCTTAGTTGTTCCATTCTTATAGGTCCGTTCTACCATAAGGCTGCCACAAGTGGAACACCGTTCCTCAGGTACAACGGGTTTATCCCATAAGGTAAAATCACAAGCAGGATATCGGCTGCATCCATAAAAAACACGTCCCCGTCTAGATTTACGTTCTACGATTTCTCCTTGTCCACACTTAGGACAAGTAACGCCTGTACTTACCGTAATCGGCTTAGTATTCTTACATTCAGGAAAACGAGAACAAGCCAAAAAACGACCAAAGCGACCAAACTTATAAACCATAGGACTACCGCAAAGCTCACATATCTCATCACTTGGTTCATCAGCTACATGAACTTTTTCTGCATCATCCGCTTCTTTTAATTCTTCTTCAAAGACAGAATAAAAACCTTTCATTACATCTAGGTAAGTTTCCTTACCATTAGCAATTTCATCCAGTTCCTCTTCTAAGTGAGCTGTAAAATCTACATTAATCAATTTAGAAAAATGTTTTACTAAGAAGTCAACAACAACAAAGCCTAATTCAGTCGGTACAAAGTTGCGATTCTGCTTTTCTACATAATTACGAGCCATAATCGTATCAATGATTGGTGCATACGTACTTGGTCGACCAATCCCCTTTTCTTCCAATGTCTTAATTAGACTGGCTTCCGAATAACGAGCTGGTGGCTGTGTAAAATGCTGCTCTGGCTTAATGGATATATTTTTTACCCTGTCATTCTTCTTTAAATCCGGTAAAAGCATAGCTGCATCATCTTTTTTATCGTCTTCATAGACTTCCGTAAAGCCCTTAAATAAAATCTGCCGTCCGGATGCACGCAACTTATAAGCGTCAGATTCCATAGTCGCCGTTACCGTTTCCGATTCCTGAGCTGCCATTTGACTAGCAATAAAACGATTCCATATCAAGGTATATAACTTTAGTTCCTCTGTACTCAAGAAGGGCTTAAGCATATGAGGTGGTAACTCTAACATGGTAGGTCGAATGGCTTCATGCGCATCCTGGCTATTCTCTTTCACCCCATATAAATTACGTTTCTTAGGATAAAAAGCATCTCCATATTCTTTACGAATATACGTCTCCACTGCATCTGCCATTTCCTTAGCAATACGTGTGGAATCTGTACGCATATAAGTAATTAAACCTACATGCCCAAAACCACCAATTTCCATACCTTCATAGAGGTGCTGAGCAATCATCATAGTTCGTTTGGCGCCAAAATTTAATTTACGAACCCCTTCTTGTTGCAATGTCGATGTCGTAAAAGGTGGCGCTGGCCGGCGGGAGCGTTTTCTTCTTTCTACTGCTGTAATCACGGCTTCTTGCTTTTCTAATTGTTCCTGAATTGCCTGTGCCTCTTCTTTATTCGCAATAGCTACCTTTTTACCCCCTTTATGAGTCAACTGAGCAACAAACTTCTCTTTATATGTCGTCTCATAAGTACCTTCAATAGACCAATATTCTTCTGGTATAAAAGCCTGTATTTCTCGTTCTCGTTCACAAACGAGACGAACCGCTACAGATTGTACACGACCAGCGCTAAGCCCTTTGCATACTTTTTTCCAAAGCATAGGACTTAGCCTGTAGCCTACAATACGGTCTAAAATACGTCTAGCCTGTTGAGCATTGACCATATTCATATCAATTAATCGTGGATTTTCTAAAGCCTCTGCCACAGCACTCTTAGTAATTTCATTAAAGGTAATACGGCAACTTTTACTTGTATCTACATTTAATATATAAGCTAAATGCCAAGAAATGGCCTCTCCTTCACGGTCCGGGTCAGTCGCCAGAAAAATACCTTTGGCCTCATCTGCATCAGCACAGAGTTCATCAATAACCTTTTTACGGCCTGGCAAATTACTATAACGAGGTGTAAAATCATGCTCAATATCTACTCCCATCTGACTCTGCGGTAAATCTCGCAAGTGCCCCATACTGGCCTTAACAATATACTCATCACCTAAGAATTTTTCAATGGTCTTAGACTTAGCTGGTGATTCCACAATAACTAGCCATTTCCCATCTGGATTAAAAACGCGAGGCTCTCTATCTTCTTTACGAGACATAATAAATGTACCATTTTTTTGATGTACTTTTCCTGAAACGGTTACTGTCTCTTTCTCACCAGATTCTCTTTTTGTACGGCGTTTTTTCTTTGTATCATCTGTTTGCTTTGTATCTGTCGCACCAATCACAATGGATCGCTTAATGGACACGTTCATTCCTCCCTAACGGAGCAAAATATACCCATTCCCCAGTGTTCGTGTAATCTGCTTTTTCATCTCCAAGGACAACAAGGCTACATGAAGATTAGCTAGCGGCAAAACCTGTTTATTAACTAGCTCTTGTAAGCTCACTTCTTCACCAGTGGATAATTCAGCTATAACCTTTTTTTCTTCTGTTGTTAAGCTTACCATAGGTTCAACCGCTTTTCCACTACTTCCGCCACTTTTTTCATTACCTAGCCAACCATACTCCTGTAAGATATCCTCCGGAGATGTCGCTAATAAAGCACCTTGTCGCAAAAGCCAATGATTACCAGCCGATGTATCTGCCAGTACATTACCTGGCACAGCAAATACATCTCGTCCATCATTAACAGCCATATCAGCTGTAATAAGGGATCCGCTACGAGCCCTAGCCTCTACCACTACAACTGCCTTAGATAAACCGCTAATAATTCGATTACGTACTGGAAAATTATGAGGAAGCACGCCCATACCTGGTGCATACTCAGATAAGAGCAAACCACCTTGTTCTACAATTTGCCTAAACAATTTTTTGTTTCTTGCCGGATAAGCCTGATGCAGACCACAACCCATAACGGCAATAGTCTGTCCGCCACCACGCAGTGTACCTTCATGGGCATAGGTATCAACGCCATAAGCACCACCGCTAACAATAACTACCCCCGCTTGACTAAGTGCCTGGCTAAAACTAAGAGCCACATTACGCCCATAAGGCGTACACTTACGAGCCCCCACCATACCAATGCGCCGAACATCATCAGCCAATAAATCTATATTGCCTATATAAAATAAGCAAACAGGAGGTTGATATATAGTCTGTAAAAGGCTGGGAAAACGCTTGTCCTTATAAGAGATAACTTGGCAGCCACAGGCCTCCATCCCTCGTTTTAATTGCCCCACCAAGGTACTAGGCAGCCATGATGCTTCACTAGCCATATAGGGCTGACTTTCTTTAATTAACTGCCAACATACTTTTTCAACATCCTGATTTAACTCTTCCATGCAAGCTCGTATACGCCCCGTTCCTATGTCCGGCAAGGTTGTCATAGCTGCTATATACTGATTTATTTCATCTTGTGTCAATACAATCTCTCTTTTCTCAATCTATTGTTCATTTTTACGATACGATAAAGCTTCCGCTATATGTACAGCCTCTATTTTATTAGCCCCTTCTATATCAGCTATAGTCTGCGCTAGACGCCAAATACGGTCATAACTACGCAGGCTAAGACCTAAATCAGTAAAGGCTCCTTCTAATACAGTTTGTGCTTCCATAGTAAGCGGTGCCCACGCTAATAAGTCATTATGAGATAAAAGTCCATTAAGAAGTGGTTCCTTACTTATCCTATCGACCTTCCTGTATCGATAAGCCTGTCGCTCTCTTGCCTCTACCACCTGTTGCCGCATCTCTTTTGAAGATAAGCCACCAGCACTTATCGATAATTCATCCAACTTAGGCCGTTCTACCTGTATAGTTAAATCAATCCGATCTAGCATGGGGCCTGATAAGGTCTGTTGGTATTTATTAACCTGTCCCATCGTACAGCGACACTGATGTATGCCATCACTAGCTCCATACCAGCCACAAGGACACGGATTAGCTGCTGCTACTAGCAAAAAGCGAGCTGGATAATTAAACTGTCGTTGCACTCTCGAAATATGTATAATTCCCGATTCAAGAGGTTGTCGTAAGGTTTCTAAGACACTACGATGAAATTCCGGAATTTCATCTAAGAAAAGAACACCCTTATGGGCTAGCGTAATCTCTCCTGGTTTAGGTATTCGTCCACCACCAGCCAAAGCCGATACGGTAATCGTATGATGGGGACTGCGAAAAGGACGCTCCTGTAAAAGCTGGCTATTAGCAACACTATATATTTGATTAACAGCACGCCATTCCTCTCTCGTTAAAGGCGGTAATATGGTCGGCAATCGTTTAGCCAACATAGTCTTGCCCGCCCCTGGCATACCACTTAAGAAGATATGATGATAACCAGCCGCTGCAATCAAAAAAGCCCTCTTTGCTACGTCCTGCCCTTGTACATCTCGAAAATCAACCGTATAAGAAGCTTCTATAAAGCGTTCTTTTTCTGCCACCCTATCTAAAGGCTCATCACTAACTATATGAGTGACTACTTGTCGCAAGGTAGACGCACTATAAATGGACAACCCAGGTTCTATATAAGCTAACTCCTTATCTTCCTCTGAAATAATACAAGTCTGTTTATCCTTAGGCAAAGACTGTAACATAGCAAAGGTACTAGGCACACCCTTAATTAATCCATCAAGAGATAGTTCCCCTATACAGACTAAAGATTGTAACTTCTCCTTCCACAAACGCTGTCTAACCTTATTTTCTTCAGAAGCTGCTAGAATACCTAAAGCTATGGGCAAGTCTAGACCTGCACTATCCTTACGTACATCAGCTGGTGCTAAATTAACAATAATCCGCCGCAGAGGTACTTCAAAGCCAGAATTCTTCAAAGCGGCTCGTACTCGTTCCTTAGCTTCTCGTACAGATGCTGTAGGAAGGCCTACAATTTCAAAACAAGGTAGTCCAGCGCTAATATCAACTTCTACCGTTACCTCATAGCCATCAAGACCCATAACAGCCATACCAAATGATTTTGCATACATAGGTTACCCTCCTTATATGCCACGCATATGAACAATATCGTAATCAGCCCTATCCCGTAAATAGACTTCAATGACATCCATACGCATGCTCCACTTATACACACTATGTTTCTGTGCATACTGAAGGAGTGCTTTTTCCATATGCATTCGTTTTAAGGTGGTGACGGCTTCACAAGGTCGCCCACAATGACCATTACGCCTCGTCTTTACCTCGACAGCAATTAAAACTTTATCCTTAATGGCCACAATATCTAATTCACCAAAACGTAAACGCACGTTCTTATCAACCAGGGCATAACCCTTTCTTTCTAAATACCTCCCTGCCAAAGCCTCTCCATAAGCTCCTATCATACGATTAGACCAAGCCTTTATATCCTTAGTTACTTCCATAAGAGCTTCTTTATTCTTATCTCGTCTCTCTTTTGTAGAACTGTCTTTTTTCATAGTCTCCTATTTCTCCCTTTTTCTCAGAATATGTACACTCCTACCTTACCCAAGAAAAGTTTCTTACACAAGGCAGGTCTTCTTTCTATGAGGAAGAATACCTATGACTATAAGAAAAATTTTTTCCACCAAAGACAAATTAAGTCTACCTATAGGCACTTATTAATAAGACAAAAAAAGATATTAGTAACTTTATGCAAAATTAAGGCAAGCGTAATCGTTTCTCTTTTATAAGCAAACTAGCTAATGCCACGTAAAAAGACTCTATAGCTAATTACTATAGAGTCTTTTTACGTGCTATATTTATTTACCTACCCTACTTAAAAGGGCGGCCTTCTATAATCGATTTTATAGGTTCAAAACTTTTTCTATGCAGTGGCGTTACACCCATATCAAGTAAAGCCTGCTTGTGCTGTGTCGTATAATAGCCCTTATGGTCACCAAAACCATAACCTGGATAATCCACTTCAAGAGAGGCCATATAACGGTCCCGTGTTACCTTAGCTATAATGGAAGCCGCTGCAATATTCGCGCTTTTACTATCCCCCTTAATAATCGATTGGCAAGGCATGCTTAACTTCGGCAGAGGCATAGCATCAACAAGAACAGCATCAGCCGCTATAGCCAACTTAGCTACCGCTTCATACATGGCTTGCCGTGTGGCTTCATATATATTTAATCGATCAATCTCTTCTGGCGGATAGGATACACAAGATACAGCTAGGGCCTTATCCATGATTTCATCATAAAGACGTTCACGCTTGTCTGGCGATACCTTTTTAGAATCATTTAAGCCACCTATATATTCATGAGGAGGTAGTATAACCGCTGCTACCGTAACAGGCCCAGCAATAGGACCACGACCCACTTCATCAATCCCCGCTACATGCAAGAGCCCTTGATCATAAAAGGTATCCTCATACCTATATAAACCTTCTATACGCTTGCGCTCAGCCAATTCCTTTTGTTGTCTGCGTATATAGGCCTGTCCTAAAGACTGCACAGACTTACGTCTATCGGCTTGCGCCCATACAACATAATCTAAGGGCACCCCTTCCGAACTCGTGAAAAGTTCTTTAATGGCTTTTGTTTTCAACTTACTAAAAGCATCTTGATCTAACAAACCTATCATCCTTCATATATTACCTATCACATAAGCATGGAATTCATTACTAACGATTTTTATACTTTTCTTATACAATTCACCTACATAAATAGTCTCTGTTTACCGCTTATCCTTCGCTTACCCTTCAACAGCATCTAAGGTTAAACGTCCTAATCGTCCATCCCGATAGTCTGTCATGAGCACACGTCGTGCCTTATCCATATCTATTAAGCCCCCAGAAACTAAGCAGCCCCGTTTTTTACCAATCATAGTTAAAATAGTATCAACTGTATCTTCCTGGCTTAAGGTAAATTTATAACGTTCTTCTAAACGCGTCTTATCCGTCATGACTATAGCACTTATTAGCTGCGTAGCTATAGATTCTAAATCAACCACGTCGTCAGCGATAGCACCCGTCATAGCTAACTTAGCCGCCCCAGTTTGATCTTCTAATTTAGGCCATAAAATACCTGGCGTATCTAATAATTCAATATTCTTCCCTATATGGACCCATTGCTGACCACGCGTATAGCCTGCCTTATTAGCCGTTCGCGTTGCTGCTGTACCAGCTAGGGTATTAATTAAAGTTGACTTGCCTACATTAGGAATACCTAAAATCATAGTCCGTATAGGTCGAGCCTTGATTCCCTTAGCGAGCCACTTATCAATAACCGGCTTGCTTAAAACCTCTACAGCCCGTACGAGAGCCTTTATTCCTCTGCTAGTAGTTGACGTTATATCAATAACCGTCATACCTTCTTTTTGAAAGTTTTCCTTCCATGCCTTTGTCATAACTGGATCCGCTAAATCCGATTTATTGAGTACAACAATATGTGGTTTCTGACCAATTAACTCTGTTAAAACAGGATTACTACTGCTTTTAGGGATGCGTGCATCTAATAGCTCAATAACCACATCCACCTTACTAATATAGTCCTTAATCATTCGTGTAGCCTTAGCCATATGACCGGGGAACCAATGAACCGTAGGAAAAACAGAAACTTCCTTTTGCCCTTCCTCATTTGGCTCTTGTGTACGTTTTATCTTTTTCTTTTTTTTCTTATAGGCCGCCATAAGATGCCTCTCTTTCTAACAATTACGATTAACTATACCCCATATAATAGGGTATAAAAACTTATATTTATACAGTTAAAAATCTTCTTTTCTTGCTTGTTATTCATAGATTCTATTCTTGTGCCATAAATACACACCGCCCATACGAACAGAAAACCTATGCCAATTATGCATTTATACAAATCGTTTAAAACTTTTGACAGATTTAATTATATGGTTCGGACATAATCCATTAATGCCCTATGAAAATAATGCTCTATGAAAAATCATTTTTAGCAAATAACCCTTAAAATAAAAAAATGACCAATGCCTAAAACATTGGTCATTTCCCTCCGCATATGCGCAAAATTAGCGTTTTTCACGAATACGAGCAGCCTTACCAGTTAAGTTGCGTAAATAGTACAACTTAGCACGGCGAACTACACCATGACGTACAACTTCGATTTTAGCCAAACGTGGGCTGTGTAGCGGGAAGGTACGTTCTACACCAACACCAGAAGCAATACGACGAACGGTGAAAGTTTCACGAACGCTGCCGCCTTGACGGTTGATAACAAGACCTTCAAACACCTGAATACGTTCACGACTACCTTCGACAACCTTTACGTGTACACGTAATGTGTCGCCAGAACGGAAGTCTGGAATGTCTTTACGAAGTTGTTCTTGTTCAAGTACGTTAATAATGTTCACTGTGGTTTCCTCCTCATTGTAGATATTCTTACCCACACTTCATAGGCAGCGGACTATCTCAAAATAACGTTATAAGTATAGCATAGGTGAAGCCATCTCGTAAATAGATAATTAAGATCTCATCGAATTTTTATTATAAGGCTAAGATTTAATTGAAATGCTATCAATATAGGAACTATCCTTAGCAAGTAAAATTATGCCTCTTCATCTTATGATGGCTACTGAACAAGGTTCTCTATTAGAGGCAGCCTAATTAATAACAGGTTTGCCCATGGTTAACAATACCTAAAGAAAATTTACACACAATTATGGGCTTGACTAAATGATCTTAAAACACCTCTATTCACCATATAAAAATGTATAAACCTAAAAGAATTTCCGCTCCGATTAACATTAAGCATTTAATAAAATGAGGAGACGACATTTTTCTCAATAAACCTGCCGTAAAAAAAATCCACACAGAAATTATATTTATCGCTAACACATATACAGTTTCCTCTGTAAGCTTACTAGTTATTAAAAAATACAAACTAGGTACCGTCAATAAAATTGGGAAAAAGGCACTCACGAAAACGGCTTTTGGAAAAGCAAATTCATATAAATAAGCATCTTTAACTTCCTTTATTTCCTTTCTTTTCCATATATAGGACCAAAATATTTTTATACCTATAACGACTAAAAACATCCACGCTAAATATAAGCCTGATAATAAATTAGAGTTAAAGACTTTAATCATTCTCTTCTCTCCTTATTTTTTCTTCTTCTAGTTTACTTTTCTCCAATTCTATATTCACATCATAAAAAAGCTACCAAGTTCACCAGCACCAGCACCAAAACCAGTGCCAATAACAGGAATAGCACTACCAACACCGTCTCCTATAGCTGGTGCTGCAACCCCAATAGCAAAAGATCTATCTTCAAGCTTTTTAGCCTGTTCTTGTAAATCAGGATATCCTTCAAATGTGGCTGCATCGCTAGCTATATTATAGCCATACATTCCCATGACGGTAATATTTCCACCAACTTTCTTACTTAATGCTCTGCCTATAGCTTTAGTATACTTTAATGAACCTTTAAAAGCTTGTTCCCCAAACTTCTCACCTAACCAGCGCCCTTTTAATCTAGCTGTTTCACTCAAAGTACGGCCCCAAACCGTATTAATGAAGGCATCATAATAAGAATTAGCTCCATACTTTTTCTTAAAAGCATTCCTTAGTGCTATAAAATTATTTGTTACATTATCCCCTGTATACTCATTTTCATAACTATATTCTACTTTATATTTTTTAGCAATGGCATTAAAATATGAAGCATCCTCTATCTCCCCTTCACTAATAATTGTCGATTCTCCCAAATCATAAACTTCAGCATTTGATGGATTAGCAGCTCTTATTCGTTCTGATTTTTCTTCATCAATCTGTCTTTGTATTCTATCTCGATTTTTTGAAATGTGCTCCCACTTATCTAAAATAGACATCATTTCATCAGGAGATGCACCTTTTTCCATAGCCGCTTCATTAATACCTGCCGGCAGAGCCCCTGCGGTAAAGTTACCTCCCACCAGGCCAGATGTAATTCCACCTACTAGTGTATGCATAGCTACTTTCTCAGGACTGCCATCTTTCCAACCTTTTTACTGGCTAGTCTTATGGATAGCTTCATTGGCATACTGTGAGAAAATCATGGCCAGCTCTTGCTTTTCTTCAACTGTCTTCTTGTCAAAGATTACGGCCAATTTATTGAGCGTATTCTGTGTATCTTTACGAATAGTATTAACATCTGTCTGCCCATCCAATACGCTTATTCTACCGTCAGCAATAGCTGAATAAGTTGTACTATTCGCCTTACCTTTGGCTTCTGGTGCTACATTTGGCGTCAAGCTCATTTGGCTATAAACAACGTCTTTCTGTCTTGAGTTCCAATAAGCCAGTAATTAGTAAAAAAAGATATATATTCCTAAAGCTATCTCCATACCAATTAACAATAAACATTTAACAAAAACGGGAGAAGTTGACTTTCTTACCAAACCAATAGTAAAAAATAACCATAAAGCCCCATACCCACTTCCAAGCGCATAAACTATACTACGCAAATCATTTTTAGCTATTAAAACATAGAAAATAGGAACAATCATTATTACAGGTATTATTGAAGTAAACATAACTAATTGAGGAAAAAGAAACTCTTCCTCGTAATACTTTTTAACCTCTTTATTTTTTTCTCTATTGACTACATAAAAAATAAATATTCTAATACTTACCCACGCCAAAATCCCCCATGCAAGAAAAATCTTAATAAAGAGACTCTGAATAATTTGATTAATCATTTTCTATTCCTCTGCTCCTCCAACTCTTGCTTTTCTAATTCTATGGTAACATCATAAACAAAACTAGTTCCTTCACCTACGACAGTCCCAACAGTCGTTCCTATTCCCGGCGCAAACACACTTCCAACGCCCGCTCCAATTGCTGGCGCTGCAATTCCCACAGCTAACGATTCATCATCTAGCACTTTTGCCTTTTCTTGCAAATCAGGATACCCTTCAAAAGTTGCTGCATCACTAGCTACGCTATAACCATAAACACCCATTGTGCCAACCAATCCTCCTGTTTTCTTAGCTAAAGCTCTCCCTGTTGCTTTCATATACGTAGGGGCTTTAGACAATGCTTTACCTGCATAAGAAACACCGACTTGTGCGCCTTTCATTTCGGCGGTCTTGCCCAAAGTCCGACCCCACAGAGCATCTACTCCAGCTTGAACGATATTACTTGGCCGTTCCGGTGACACACGATTGACATACCAATCATGTCCATATCTATCTTCAACATAATCAATGTGTGTAGCCTCACTATAATGCACAGGATACCCCTTCACATCAGCTAAATATTCACCGTATTGACTACCTGAATAACGAGGTATTTCTGTTGTAAAAAGCGTTTGCCCATTATAATCAATATAACTGTTTCCATCTGTTGGCGATTGATAAACCTGATTAGCTAAACCATTTTCTATAACTACTCTATCACCTTCATTGGCATATGTTTTTGCTCGCTCTGCAGTTAATTGTTTGCTTAATCCTGGTGGGTCTACCATCATTACATATTGATTTTTGGCTGAACTTAAATCCCCATGTTCAAAAGCACTTCTATAACTATAAGCTTTATCAACACTGCGCCAGCCACCTAAAACATTCACATAATTTAGAAAATAATTCATACCTCCATCAAAAACATATTTATAACCGTCTGGAACAAAACTGTCTAACCCCGATTTAACACTTCCATCAATAATCTCATCCCTATCTGTTGAACTACCTTCCCCATGAACATTTCTATAATTACTTAAAGCAAACCAAAAAGCGAGTATATCTCTTCTTCGTTCCTCACCTTCAGCACCCCAAGTATAACTAGCCGCAAAATCTCTAAGCATCTGTTGTTGCTCTTCATGCGTCAACCAATTAAACTCCGTAGCCTTTTCTGCTATCGCACTACCAATATCTTTGCCAGCAAGCTGTCCAATTAAGCCTGAAGCCAACTTCTTAAGTGTGCTATTCGGTAATTTACCAAGTGTCTTAGTCATGTATTCATTAACTGCGCCTGCTGTTAGACCATCAGCAAAACCATTGCCACCATAAGCTGATACAAGGCCTCCAAGTAATCCGTGAAGAGCTACTTTATATTCACCACCATCACTCCATTTTTTGGCTTCATCAAGGTACTGCTGTGCTTTTGCCTCATCTTTATTAGCCTTAGCTGCTATAGATTTAGCAATCAAGTCTTTTTGCTTGCTAACGGCTATATCACCAATTAGACCAAAGCCTTCTTTAGCCATAGCATTAGCCAAGGCTTGTTTTTCTTTTACATCTTTCAAATTGAAGATAGCGTCTAATTCGTTCAAGGCGTTAGCGGTGTCATGATTAATAGCTTCTAAGTCTTTCTTATCAGCCACTTCAATAATGCCATCCGCAATGGCTGAACGAGTTATACTGCCAGCATTACCTGTAACGGGTATCGACTGCAAAGGATTAACTGGTAAAACAGAACTCTTATCATTAGTTACAGCTAGGCCTTTTTCCTTAGCTTTATACTTAGCAGTATTCGTTATATCGTTTAAGCTTAAAGATTTAGTTTTTAATCCGTTACTCTCTTTATCCGCCTGGCTGGCAATAACAGCGTCGGTAACCGTCGTTGTATTCGCCGTCTCTATGTCATAGCCGTCTTTACCGGCATAGATTGTTAGCTTATTTACTGCCTATACGTTTTATAATTTAGGTTTCTCTTTTAACAAATAATTCATAATATAATAATAAACTACTATAGACGTTATCCAAAAGCGCCATGTTAATAGCATATGCCAATCATCAACTGCTGCCCAAAAATTAACATAAATATATCCTATTAAACTAACATATCCTATTATTTGCCGGATTGTTAAATTTTTAGTAGGAAAATATGGATGAAAATTATCCTCAAAGAAAGAAAAAACAAAACTCTTAACTTCATTTATTGTGTTTATTTCTTTTATTCTAAGTAAAATTCGTTTTATTTTAATAACCATTACCACTAAATTTAATCCGGAAAAAAAGAAAAATACAACTAATATACTATTAACAAAAATAATATTAAACCAAGTTTCATGTAGAACTATATCTAATAAAATTTCATAAGCAATAAATAACAAAAAAAAGAACAAAAGGGAAAATAACACATTTATAAAAAGAGGCACTGCTTCAATCGAAGTAAGTAAATTATTTTTTTTCATTTTGATTTACTTTTACCTCCGCTTCTGCACCTAAAGCAACAGGTATATCATTATAATTTGTTGTAAAATATCCTGGTGCTTTTCCTCCTGCAGAATCCAATTCAACAGCAGCTCCTGTCGCATACCCTACACCTATTTGCCCTGAAAGACTACCTTCAATTCCCGCTGTAGATATTTTCCCCCCAGCATGCACCTCTCCTAAATAACTTTTCATAAATCCCCCTTGTTTTTTACTTCCTAACCCATAATTTAACCCACCAGAAATCAATCCCATACCTATAGAAAAAGATATTTTATCATTATTCAAATCATCCAAAGGTCTTTCATAACTATAAGTAATATCGGCAGCAGAAGATTCTGCAGATAAATTCACTTTTTTTACTCTCAGCCCTCCCCCTGCTACAAACTTAAAGTTATTATTCCCTAAACGAATATTTAATGCACTTGTTCCACTATTTTTTATTATATTTAATAAATTAAAATTAGTTTTAATTCCTCCAAAAATACCAGTGCTATTAGTACTAGCATTTGCTATTGGCGTAACTGTAGTAGCAAAAGCTTTAGCTTCTCTATTAGCAGTATTAATATTTACCTTTGTTGTTAAATAATCTTTACCTCCCATACGAATAAATTTTTGCATTACCCCATTACTTATACTTCCATATTCTGGAAATCCATTAGCTCTCAAAACATATCCATTCTGAGATTCTGGTACTGTTGCTGGGAATTGTGTATACTTCATTACTCTACCTGGTTGTACTACAAAATTTGCATTGGAGCCACTCATATATACAACTGGATATCCCTTTGCTGCTAAATAATCACCTTCATTAGGATAATATACTTCTTGAGAGCTCGACCCTTCAGTATATCCATGCTCTTCTGCAATTCGATAAAATGCATCACCAGTCGCTTGTATGACTTCTGCACCTGTCGAACTTAAAGATGGAATCATACTATCAACCGCTTGACTTCTTTTCCTATTTAACTTTGTACGACTCCATTTAGCTATCAGACTTCTATGTCTCCTATTATTAAATTCATACCCATCCATCACTATTGAAGAAGTAATAGCTCCACCTGCAACGTTCCCTATAACTCCTACTGCTATTTTCTTTACCGTATCATTAGGGATGCTTTCTAACTTCCCCATCACTCCTTCTGCGCCACCGGCATAAATAATATTTTCTAGAGTTTTTCCGCCTGCATAACCGGATAAAAGACCGCCTAATAAGCCGTGAAGGGCTGCCTTGTATTCGCCGCCTTCACTCCATTTATTCGCTTCTGCAAGATATTTCTTAGCCCCCGCTTCATCCTTATTGGCTGTAGCGGCTATGGATTTAGCAATTAACTCTTTCCGCTTGCTGACAGCTATATCGCCAATTAAGTTAAACCCTTCCTTAGCCATAGCATCGGTCAGCGCCTGTTTTTCTTTTACATCTTTGACGTTAAATGTGTTGTTCAGTTTATTAAGAGCGTTGGCTGTATCATGATTAATAGCCGCCAGGCTCTTCGTATCTGCCACCGTAATAATCCCCTCTGCCATAGCCGAGCGGGTTACACTGTGTCCATTGCCTGTAATAGGGATAGACTGCTCCGGATTAATAGGCAGCAAGGCTCCTTTCTCATTGATAAGAGATAAGCCCGTCTTCTTCGCTGTATAATGCAGGGTATTATCTATATCATGCATCACAAGCGACTTTGTCGTCAGCGTATTCTTTTCTTTATCCGCCTGGCTGGCAATAACAGCGCTGGTGACTGCTGTTGTATTCGCCGTTTCTATGTCATAGCCGTCTTTACCGGCATAGATACCGGCCTGGTCGGTGACACTGGCATATTGGCTATTAATACGGCCCTTACTTATGCTGGCACTAGCTGTATGACAAGAACATAAACAAAATTATTAATAGCCGTCTAATTAAAGTACCTAAAAGAAATTCACACATACCTTAAAGCCTAACTATAAATATTCTAACCCAATAGCTAATGCAAGTACAAGTACACAAAGAAATCCTAAAAACAAAAAATACTTAGTAACACCTTTTTTATCCTTTATATATTCTTCTTCAGAAATCAATTTATTAGCATAAAGAAACCTACCAAAATTAAGAGCTACACAATATAAAAGTAAATATAAAGGAAATAAACCCCAATCGCTTATTGATAATACCCACACACGAATATCCAACTCTGTATGAATTTCCAAAACACGTAAAAAAATAACCAAACATGCTAATAGACCTAGTACACCAATATCACTATACCTAATATTCTTTAAGATCTTATATGGTTTAGTGTTTTTCCCCATAATAATAAGTAACATCTTACTTATACAAAGTGCTACGAATATAATGGGGAAAAAATATATAGCCCAATCCAAAAATTTTATTCCAAACATTTATTATCTCCTTTATTTCCCCATCGGTATAAATACTATATTAATTGCCTCAGGATTTTCCTCTTCATACTTTTCCCAAGTTTCTTTAATTTTCTTTAATCCATCGATTTTATTTATTTTTTCACTATATTCCTTACTATATTCATGTAATTCATTTTTTACTTTATCCAAAGCCTTTGCACCAATTGTTTCTGCACCGGCAGCACCAACAATACCTCCGAGCGTACCACCAATTATAGCTCCTCTAGGACCTGCAGCTCGACCTATTTTCCATCCCATCTTAGCCCCTTTCGAAGCTGCACCAATAACACCTCTATACTTTCCATACGCCGCTCCTTCTGCCAGTCCAAAAGTAACCGGTCCTTCATAATGCTTATAATTATCCACTGTATCATAGACTAAAGGAGTAACTTCAAATACTTTCTTAGCTACCATTGGTACCATAGTTTTTACTTTATCCGTCGCATAAGGAATCGTATTAACTACTTTTTCAACCCCTTTAACTTCTACCATCTCTTTTACATTGCTAATTACATTACTAGCAAATGAATTTTGCACTTCTTTTACTGGATTCTCTACCAATGCATTATTTTTCACTGTTACTGCTCTATTAGCACTATAGGCTACTCCATTATATAAAGTATAATGCACTGGATTATTATCCCATACTGCCTCATATACGGGATAACCATTGTCTGCTAAATAATCGCCAAATTCTCCCGACGAATAAGCCGCCTCTTTCTCTGTATACTCCCATTTTCCATTATAAAGAACCATATGCTGCCCTGAGCCTGGCACAACAACAGCTTTATATCCTTCTGCCACTAATTTATCTCCAAAATTTGCATAATTAACAGCACTTTTACCTGCAGTAATCTCAAAATTACGCCACATAGCCTGTCCTTGCTCTTCTACGCTCGTATTAAGTTCTGGATAATGATACTGTAAATAACTCATGCCCATTTGAGATTCATAATAATTAACGGCCATATCTAAACTAGATCTACTAATCCCTTTAGCTTGTGCATAGCCATATAAAGCTTGTGCCAACGTACTACCAAAGAATCCTACTTGATTGCTTACTGATTGATTAGCATAATTAAAATAGCCATAAACGCTTCCTACCAGTGAACTATCCAGCCCATCATTAATTCCTAATTCATAAGCATATGGTGCTGTCTTGTTATTTAAAGCAATATAATATCCTAACTTTTGAGTTATTTCCCACAAACCAATTCGACCTGCATCATAATCTGCGATTGACTTTCCTAATGCTAATTGGTCATAATGATTTAACCAATTAAACTCCGTAGCCTTTTCTGCTATCGCACTGCCAACATCTTTACCAGCGAGCTGTCCAATTAAGCCTGAAGCCAACTTCTTAAGTGTGCTATTCGGTAATTTATCAAGTGCTTTAGTCATGTATGCATTAACTGCGCCTGCTGTTAGACCATCAGCAAAACCATTGCCACCATAAGCTGATACAAGGCCTCCAAGTAA
The DNA here is from genome assembly GCA_945867815.1 of uncultured Veillonellaceae bacterium. GTDB lineage: Bacteria > Bacillota > Negativicutes > Veillonellales > Veillonellaceae > CAMBIX01. The sequence continues at coordinate 349,073 of CAMBIX010000001.1, forward strand.
TCCGTGAAGAGCTACTTTATATTCACCACCATCACTCCATTTTTTGGCTTCATCAAGGTACTGCTGTGCTTTTGCCTCATCTTTATTAGCCTTAGCTGCTATAGATTTAGCAATCAAGTCTTTTTGCTTGCTAACGGCTATATCACCAATTAGACCAAAGCCTTCTTTAGCCATAGCATTAGCCAAGGCTTGTTTTTCTTTTACATCTTTCAAATTGAAGATAGCGTCTAATTCGTTCAAGGCGTTAGCGGTGTCATGATTAATAGCTTCTAAGTCTTTCTTATCAGCCACTTCAATAATGCCATCCGCAATGGCTGAACGAGTTATACTGCCAGCATTACCTGTAACGGGTATCGACTGCAAAGGATTAACTGGTAAAACAGAACTCTTATCATTAGTTACAGCTAGGCCTTTTTCCTTAGCTTTATACTTAGCAGTATTCGTTATATCGTTTAAGCTTAAAGATTTAGTTTTTAATCCGTTACTCTCTTTATCCGCCTGGCTAGCAATGACAGCGCCCATCAACGTTGTTTTATTCTTAGCCTCTACCTCATAACCAGCTTTACCAGCATAGATACCTGCTTGTTCTGTCACACTGGCATAGTTACTATCAATCTCCCCCTTACTATAATTACCACCCAGTGTAGGAATTCCACTAGGAGTAAGAGATAGAGAAAAGCCTTTATTGGACGATGTATTCTTATATACATTCGTATCTTGCAAACTTTCTATAGTTAAATCACGGCTGGCCTTAACTGTTACCTTATCACCTACAACTTTTGAACCAACTATACCTGTATCTTGTCCAGATTGTAAGTTTACCGACTCTCTCCCATTAATAACAGAGCGTGTATGCGTAACAAGCTGCCCATTGCCATCTTCTTTATTGCTATAAGCACTTGTATTCACACCAGCCAAATTACCTTTAAAACCAAAAGATAGACCTACGGCAGAGCCACTACTAGAAGCCTTACTCCTTGTTTGTTCTGTATTAGTACCTGCTCGAACACTTAAATTATTAACCGCCTCTATATCTACTTTTTTACCAGCTATATTTTGTGCCGTTATTGCTATATTACCATCAATAGTAGCGGTCTTTTTCTGCTCTTTATCTACGCCACGAGCAATAATGTGAACGGTTCCCTCTCGACTCGTAAGATTGCCTTGCACAACAGTCGATAACTCTTGTTCCGAAGACTGATTCACTTTAGAGGAGCCAAAGCTAAGATTAATATTTATCATTTGATCACGCTTAGCTTGTTTATCCTGCTTGTAATTTTGAACCTTATCGCCAGCCTCTTTCGTATTTTGAGCTAACTGATCTAACTGTGCATTCGATACCATGCCTGGTGATAAATGCCCCGTTGCTAACAATCCTTGGGTACGTACCGATTGATTTATCATAGCCTTGGTGTTAGCTTGCAACTGAGATTTTAGGCCATCTAATGTATAATTGCTGAAACTATTAATCTGTTTATAGCCATCCCTAAGCGTCTTAACTCCCTGATAGTACTCATAGCCAGCCAAGATTTTATTATTTATATCATTAGCACTACGAGCATACTGCCTTGCACTTGTAATAGCTGAAACTACAGAACCACCTAAGGAAGCTGTCAATCCTTTCGTACTACGTTCATAGGTCTGCCCATAGTATTTCTGCGCCATAACTGCATCTAAGGTAACATTTTTACCATTAAGGGTAATATCCTGCTGGGCTTCAAGATTAGCACTTGTAGCCTTTATATCGTCGCCAGTAGTTAGGTCTATTTTACCATGAACAGCCGTCACATTGGTACCTATTGGTTTCGTATACGACTGGGTATTAGTCGATTTTTCTTTCATCTTACCAATAGTAATCCCCATACCACTAGCAAAGAGCCCCGACTTCTTAGTCTGTTCCATGGCATAAGAAGAGCCAGATTCTGTCATCGTGCCTAAGTCCATCTTACCGCTAGCTGTTACTGATACGTTCTTCTCAGCAGCTATATTACTAGCATCTACTTGAAGGTCTTTATTTGTGGCTATTGATACACTTTCACCAGATACATTGCTACTTGTTACTGTATCTGATGTGGTCAAATAGGCCTTATCTGTCTGCGTTCTTGTAACAAGGCTTTTCTTTTTTGTCTGTGACCAGCCAGATTGTTCTAGATGATTAGTATCGCCTGTAATACTTGTATTGCCGTCGGCTTGAATACGTGTCTGCCCCGCTGAAGTTATATCAGTCGCTTGTAAGCTCGTATCTTGACCAGATATAAGACTGACATTCTTGCCAACAATTGTATTGCCTACCACATCTGACTCATGCCATTCATCATGGGTCTGTGTAGTCTGACTGTGACCACCACCAGATTTGCCTGTATGCTTATGGTCTTCTACAAGGTCGACTGTATTATGCCCTGTTGTTAACTTTATGCCATTACCCGCAGACAAGGTAAAGTCTTTATTAGAGCCTATGGTTACGGCTTTACCTTCTATATTATTGCCGGCAGTTAGTATCAAATTCCCATTACTAGTCAGATAGGAGCCTTCCTCATTAGTCCGCCATTCCGAGCGTTTATTAGCTCCTCGTCCAAGCACTTCTGAGGATGAAGTCTTAATACTATCTAGCTTAATGTCTTGATTAGCTGCAAGAGCTGTATCCCCTTCGGATTGATTAAAGATGGCTGATCCTGCGATGGTAATATTGCGACCTGCTTGCAAGACTAAATTAGCACCATTAGTACCAGCATTACCAACATTAGCCTTCTTATTTACCTCGACACTAGTACTTGTATAAGCCTCACTTTGATTAGATTTATCCGCATTGCCCTCTACATTAGCACTGTTAGACACACCCTCATTACCTGTATAACCCTTGCCTTTTTCACCTCGACCCGTTACTTTAACTTGACCTACCTTAGCTAGACTAGTTACCGTGCTCATCTCATTACTATCTGACAAGGTCTTAGAAGCTATTATAATATCTCGTCTAGCCTGCAAGGTAACACTATCTGTACCTGCTATAGTCCCGCCTATATTACGAATATCTTCCTTAGCATCGATAGCAACTTTATCTCCTGCAAGAGTGCCTTCATTAGCTACGTTATTAGCCGCTATGACTACCTCATTTTGTCCTAACATAGTCCCTTTATTAGTAACCGTATTAGCATTCATGATTTGTAAGTCATTAGCACTAATAAGGGCGACTCTAGGCTCTGTCTCATCGACCGCATTCGTTCCTGTCTTGCTGACCAAATATACCTGTGGCACTAAGGCTTCCACAATCTGACCTGATGGCAAGAGTACGGATACCTTCGTTAAGATAACCATATCTTTTGTAATCCCCTTTTGCTGGTCAGCTGTTAATGCATCCCCTAATACTACATTATGCTCATTAGCAAAACGGACACCTTCTTCCATCAAGTCCTTATATTCCTCTTCATCACTCGTATAACCAGAAAGTTTACGCTTACCTGTCAGCTTCGTAATCTGCTCCATTACAATACCTAGTTCATAATAGCCATCGCCTAAGCGTTTCATGGTGTGTTTGGGGTCGGTCGCGATACGGTCTAAGTAATAATCTGAAGATAAGAATTTTTTCTTATTCGCATAGGCTGGATCTGTCTCAATAAAATACTGGCTATCTGGCGAGTTAGCTTCTTGATAAAGAGCAAATAAAGACAACCTACTAGCAATCGATGTAGTCTGCACCGTCCCATTCTCTGTTACTGTCTGTTGTATGGGCTGAAAGGCTGTTTCTGACTGAGGAACATCTTGACCCTCAGCTAGCTTTGTAGCTGGCACAATAATTTCTTTCGTTTGTATTACATGATACTTCCATCTATCATCATTAGTAGAATCATGACCTCGCCTCTTATGACGAGAGTAATTATGGGCATCTCCCACATCTTCAATCGTGCGTATCCCTTTCGCCTCTATATTTTGTAAATCGGCTACCTCCGTTTTTAAGGTGCCACCAGCTAAAATCTGACTTTTGTCATTAATAAGCTGATTGCCGAAAATTCGCATATTTTTCCCAGCCAGTATCTTCCCTGGATCTGTTTCCTTTACCTGGTCGTCTGTAATAATCCGGGTATAAAGAAAACGACTCCAATCTTCATAACTAGCCCCATAAATCTTTAAATGCACATTTTCAGCATAAAATCGGTCTACATGGTTACTCGGTATAGCTCCACCATTTCCATATATGTGGTCTGGCGTATTCAATACATATCGATTAGGATTACCTGCATTTGTTACCTCATCATGCCACTCTCTAGCTACTTCCACTGGCTGCGTAGAAAAATGTAGGTTCTCATTCTTTATTTGTTCTACATCTAAGGTCATATTGTCTTTGGCTTCAATGGTGGCACTACTATTAACTAAACTTTTAGCCTTAGGCTGTACCATTTCTACCTGCTCTTGTTCTACACCAGTAGTATTAGGAACAACTCCCTCTTTATTATTATTTGTACCTAAACTGTTCCCTTTATCTCTATTCTTCTTAGTTTTATTATCTGTATTAATATTTTTATTAGGTTCTTCCGATTTAGTATTTTCTACCGCACTATCCTTACTTCTTCCGCTAATAAATAAATCTTCATCAGACGACAAAACAGCATGCTCTGTATTCGTTACCCTTTCTGCTTCAATCGTCAGATTATCTCTAGCCTTAATAACAGGAGCACCTGGTTCCTGGTACTTACCCGTATTATTTAATTCTCTAGCAGATACATTGACTTGGTCCCCATAAATACGACCACCCGTCGTATTATCTAACTTATTTTTAACTTGAACGCTAGTCTTATTCCCATTGATAAGACCTTCATTATGTAGATTCTCCGCTTCAATCTTTGTCTCTAATCCTTCAATAGTACCACTTGTTGCATTATCTAATTTTCTAGCTTTGACACTAGTTGCATCAGCACTAATAGAGCCCTCATTAATTAGGGAATTATTAACTTGCACTTTCATACCTTTCCCCTGTGCAAGAGCTGTATCGGTAAGCTTTATATCCTGTGCCTCTATATGAGCCTTATCTCCAGCATACATAGTCCCCTTAACCTGCAGAGTACCATCTGCTAATAATTCTAAATCGCCCTTGCTAGCTGCCAACTTGCCATCAACATTAACGCCTAAGCCCTTATCTGTGCCTACAAGGTAAATGCTGTCTGCATACATAGCACCCAACGAAGACACATCTAGCATTAGACCCTCTGTAACACTATTACTACTCTCGTCTTTAGAACGACTCGGACTGTCTGTTTTAGCAGTCTCACTTACACCTTCATTATGACTCTCTTTACTAGAATTATCTTCCCTATAACTACCATCATCACTAGTAGACAAATTGGCAGCAGACCTAAAATCTTTATTTAAATGGGCATTTCCCTTATCTTCATCTACTGCCTTTACTTGACCTGTCCTGACATCAATATCATTACTACCTACCGCACCTTTTATCTTATTAGCCCAAATGCCAGCATTCACCTTAGCCGCCTTTGTATATATCTCTAAGGCATCGGCTCCTTTAGCATTTAACCCTTGTCCTGTTACAAGAATCTGCCCACCATCTACACGGTAACCTTTAAGAGCACCATCCTCTATATTAGGCCGTCCCGTCGTAAGTGTAGCCCGTCCAGCATTAATAAAACCACCGCCATTGACGCTAATGCCATTAGGATTGGCAATAATAACGTCGGCCTTGTTACCGGCTACTTCAACATAACCTTGCATAGCTGTTCTATTGCTGCCTGTTACTTCATTTAAAATGACATCCGCCTTAGTCCCTACCATCTGAAAATTGCCGTCTACATAACCAGCTAACTGTGTCTTACTCATTTTACCAGAATTATTTAAGATAAGTCCTTTTTCGCCAACCTGTAAATTTGTATATTCATTATGCGATAGACCATGCCCATTGGGCCTGCGTATATCCACTAACGTCGTCCCATTGGCTGTCTCCCTTACCATAGGCGCCCGCCCATGATTGCCATCTGGCACGGCTACCGTATCCATGGCTAACCCTGCCATAGGATTGGCTATAAACAACCCCATCGTAATCCATGTTGCTACCTGTCTTGCTAGAACCTTTCCCTTCATGTCGCTTCCTTTCTCTAAATCCATTTTTCCATCTCTCGTCTGTTCCGTATTAAAAACTATTTATCTCTACAACATTAAGCTCCTAATTACCAAACATCCTAAGCACTATGTTACAAAGCACCTAATGTTTCTTTTGAATAACTTATGAAGTACAGAGTTCCAAAAAATCATTACATACTTCCGTACTCTGAGTGCAACACAAACTTATCTGCCTCTATATTACGAAGCGCCTAATGTCTCTTACGGATGACTTGCGAGCGCAGCGAAGGACGGAGTCCCGTAAGACCATTAGATGCTTCCATACTTTGCGATTAATCTAAACGCCTAGGCATTCTGTCACGAAGCAGTCAATGTTTCTCGCAGGCGACCTTCCGCTAGGACTGAGCCGAGAGAGCATTGACCGCTTCCGCACTCTGCCCTTAAATTTAGTACCCTAACACTCAATTCCATTTAATATGTAACAGATACCGAAAATCCAAAAGCTGTCTTACTCGCCTTAAACCCTTCCGGCTTATACACAGGCGTCCCTACAAATCCATCAATATATAATCCATTCATAAGCTGACCCTTTACACCCACATAAGCACCGACAAGCATCGTACCCAATAAATCTTCTGTAGACGACCCCCACACGTGTCCTATATCTAAACCCACATAAGGATAAAAACGCTTACCAAGAGTCGGAAACGTGACTTCATTACGCAAATAATAGCCACTTTCTCCTGTTAATGTATGGTCGCCACTAAAGCCTTTTACCGTATACCGTCCACCAAGACTCATTTGATCAGATAAGAACAAGGTATTCGGTGTGTACTGCCCTACAAAACGAAGTAAATACTGTCCTCGTTTCTGCCCAAAATCTAATGGTACAAGTAAAGTCCCTTGTAAACCAAACAGATGGTACATAGTTGTACCCGATCCATACTGCCCTTCCCACTCCTGTTGCTCGGCACCCAGCCAAGGTACGCCCTGCCTGTAGTAGGTATATAGGTCAAGTCTCTTCTCTCCAAAATACCGACGGTGTTTAATTCCAAGTTCTAAGACAGTTGTATGCTGCCTCTGTACACCCACTTCTTCGCCGTCTAAATACGACCGTTTATCTTTCTTTATAAGATTAAAGGCAGCACTGGTCTTACTAACGGAATCACGATATAAAAGCCGTTCTACCCCCAGGCTTATATTCTTTGTTTCTCCCTGCCAGATATAGGGCGTCCGTGCGGCTACCTGCTGATGATACTTGTAGCTCATCCAACCTAAGTTAAAGGTATAGTTTCCTAGAGGCATCCTATACGCAATTGACCTTGTATCCGTTCCATAAGCTGAACTTGTGTGCCTATGCGCTAAATCTTTTGAATAAGATAGAGATAGACTATCTCCTATGCCTAGTGGATTATATACATTACCACTAATAGAACCTTCCAAGCGTCCTGTCGGTTCATAACCGCCATCGTCAATACTTAGGCTTATATCCCAGGGTTTAGTCCGCTTTACATCCAGTTCAATAATGCTAGTATCTGCCTTGGTACCTGGCAACAACTTAGCCTTAACCTCTTGATTAGGAAGCGCCCGCATCTGCTCTAACCCCTGTTCTAAAGAACGAAGGTTTAAAACGTCCCCTTTACGTATAGGAAAAGCCCTCTTCCACGTACCATAACGATCTGTCTTATAGCGAATGTCTTCTATACGGCCAGCTACTACATGTAACCTTAAAGTACCGCTCGCCATATTCTGCTTAGGTACCTCTACCCTAGACGTTACATAGCCAGCCTTCCATAAAGCTTTTGTTAACTCTTGCACAAGGTCATTTACCATAGTAGCTGTCATCCACGTTCCTTCATAAGGGGCCACTAACTTTCTCATATCCGGCAAGTAGCGACTATCTTTACTAATCTCAATTTTGCGCACGCAAATAGACCCAGCAGGTATAGACCGCACTCTTTGCATTACATCAAGAGTTTTCCATCCTGCTGGGTTCTTTATCTTATCTATTTGATTGTCTCTGTTTATCTTATTAACGACAGCACTCGTATCTACGGTTGCTTTATCTGAGTTAGCACTTTTAATAATGCTTTCATCATTTTTTTCTATAAACCTATTTTCAACAGTATCCGCTAGCACCTCATTCGTCACTAAACCTGACGTCATCAGCAAAGCAAATGCATAAGCAGCTGACGCTATTAATAACCCGTTTCTCCCTCTTATTCCTATACCTTTATGCATTCTCGCTTCCTTTTCATCCATCAAAAATATTACTAGTCACTATCACAAAACATAAATATATTTTTGTCCATTATATACAGACTTTTGTTTTCTGTCTAGACTTTTACCAAATCAAATTATTCAACACAACTTTCCAGTTAAATCGATTTGTTAACTAAATATAATATTTCAGTTGACTAACTATTCCTATCCTGTCATAATGTTAACTATAAAAGCTCATTAACTAATAACAATACTATTGACAGGAGTCTTTATCATGAAAGTAACATCTATCGACAAATTAACACAAGACATACTCGCTGGCTATCGCATCAAACGTGGTGATGACCTTTCCTATTTATTAACAGCACCTCTAGACCAATTACAAGAAGGCGCAGGCCGCCTACAGAAACACTTCTGCGGTAATCATATTGATTTCTGTACTATTATTAATGGCCGCAGCGGTCGTTGTGGTGAAAACTGTAAATACTGTGCCCAAGCAGCCTGCCACCATACAGGTGTCGATGAATATCCTTTCTTACCTAAAGAAGAAATCATAAAGAACGCCAAAGCCAACCAAGAAGCTGGTGCCAATCGCTTTGCCATTGTCACCTCTGGCCGTGCCTTAACTGGCGAAGATTTTAACAAGGCTATCGATACTTATAAGCAAATGAAAAAAGATTTAACCATCGATTTATGTGCCTCCCATGGCCTACTTAATCGAGACCAATTCAAGAGATTACGGGCTGCTGGCGTTACCAGTTACCATCATAATATTGAAACGTCACGCCGTTTTTTCCCTCAAATCTGTACCTCTCACACCTATGAAGACCGTATAAAAACCATCAAAATCGCACAAGAAGAAGGGTTCTGTGTCTGCTCTGGTGGCATTATCGGCATGGGGGAAACTTGGGAAGACCGTATAGACATGGCTCTTTCCCTTGCCGAATTAGGTATTGAATCCATTCCAGTCAATGCATTAATGGCCATTCCTGGCACTGGTATGGAAGGACGGCCACAAATTCCTGCAGACGATGTGTTACGTACTATTGCTATTTTCCGCTTCATTAACCCAGCAGCCAATATTCGCTTAGCCGCTGGCCGTAAAATTTTACCTAAAAACGGAGCTACGGCCCTAACAGCTGGTGCCTCTGCCTCCATTACAGGTAATATGTTAACTACCTCTGGCACCACTATTAAAGAAGATATGGTTATGCTTGAAGAACTAGGTCTTACCAATAAAGACGAAGACTGCTTAGCTTCTACTGGTACTTGTGGTGCTAGATAAATAAAAAACATCGTGCCAACCCTAGTGTTTTTTCTAACATAGTGATTGGCACTTCCCTTATTGTTTACTAAACAAGTCACTCCTATATAAAAAATCATCTTCACCTAGGAAGGACAGCTTGGACAACTGCCATCTAGGGAAGATGATTTTTTATATTTATAGCGTCTATAAGGTCATATTATATACAGTAACGTAACCAGCGAAAGTTAATCTATAAGAACTTCACTGATCACTTTTCTAAGATTAAGAAGGATTAATAAGCCCAACCTAAGGCTTTTCGTTTTTCATTAATATCATCAATAATCTTTTTAGCCACAATCTTCGGGTCAGGATCAACAAACATAACAGAACCTAACAAGTCTTGAGTACCTTCTTTAATGAACTTCATAACATTGTCAGACCCTTGAATGTTCATTTCAACACAGTGATAAGAGCTAATACCTAACAAGCGATGCGCCAAAGCTGCATCAACGCCCTTTTCATTAGCCCATTCTGGACTCGACATAGCAAATGGCATATCCGGCAAATCATGACCGCAAGCACCAGCAACAGCACCAAAGATAGCACTAGACCGCGCATTATCTATACATTCTCCAACATGCCATACAGGTGGCATATCATCATTACCTAAGAATTCTTTTAAACCAGGCCCACAATGCTTATCTACTGCTTCTGTCGTACAATAGCCTAATTTCAATAACGGGAAGGACGCACACCCATTAGTTGTTACAATAATATCATTTTTTAATAGTTCATCAACAATATCTACCGTAGCTCGTTCGAAAACAACCTTCGGATTAGTACAACCAACCACATTAACAATACCACGAATTTTACCACTCTTTAAAGCATCAGCAATAGGCTGGGCAGATCCATAGTGTTCCTGCAAATATTGAATGGAGAAACCGACTTCAGCTGTACATTCATAAGGCGGAATAAAAACTGGCAAATCCTTACGTGCTGCATGCGTTTCAATAGCTCGCTCTACAATTTTACGAGCAATCTTCTTAGTCTCTCCAATATTGGAATGATGATGGTCATAGCCATAGTGTTCAGCTCCTGGCAAACGACAAGAGTCACTCGTCGTAACAACCGTTACCTGATTACACCGGGCTACATCCATAATAGCAGGATATACATCTTGTACATCGGCCATCCACAAGTCAAGTGCACCAGTAGCCAAGACTAGTTCAGCACCAATCGCATTACTTAGTGGGATAACCCCTTCATAGCGATACATTTGAGCCAGTCCTGAACAGCAAATACCATAAAACTGAATGCCTTTAGCACCAGCAGCTTTAGCCTTTTCCTGCATTTCTGGTGTGCACGCCATTTCAATAACAGCTGTAACGATGGTTGGCAAATGGCCATGAACGGCAATGTTAACATAGTCTTTCTTCAAGGCACCTACATTAACTTTGGATGTACGACGTGTACCTCGTCCAAACAAGGCATCTGTTGCAATATTAACAGCGACAACCCCTGTAAAAGTAAAAGCCAGACCACAGCGTAAAAACTGTTTCATATTACTCATCCAGTCACCATCAGTTCCCACACAGGTTCGATGATAGGCATCAAAGACTTCATTATAGGCACTAATTGGTAAAATATCTAAATCCGCCCATACCTTGCGACGTTCTTCTGGAGCTAAGTACTTAATAGCCTTATACTCTTCTGGCATAGCCCGCGATAAATCATCTAATAAGACGTCAGCCACTTCTTCAGCTAATTGGTTAATAGTCTTTCCTTCCTGTGGAATTTCAAAAGCTGCTGCGGTCTGCCGAATACATTCTTCCCCTAAGATTGGCTGATCCAATTTACCTTGAGCTGCATATTTTAAGGATAAAAGAACTTCCCGTGCATGAGCTCCATGCTGTGCTACACCACCAGCTGCCTGTCGCACTAAATTACGAGCGACAATTAAATCTGCATCAGCTCCACAAATACCACGTGGACTCTTAGGCGTTACCTTACAAGGCCCCATATTACAAATACGGCAGCATACACCGCCTAGACCAAAGGTGCACTGTGGCTGTTGGGCATCGAAACGATCAAATACATTATCACAACCGATTTGTTCCATCCGTAAAATCAAATCACGCACAGCTGGATCTGGTGTTTCTTCTAAAACTCGCTGCTTAGACGGAAAGGTCTTACGATATTCAGCAACCGCCTTCATATAGTCATTTACTCCAGGATGACCATGAGTATAGCGAGGGTCATGTACATGGCCTGACCACTTATCATGGCTGGCAGCTAATTCTGTATCGGGTGCAGATAAGACCGGTTGGTCTGCCTTGTCACCTCGTTCAAAATAAATCGTATGATCATCATGCTCATGTGTGTGTATATGCGTATGCTCATGATTCTGTTCATGCGTATGGTTGTGTTCGTGTTCTTTACTCATAGGTATGTCCTCTCTCTCGTACTTACGAAAATAGATAGATAATTTTAATTCCTATCTTTCTAGTATTATATCATAAGAATCTATAAAGCAAGTGCTTTAATCCACAAGTTAGCTAAATATCTTCCTACTTGTAGTATACTACACTAGCCCTCATGAATAGCTATCCCCCTTCACACAATATACAAGCTATAATAGCAAAAACGGATTGCCCCCTATTTACATAAGAAGAGATAATCCGCTTTTCTTGTAAAGGCTAAAGCACCTTCGCCTTAAGCAATTACGTTTATTCTATTTTAGTACATTTACCGATCCAATGCGTCCCATAGCATTATAAGCTAAGCGGACCAGCTGTAAGCGATTATTTTTAACCGCTTGGTCCTTATCCATAACCATAACGTCTTCAAAGAACTGATTAATCGTATCAACTAAAGTCCCTGGTAAAGCAACAACAGTCGCATAGTCACCCTTATCCATAGCTTCTTGGCTCTTCGCATCTACATCGGCCGCCTTAGCAAATAAAGCTTTTTCAGCATCCATACCTAACAAAGATTCATCAACCCCTGTATAAGCCACATCCTTAACTAGGTTATACATGCGGGTATAGGCCTGTACTAAGGATTCGTCTATGTATATAGCATTATCCAATAAAGCCTTAGCCAACATATCAGCTTCAACGATAGTAACCGACTTATTCGATAAAACTAATTCAATCACTTCATGTGGGTAGTCTTTATCAGAGAAGATATTCTTTAAGCGAAGTAAGAAGAAATTATGTACCTGATCTAACAACTCATCTTGCTTATCGGCTGGCACCTGTAGAAGTTCCATAGCCTTTTTCCAAATCGGCACAAGGCTAACATTCCAGCCTGTTGTTAATAAGATATTTAACACACCAATCGTCTGCCGACGTAAAGCATATGGATCTTGTGAACCAGTTGGAATCAAGCCGCGACTAAAGGTAGCTACGATATTATCAATCTTATCCGCCATACTCAACACCTTACCAGCCCTAGTCTGTGGCAAGATATCCCCAGCAAAACGTGGTAAATATTGTTCAAAAATGGCTTCTGCTACTTCCTTGCTTTCTCCGTCAAGCAGAGCATATTCCTTACCCATAACGCCTTGCAATTCAGTAAATTCCGTAACCATACCCGTTGTTAAGTCTGTCTTACATAAGAAAGCACTACGTTCTAAGGCAACCAATTCATCTTCAGATAGGTCACAAGCCTCTCCTAAAGCACGGCTCAAAACAGTTAAGCGTTCTGACTTATCTGCTAAATTACCTAAACCTTCCTGGAAAACAATCTTAGTCAAACCTTCATATCGATCAGCTAGAGATTTCTTACGATCTTCCTTGAAGAAAAATTCTGCATCATCAAGGCGTGCCCGCAAAACTCGTTCATTACCAGCCTGTACAGTTGCCAAGGAATGGTCATTGCCATTACGAACCGTTAAAAACATAGGCAACAACTTACCTTCTTTATCTCGCAATGGAAAATACCGTTGATGGTCTTTCATAGGTGTAATAATAGCTGCTTCTGGCAAATCCAAATAATGCGTATCAAAACTACCACATAAAGCTGTTGGATATTCAACTAGGTAGACAATCTCTTCTAACAAATCATCATCCCATACAATCGTCGCTTGTTTCTGACTAGCCAAAGCTTCTAGTTGGTCCTTAATCATCTGTCGACGCACATCCTGGTCAACAATAATATAATTATCTTTTAAGGCATCCACATACTTAGCTGGTTCTTCAATAGTAATCATCCGTGCGCCCAAGAAGCGATGGCCACGACTTACATTACCACTAGTTACACCAGCAAAAGTAACTGGCACAACGTCCTTCCCATATAAAGCCACCAACCAACGAACGGGACGAACAAAACGTTCATCTAAATCAGCCCAATGCATAGACTTAGGGAAACTTAATTTATGAATAATCTGAGGAAAAACATCAGCCAAAATCTTAGTCGCTGGTTCGCCAGCAGATACTGTTTCTGCATAAATATAGCCATCTTCAACAACTAAATCTTTTGGATCAATCCCTTTTCCACGAGCAAAACCAATAGCGGCCTTCGTTGGATTACCATCGGCATCAAAGCCAATCTTAGCGGATGGTCCTTTATGGCGTTCTGACATATCAGCTGACGATTCTTCCACGTCAGAAATTAATAAAGCCAACCGACGAGGGGTGCCTAATGTCTGCACCTGCCCAAAAGCTAGGCGCCGTTCTGTAAGTAGGCTTTGCCCTAGCTCTTTTAACTGACTAAGAACGGATGGCATAAAACCTGCTGGAATTTCTTCAGTACCAATTTCAAACAATACATCCTTAGCCATATTATTTATCTCCTTTCAATAATGGATAGCCTAACTCTTCACGTTGTTTTAAATAAGAATGTGCACAAATACGAGCCAAATTACGAACACGACCAATAAAAGCCGTTCGTTCACTAATACTAATAGCCCCACGAGAATCTAATAAATTAAAAGTATGAGAACATTTTAAGACATAGTCATAAGCTGGCAAGACATAACCTTCGTTACAAATACGAATGGCTTCTTTTTCATACATGTCAAATAATTTGAAAAGCATGTCTGTATCGGCTAATTCAAAATTATAAGTCGACTGTTCTACTTCATTAGCATGCCAAATATCACCATAAGTTACCTTGTCATTCCATTTAAGGTCATATACATTTTCTACACCTTGAATATACATAGCCAAGCGTTCCAGACCGTACGTAATTTCAACAGATACAGGTTTGACGTCAACACTGCCTACCTGCTGGAAATAAGTAAACTGAGTGACTTCCATACCATCTAACCAAACTTCCCAACCAAGACCCCACGCACCAAGTGTGGGTGATTCCCAGTTATCTTCAACAAAACGAATATCATGGTCTTCGGCATGAATGCCCAACGTTGCCAAACTCTGTAAATATAATTCCTGAATGTTATCTGGTGATGGTTTAACAATAACCTGAAATTGATGGTGCTGAAATAAACGATTAGGGTTTTCCCCATAACGACCATCGGCTGGACGACGGGACGGTTCTACATAACATACAGCCCATGGTTCTGGTCCTAGCACCCGAAGGAAGGTAGCTGGATTCATTGTGCCAGCCCCTTTTTCTACATCATAAGGTTCTTGCAAGAGACATCCTTGCTTAGCCCAGAATTTTTGTAGATTTAATATAATCTCTTGGAACGTCATTGATTAAACCTCCATATAGTAAAAATAAAAAAGCCCCTGTAACAATAAAGTTACAGGGGCGAGTCATCTACTAACCCGCGGTTCCACCCTTATTGGCATAGCCCGCTTTCATGTATTTGTCTGGAACCTTTACTAACTGCTAAGCAGTGTTCCTGTTCCTGCTCCGTAGTGCCTTCAACTCTTGTGAGCTCCCACCAAACCTCACTCGCTGGACATAGTCTACTTGTCTACCTCATCACTAGCCTTATCATAGCAAGCAGAATAGGTTATGTCAACTAAGACTTTAGTCCCACAGCCCTATACCCATACTCTTCAAAAACCGCAAACTCTCTAAGGGTCGCTCTGCCACAGTATCTACATAAGCAAACAAAAGCTTTTCCAAAAGCTCCCACTGACTCTTACCAATAGCAAGCTGGCTGCCCTCTCTCCAATCATAGGTGAGGACGAATCCTAAAGCCTGTTTTAATTCAGTAGCAATCGACAAAAAGCTAATACGCCCTACTTCGTCCCAAAAAGCATCGGTCCCCTTACCTAGCCGATAATCCACAGGGCTAGGCATAAAACCAGCCAAACTGACTAATTGCCAGCCTAAAATAATCGTAGCTAGAGGAATAGATTTTCTCTGTATTTGCCTAGCATAGAGCAAAATCTTTTCATATAAGCTTCTATCCGCATTAGTATGGTAGAAAAAAGTCATTACCAACTCACCAGCTAAGGCTGTATAACAAATATTCTGTAAATTACCCTCTAAGGATTTTACAAGAGTCTGTCCAGAAATCTGTTGTAAATTATATAAGTCGTCATCAGCTGGCTGCACGGTAATAACCACTTGACTAAAAGGCTGCAAATACCCAGCAGCCTTCAAAGAATGCAAGCGCCTATGAGGCACAGAACAAGTAATAATACCAAGACTGGGTGTAATAAACGAATAGATAGTATAATTCTTGCGTTTTTTATGCCATAAAACAACAGCTGGCTGATTTTGTCCAGGTCCTCTTCTATTCGCCGTTTGACTCATTGGCCTCTTCCTTAGGCAAAGGTTTCGCCCGCAAGCGACTGATACGATAGCCTTGTACCTCCATAACTTCAAATTGATAGCCATGCGTATCAACCGTATCTCCGACTAGTGGCGTCCGTTCCAAAAGCCCAAATATATAACCACCAATTGTATCTTCATCGGCATCTTCCATATTAATGTGCATAGCATCTTCTACATCATCAATAAGGACTTTACCATCAAATTCAAAGGTCCCATTCGGATAAGTTATAATCGGTAGACTCGGGCTTTCATGTTCATCTTGAATATCCCCTACCAATTCTTCCACTATATCTTCTAGGCAAACGAGGCCAACCATCCCCCCATATTCATCAACAACAATAGCCTGATAAATACGACGAGACCGCATATACTGCAAAAGGACTGACAACTTCATAACTTCTGGCACAGTCAAAATATTACGGCGAATCAAACGCAAGGATTTACGTGCCTTATCTTCTTCTTCCATTAAGTCTTTAATATGGACTAAACCAATAATATGATCTTTATCTTCCACACATAGAGGATAGCGGGTATGACTCGTCGCCCGCACCGTCTTCATACTTTCATCATAAGAATCTTCCACATAAAGGCATTTTACATCTTGACGAGGTATCATGACTTCTTTAGCCATACGTTCCACAAAATCAAAGACGTTATCAATGAGTTCCCCTTCTACATGGGTTAACACCCCCTCTGAATGACTACGATTAACCATCATCCGAATTTCTTCCTCTGAATGAACTAAATCGACTTCTGTACGATAAGGCGCTCCTGTAGACCGTAAAAGCCAATTACCAATGCCATTAGCTAACCATATAAAAGGTGCTACTAGCTTATGGATTCCTATAATACAAGTAGTTGACAACACAATATAGCGTAAAGGGAAAGATAAACCCAAGGCCTTAGGAATAATTTCACCAAAAATTAAAACCAAAAGGCTAACCACTAGCAAAACAACAAAGTCAATCACCCAAGGTTCCCATGTGTGAATCCATATAAAAGGATGGGTTAACGCTAAAGCATGTACCAAAAAAGAGCCTGTATAAGCCAAAACCAAGGTCAAGAAAATAATCAAAAATTGAGCCGTATTAATAAAGATCCCAGGCTTTTTATAAAGTTTACTTAACTGTACCTTCTTTTTCTCACTTAAGGCATCCATTTCTTCTATATGTTCGGCTCTAAGACGAGCAAAGGAAAACTTGCCTAGTACCAATAAATTAATACAAAAAATACAAACAATAAGAATTCCCGCTAAGATGAGACCATCCATAAATGGCATACTTATCGTTCACCCCGCTTACTATAACCTAGTTCTGATAACATAGCTGACTTATTGCGCCAGTCTTTCTTCACTTTCACCCATATATCTAAATAAACTTTACCCGCTAAAAGGCGTTCAATATCCGCCCGTGCTTCTGCCCCAATCTGTCTAAGCATGGAACCTTTCTTACCAATAAGGATTCCTTTTTGTGAATCTCGTTCACAAAAGACCGTAGCCCGTACATAAGTTGTACCATCTTTACGGGTCTTCATCTCATCCACTTCTACCGCTATAGAGTGAGGTACCTCATCCTGTGTATGAAGAAGAACCTTTTCACGCACAATGTCCGATATAATCAGGCGTTCCGGCTGGTCTGTAATCATATCATCAGGGAAGTATTTAGGCCCTACTGGTAAGACCTTATCAATCTCAGCTACTACTTTGTCAATATTATCCTTTTGTTCTGCTGAAATAGGAATAATAGCTTTAAAAGGATATAACTCTTTATAAGCAACAATCGTTTCTAAAAGTTGTTCCTTCTTTATCGTATCAATCTTATTGATAATCAAGAAGACAGGCACATGAACTTTCTTTAATTGTTCAATAATAAATAAATCGCCAGGCCCCTTCTTTTCATTAGCGGCCACTAAGAAAAGAACGGCTTCCACTTCTTTTAAAGAATCTGTAGCCGCCTGCACCATGTACTGACCTAACTTATGTTTAGGCTTATGAATACCCGGTGTATCCATGAATACAATCTGCTTCTTATCATCTGTATAAATACAGGTAATCCGATTCCGCGTGGTTTGTGCCTTATCTGACACAATAACAATCTTATCACCAATCAAGGCATTAATTAAGGTGGACTTGCCTACATTAGGCCGTCCTACAACGGCAACAAATCCTGATTTATAAGCTGGCGTATCTACATTATTCATTATACGGAGCATCCTCTCTTACATAGCCTAATCGGCCAAGTACAAATTCTTCTTCCTTACGCATTTCTTTTTTATCTTCTGGCGTCATGTGATCATAACCTAAAATATGAAGACAGCTATGAGCTGTCAAATAGGCAATCTCCCGTTCATAGGGATGACCGTATTCCTTAGCCTGTTCAGCAGCTCGTTCAAGGGAAATAACCATATCACCTAGGAGTTTGGCTTCTTCTGGATCTGAAGATTCCCCTTCGTTCAAGGCAAAAGACAAAACATCCGTTGGCCGGTCAATCTGTCGATACTGCTTATTAAGCCTATGAATCTGTTCATTATTACATAAAAGTACACTCATTTCGGCATCGTCAGGCAGGCCATAAACGATGCCGACTTCATTACAGACCTTCTGAATAATCTCTTCTACTTTTCCATCAGACTCTATGCCTCTATCATATTGAATGGCTACTTTCATTCTTTGTCTCTCCATTTATTATATTCTTCGTAAGCTTTTACAATCTTGCTTACTAAGTCATGACGCACTACATCTTTATCTGTAAAATACACACGATATATACCTGGTATGCCATTTAATACCTTCTCTGCTTCTTCTAGGCCTGATGGCACCTTGCCTGGCAAATCAATTTGCGTCTTATCCCCGTTAATAACCATTTTAGATTGATTACCCAAACGAGTTAAAAACATCTTCATCTGTTCCGGTGTTGTATTCTGCGCTTCATCTAATATAACAAAAGACCGTTCCAAAGTCCGCCCACGCATATAAGCTAGAGGGGCTACCTCAATAGTGCCTTTTAATAAAAGTCGCTGCACCTGGTCAGCTCCAATCATTTCATTTAGGGCATCATACAAAGGACGAAGATAAGGATCTACCTTCTCCTGTAAATCCCCTGGCAGATAACCTAATTTTTCTCCCGCTTCTACGGCTGGACGTGTCAAAATGATGCGGTCTACTTCGCGATTTTTTAAATAAAAAGCAGCTAAAGCCACGGATAAATAGGTCTTGCCAGTTCCAGCTGGTCCAATACCAAAAGTAATGGTATTACGGCGAATACTATCAACATACTCTTTCTGACCTTCTGTTTTTGGTGTAATCGCCTTACCACGTGTAGAAATAGCAATCGTATCCTCTACCATAGCATGAAGCAAATCAATTTTTCCCTCTTTAACAAAACGAGCCGTTAAACGTACCTGCTGAGCTGTAATACTATTACCTTCTTGCGCCAAGAAAACGAGGGCTTCCAAGGTCCGTTCTAATTCTTCTACATCTTTATCAGCGCCAGATAAAGTCAGGGTCGTACCTCCACGGCTAACCACTTGGCAAGGAAAGATAGACAATAATAATTTTAAAAACTGATCCTGCCGACCTAAAATAGGGGCAGCTAAATCATAAGTAGGAAAGGTAAATATTCGTTCGCTCATACGCGAACCTCCTTAGTAAATTTTCTAACGGCTTTGCCATCTAAATAATCACACAAATCGCCTTGCCATAAGTCATCTGCTTCCATTCGCGCTTCAATAGATTCTTGAATCCGCCACCAGCCCATAGACCAATTAGTAAACAAAGTGTTTTCTTCTGGCGCTCGACCAATCAAACGTTGTAACACAATCTTAGGCGATAAATAACGTAAAAAGGTAATGACTCGTTCAATATAAGCATCTGATGAAATAAGCTCTATCTCATGATTTTCATACCACTTAGCCATCTCTGTCCCTTTTACAATATATAAAGCATGAAGTTTCACTTGGTCAACAGATAAAGCCGACAAGACCCTAGCCCCTTCAATGACATCATCCATAGTGTCACCTGGAAGATTTAGTATCATATGCGTACATACAGAAAATCCATACGCCTTCGTCTTAAGAACCGCATCGATAAATTCAGCCAAGCCATGACCACGGTTAATTTTCTGTAAGGTCTTATAATTAACTGTTTGCAAGCCGTATTCTAAATAAATAGCAAGACCATACGCCTCTTGTATCTCTTTTAGTATAGCTAAATAAGTATCATTAATGCAATCAGGCCGCGTCGCAATCGCCAACCCAACGACTGAATCTAAGCAAGCTTCTTCCAAATAGGCCTTAAATTGCTTTGGTTCTAAGTAGGTATTACTAAAATTCTGAAAATAGGGAATAAACTTTTTAGCCTTATACTTAGGCCCAATATGAGCTATATTTTCTTTAATCTGCTGACCTACTGTCATAGACGCTGGTAAATTCTCATAACCAGCACCAATTTCACCACAAAAGGCACAGCCGCCATGGCCAATTTCTCCATCTCGATTAGGGCAAGTCACAGGTAAAGCTACAGGAATTTTATATACCTTTTCCCCATAACATTCTTTCATATAGACTGAATAGGGCCGGTAATGTTTTGGTTTTCTTGTATCACCCATTATATGTTGTCCTCCCTAAGGTCTGGCCTAATAAAAAGTGGCCTTCGTCCTAAACAATCCGCTACAAGTATATACCTTTTTTGCCTTATCTTTTCAGCCATGACATCCACTTGCTTGCTGCTATCTATCTTATCCTTCTTTATGGCTGACATCCTCGTCCTACTTTCGTTAGCCTTCTCTAATAAGACCAGCTCATCCTTTGGTAATATAGTATATAGGGCTTCAATTGTTTTGTCAGCCACGTCTATTTCCACATAATCCCGTCGAATACGCCGCCACTCTGTAAACTGATAGGTAGGAATATACTGTTTCACGAGATCTTCCTGTCGCCAGAAAACTTCGCTTTCTTTACGCTGATCCTCTTTAGGTACGGCCAGCCCTAATTGTTCATCTCGAATATGACCCTTAAAGGCTTGGGCTATGTCTAAGCGTAACAATTCAATAGCTGTACTATCTTGCTTACTCCTAAAGAAATTCATCAAAAAGACTAACCTATCTAAATCGCGCAGCTTTTTCTTATGTAACCCTTGATCTAACCAAGCCTTCGTCATCTCTTCAAAATAAGCAAAGGCACTCTGCCCCTTAGCTAATAACTGACCACCTACATAGAGAAAGGTGCGCCGATAACGTTCACTATTATAAAACTGTTCGAAAACATCTTCAAACTGTTTAAGAAAACGTACCTTTTCATAGGGCAACACATTAGTCTCTAGTATTTCATAAGGTGCCTTAGGATCCGCCTTATAAACAAAACCATCTGTATTTAAAATAGAAGCTCCCCTAAGGAGTTTTAGAAAACCAATCTGCAAGGCCTGCGGTTCTAAAGCAAACAAATCATCAAAAGACTGTCCAAACCGCTCATAGCCCTCTTCAGGAAGGCCAACAATCAAATCCATATGGACGTGCGTTCGCCCTGCCTTAATAATAGGACTTAAAACCCTTTTACAATGATCCCAATCATTCATACGATGTATCGCTTCTAAGGTGGCTGGATTGGTAGACTGTACACCTACTTCAATCTGCATACGCCCCTTAGGTGCTGTACTTAATAAATCTACTTCTTCAGGCCCAATAAGCCCCCCTTCCATTTCTAGATGAAAGTTTGTCGTCTCACCGTAAGCCGCTATCCATTTCATTAACGGCAAATGATGATTCGGCGCACAATTAAAGGTACGGTCAACAAATTTAACTTGTGGCACCTTATGAGCCACAAACCAAGCTAACTCCTTTAAAGTCCGTGCTTCATCAAAAAAACGAACCGTATTCTGATTACCAGATAGGCAATACCGACAATGAAACGGACACCCACGAGAGGATTCATAATAAATGATTCGATGCTCTAAATCAGCCATATCCTCTTCCGTATAAGGAAACGGAATGGTATTTAAATCCTTCACTTCAGCCAACTGATGAGAGCCCACAATCCGTCCATCTTCTCGCCCTAAAACGCCTGGTATACATAGACCTTGTAATGAAGCATGAGAGAGCAACTGTTTACTTAAGGCATAAAAGGCTTCTTCCCCTTCACCCTGTACAATATAATCTACATAATCACAGGCTTCTAATACAGATTCTGCCGTATAAGATACTTCAGGCCCACCAAAAATAATACGAATATCTGGATATACCGTCTTTATTAGCTGAGCCAAATGCTTAGTCATTTCAATATTCCAAATATAGCAGGCAAAACCAATCATACTAGGCTTATTACTGGTAATAGCTGACAAAATATCTAGTATTGGCTGATTAATAGTATATTCTTGAATTTCATAATTCATACCATGAGCAGATCCATAAGCCTTCAAATAGCGTAGGGCCAAGGATGAATGAATGAACTTCGAATTAAGGGTGGATAGAACAATCATAAATACGTAAATAAATCCTCTCTATATGGGAAAAGAAGCCCCGTAGGACTTCTTACCACAAACTTTTTAGTATGAATAATAATAAAATAATAGCCAAGAAAGGCAAGGCGGCTACAAAAAATAAACTACCTAATAAAACAAGTACAGCTATACCAACGCCTGCTAAAGCAGCTAAACTTAATTTAGTTTTCCAAGATAAGGATTTCCACGTAATAATCTTTACATGAGGCAGGCCAAAAGAACTTTCATACGTTCTTTGCTCTGCTTCCTCTTGTTCCCGATTATAAGTGTCTTCGCGGCCATTCTCATCCAAGGTTACGCCCTTAAAATCACGCCGTTCTTCTTCTGTTAATACCTGCGTTCGTTTTGTATCTCTTTCATCCATACGGTTACCTCACATAGCCTTACTGGCTATCGTCGACTATTTGGATAATTCTTCTTTAAGCATTTGATTAACCATACCTGGGTTAGCTTTCCCCTTAGACGCTTTCATCACTTGGCCAACTAAGAAGCCAATCGCTTTGCCTTTACCACTCTTGAAATCCTCAACAGATTTTGGATTATCGGCAATAACTTGCTTAACCAAAGCTTCAATAGCACCTGTATCCGTAATTTGTACCAGGCCCTGTTCTTCTACAATCACATCTGGGTCCTTGCCAGTATCCCACATAGAAGCTAATACCTTCTTAGCAATCTTACCGGAAATTGTTCCTTTCGTAATTAAAGCCATCATCTTAGCTAATTGTTCTGGCTTAACTGGTGCGTCTTTAAAAGTGATATTAGCTTCATTTACCATCTTAGATAAGTCACCTAGCATCCAATTGGCTGCGCCCTTAGCATCTGCGCCAGCTTTTACTGTAGCATCTAAATAATCAGCCGTTTCCCGTAGGGCTGTCAAAATACGGCTATCTTCATTAGATAGTCCATATTCATCTTGGAAACGAGCCATCTTAGCATCTGGCAATTCTGGCAAAGTCTTACGTGCGTCTTCAATTTGTTCATCACTAATAGTCAGTGGCACTAAATCTGGTTCTGGGAAGTAACGATAGTCGTTTTCAGCCTCTTTCTTACGCATAGATAAGGTCATACCCTTACCATCATCCCAAGTCCGTGTTTCCTGTACGACCTGCCCACCGTCATCAACAAGTTCTGCTTGACGAAGAGCTTCGTATTCAACCCCTTTTTGCAAGGCCGATAAGGAGTTCATATTCTTAATTTCCGTCTTAGTACCTAACTTATCATCACCAACCAAACGGACAGAAATATTGGCATCACAGCGTAAACTACCTTCTTCCATACGTACGTCAGATACATCTAAGTACTTAAGGATAGACCGCAATTTTTCTACATAAGCCCGTGCTTCTTCACCAGATCGCATGTCTGGTTCCGATACAATTTCTAGCAAAGGCACACCTGTACGGTTATAGTCAACATTAGACGAATCTGATGTACTAATGGTACTACCGCTATGAACAAGCTTACCTGCATCTTCTTCCATATGAATACGAGTAATACGAATACGGCGAGTCTTACCGCCGACTTCAATATCCAAATATCCATTTAAGCAAATTGGTAAATCATACTGGGACGTCTGAAAATTCTTAGGCAAATCTGGGTAGTAATAATTCTTACGATCAAATTTATTAAAGCCTAAAATATCACAGTGCAAAGCCAAACCAACTTTAATAGCATAATCTAATACCTTTTTATTAAGGACTGGCAAACAACCTGGTAAGCCTAGGCAAACAGGACAAACATGTGTATTTTGGTCGCCCCCGAATTCTGTAGTACAACCACAGAAAATCTTAGATTTTGTCTTCAGCTCTGTATGTACTTCCAAGCCGACTACTGTTTCATATTTCATAGTTGTACCTCCCCTGTTGGTGCCACTTTATTACATTCTGGACGTGCTTGTTCAAACGTATAAGCCGCCTGCAAAATAGCTTCTTCTCCCATAGGTTTTCCCATAAGCTGCATACCAATTGGCATACCATTAGAAGCAAAACCGGCTGGAATACTAATAGCTGGAATACCAGCTAAGTTAACAGGTACCGTACAAATATCTTCTAAATACATAGATAATGGATCATTAATCTTTTCACCAAATTTAAAGGCTGTATTTGGTGCTACAGGTGCTAATAAAACATCCACATCTTCAAAAGCTCGATCAAATTCTTCTTTAATTAAACGACGAGCTTTCATAGCTTTCAAATAATAGGCATCATAATAACCAGCACTCAATACATAAGTACCAAGCAAGATACGCCGCTGTACTTCAGGTCCAAAACCAATTGTACGCGTCTTAGTTGACATTTCAACGAGATTGTCAGCTGGTACGCGAAGGCCATAGCTAACCCCATCATAACGAGCTAGATTTGAAGACGCTTCAGCTAGGGCAATAATATAATAAGCAGACAAAGCATATTTTGTCGTAGGTAGACTTACTTCCTTAATCGCTGCCCCTAAGGACCGATACGTTTCAATGGCTTCTTCCATGGCCTTGCGAACATCTTCATGTAAACCATCACCAAAATATTCCTTTGGTACGCCAATAGTCATACCCTTAACATCATTGACTAATGCTTTTGTATAATCTGGCCGCTGACCTGGAATCGATGTGGAATCATGGTCATCATGACCTGTAATGGCATTTAATACAAGCGCTGCGTCAGTTACATCGCGAGCTACTGGTCCAATTTGGTCTAAAGAAGACGCAAAGGCAATAAGCCCATAACGGGATACATTACCATAGGTAGGTTTTAAACCTACCACGCCACAGTAGGAACTTGGTTGACGAATAGATCCACCTGTATCAGAACCAAGAGCCCAAATAGCACTGCCACTGCTAACCGCTGCGGCACTACCACCGGAAGAGCCACCTGGTACATAGTCAGCATTCCATGGATTGGTCGTCTTAGCGAGAGCTGAATTTTCCGTAGAACCGCCCATAGCAAACTCATCCATATTTACCTTACCAAGGCTAATGAAATCCTGTCCTTGTAAGGCTTCAATAACACTAGCATTATAAGGAGGAATAAAGTTTTCTAACATCTTAGACGCACATGTCGCAGGCTGTCCCTTAATACAAATATTATCCTTAACAGCCCCTGGAATGCCTGCTAACGGTGCAATGGCTTCGCCTTTTGCAATTTTAGCATCAACGGCCTCAGCCACCGCTAAGGCTTGTTCATGAGAATCAGATAAATACGCATGAACTTGTCCTTCTACAGCTTCCTTATGAGCAATAACTGCCTTGGTTAATTCAAGGGCAGACAGCTCTTTATTAACTAATTTCTGATGTAATTCATGAATGGTCACTTGTCTGCCTCCTACTCTTGTACCACACGAGGTACCTTAAAGTACCCATTATCTTCTTCTGGCGCATTGGACAAGGCCAATTCATGGTCTAAGGATGGCACGACCTTATCTTCACGATACACATTGTACAAAGGCACAGCATGAGCCATTGGTTGTACATCAGTTAAATCCAATTCTTCCAATTGTTCTACATAAGTCAAAATATCACTTAAGGCTTTTTCTGTTTCAGCTAACTTTTCGTCAGGAATATGCAACCGTGACAAAAGAGCTATTTTTTGTATTTCTTCATGACTGATTTTCATCAATCCACATCCTTTCCATCGTGCTTATTATAACAAAGACTAACGCCATTTTTCCACTAATTCCATAAACTCTGCTTCATTTAAGACACGGATGCCTAACTCTTGCGCCTTTGTTAACTTGCTGCCACTATCTTCACCAGCAATAACAAGACTCGTCTTCTTACTAACAGAACCTGTTACTTTTGCTCCATGAGCGGCTAATAATTGACCGGCTTCTGTGCGCCCCATAGAGGATAACTTCCCCGTTAAAACAATGGTCTGTCCCGCTAATTCTTGCCCCAATGGTTCTTCTTTTTCTTCTACCATCAAGACGCCAGCCTCTTTAAGCCGAGCAAGCAAGGCCAAGTGATTGGCTTGTTTCAAATAAGCCACGACTGATTGCGCCATAGTCGGACCAATCTCATCAACAGCGGCTAAGTCATCAACGGTCATTGTTAAGAGCCTATCCATACTTCCTACATGACGAGCAATAGTCTCACCTGCTTTAGCTCCTATAAGGCGAATGCCTAAGGCAAAAAGCAATCGGCCTAAACCGGCTGTTTTAGAAAGAGTAATCGCTTTTATTAAATTACTGGCTGACTTCTTCCCCATTCGTTCTAGACTAGCAACATCTTCTTCCTTCAAATAATAAAGATCTGCTGCTGTTTCTATTTTCCCTTCTCGTAAAAGTAAGTCAACGATACTTGGACCTAGGCCATCAATATTCATGGCATTACGAGAAGCAAAATGAATAATGGCTTCTCGCTCAATAGCTGGGCAATGAGGATTAGAACAGCGAAGAGCCACTTCTCCTTCCTTACGCACTGTATCCCAACCACACACAGGGCATGTCTCTGGCAAGGTAAAGGGTTGTTCTTGACCCGTCCGTTTCTCTGGTAAAACCTTAATAATCTCTGGAATAATTTCCGCTGCCTTGTGGACTAGTACGTGGTCTCCAATACGAATATCTTTCTCATCAATAAAATCTTGATTATGAAGGGTTGCTCTAGATACACTAGTACCAGACACGAAAACAGGCTCTAATTCAGCCGTTGGTGTTAAAACACCAGTCCGTCCAATACTTACAGTAATATCCTTAACAATTGTTTCTTTTTCTTCTGGTGGATACTTATAGGCAATAGCCCAGCGTGGATCTTTTACAGTGGCCCCTAATTGGTCTTGGTCGGTAAAATCATTTACTTTAATAACCATACCATCTGTATCGTAAGGCAAATCATGACGCTTTTGCTCCCAAACGGCAATATGGGCGAGAACCTCTTCAATAGTATGGCAAACCTTATAATGAGGATTTACATGAAAATGATAAGTACCCAACTGCTTAAGCAGGGCTTCCTGCGAATCTATAGTCGACCCTTGCGTCGCCCCAATAGCATAAGCAAAAAAGTCTAAATTTCGATCAGCTGTTATGGCTGGATCTTGCTGGCGTAAGGATCCGGCTGCCGCATTACGAGGATTTACAAAACTAGGCAATCCGTCTTCATCCCGCTCGGCGTTAATTCGTTCAAAATCCTTATGCGGCATAAAAACTTCCCCACGAATTTCCATATAAGCTGGTGCCTTTTCTATATAAAGAGGCACCGTTTGAATCGTACGCACATTACCTGTTACATCTTCGCCAACACGGCCATCACCACGAGTAACAGCCTGCACTAACACACCATTCTCATAGTGTAAATTAGCAGCCAAACCATCAATTTTTAATTCCACTACATAAACTGGTTCATGACCTAATTCCTTACATACCCGTTGGTGAAAGGCACGAACTTCTGCTTCATTAAAAACATCACTCAAACTAAGCATAGGCCGTCCATGAGTAATTTTATTAAAGCCGCCTTCAACCTTAGCTCCTACCCGCTGGGTAGGCGAGTAAGGCGTAATATATTCCGGATGGGCTGTTTCTAAATCAACTAGCTGTCGGTATAACTTATCATATTCATAATCACTAATGGAAGGTGCATCTTTTACATAATAAAGATAAGCATGGTGAGCCAATTCCTTTTGTAAGTTATGAATTTGTTCCTCTATTGACATGTCTTACCCCTTCTTCTTAATCGGTGCAAATTTAGCCATAATGACACGAATCCCCTGCTGAGGAAACTGAATTTTAAGCTTACTATTGGTGCCATCACCAGTAACTTCTAAGACTTGTCCTTCCCCCCATTTACTATGAATGGCCGTATCGCCAACCTGCCAGTGCTCCACTTGTGTATTGCGGATAATTGGTCTAGTAACAGGCCGCTGAGATACAGACATATGTGGCGGCACATGCCGTTTAATAATATCTGGTACCTTGCGCTTCACTGCTAGCTCTTCTATTAATTCAGGTGGGATTTCCTTTAAAAAGCGAGATGGCAAATACCCATTCGTCCGACCAAATACGGTCCGCGTTGTTGCATTAGATACATAGAGTTCTTTTTCTGCCCGCGTAATTCCTACATAACAAAGGCGACGTTCTTCTTCAATTTCCTCTGGATTCATTAGGGTCTGGCTATGGGGAAACAAACCTTCTTCGAGACCTGCTAAGAAAACAATAGGAAATTCCAACCCCTTGGCTGCATGCAGTGTCATAAGGGTTACCTTGGATTCTTCCTGTTCAAAAGAATCTACATCATTCACAAGAGCTACTTGTTCCAAGAAATCCTGTACCGTACCTTCTGGATTCGTATCCAAAAATTCCTTAGCCACAGATAATAGTTCACCTATATTTTCTACACGAGCTTCATCCTGTGGATCCGTACTGTCTTCTAATAATTTCAGATAGCCTGTCTGGTCTAAAATAGCCTGTAATAAGTCTAATACATTCATTTCATTCATGGCGGAGACCAGACTAAAAATAAGGACGCCAAATTCTTCCAGCCGTTCCTTAGTCTTGCCCTTTATCGTAGGAATCAAATGTAACTGTGTTAAGGTCATAAATAAAGACGTATGCCGTTCAGCAGCAAAGTCCTGTAGCTTACCAATAGTAGCAGCCCCAATACTACGCTTAGGCACATTAATAATACGTAAAAGGCTCAAATCATCATAGGGATTAAATAAAACCTTTAAATAGGCTAATACATCCTTAATTTCCTTGCGGTCATAGAATTTTGTGCCGCCTACCATCGTATACGGCAAAGCCTGCTTAATTAAGGCTTCTTCCAATACACGAGACTGAGCATTCGTCCGATACAAAATAGCCATGCTACCATAAGGAATATCATAGATAGTATGTTTCTTACTAATTGTATTAGCTATAAAAGCCGCTTCTTCTAGCTCAGACTGCGCCTTAAAATGATGAATCTTAGGCCCTTCTTCATGATCCGTCCATAACACCTTTTCTGGCCGGCTCTCATTATTTTCAATAACCGCATTAGCTGCCTGTAAGATATTTTTCGTTGACCGATAATTTTGTTCCAGCTTAATCGTCTGGCAACCTGGATAATCCTTTTCAAAATCTAAAATATTCTGAATATCGGCCCCACGCCAAGCATAAATACTCTGATCCACATCACCAACAACACATATATTGCCCCATTTTTGCGCCAATATATAAGTTAATAAATACTGGGCCCTATTAGTATCTTGGTATTCGTCAATCATAATGTACTTAAACCGTTCTTGATATTTTTCAGCAATACCTGCCTTAGCCTGTAGCATTTTTACCGTTACCAACAAGAGGTCATCAAAATCCATGGCGTTATTTTTACGAAGTTCTCGTTCATAATATTCGTAAACATCAGCCACTTTTTGCGTATAAAAATCACGCGCCTGCTGCCGGTATTCCCGTGCAAATAAGAGCTGATTTTTAGCATCTGATATGGCCGATTGTACAGCCCCCACCGGATAATATTTTTCATCTAGATTTAAGGCCTTAATCGCGTGCTTGAGTACTGTCTGTGAATCACCTGTATCATAGATAGTAAAATTCTTGCTGTAGCCTAAATATTCATCCAATTCGTAGCGTAATAACTTAGCACAAAAAGAATGAAAGGTACTTAACCAAATACGATCAGCCACCGGCCCTACTAGGTCTTCTGCACGTGACTTCATTTCCTTAGCCGCCTTATTGGTAAAGGTAATAGCTAAAATCTCATAAGGCTGAACGCCCTGCTCTAATAGATAGGCAATACGATATGTTAACACACGCGTCTTACCAGACCCAGCACCAGCAACAACTAATACAGCACCATCTGTCGCTTCTACCGCCCGTGCTTGTTCCTTATTTAGTCCTTGTAAAAGAGGATGCATAATCAAACCCTTTCTGCAAAGCAGGCTGTAACGACTTTGTCGCTACAGCCTGTTACGATAACCCTATAATCTTATATTCTCTACTATTTCATAGCCCCTAAAATTGGCGGTACAATCTGTTTCTTCCGAGACAATACATTTGGTAAGAAAACTTCATTAGCAGCTGGATCTTTGGCAAAAGCTGATTTAATAATCGCATCTACGTCACCAGCATACAATAAATTCGTGCTTTCCTTTAAAATATCCGTTACCATCAAATAGGAAGCTAAATAACTATTTTGACAACGCATAGCTTCCAAAGCCTTAATCAAAGCATCCTTACGAGATAAAACAGCATCCGCATCCATAACCTGAATCTGAGCAATAGTAAAGACCTGTCCATTAGCTTCAAATTCTTTCATATCCGTACGAACAATTTGGTCATCAGAGAAATCAGACACGTCAGCACCGGCCTTAAGCATATCCATACCATACGCTTCTAAGTCTACACCAGCAATAGTGGCTAATTCCTTAGCCATAGCCTTATCTTTATCTGTACAAGTAGGTGAACGGAACAACACTGTATCAGAAATAATCGCGGACAATAGCAAGCCAGCAATATTCTTAGGAATTTCCACACCATATTGCTTATAAAGACCAGCAATAATCGTAGAACAACATCCAACTGGTTCATAATGAATGAAAATAGGGGCTTCTGTTGTTAAACCACCAATACGATGATGATCAATATTTTCTATGATTTCAGCATCTTCAATATCATCGATAATCTGTACCTTTTCATTATGGTCAACAAGGATGACCTTCTGTTTATCTTCCGATGCTTCTACATTTCCCTTAACCATACCCAAATAGTGAGTACCATCCACGACTGGATAAATCCCCTTATGAGGACGATCAAACTCTCTTAATTTCATATCTGGTACTACTTGCTGACAAGGTGCTTCTTTAGCTAATGCTTCAGCTGTCGTATCCTTACCATCTTTCCAAGCGATTAAGGCATCAATTAAATGCTTAGGCATAATTAATCCCAAGTACTGACCATCCTTAACAACTGGAATACGATTTATTTGATGAGCCTGACGCCAAGCTAAAATATCTTTCATTGTCGCTGCTGCATCAAGAGCTGGTACATCTTTCATAACATCCTTAATCCGCACAGCAAAACTCTTTACTATTTCTGGCTGTTCAAAGCCAAAATACTGTAAAGCAAACTTTGTTTCCTTATTAGCTGTTCCTGCACAAATCGCTTTTGCATCAATACCTTGCAACTGTTTCAACTTAGCATAAGAAATAGCTGCACAAATGGAATCCGTATCTGGATTCTTATGACCGGTTACTAAAATTGGTTTCGTCATTCTATTCACTCCTATAAGCAAGTAGTTCAAAACACTTACTTGCGACTACACACTATAAATTGAATCCTAAGGTAAATTAACTTAATCTACACATTATACATTTTATTCATCAATTATTATAACACAAACAAACGTAGCGGACTACACCATTTCAGTACATACTTTTCTGTCAAAAGCTCTATGTTGCGAAGCGCCTTATACCTCTCACAGGTGACTACGCTAGTCAGGAGCCCTAGAGAAGTATAAGATGCTTCCGTTCACTGGCTTAATAAACATTGTCCGCTTCCGTACTCTGGAATTTTTCTAACATCAACTTAAATTCCACGTCTAAAAAAACGTAGGCGCACGAAAGAAACGGTTACCACCAAGGCAGTAACCGTTTCCCTAATCATACATATACAATTAACAAGCTCTAGAAAGCAAAGCCTATTTAGGCTGACCTTTTTCACTCTTTAAACATCCCAAGCGTTCAATCATAATGAACAACATAGGAATAACAAAAATACCGCAAGCCGTAGCTGTTGTCATACCAGCTACAACAGTAATACCCATAGACTGCCGAGCTGCCGAACCCGCACCGGATGACAATGCCAGCGGCAAACAACCGAGAATAAAAGCTAATGAGGTCATCAGAATCGGGCGTAATCGAATCTTAGAAGCTTCAATTGCCGCGTCAACAACACGCATACCTCGATTATCTACACGTTCCTTGGCATATTCAATAATCAAAATAGCGTTCTTCGCTGACAAACCGATGATAACCAATAAACCAATCTGTAAATAAATATCATCCGTTAAATTGGCCCCAAAGAAGTTTAAAATATACGGAGCTAACCCCGCACCCATAATCCCTGACGGGAAGCCGAACATAACGGCAAAAGGAACTTTCCAAGATTCATATAAAGCGGCCAATACCAGGAAGACGAAAATCATGCCTAATGACAAGATAATAATTGTCTGCGATCCGGCCTTAACTTCTTCACGGCTCTGTCCGCCCCAATCATAACTATACCCTTGCGGCAATGTCTGCTTAGCCACCTTTTCCAACTCAGCAATAGCGTCCCCGCTACTGTAGCCTATATTAGGCTGACCTTGAATCTTAACAGCCGGCGAGTTATTGAAGCGGGTAATTGTATTCGTTGCCGTTGATAAATCAGGGGAAATATAATTATCCACTGGAATCATCTTTCCTGCACTGTTCGTTACAAAAATATTTTCATTATTTTCAGGTGATGTACGGTATTGCGGATCCGCTTCTACAACAACCTTATAATTCTTACCGTACTTAGTAAAGTCATTAACTTGAATACCGCCATAAAAACCTTGCAAAGCAGTAAAGATATTACTTACATTAACACCATCCTGTGCGGCCTTTTCACGATTTACATGGAAATCATAGGTCGGCGTATCTGTTGTATACGATGTATAAATCTGCTGGAATATACCGGATTGACGGGCCGCTCCTAAAAAGGCATTGGCTACCTGCATCATCTGTTCCGGCGAATCACCATTCTTATTGACCAGATACATAGTAAAACCGCCCGTTGCTCCCAAACCCGGAATAGACGGTGGATTCAAGCCGATAATCGTCGCTTCCGGAACCGTCGCACCGAAGCCCATAACCTTACCGATATTCGCGTCAACACTCTGGGTCTTAGCTTTACGCTGGCTCCAATCAGCTAACTTAACAAACATAACCCCTGAACTGGACTGTTGCGCATTCGATAGAATATCAAACCCGGAAGCACCGAAACGAGTTTCCACATCTGACTGATGACCTAAGAAATCACTCAATTTATTAATTACCGCCATAGTCCGGCTGGCGGAGGCCCCCGGCGGTAAGTTAACAGCAATCATAAAATACCCGTTATCTTCCGCTGGAACGAAGGACGTAGGTATCATCTTAAAGGTAAAACCTGCAATACCTACAAAAACAGCGATAAAACCTATTGTAATCCAGGCACGTTGTGCCAACCAGGCTAAATACATACCGTAATAATCCGTAGCAATAGCCAAATATTCATTAAATTTATCCAACCCACGATGGATAAAATTCTTCCGGCTTCCTTCTTTTTGTGATTTCAACATTAGCGAACATAAGGCCGGTGTCAAACTCAAAGCAATAAACGCGGAAATGGCAACGGATACGGCAATGGTTAAGGCAAACTGTTTATACAGAATTCCTGTCATACCGCCCAACATAGATACCGGTACAAATACGGAAATCAATACAAAAGCAATACCAATAACCGCATTTTGTACATTATCCATGGCGGCTTCCGCTGCCTCTTTAGCCAGAAGTCCATGTACCTTCATTTCATATTCAGCCGCTTCAATAACAACGATAGCATCATCGACAACAAGGCCGATAGCTAACACCATAGCAAATAATGTCAAAGTATTGATAGAAAAATTCAATACTTCAAAAGAGGTAAAGGTTCCTAACAAAGAAACCGGTACGGCAATCATCGGTATCAATGTGGACCGCCAGGATTGCAGGAATAAATAAACAATCAAGGCCACCAAAATCAAAGCTTCTACCAAGGTTTCGATAACTTCTTTAATGGAAGCCTGTACGAAAGTCGTACTGTCGACAACCACATTATATCGCATATCCGGTGGGAATTTCTTCGATTCCTCTGCCAGGACTTTTTTAATCGCCGTAATTGTCTTAATGGCATTCGCATCATTCGTTAAAGAAACAGAAAAACCGGCTGCACTATGATTATCCTCTTTACCTTGGATATCATAGGTCTGTGCCCCTAACTCAATTCTTGCTACATCACGCAAATGGGTAACAACGCCATTATTATTCTTAATCGCAATATCACCAAATTCTTCCGGCGTTTCCAACCGCCCCTGTACCTTAACCGGCATAGTAAACTGCTGACCGTTTTGAATCGGTGCAGCCCCGATGGTACCGGCTGCCGCCTGCTTATTTTGCGTAGCAATGGCATTGGTAATATCCGACATAGTAATACCCAACTGCGCCATCTTAGTCGGATTAACCCACACACGCATAGCATAGTTGGCACCAAATTCGGTGATAGTACCGACACCGTTAACTTCCTTAATGGCATCGATCAAATAATTAGTGCCATAATTTTTGAGGAATGTCTGATCATACGTATTATTAGGCGATTCTAAAGAAAAGAAAAGGGCTATATCTCCCGTGGATTTAGTTGTCGTTACTCCCAACGCCTGTACTTCTGTCGGCAGGGAAGCCTGTGCCCGGGCTACGCGGTTCTGTGTATTAACCGTATCCATATCCGCATCGGTTCCCTGCGCAAATTGCACTGTCAAGGAGTAGTTGCCGCTACTGGAACTGGTTGATTCCATATAGTCCATTTTTTCTACGCCCACAATCTGGTCTTCAATAACAGAAGCTACCGTATCAGCAACAACGCTGGCATTAGCCCCTGTATAGGCAGCACTTACACGCACCTGCGGCGGCGAAATCTGAGGATAGCGTGCTATCGGCAGATTAAACATAGACACAATCCCCATCAAGGTAATAATAATAGCTATTACGATGGCAAAGATTGGTCGATTAATAAAAAACCTGGCCACAATATCCCCCCTATTTATCTTGTTCTATCTGTTCTTTTGTTAAAGGTTTAGCTGTTACTTTGATACCATTGCGGACTTTAGTCAAACCATCAACAACAATCGTTTCACCCGGTTTAACACCACTCGTTACAATAGTAAACATACCTTGTGTACCGGCCGTGTTGACAACAACTTGTTTTACAATACCGTCAGCACCGATTACATAAACATAGCTCTTATTTAAAACCTGCTGTATAGATTTTGTCGGTACCAAAATAGCATTCTTAATAATATCGCCAGGAGAAATAACCGTAGCATACATATTAGGCAATAACAAATGATTTGGATTTGGGAAAGATGCCTTCAACACCAACTTGCCTGTACCATTATTCAGATTTTGTGCCGTTTGTACCAATGTACCGTCATACGGGTAAATTTGTCCATTAGCTAATTTTAACTGCAAGCGTTTCTGATTTTCCAGTCCTTTCAAGCCATTGTTTTTCATAAACTGTAAATATTCAGACTCACTCATACTAAACTCAACATACATAGGATCATCCGAATCAATCGTTACCAACGTGGTAGTACCTGCTGTTACATAAGTGCCTACATCAATAGCATCCATTTCCAAGGTGCCATCAAATGGTGCATAAATAACGGTATCATCCAAGTTATCT
Source organism: uncultured Veillonellaceae bacterium (assembly GCA_945867815.1). GTDB lineage: Bacteria > Bacillota > Negativicutes > Veillonellales > Veillonellaceae > CAMBIX01. The sequence continues at coordinate 385,204 of CAMBIX010000001.1, forward strand.
TGGGCAATATCAACAGCTGCTTGATTAGCTTCATAAGCTGCCTTATCCTGTTCAGCTGCACTACGCTGTGTATCATAAGTCTGACGAGCAATAGCATCTTCAGATACTAACGTAGCGTAACGCTGCAAATCAAGCTGAGCATTCTGGTAGGCCGCATTAGACCGAGCTGCTGTGGCCTGTGCATTCGCTAAATCAGCTTGGTATTGACGAGAATCCAAACGATATAAAGGCTGCCCCTTGGTTACCTTCTCGCCACCTTTAACATACTTTTCAATAACATGACCAGACACTCTCGCATGAACAGCCGTTTTATTTTCTGCTACGACTGTCCCCGTAAAGGATTCAGGAATCTGCGCATTTGATGATGCAATTTTATAGGAATTAACAACTACATCAGCAGACTCTTTCTGCGTATTACCGCACCCAGCCAATACGAGCATAGCTGACAAAATAACCATAAAAATGCCAGCATAACGTATTTTAGACATTCTGCTTCCTCACTCTCGTTAACTAACATATGATTAAAACTTATACAAATAAAACTATACCCAAATTCATCGATATTGTCAATTCAAAAGCCCCTATAAGGCTAGATTTTATAAGGCTTTTCGCAATAATTTTTAAGTCATTATCTATTGACATCTAAATAATTTTATGTCCACTAAAATAAAAAAGTCATAATAAATCGCTCTCGCATGTAATTTATTATGACTCATATAGTATGGTGGAGCCAACGGGGAAGCAATCGAACTTGACGGTTTCCCCTTTAACAAAAGGGTCTTCCGTCTCCTCGTTCAGCACCTCCATTGGCACCTCGCGGTTGTCCTCCGAATACCAAGAGGCTACTACAAGCTTGTCCTCATACAGATAGATTTTATCGACGAAGTACTCAAGGATGGAGTCTCGCACCTCGGCATTGTCGAAATCTGCATGAAGGAACCTGTCGAAGTACGCCTTGATGGAGTGCTCATCCTCAAAAAGCGATTGTCTGACCACCTCAGCCTCTATGGCGTCGTTCAAGGCATCTTTTCTCTCCTGAAGCTCTGCCATGCGCCTCTGCGTCGCCTCGTTGAATATGCCTGCCTCTATCGCCTTGACGAAGTTGGCAAGTCCTTTCTCAACGTCCCTGCGCTGTTGCTCAAGGCTAGAAAGGTACTCGGTGCTCTTGTAATGCTCCTCCTCATCCACGCCATAGCCCCACACCTTGTGTCCGTTGTAAAGCGCATGCTCCGCGTTGTATGTCATGCCACGCCTTATGTTCTAGGACAGCTGCCTTGAGTAGAACTCTGCCATACCCTCCATCATCGTCTCCATAAGCACCGACTCTGGCGAGTCATCAGGCGTAGGCTCTGCGATGAAACAAATGCGGCACCCTGCATCACGGATGCGTCGCTTGGCATCCAACAGCCCGTAGCGGTCGCGCCCCAGCCTGTCCGTCTTCCACAGGATGAGGACAGCAGGCCTTATCGTGCCCACCTCGGAAAGCATGAGCTGGTACTGAGAACGGTCGCTCGTCGTTCCTGACATGGCGGCATCCTCGTACTCCTTGACTATGTGGTATCCCTTGGCTTCTGCGAAGGCCTGCGCTTGCTCCCTCTACTGGTCTATTGACGCCTCGTTCTGGCTATGCAACGAGAAGCGATAATAGGCTATTGCGAGGTTGTTATCGTTCTGTTTGAACTTGTTGCGCTTTGCCATCACACGTCAATCCCTACGAGATGAGCATTATCGCCAGCGTATTCCCTTGCGTTATAACGAATTACACAGTTGAGCGTAAACATCCACACTCCATCGTCTCTTTGCCATACCCGCCCGATATCTTGATATCGGCTTGTGCTCGGCGTGTCCCAATGAGTGTGCATGAGCAAGTAATCCTCGAAGGAACGTTGTCTTGAAACCTGATATGCAAGCACTTCTTCAGAATCCGTAACCAACAAATAACCGTCTACTTGAGATGGACCCCTCCACGGCTGCCCAGGGTCCAAATCGAACACAATGCCCCATAAATAGCGGCGTACCGCATCTTCATAATCTTCAAGCTCTTCAGGCGCATAACCCAGTGGAGTCAACTGCAGTAAGTCGGCAATGGATTCGATGACGGGCTTTCCTCTGTGCAGCTGTCCGTATAGTAGCGCCATGGCCACAATTTCTGGTGCTTTCCAATGACACTTGCGTAGGTTTCGTTCAAAAGTATGGCTCCGAATCATTGGTCGTGGACTCTCGCCACATAGGCTAAGCACGCACTGAACCCTAGAAACCACCCACGACCGCCCCCCGATGCACATGACATCATTTGCTTTCTTAGAATTGAAGTTAGGTAGTTCGTAATCTATATAACTCTGTCGGCTTGCATTGGCCAAGGACGGGTCTCCACCGACCACCGTTTTGATGCTGTAATCCCTTCGCGTTCTTGATGAAAGGTACCCATCATATATTCGAGCCGATAAATCGGCTTTCATCAATGATGAAGCTTTTAGACTTTCGCAGCCCAAACGTTTCAAGAACTCCTGTTCAGGGTGCGCTGCTGTCGTGCCTTGCGATTGCATGCCCAGAAACAGTCTATGAGCTGCGTTCGCAAAATCCTGTTTTGGAACTAAAAACAGCTCTTTCCCATCTTGCACAACACGAATCGTATCAGACTGAACCACAAACTCAAGGTCAATACCACTGTTTTCCGTTCTATATACAGCCTCGACATTGCCGAACTCGGATTCGATACGACGTCCATGAGAATCGGCGTTATAAAGACGGTTATGGGCGAGAATATACAACAGGGTAAACGCTTCGCCCCATTCTCCAATATTACCTGTCCAAATATCATCACGCATTATCTAACACCTCCTTGATTCTCTCGGCTATTGCTTCAATCACAGGGACAGTGACTGTATTGCCAAGCTGCTTGTACAAATGCGTATCGGACAAAGGCAACTTGAACGTATCCGGATACCCTTGCAAACGTGCCCACTCTCGTGGCGTCAGCTTGCGCACGTCCTCCTTATTTACTTGCCCCTTTATATTCGTTGTTGGAGTCATGCTATGCTTGCGATGGTCGATTATGAGATTTCGCTCTCTGCCCATACCGCCGCAAACACAAGCTCCAGCAATGCCATTCAAATCGCGAATAACATAACCAAACCCATTTCCCTTTGCCGCATGGCGCGCCTTATGTGCTTGCAGAGATGCCATATAAGTGTCTGACAAATAATACTTTGTCGGAATTGGAGCTTTCTGAAGGATTTCCTTTATCTTCTTTTGAGCCCCTGCGCTCTCGGGAAATTCAAACTTATCAGGTGCAATGTCTTTCCTGAAGCAAACAAGATAAATACGCTCTCTGTTTTGAGGAACGCCAAAGTCCTTGGAGTTGAGAACCTTATAAAAGGTCTTATAGCCTATTTCTTCGAAGGCCCCTACGATAACCTTGAACGTCCTTCCGCGGTCATGCTGCACGAGACCTTTTACATTTTCACAGAATATAACCTTAGGCTTGATTACTTCGCATATGCGAACCACCTCGGCAAACAGCGTTCCCCTTGATTGGCCCTTGTAACTGTCTGAAAATCCTCCATGCTTTCCCGCGATGGAAAAGGCTTGGCATGGAAATCCCGCCAGACAGATATCAAAGTTAGGTACGTCCTTTGCGGCAATTTTTGTCACATCCCCCTCAATAGCAGGTGCTTTTCCAAAATTAGCTTCGTATGTCTTATTGGCATATTCATCCCATTCTGAGATAAACACGGTATCGGCATCGTCAAAAGCCTGTTCAAAACCTAGGCGGATGCCCCCAATTCCAGCAAATAAATCAGCGAATCTTGTGCTCATATATAAATCTCCTCCTGTGCCAGTTCTGGCATCAGTCATCGTTTCTTTTTACATACCCCTGCTCCTCGAGGAAGCGGGTCAAAAGCTCCCTCACCACGGGAGCGTTCTTTGTGTCATTGTCCAAGCAATACTGTCCCAGTGCTCTGTGAAGCTCCGGCTCCACATAGACCTGCAAGAGCCTCGTGTCCTTGGACTTTTTCGATTTCCCAGCCATAAGCTCCTCCTGAATTCAATTTACATAGTCATATAGTACCATGTAATTTCGTCCTCGCCAAGCACGAACGAGTCCATAGGACTCGCGAGAGCGTATGTGCAAACAAAGGAGGATTAACGTGTACAACTATCAAGAAGCACTAAAAGAAGACATTCGTAACTACATCATCGAGAACACCGACTATGAAGGGCACACAGACAGAGATGAATTTGAGGAACAGCCTGTCTTACAGCTGTTCCTTTTAGGTTCGAGTTCTGCAAGCTCGTTCTCGGCTTCCGCCAGTTCTCCTATTTTCTTGTTCACCTCATCGCTCAGCCTTTGGTTTTCATCCTCAAGCGCATGTCACTTTTCACCTGTACTTTGATTGAGGACAACGGAGGCGCGCAGCGCCGTCGTTGTCCGACCAAACTAGCTAAAATGGCGCAGACGGCGCAGCCGTCCCGCCCCAAATCGCTCAAGTAACTTGCGGCTCAAATAGCCGTTTTAAGACACAAATATAGCCGTTTTAAGGCGCAAAAAGACCTTGGACGAGGATTTCCCCATCCAAGGTCTTAAAGTCACTCTACGAGCTTCCTAGAGCATCTTTCGCAGTCAATAATCGTCCGCGAATCTATATACAAGCGCCAACTCATTTCTAATAAAATAGAGTTCAACGCTTCCTCTTTTGGTGGAGACGAGGAGAATCGAACTCCTGTCCAAAAGCACTGCCCCACAGGCCTCTCCGGGTGCAGTCATTGTTTATATCTCAGGCTGCTTTCGTACAATAACAAACTAGACAACCCCAGTCCATAGGTTCTCGCTCTCAGCATATGGACATTTGCTAAGAACCAGCCTGCGGTTTGACGCCGTCTCAATTCTTACAGGCTCAGAACTGAGGGGCGTAGCTTATGCAGCTAATGCAAAATCTTCGTTTGCGTTTAAAATGTTTTTCACCGTTTTACGGCCAGATGACACGCCGACCCGCTTCCTATGATACACGTGCCCCTGTCGAAACCTTTACGTCCCCAAGGGTACAGTCTATTATATCCGGCACTTGCCCTTTTGTCAATTATATGTTCCCCCAAATTAATCAGTTTCATACAGCAACTATAACAACAATACCTCCACAAATCAATCGTACTTATTTTGTTCTTTCATACGACGATTCAGGTCTCGCTTAGCTGACCGTTCAGCCATATCCTGCCGTTTGTCATACAGTTTTTTACCTGTAACAAGACCAACCGTAACCTTTACATAGCCATGACTAAAGTGAAAATTTAAAGGAATCAGAGAAAAGCCTTTCTCCTTAACTTGCCCTAAAAGTTTACGAATTTCACTCTTATGCATAAGTAACTTACGTGTTCGCTCTGGCTCATGATTAAATTGATTACCCTGTTCATAGGGACTAATATGCACTTGATATAAAAGCATTTCCCCGTTTTCAATGCGGCAAAAACTATCTTTTAAATTTAAGCGACCCGCCCGAATGGATTTTACTTCCGTTCCCGTTAAGGCAATACCCGCTTCATAGGTTTCATGAATATTATAATCATGACGAGCCTTTCGATTATCTACAATTAAGGATGTGCCATCCTTACCCTTCTTCCCCACGCCTTACTTCCTCCTTTTCTTTTTCTTGCTCACCTTAGCATACCACTTATTCTGGCCATGATTCTTACGACCAGCTTGCTTCTTTAACCGCCGCCCATCTTGCTCACCTATATGCTTTTGGCGACTCTCTTTATGCGTCTTTGCTTTTTTCCTATGCTTCTTAAGGGACGTCTTACTTGCTGCTGGCTGATAAACTTTCTTAGGCGCCCATAAATCCTTATGGACATCACCTAACATAAAATCAATTTCTCGTCGTTCTATATCTGCTTTGACCAAAGTCACCTTAAGAGGTTGTCCCAAGTGATAAGTCTTACCTGTGCGCTGACCGACTAGCAAGAAATGTTCTTCATCAAAGAAATAATGGTCATCTTGCATGGTTCGTACATGAACAAGTCCATCAACACCATTGTCTAATTCTACAAAAAGGCCAAAAGAGGTAATACTGCAAACCTTACCATCAAAGACTTCGCCTACATAAGCCTGCATGTATTCCGTGCGTTTTAAATCCTCTACATCCCGTTCTGTTTCCACCGCCCGCTGTTCACATTGCGATGTTTGCTGACCAATAGTTGTCATAGCAGCCTGCGTAGCCTCTTGTGAACTATAGCCATTGGGCAAATGTAAGGCCTTCTTCAAGAGCCGATGCACAACCAAATCTGGATACCGCCGTATAGGCGAAGTAAAGTGAGTATAGCAAGTTGAAGCTAAACCAAAATGCCCTACATTATCGGCACTATACTTGGCTTGTTGCATAGAACGCAAGGTCATAATCTGGGCTACCTGTTCTACCTCTGTGCCCGTTACACTATCTAAAAATTCTTGTATATCTCTCGGTCGAACACTGTCACTGCCAAAAGTGAGTTCTTTACCAAGATAAGCAACAACCTTTTGCAAAGCTTCTAACTTTTCATCCTTAGGCACCTCATGAATCCGATATAAAGTCGGTTCATGAGTATTCTTTAAATAGGTAGCTACCGTTTCATTAGCAATTAACATACATTCTTCAATGAGCTGTTCTGCAATAGTCCGTTCTCGCTTAACAATGCGTAAAGGCACTCCCTTCTCATCTAAAAGAATTTTATATTCAGGAAAATCAAAATCCAAAGCCCCTCGTCGCTTACGCATAGCCTTAAGCCATCCAGCCGTTTCTTTTAAAAGTCTAAGCATAGGCAGTAGAGGACGCAAATCGTCAGGTATAATGTCTTCTTCTAAGGCCTTATAAACTTCTGGATAACTACACCGACGATCAACCCGTATAAGAGACGGTCCTATCTTAGAGGAAATAACCTTACCTTGTCTAGTGAGCTCCATAAGACAAGTCATAGCATAGCGGTCTTGTCCCGCATTCAAACTACACAGACCATTAGATAAAACTTCTGGCAGCATAGGAATAACCCGGTCTGCTAAGTACACACTGGTCCCCCTTGTATAGGCTTCCCTATCTAGGGATGTATGAGGGCGTACATAATGACTTACATCCGCAATGTGTACCCCTAGTTGCACATTACCATTAGGAAGCTGAATAGCACTTACCGCATCATCTAAATCTTTTGCATCTTCCCCATCGATTGTGACCATAGATAGATCACGCAAATCCATGCGATAAGGGACCATTGTCACATGATTGTCAATATGCTGGCATTCCTTACTAACTTCCTTAGGAAAAACATGAGGCACTTTGTGCTCAGCTACTAAGCAAGTAATATCAAGGCCTACGTCTCCCTTGTAGCCTAGAATTTCTTCTATTTGCCCTTCTGGCAAGCGATTTTCTTCTGGCCACTTAGTTATATGCACCCGAACCTTAGCTCCACTGCGAGCCCCCATCGTTTGCTTTAAGTCCACATAAATATCTGTATGTAAGCGTTCATCATCAGGCATAACAAAGGCACATTTTTTTTGTAAATCAAAGGTGCCCACAATGTCTGTATTAGCCCGCTCTAAAATGGCTACGATGGTGCCACTAGGGTGCCCCTTACGACCGCCAAAAGGCCCTTTTCGCATGCCCTTCATAAGATGAACACGAACTTTATCGTTATTCATAGCCGTATTACGATCTTCTGGAGCTATAAAAACATCTTCTCCTTCTAGCTGAATAACAAAGCCAAACTGATCGCGCGACTCCTTATAAATACCTTCCACATACGAATTATGAGCCACGGCCTTATAATAACCACTATCTAATTTTTCTAATTTACCTTCATCCACTAACTGCTGCAAATCTAAGAAAAAGGTATTTAAATCCTCACTTCGTTTTAGTCCCAGCATATAAGCGGCATCATCCGGATAATACGCATCTGGCATAATATCCCGATAAAATGAAAGAATCTGTTCTTTCAATGTCTCCATATATGTTCTCCTACAAAAAAAGCCTGCTAAGAGCAGGCTCCTTCATCATTCTTTTAATAATTGTTAATCAACATACCTAAGACCAAGCTGCACACAGCAAACAAGATAGCTAGAGCAATCGTACACTTAGACAAAAAGGCATCCATACCACGTTCTTTACCACCGAAAGAAGCGCCCGCAGCCCCTGATACAGTGCCACCCATACCTGCGTCTTTACTGGACTGGCAAATAATTACGACAATTAACAAAATAGAAATAATTACATCAGCGATCATTAATCCTGTTATCATGATACCTTACCCCTTTTTATGACTAGCTGAAATGCGTTCGCCTCTAGCTTCTAATAATTTTTCTAACTTACGTTTAACCCGTTGCAGCGCATTATCAATGGATTTTACACTACGGTCAACTTCACCAGCAATTTCCTGATAGGTCTTTCCATCAAGATAGCCCATTAAAACTTTCCATTCTAAGGAACTAAGCACCTGCCCCATTGTCGATTCAATGTCAGAAAACTCCTCCTGACTAATAAATAACTCTTCCGGATCTGACGCCTTCGTCCCAGTTAGGACATCCATAAGTGTCCGCTCGGATTCTTCCGTTGTATAAATAGGTTTATCTAGGGAAACATAAGAATTAAGCGGAATATGCTTCTGTCGCGTAGCTGTCTTAATGGCCGTGATAATCTGCCGTGTAATACAGAGCTCAGCAAAGGCTCTAAAAGAAACTTGGCGATCTAACTTAAAATCCCGTGTAGCTTTATAAAGACCAATCATACCTTCCTGTATGATATCCTCATGGTCAGCACCAATCAAAAAATAAGACCGTGCCTTAGCTCGAACAAAGTTCTTATATTTATTAACAATATAATCCGTCGCCTCTGCATCATGATGAAGTTGCGCATATTGCACAATTTCCTCATCCTTCATCGCCTGAAAATCCATAGGCGCACCGTTAGTCTCTACGATTCGCAATGGAACCTCCTTACTACGACAAGTAATCATTCACAATATCTTTATTGTACTATAAAATTTCCTAATAAAGCAAGGTGACGACCTTTGCTCTTTCTTAACTATAAAGTAAGCCCAGTATTGCTAAAGCTAATCATAAGCAATAATTGACCATTACTAACACAACTTAGGCCTTTTTTAAACGCTGTCGTAAAGCCTCATACATAAGAAGTGCCGCTGCCACAGAAGCATTCAAGGAATTAAGCTGCCCTTTCATTGGAATCGTAACCAAATAATCACATAAGTCTTTGGTTAATCGACTTAGCCCCTTACCTTCATTACCAATAACTAAAACCAAAGGAACCGTCAAATCAGCCTCATACATGGTTTGGTCGCCTTCCATATGGGCTCCAGCTACCCAAAAGCCAGCCTGCTTTAGCTGCTTTATCGTCTGTGCCACATTGCCAATCTGTACTAAAGGCACAAAAGATACAGCCCCTGCTGATGTTTTTTCTACCGTTGCTGTTATAGGCGCCGTATGCCGTTTAGGCAATAGTACAGCGGTAGCACCGGCGCATTCTGCCGTTCGTATAATAGCCCCTAAATTATGAGGATCTTCAATACCATCAGCTAACACTAGTAGTGGCGTCTGCTCTTCTGCTGCTAAAACAGCCTGTAAATCAGCAAAATCTATTTGTGCCACTAAAGCAGCTACGCCTTGATGAGGCAAGCCATCTGCCACTTGGTCTAACTGTTTATGTGATACATGACGAACAAGTATCTGTGCCTGCTTAGCCAAGCTTATAATCTCACCTAAGGAACCAGAAGCCTTGTCCTTACTAATTAAAAGCCGTTGAATAGTCCGACCTTTACGAAGTGCTTCCCGCACAGCATTCCGTCCCACTATATATTCTGCCACTATATCCTCACCTTACAAGCCCTTTAAACTGGTAATAAAGGCTTGTTTCATAAAAGACTGCAATCGTTTTGTCTGCTGGGTCATATACAAATAACCTAGTACCGCTTCAAAAGCTGTACTCCACCGATACTCTTGTACTGTTGCGCTCTTAGGTACATGCACATGACTGTTCCGTGCTCGCTTGGCCACTTGTAATTCCACTTCATTAAAAGAAGCTTCTAATTCTTCTAAGGCCCTTGCCTGCGCCTTAGCACATATAAAAGAGGTAACAATAGCATGCAAAACACGCACATGTAAAATGCCTACAGATACAACTAACTGTCTAATAAATAGGGAATAGACGCCATCCCCCATATAGGCCAGAGTCAAAGAATCTAATTGAACCGCCTTATCTGATGCCACCATAGCTTTCTTTAACAGAAGTGACTCATCTCCATAAAACAAGCCATCCCTGTCTAAGTCTGTATCGACCAAGGCTCTTAACTTATCTATCGTCTCTTTATGCAGAGCTTGATATTGCTTGAACTTCACGCTTTTTTCCACCGTGCGCCTTGTGGCGAATCTTCAATAGTAATGCCTAACTCACCTAGCTTATCGCGAATCGCATCAGCTAAGGCATATTGTTTTTGTTCACGGCAAGCCTGACGAATGTCTAACACGACCTGCATAAGTTGTTCATAGTCTTCACTACCTGCCTGAGCCTGACCCTGCCAAGTATCTTCGAGAACACCTAAAATATCCGTCATCGTATGAAGGATATCCTTTACTTGACCAATCGTACTATGGCAAACCTTACCTGGCTGTGCCTGTATTTGCTGATAATAAATATTAATATCCTTAGCTAAGCCGAAAATAGAAGCACTTGCTAGTGCCGTATTAAAGTCATCACTCATAGCGTCTTCAAAGTCATTCATATGAGCCTTGGCTTTTTCCAATAAATCCGCAGCCGCTTGGTCACAAACACCTTCGTCCATAGCTTCTAAATACAATAAATTAGAAATAGCCGTACCAATACGTTCCAAAGATTTTGTTGCTTCATCCAAGCGTTCATCACTAAAATCCAATGGACTACGATAATGGGTGCTAATCAAGAAATAACGAAGCACATCACCACTATACTGAGCCAAAATATCCTTAACTAAGAAAAAGTTATTCAAGGACTTACTCATTTTTTCCTGATTAATAGTAATAAAGCCATTATGCAGCCAATACCGAACTGATGGATGATAACCTGTACAACCTTCTGACTGAGCAATTTCATTTTCATGATGTGGAAAGATTAAGTCACTGCCGCCACCATGGAAATCAAATTCATCACCTAAGAATTTATGACTCATGGTTGAACATTCAATATGCCAACCTGGGCGTCCCTTACCCCACGGACTATCCCAAGACGGTTCTCCTGGTTTAGCTGCCTTCCATAGAGCAAAGTCCATTGGATTATGCTTACGGTCATTTACATCAACGCGAGCGCCAGCTTCCATATCTTCTAGGGTACGACCAGATAATTCACCATAGCGGTCAAAGGTTTCTACACTATAGTAGACATCCCCATCCAATTCATAGGCATGGCCATTATCAATTAACTTTTGAACCATAGCAATAATATCTGGAATATTTTCAGATACCCGTGGATACACATCTGCCCGCTTTACATGAAGGGCATCCATAACTTCAAAGTAGGAATTAATATAGCGGTTAGCAATCGTATCCCAAGTAACGCCTTCCCCATTTGATGTATTAATAATCTTATCATCAATATCCGTAAAATTCTGTACATACGTTACTTTATAACCAACATGAGCTAAATAGCGACGAATTACGTCCCATGTAACAAAAGGACGGGCGTTCCCAATATGGGAATGATTATAAGGCGTTATGCCACATACATAGATCTTAACCTCACCTGGCGTAACTGGTTTAAACACTTCTTTTTCTCTATGCATTGTATTAAATACAGTGATCTCTCTCATTACGATGCCTCACTTCCTGTTCTATCAGTAAAAAGAGCCATCAATCCCTTACGGGTGATGGCCCCATTAGCTACTCATCTTGTCCGTACCGTTACCACCGGTCGGTGCGCACTTGTTCTACTTAATTAGATATAGATTAACTATACCATGAATAGAGAAGAACCGTCAATTACAAGGCGCAATTAGCAATATTAACAATAGTCTTAACAGATGCTTCCATATCTTCTAAGCAAGCAAATTCATGACGTCCATGCAAGTTTTCTACCCCGGTAAACAAGTTTGGTGTCGGAATGCCCATGAAGGAAATCTTTGATCCATCTGTCCCACCACGTACAGGCTGTACATCTGGTGTAATACCTGCCTTTTCCATGGCCTTCTTGGCATGGTCTACACAATCCATATGGTCTTTAATGATATCATACATATTATAATAACTATCTTTTAAGTCAACCTTAATCGCTTCCATGCCATAACGTTCATTAATAACTTTTTCAGCCAACTTAAAAAGATCTTTTTTAACTTCAAACTTAGAACGATCATGATCGCGAATAATATAAGACATCTGCCCATGATCAACAGCTGTATCTGATTTTAAAAGCATAATAAAGCCTTCATAGTTCTCCGTACATTCTGGCACCGCACATTGTGGTAACATGCGGTCAAATTCCATAGCCACCTTATTACAGTTAACCATCGTATTTTTAGCCGAACCTGGATGCACAGAAATCCCCTTCAAGGTTACATTAGCTGCCGCCGCATTAAAGGTTTCATATTCTAAACCGCCTAATTTATCACCATCAACTGTATAGGCATAAGCCACAGGGAAGGCCTTCACATCAAAATGATCCGCCCCACGACCAATTTCTTCATCCGGTCCAAAACCAACATAAATCGTACCGTGCTTAATAGATGGATTAGCCAACAAAATCTTCATAGCTTCCATGATTTCCACAATACCGGCCTTATCATCGCCACCTAACAGAGTCGTACCATCAGTAACGACTAAAGTCTTTCCCTTATAATTCTTAAGATTAGGAAAATCAGCAAGACGACTAACAATGTTCAAGGACTGATTTAATACGATATCTTTTCCATCATAGTTTTCAATAATACGAGGTTTAATACCTTCTGAATTATAATCAGCTGTATCCATATGGGCAATAAAACCAATGGCGGGTACATCTTGATCCGTATTAGCTGGCAAATGGCCGATTACATAACCATTATCATGTAAAGCCACATCAGACAAGCCAATTTCTTTTAAATCAGCTACCAATATTTTAGCAAACTCTGTCTGCCGCTTAGTACTCGGAATAGTCTGACTCGCTTCATCTGATCTCGTATTAATCGACGTATACCGTACAAATCGTTCTTTCATGGATTCCATGGCTGCCATCTCCTTTTTAGGCTAAGGCTGCTTCTAAGCGAGCAGCGGTTTTATCTTTACCAAAGAGCGTAACAATGTAATTTAAGTCAGCCCCATGCATTTGGCCCGTAATTGCTACACGGATTGGCATGAAAACAAATTTACCCTTTAATTTTGTTTCCTTCATAATTGACTTAATAGCTGCTTTAACAGCTCCTGGCGTTACCTGATCCATAGCCTGCAATTTATCCTTAAAAGCAGCCACTACCGTCTTATAAGTATCTTCATCCTTCACAGCCTGAATATCTGCCGCATGTTCTTGATCTTCTTCTATGCTATCCGTAAAGAACATCTTAACCTGATCTACAATCTGCGCTCCATAGCTAACATGGTCTCGTACACAAGTGCATAGCATCATAAGCCATGCCTTTTCATCAGCTGATGGACTTTGAGGTGCATAACCAGCTGCCTGTAAATGAGGTAAGCACAATTCATATAATTCTTCATCAGACAACTTCTTCATATAGTGGAAGTTAATCCAATTCAATTTATCAATATCAAAAACAGCAGGATTTTTAGCTACATGATCCATAGAGAATTGTTCAATCAATTGATCCATAGTAAACAATTCATCTTCCCCTTCTGGCGACCAACCAAGTAAGGCTAAGAAATTAACCAAGGCTTCCGGCAAATAACCTTGCTGCCGATACTGATCAACAGAAGTAGCGCCATGACGCTTACTCATCTTTTTCTTGTCTGCACCAAGAATCAAGGAAATATGTCCATAAGTTGGTGCCTGCCAGCCAAGCGCATCAAAGATAACTAATTGACGTGGCGTGTTGGATACATGTTCTTCAGCCCGAATGACATGGGTAATCCCCATCGTATGGTCATCAACAACAACGGCAAAATTATAAACAGGAATGCCATCAGATTTAACAATAACAAAATCGCCAATACCGTTAGATTCAAAGGCAATATGACCACGCACCATATCATCAAAGGCTACTGTTTGATTCAAAGGTACACGAAGGCGAACCGTTGGCTTACGGCCTTCTTTCTTATATTGTTCAATTTGTTCTTCTGTTAGGTGAGCACAGTGCCCATTGTACTTAGGTGTTTCTCCTCTAGCCATCTGGGCTTCCCGTTCTTTATCTAATTCTTCTTCTGTACAATAGCAATAGTAGGCCTTACCTTCTTTGATTAGCTGGTCTACATATTTTTTATAAATGTCTAGCCGTTCCGTCTGACGATAAGGACCATTATCGCCGCCTACATCAATACCTTCATCCCAGTTCATACCCAGCCATTTTAAGGCAGCCTTAATATTTTCTTCACTTTCCTTCGTGGAACGGGCTAAGTCTGTATCTTCAATACGTACAAGGAAGGTTCCCTTTTCCTTCTTAGCTAACAAGAAATTAAATAAGGCAGACCGAGCGCCGCCAATATGAAATGGTCCTGTTGGACTTGGTGCAAAACGAACTTTCATCTTACTACTTCCCTTCAATAATCGTAGCTACTGCTTGTGCAGCTATTCCTTCTTTATGACCTAAGGCATCTAAGCCTTCATTGGTTGTCGCTTTTATGCTGACACGTGTCAAAGGTAAGTCTAGCACAGCAGCTACATTTTCTTTCATTATCTCGATATACGGCTTTACCTTTGGTATCTCCGCAATAATCATAACATCAATATTATAGGGCGTGTACCCCTCTTTGTGCAATAAAGTCTTCACTTTTCCTAATAAATCAAGACTCGATACATTTAAAAAGGCATCATCCTCTGGTGGAAAATAATAACCTATATCTCTAAGACCGGCAGCTCCTAAAAGGGCATCCATCAAAGCATGAACTGGCACATCCGCATCAGAATGGCCTTCTGGACCTAATTCACAAGCAAAGGTTTGGCCACATAAAATACAAGGGCGTCCCTTAACCAGCTTATGAACATCATAGCCAAAACCAACACGTGGTATACAAAACGTTTTTTGCTCTTCTTTAGAGCCATCGCCATGCCTTTGACAGTCATCAGACTGATAATTAACCACATTTTCCTGTTCCTGCCTACCAGCCACCCCTTCTTGCTGAGTTGAAGAATTAACTTCTTTAACCAAGTTTACGCTAGGCTCTGCCCCATTTAATAGTTTCATACGCACCCATTCCCAATCAGCTGGTGTTGTTACCTTTCGATTGGTATAAGAGCCTTCTACAATATGTACAGGCTCATGCATATGCTCAACTAAAGATACATCATCCGTGCCTAGATAGTAGGTCTCCTCAGCATACGCCTGGGCCCGCTTAAAGACGTCATATTGAAAACCTTGTGGCGTCTGCACAGCATATAATTCATCACGAACTAAAGTCTCTTGCACCTGCCCATCGGACGTCACCCGTTTAATCGTATCCACAACTGGTACACCCACAACGGCCGCTCCATATTGCTGGGCTGCTTGCGCCACTCGGTCAAATACATCAGCACTAGCCAAGGGACGAGCACCGTCATGCACAAGTACTATGGACGTTTTAGGATCAACAAGGACCATGGCATGGGCTACTGATTCTTGCCGTGTCTTACCACCTACTACATACTGTATAGCCTTAGTCAGGCCTAAGGCTTCTACCTGCTGTCTCATAAAGGCTTCTTCACCTGGCGCCACAGCAATAATAAGACTATCTACACTCCTTGCCTGCGCTACCTGTAAAAGTGTCCATTGAATAATGGTCTTATCACCTATAGGTGCAAACACCTTATTCCACTCCAGTCCCATACGTCTACCACAACCAGCAGCTAATACAATACATACGGTCATGAAGCCATACCTCCTATTCGAGCAAAAATTAAGCGGCCTGCATTCGTCTGTAAGACAGACGTCACTTCTGCCACAATAGTCTTACCTATGGATTTAGCTCCATTTTCAATAACAATCATAGTCCCATCTGGTAGATAGGCCACACCTTGATTATTTTCTTTTCCCTCTTTAACTACATGAACGGTTACCTGTTCTCCTGGCACCATAACTGGCTTAACCGCATTAGCTAATTCATTTAAATTCAAGACGGGAATTCCTTGCAAAACAGCCACCTTGTTCAAGTTGAAATCATTAGTAATAAGCTTCCAGCCACGTTCAAGAGCTAAGCGCATCAACTTAGAGTCTACTTCCGTAATATCTTCATAGTCATCATTAATGATGCGGATAGGCAATTTCTTATCTTCCTGCATAGCATGTAAAATATCTAAGCCTCGGCGCCCCTTATCCCGTTTTAACTGATCTGCTGAATCTGAAATGCGCTGTAATTCTTCTAGTACAAAAACCGGTACAACCAAAGGCCCTTCCAAAAAACCTGTCTTGTAAATGTCCGAAATACGGCCATCGATAATAACAGACGTATCTAATAACTTAGCCGTGGATAAGCCTTGTAACTGCCCATTAGCTCCCGCTTTATACAGAGCCATATCTCTTGGTGGCACAGGCACAACGGCACCGCCACTAGCTACTGAACTCGTTGTGGACGGCACAGAGCCTGTTTTTGCATTTATGGTCGCTGCATATAAATCTTCTAACTTACGACGCTGATCATCCCAATTACCCTTATAATTGCGATAAAACTCTGGTCCCTTTTGAACACCTACACGGATACCAATTAAGCCTAAAATAGCACTCAAAGCAATACCTACATAAGAACCAATAATAGGAATATCACGAAAAGCCCAGCCGATAAGATTAGCAATAATAAGTCCGAATAAAAGCCCAACTGCTCCTGCCGTTAATTCCTGCTCTGGCCGCCTAGCCAGTACTATTTCTATCCGTTTGGATACAGACATCCCCCAATTAAGGAGCCATTTAGACACCCAGTACCCTAGCCCCGCCCCAATAAGCGGGCATATCACAAAACAAAACGCATCAACTGTAATGAGCCATACAAAACTTACGTCTGGCTGCCGCATAAGTGTCCAATTACGCAGCAAAGGCGCATAGTTCTCTCCGCCAGCAAAAACAGAAAGACCGACTAATACAGCAATGGCATATCGCAATAACCGATACACCATAAGCACCTCCTCAATACCTAGCAAGGGGTATATAACCATATACTACCTATAGTCTAACGTCCCCCTAACCACCTTACTTACAACTATACTAACTAGAAATACAACTTCTTATGATAAGCTGCTTATCTATTGTACAATATTTTTTCTAACCTGTAAGGAGAAAGCTTCATGTATACACATAAAATTCCTTTTTCCCTTATAAAAAAGAGTGACTATCCTATTCAGGATCTAAAGATTTGTTGTAACCCTTCCAAGACTGTTGTTACACCATAAATTTGAATATCAGACCGTAATTTCTTTACTTGTTTCATATTACCGGCAGGTATAACGAATTTTTTAAAGCCTAATTTAGCTGCTTCATTAATCCGTTGTTCAATACGTGGAATACTCCGCACATTACCCGTTAAGCCCACTTCACCAAGAATAACCATATCTGATGGTATAGGTCTATCCTTTAGATTGGATACAATAGCGGCTGCCGTTGCCATATCACAGGCTGGTTCATTTACCTTTAGGCCGCCAATAACATTCACATAAACATCCTTATTACCTAGGGTTAATGAACACCGTTTTTCCAGTACAGCCAACAAAACAATTAAGCGATTCAGATCATAACCTATAGCCGTCCTTCGAGGCATACCAAAGGCCGTCGTTACCACAAGGCTCTGCACCTCAACTAGCACCGGTCGTATACCTTCCAAGTAAGCCATAATAGCTGAACCCGTTTCCTCTTCAAATCGTTCTGATAGCAGTGCCTCCGATGGATTACTTAGCTCTTCTAACCCACTTTCCACCATGGTAAATAAGCCCGTCTCAGATGTTGAACCAAAGCGGTTCTTAATCCCCCGTAAAACGCGAAATTGATAGGACCGTTCCCCCTCAAAATAAAGGACCACATCCACCATATGTTCCAACATACGTGGGCCTGCTATATTACCTTCTTTCGTTACATGGCCAATGACAATGACCGCTATATTCGATTCCTTGGCAAATCGTAAAAGACGTCCCGTACACTCCCTGACCTGAGCCACACTACCAGGCGCCGATTCAATATCATCAGTATAAACCGTTTGTATAGAATCCACCACTAACAGTACTGGTTTGACCGCTTGTGCTTCTTGTAAAATCAAATCCAAATTCGTTGTCGCCATAACTGCTAACTTAGGTGTGTTAATAGTTAAGCGCTCAGCCCTAAGTTTTAGCTGCATCTGCGACTCTTCTCCCGAAGCATAAAGAACGGCTCCTGTTTTATCAGCAATTTGTCCCGATACTTGAAGAACTAAGGTCGATTTACCAATACCAGGGTCACCCCCTAAGAGCATAAGCGCCCCAGGCACAATACCACCACCCAAGACACGATCCACTTCACCATATACTGTTGAAATACGTTCTGTATCCGTCGTCTCTATGTTAGACAAAGCTACCGGCTTTACCTGGTCGTGGCTAACTACATTACGGCGATTAGCACTCGTCGGTTCTCGTTTTATCTCTTCTACCAAGGTATTCCACTCACCACATTGAGTGCACCGCCCCTGCCAACGAGGATATTCAGCACCACAATTATTGCAATAATAAGTGGTTTTAACCTTTGTTTTCGCCATAAAGCCTCCTATAAAAAAAGAACCACAAATACCTTATAGATATTCGTGATTCTTTTATTAAATTCCTTCCAACTACTAGTTAGAAAGAAAATTGCAGTATTAATTATATTAGACAGGGTTCAAAGACGTTAGTCTTCTTTTACCCGTTCAACTTCTTCATTTTTCTTGCCAGCATCACTGACTTTAAAATCTAAATCACCGTCTTTTTCTTCGACCTTAATAAGACCTCCTTCCTCAACTTCACCTTTAAGAATAATATCCGATACAGGGTCTTCCACTAAGCGTTGAATAGCACGTTTTAATGGACGAGCACCATAAGCAAAGTCCGAACCTTCCTTAACCAAGACATCCATAGCTGGCTGAGAAATTTCGATTTCAATATCACGTTCATGCAAGCGTTTTACTACATCCTGTAACAAAATGTTAACAATATGATGTAAGTTATCAGCTGTTAACGGATGGAAAACAATCATTTCGTCAATACGGTTCAAGAATTCTGGACGGAAGTGATGGCGTACTGCATCCAAGGACTGTTTCTTTGCTTCTTCAAAGTCAATTTCCTTCTTGCTGTCCTTATTCTTAGCGGCTAAGAAGCCCATTTCCGCACTATCCAGTTTTAAGAAGTTAGCCCCTAGGTTACTTGTCATAATAATAACCGTATTACGGAAGTCAACCGTTCGGCCCTGACTATCTGTTAAACGGCCATCATCCAAGACTTGTAATAAGATATTGAAGAAATCCGCATGCGCTTTTTCTACTTCATCAAAGAGGATAACACTATATGGTTTACGCCGTACCGCATCCGTTAATTGACCGCCTTCTTCGTAACCAACGTATCCTGGAGGCGCCCCAACCAAACGGCTAACGGTATGCTTTTCCATGTATTCAGACATATCTAAACGAATCATAGCATTTTCGTCGCCAAACAAACTCGATGCTAAGGCTCTAGCTAATTCCGTTTTACCAACACCAGTTGGTCCTAAGAATAAGAAGGAACCAACTGGCCGTTTCGGATCTTTTAAACCAGCCCGAGCCCGACGAACAGCTTTAGCAACAGCCGTAACTGCTTCATCTTGACCAACAACGCGTTTATGCAATTCTTCTTCTAAGTGCAACAAGCGTTCTGATTCTTCTTCGGCAATACGAGCAACTGGTACACCGCTCCAATCAGATACAACTTCTGCAATATCTTCTTCCGTAACCACTAATTTTTCAGCAGAATCCTTCTTAGAATCTTTTTGCTTCGATTCAATTTCCTGAGTTACTTTCTTTTCTTCATCACGAAGCTTAGCAGCGTTTTCAAAGTTCTGCGCTACAATAGCTGCTTCTTTTTCCTTCTGAATATCAGCTAACTTATTTTCCAAAGCCTTTACATCTGGTGTAGCAGAGTAAACCTTCATACGAACCTTAGATGCTGCTTCATCCATAGCATCAATAGCCTTATCTGGTAAGAAACGATCCGTAATATAGCGGCTGGTTAAATGAACGGCTGCTTCCAAAGCTTCGTCTGTAATTTTAGCCTTATGAAAGGCTTCATAACGGTCACGCAAGCCCTTTAAGATATCTAGCGCATCGTCTTCATTTGGTTCACCTACAAGAACAGGTTGGAAACGACGTTCCAAAGCGGCATCTTTTTCGATATTCTTCTTGTATTCATCAAGTGTAGTTGCCCCGATAACACGGAATTCACCACGAGCTAAGGCTGGTTTTAAAATATTAGCCGCATCCATAGCCCCTTCCGAAGCACCCGCACCAACAATGGTATGAATTTCATCAATGAAAACAATCATATCATCATGCTTTTGTACTTCATCAACGACTTTCTTTAGTCGTTCTTCGAATTCACCACGGTATTTCGCACCAGCGACCATAGAAGATAAGCTTAAGGAAATAATACGTTTATTCCGCAATATTTCTGGTACATTCTGATTAACAATGCGCTGTGCTAAACCTTCAGCAATGGCTGTTTTACCAACACCAGGTTCACCAATAAGGACTGGATTATTCTTAGTACGACGGCTCAAAATCTGGATTACACGATTAATTTCATTATCACGACCAATGACAGGGTCAATCTTACCTTGCTTAGCTCGTTCATTTAAGTCGATAGCAAAATCACCAAGACCAGCGACACCGCCACCATTCGCATTTTCTACAGGGCCGTCCGCATTACCAGACTGACCAATAATCTTCTTAATGGCTTCAATAACATCATCACGGCGAATTCCTTGCTGCTGTAAAACACCAACAGCCACACCGCCACCATCATGTAAGATACCTAATAAAATATGTTCTGTACCTACATAGTTATGACCTAACTGATTAGCATATTGAACAGCAATTTCTAAGACCCGTTTCGTCCGTGGCGTCATATATAATTGACTACCACTGCTATTACCGTAACCAACGGCATCTAAGACTGATTTTTCAGCCACTTCATCCGTAAGTCCTAATTCATGAAGAGCCTTAGCAGCTATCCCTTGATTTTCACCAAGTAAACCTAAAAGCAAGTGTTCTGTCCCTACATAATCATGACCAAAGTCTTGTGCTTTTTCTTGAGCAATCTGTAAGGCTCTCTGTGCTCCTTCTGTATATCGTTGTTGCATCATATATTATCACCTCTAAATTATTTATTGTTCTATATTAAGCGCATCACGAACGACCTTAGCCCGATAGGCATCTCGTTCATCAGCTGTCATGCTATCTTGGCCAGCATACTTACTGAGGAAATTAGGCCGCGTAATAACGACGAGTTTATCAAAAAAGGCATTACTTTTCATATGAAGAATGCCCATATCAATACCTAACTGTACATCACTGAGTAGGGATAAGGCTTCGGCACCGCTGAGTTTACGAGCATGAGCCAAGACGCCATAAGCACGCCATACCCTATCTTCAAAGGCATCCGAATGTTCACGAGCAATGCTTTGCCGTGCTTTTTCTTCTTCCTTAATCAGCCCTTCAATAATCTTGTTTAACTGGGCTATCGTATCCTCTTCGCTAATTCCCATAGTTACTTGGTTGGACACTTGATAAATATTACCTAAGCCTTCCGACCCTTCCCCATAAAGACCACGAACAGAATAACCTAACTGAATGATACTGCGAACGACCCGGTTAAGTTTGCCTGTAATAGCTAAGGCTGGCAAATGTAACATAACCGAAGCCCGCATACCAGTACCTACATTAGTCGGACAAGCCGTTAAATAACCAAACTTTTCAGAAAAAGCATAATCATACGTGCTTTCAATCGCATCATCAATCTGTACAGCCCGTTCATAGGCCTTAGTTAAATTAAGACCAGCTGCCATGGACTGAATCCGAATATGGTCTTCTTCATTAACCATAATGGCAACCGCTCCATCATCAGATATAATAACACTGCGGTGGTTTACCTTTTCTACTAGATTAGGACTTACTAAATGCTTTTCTACTAAGACTTCTCGTTCAATACCTGATAACTTATCCAAGCTAATATCGGAGTAAGATTTACCATCCACCTTAGTCAAAAGAGAGGGAACGCGGCGCATCATCGTATCTACCTTTTCTAATGCGTCTTCCTTATCCCGATTGGTAAAAGCAATTCCCTTAAAATTACGAGCTAGGCGGATACGACTGGATAAGACAATATGTTCTTTATCAAGCGTACCTTCTGTTTGCCACTGACTTAAAGGCTGGTCTAAAATACTATCTATCATCTAAGGTCACCTCCTAGCTAGCGCTACTTTCATCTGTCTTGGCCCCTGCATCCTTGTGCAACGAATCTTCTAACTGTTTAATCTGATCACGAAGGGTAATAGCTTTTTCATAATCTTCACCCTTTATGGCCTTATTTAATTCTTGACGTAACCGTTTAATCTGATGACGAGTCTTAAAGACACCTGTACCTCGACTCGGTACACGCCCTTCATAGGCTAGCGATCCTTGCAAGCGTTTAACCAAGGGTGTAATTTCTTGATCAAACACTTCATAACAATGGTCGCAACCAAACTTACCTGTCCGATTAAATTCATCAAAGGTCATACCACATTGATCACATCGTTGCGAGTGACTATCCTGCAAGAGACCATCCGGATAGACCGCATTAGTAAAGAAATCGTTATTAAAGAAATCATTATCAAAAATGGAAGACCCCAATTGACCAAAGGATCCAGAATTAGAAAATTTAGGAAATTGTCCAAAGGACTGATGTAGTTGTTTAAACATATCTGCATGTTCTTTTTTATTAGCACAATCCTGACACAAATGAGATTCTGTTTTCTTCCCATTCACAATATTCGTTACATGAATTGTGGCTTCATTCTTCTTGCAATCATCACAAAGCATATCTTACACCCCCTCGATGATAGCTATGATTCTGTCAAATAATTGACGCACCGCTTGATTACGGTGTTCAAAAGGTGTTGTCATAAGTACCGTTTGAAAACTGCTGTGTAACATAGCAGCTTCCCGACGAGTTAGCTGCTTGCTATTTAGCATCTGAAACAGCTGTGCATCAATATCTTCTATGGTAATCTGCCGTTCCACCAAGGCTTTGGAATCATCCACTACATTACGTGGCTGATCCATGGTAATCCGTGTGATGCGGATAAAACCACCCAAGCCCCGACGGGACTCAACACTAAAACCTCGTTTATTAGAAAACCGTGTACTTAGTACATAACTGATTTGCGACGGTGCACAATCCAGTTCATCGGCTAATTCATTACGCTTTAATATAACGTTCTCACTTTCCTCCAGCATCTTTGCCAATATATATTTTTCTATACGGTCAGCTAGTACGCTCATCTTGCTCACTCCTTACGTATTAGATAACCATCAAAAGGTCAAACTGACTATCTAAAAGGTGTATTCTTTATACTTAATAGCTACTCAATCTTTATATTAAGTACTTTCTATTAGGTATACTTTCTACATCTTTGACCTTTTGTTCTTACCTTGTGACTATATAATATTCGACTTTTTGACCTTTGTCAAGTGAAAAGTCAAACTTTTTTTATTTTTTTGACTTTTTATGTAATAAGCTTTTTGAAAACTTACATTTACCCTCTCAACACCTATTTTACCCAACTAGTTCCTATTTCCATCTAAAGGCTTTCTCTCTTTTTTTATAACCTAAACATAAAAATAGTCACCCTTCCTATAAATCAAAAAGTCAAAAGTAGGACAAACCATTATATACAAATTTATCATTTTTCAATTAAATCTTCTATGGAGCAACCTAAGGTCTTTAAAATGATAAAAAACAAAGACCTCCAAAGCTTTAAGCTCCAGAAGTCTTCTAATCTTTGTCTGCTACTATGAAATTATGCCCTGACAAACAGCACCAGCTAGCAATAAAGCCTAGCCTGCCTATTTATTACTATTTATTCCCAGTTACCTGCGCTGGCACATCCAGCTGCTGTAATAAGGCAGGCAAATTAGGAATATCATAAATCCGCCAATACCCTTCATCCGTCTTGTGCAGCTTTAATTCTACCGTAACCGTTTTATGTAATTTTGTATCCTCTACAACAATGGTAGACTGTGCCTCCTGACCGCCCTTATCTACCTGAGTATGCAAACTATTTAAATCAATCCGATTCCGTTTTGTCTGCAAGGAATGAATCACATTATAGGTATCCTCAGATAAAGGAATATAAGAAGCGATATCATCACTTTGTGTATGCGACTTTGGCTGGTCTAATACCGCATTGGTAATCATATTACGAATAGCTGCCGATGTAACAGATATAACCGTCCCTTTTAAGGCCTGGGCCAGCTTATTGTCTTTTAACTTAGGATTAGTCTCAAACTCTCGATCAGCTGTTAATTTAACAATAGAATTTACATCTACATATTTAAAAACCTTAGCTACATCCTTATCTTCTACCGCCTGATAAATCCGCTGATAAGTATAAGCTGGCTGCCTCGGTACATACCACCCAAAGTAAGCGGCCAACCCTATAATAGCAAGTAAAACAATACCGCCAATACTGCTAAGACAGATAGTTTTTCTTGTCACTGCCTACGCCCCTTCTAACCATTAATAACTTGATATAAGAAAGAATCAATTCACATTAAATTCATTTTACTTGCTAACCATATCACATTTTTTACCGTCTGTATATATACTTTTATTCGTTGAACAATTGATAACAAAGAATCCAACTTAAAACAAACTCTGATTGATGTCAATCCATGATACTTGGTGTACATCATGGATTATATCATTAGGCTCATAACCACCTACGAGAAAAGGGGACTGGTCGTCATGCTTCATCCTATTAGCTAAGACGGCCTGGCGACTAGTGTTAGCATAACAATAACGACAAAAATGTCGACACGTGTCATAAGCCCCAATATCGCAAGACAGATAACAAGCACATATAGGGCGGCTCGGCTTAAAAGCTGGCACAATTAATTTCTTACCAAGCGCCCGTTCATACGTCTCTATGGTCAAACAACCAGAACAATCCGCCCCATAGGAGGCCAGTAACTGCCCTTCCCCGCAGGGGGTAAGCACCATACCACAATCTTGCGCTATCTTAATCAAGGCCTTACCTAAACGAAGCTCTACATCTAAAGGTACCGCTTTTACCTGAGGAAAATTACGCCGCACCTTTACATAAAGGTCAATAAAACTAATAATTACCCTATCCACATAGCCTGCTAATTGATCCGCCATATAGGCAAACATCTTACGATGATAGACCTCCGTATATGTATCAGTCAAAAAAATAGGGTCATAACGCCAGACCACCGCCTGCTTGCCCAATCGACGAGACAAGTTCTTAATCGATGTAATTACCTCATCTACTGATGGCACATATGGCTCTATATCTGTTCCATAAGGCGTCAAGGTAACCTGCCAATACTGCCCATAAGGCCTTAATAAATCCATATAGGGCTCCATAGGCTTTGGATTTTTGGTGCAAAAAGAAATGACATCTACTACATCTGGTGACAAACGATAGCGGCTAACTTGCCGATGATTATAAGGATTACGCACACAAACAAGATCTTCTTGTAAGCGATTAGCCAGCCACCGAGGATAAAATGCTGGTATATCCGTCCGTTGTCCTGTATTGATAATCACCTGGTCCTCACTTTTCTATTGACTAGCTTCATGTACTGCTAACTTATCAAAATCTCTATCCATAAAAGAATCTAGGAGAAAAGTCCCTAGCGCCACTTCATGCTCAATACCTCAAGTCAATCTATTATAAATCCAAGGCCATTTCTAAAATAATCCATACCGCCTTAGCGTCTGCAAAATACGTCTATAAATCTAAGGCTGTCTCTAAAATCGTTCGTACCGCCTTAGAGCCGGTGAAATGCGTCTGAAAAGCAATACCCCCTTCTTGTGGTATCGCCTTTGTTACCTGTACTACATCTAATAACTTATAACCAGCAATACTATTTTTACCAACCGAGGATTGAGCCAAGGCATTTGTAAAATCAACCCGTACCGTATTCCCATGAACAGTCGTTGGCAGATTGCCTACACTAATAGAGCCCACTAATTTTTCAATTAAGGATAAGGATAAATGGGAAAACAACCAACCTTCAAGACCACCATGGTCTTCTAAATCTTTTCCCTTAATTTTATACTCTACATAGGATTCCTTAGGACCAACTACAAAGGACGTTATAGTCCCTGTCAAATCAATCCCCCCAACAGACGGCGTGTCTAAATGTACTTTTAAAGTGCCGTCTTTTTGAGACGTTACCTCAACAGCTGTCACCTTATCTTGCCCTACTAATTGCCTAGCTAACATATCATTAATAACGCTGTCTGGCACAACCACTTGACCAGCTAACAAGCCTTTGGCTGTCTGCTTATCTATAGTTGACCGTGCCATACCTTCATACGGCTGGTACTGCGATAAGAGTGGTCTATATTGATCAATAACTGAGCCAATACGGCCTAACCAAGAGGGCGTATCTGTTACATTCGTTATATCAGATGCATTAACAGCTAACGGGGCCGTTATCATAAGAGTTACCATGGTCATCGCTGCTAACTGCTTTACTTTTTTCATTGCTTTGTCCTGTCCTTGCTTTATTTATTGGTGTTCGTCTATGCCCTTCGAAGGAAATCCTATTTCCTTAATAATATAATTAATTCCCTGCATACCTCAATTGACTAAGTTAGTGGATTTTAAACTATATAGTATATTGCCTGCTCCCTATCCGTTATATTTACTGCCTATAATAATAAACCATAGCCATAGAGTTATTGGCCTTATGAGGTTAGGCTTCTTACCTTATTCTTTCTTTTTTATTCTCCAACATATTTACGACTTCCATCTGGATACTCCAAATATGCTTTCTCCGTTTGACTATCATATTTAGCAACCAGTAATCCCTTTATTTTCCGTATTACATTATCAATACGAATTGATGCCTTAAATCGTCTTGTTAGTTCTTCATCAGAAAGGCCATATGTTGAATCTAATTCATTAACTTCCATATCTGCTTTCTCCTTCTTACCTAAAATATGAATGCTTTCATATATTGCTTAATACTATCGCTCTTATCTCCAGTATAACTAGTAACTCTAACTCTATCAATACATAAATGCAAAAATATATAAGCCCTTCTAACCAGTACTTTATCAGAACTAGCCAGAAAGGCTTACGCTTATATATTCTATTTTACAGACTGTAACCACCGATAAAAGATTACTCGTTTAAGACGTATCACTACAAAATGAGCAATCACCTTAATTCGCCAACTTACTCAGCCACTTGCCCCTTCTCCTGAAGAACAGGCAAGGTTTCTTCTTCTACTTCTTCTTCATCACGATAATCTTGTGGTATATTCCAATAGCGAATCCAGCTACGTACGGCTTCTACCATAACTAAGACAATGAGGCAGAACATGAAAGCTGACATAACCACAAGCGACCATTTACCATTAGGAATATAGTTTTGGAAGACATTATCATAGTCAGCATAAATGGAAATAAAGGCCATAAACCAAGTAGGAAGACCGGTAATCCACGCATAACGCCGACGCCCCATACGAATAATAACCGTTGTCCCAATAGCCAAAGTCATAGTCGCCAAGAGTTGATTCGATACACCAAAGAGTGGCCAAATCGTTCCAATATTACCTTGTAATACTAAATATAACCAAGCAATCGAAATCAAGAAAGAGCACGTATACACGCCTACTTTCCAAGATGGATTTAGCATAGGCTTATAAGCCTTACCAATCAGTTCCTGTAAGAGGTAACGACCTACACGCGTCCCCGCATCAATTAAGGTCATAATGAATAAAGCTTCAAACATAATACAGAAGTGATACCAATAACCTAGCAAATGATCCAAATTAGGTAATTTAGAAAAAATATGAGCCATACCAACAGCAAGTGACACCGCACCACCTGGTCTATGCATTAAGTCTTCCCCTACCATCTGTCCTAGGACCGGTAACTCATGCACCTGTATACCTAGACTCTGAAAGGATTCCGCTGTCGAGTTAATAGCAAAATAATCATTAGGATGCAAAGCTGTCGCCGCAATTAGAGCCATAAGCGCAACAAAAGCTTCTGTTACCATAGCGCCATAACCAATCGGCAGGATTTCCTTTTCATTAGTAATCATCTTAGGGGTTGTACCCGTCGCGATAACAACATGGAACCCTGAAATAGCCCCGCAAGCAATGGTAATAAAGATAAAGGGAATAACTGGACCCGAAATTACTGGGCCTCCACCATAAATAAAAGGTGTTAAGGCTGGCATTTGAATAACAGGCATAACAACAACAATACCTAAGGCCAAAGCACCAATCGTACCAATCTTCATGTAAGTAGATAAATAATCACGTGGTGCTAATAATAGCCAAACCGGTAAAGCGGCTGCAAAGAAACCATATACAGCCAGCATAAGTTCAATAGTCAATAAATCATACGTAAACCACGGTGCCAATACGGGATTAGCAGCTATATATGGACCATATACAACAGCTGCAATAATCAAAGCCACTCCCAAGATAGTCGCTTCTTGGATTTTACCAGGACGCAACCAACGCAAGTAAATGCCAACAAACACTGCAATAGGAATGGTCATACTAACCGTAAAGAAGCCCCATGGTGAATTAGCTAAAGCATTCGCTACAACAACGGCCATACCAGCTAAGGTAACGATGAGTAAAAACAAAGTAGCTAACATAGCCCCCATACCAGCGGCTCCACTAATTTGTTCCTTAGCAATATCGGCAATAGATCGACCATCGAAGCGCATAGAGGCAAATAGGATAACCATATCATGAACAGCCCCTGCCAGCACGGAACCAATTAAAATCCATAATACACCTGGCAAATAGCCGAATTGAGCGGCAATAACAGGCCCTACTAAAGGCCCCGCTCCAGCAATAGCTGCAAAATGATGACCAAACGTAACCCACTTATTAGTCGGTACATAGTCTGTCCCATCATTGTGCTCCACTGCTGGTGTTTCCTTGTATTTATTAATAGTTAAAACCTTAGCCGCAATAAAGGCTCCATAATAACGGTAAGCCAAGATTAAGAAGCAGGCGGCTCCAATAACTAAATAAATACCATTCATCTGAAAGTCACTCATAAGTCACTACCTTTCTTATTAATGATATAAATACATATGATGTATGATTTTATCATATACTTATCTCGTCATCAATGATGTATTTATATTTTTTGTTATACTTTTTAATCATTGTTAAATACTTTACTATTGACAGAGACTTGCTATAATTAAACTATCCATTGCAGGGGTACGCTCATAGGGTCTAACCGCCCTATAAACGTTGAGAGGATAACATCCAACCCTTGACCTGATCGAGTTAAGACTTGCGTAGGCAGCAATATATAGACTGATTACTAATGACGCTAAAAAGGACTCATCAAATTGGTGAGTCCTTTTTGTCTATTTTCGGCTATATTTTTTCTCTTATATCCATTTAATTCTCTCTAAAACAGGCTAATTAAGCTTTTAAGGCAAACCCCAACACATGTTGTCCTATAGCCCCTAATTTATAAAGAACTGAAATATATTGCATAGTAAAACTAGAAAGGACAGCCCATTTATGAGCAACAATGAATCTACTAAAACAAAGACACCTTCAACTCAAACGAATCAATTACATACATTAAGCCAAGAAATAAGCAAAGCCATAAGACAAGTGCGTCAAACCACACCTCTTGTTCCTTCAATCACTAACACCGTAACGATTAACTTTGTAGCTAACGCCCAATTAGCTATTGGCGGCAGTGCGGCCATGTGCTATATGCCAGCTGATAGCCAGCAACTTGCACACATGGGCCAAGCCTTTTACATTAATTTAGGTACAATTATTCCTATCTATGAAGAAACCATTCCTCAAATCATCCAGTATTTACATGACCATCACAAACCTTGGGTACTAGATCCCGTCGGTACCGGTATTGGTGACCTTCGTACCTCCCTTATCAAACAAATGAAAGACTATCCCCCAACTATTATTCGCGGCAATGCATCCGAAATTATAGCTGTTGCTAACTTATGGAATCTGCCCATAGATAACAAAACGTCTTCTCAATCTCAAGGTGTGCGCGGTGTCGATTCCACGGACTCCTCTCTTACGGCTACGCCATACGCAATAGCCTTAGCAAAACATATACAAGGAGCAGTAGCTATTTCTGGTCAAACAGATATTATTACTGACGGGCAAACGACTATTCAATGCACCGGAGGCAGTCCCTTATTCACTAAGGTAACTGGTTCTGGTTGTTCACTCGGCGGTGTCATAGCTGTCTATGCCGCTGTGACTAATCCACTACTAGCTGCATTAACAGGAACCACTCTCTATAACTATGCCGGCCACGAAGCCCACCAAAGAGCTAAGGGACCGGGCTCTTTCCAACCTCTTTTTTTAGATGCTTTATACACAGCGGATGCTAATACCCTTGCTAAGTATTGCCTAGAGCACAGTACAATTAGTATAGCTAGATAATCTGAAAATAAATCCTACTATATAATTTAAAGACACTTACTTCTATATAACTTAAAAATACCTATCATATCAACATTACGTGTATTTACTAAGGAGCACTATCATGAAAACACAAGATTATTCTTTCCCCATTCCTCCCCTTGATTTATCAGCTTACCTAGTAGTCGGCCCAGAAAACACAAAAGGCCGTCCTGTCGCCACCATTGTAAAAGCAGCCATTACCAATGGCTTCACTTGTGTGCAAATTCGTTCCAAAGTGGCTGGTGCCAGAGAGCTAATTAGCTTATGTGAAGAGGCCTCTACCGTTATCGCAGAAGCTAACCTCTCCAACAAAGTAACACTCCTCGTTGACGACCGTCTTGATGTCGTATATGGTGCCCGACAAAAAGGTATTAAAGTTGACGGCATTCATGTCGGTCAATCTGATATTCCCCCTGAAATCTGTCGAGAACTACTAGGCCCTAACGCCATTATTGGCCTATCAGCCCGCACAACAGAACTCCTGGACTATGTAAAAAAATGCGATACCTCATCGATTGACTACTTTGGTGCCGGCCCCCTCCATAAGACAGCCTCAAAACCCGACTGTGGTCTTGATGAAAATGGTCACTTTGCTACCCGCAGCCTTAGCGAACTATCTCAGCTCCACCGCATCAGCTCTCTTCCTGTTGTTGTTGGTGGCGGTGTAAAAGAAAAAGACCTCCCCGCCTTAAAACAAACCGGTGTAGACGGTTTTTTCTGCATCAGTGCCGTTGCTGGAGCTGATAATCCAGCCCAAGCAGCTAAACAAATGAGCAGCCTATGGAAAGAAGCTCATAAATAATACTGACATAACCTAAAAAGGACAGGTAAAAACTAGCTAACTAGCCATTACCTGTCCCTTTTATTATTATATCTACAATCTTACTCTAAATTTTCTAAAATAACTTCTAGCTTTTCTTTTAACTCAGGAATATTATATTTCAATGTATTCCATACAATATCTAAATCAACATTTTCATAATCATGTGCATGTAAATTACGCATACCTTGTATAGCACGCCATGGAATGCTAGCGTAAGCATTCTTAAGCTCATCCGAAACTCGATTACTGAGCTCACCAATCTGTATTAAACACATATTACAAGCATATTGAAATGATATATCTTTATCATATAAAGCTCTATCAAAATTATATTTCCCCAGAGGTACTGATTATTAACTCTTACTCTTCCATTATTTTCTTATATCTTTTAATTTCAGTATATCGATTTAAACGTTTGATAGCAATATAATTCTACTTCTTTTTTGGCACCGATACTAAGGCCACAACCATTGCTAACACCAAAAGCACAGTCAAGACCATAAAGGTCCACTGAGCCCCCATCGCTGTAGCCTGCCCAAAACTAATAGACGTATATCGACTTTGACTAAGCCCTAGCAAGCTGCCTGCTAAAGCCATACCTACGGCACCACAAAACTGCTGTAAGGTATTAAATATAGCATTTCCTTGGGCTTGTTCTTCCTCAGATAAATCCATTAAACCACTTGTCATTAAGGTACCAAAGCAAAGTCCATAACCGCTATAATACAAAGCATATAAGATAACAAGTGCCACATCACTTAACTCTCGTCCCCATATACTTAATACGCTAAGCCATACAATAGAATTAATAAGACCTATATAAATAGGTAAGCGAGGGCCTTTTATATCTAATAAACGACCAGCCCACATACCCATGCAGGCATTTAAGATAGCCCCAGGAAAAATGATCCACCCAGCTAGAGCCACACTACTGCCATTAACTTCCTGCACATAAATAGGAATAATGAGTCCAATAGCTAAGGTCGCAATCTTAGCACAACAGTAGGCTATTAACTGGAAGCTAAAGCGATAGGATTTAAAAAGAGATATATTAATAAGCGCTTTCTTATCATTTTTACTAATATAAACCCAAGCAATAAAACTAACAACTCCTAAGGCAATACAGCCACTCACCCAAAAACTCGTCACCCTATACACGGCTAAATTAGTAAAGCCTACAATAGAAAAAGCCAACGTCCCCACTAAAGTAAACCACTGTATAATATCTGTCGACACATTGAATTCCCGCATCAAAATAGGAAAGGTAACTGTCGTCGCTGTACTATCTAAAATACCTAAAAAAGCAAAAATCCCTGTCGCCAAAATGGCTAACACCACGCGGCTAGTCAGCCTTTTCTTTGTCAACTCTTCCATATACAAATACCCCAACATCTCTTATTTCAGTATTAACCTAGCTATTAAACTACTTCGTATTTTACACTATCTCTATTATACAAGAAAACTGTCCAATAAAAATCATAATTTTATTAAATCACTTTTAAATTTTGCCCCTTATGCCTAGGAAGTAAAAGCAGTCCTCTACCTGCATAATATAAACAAGCTCTTACGTATGGATTTACTCCATATATCCACTACAAACTCAGTACATAAGTTTCCTTAGCCTACCGCACATTCACTAGCAATTAACCACATCTATGCTATACTAAATACATTGTCTCCTATATATATCCAAAACTGTTAATACAAACCTAGTCAATGCATCCAGCTTCTACAAGAAGTCGTTCCACAATGATAGGCAAAGCAGCTAAAAAATACAAATAAAGGACGAGGTTATCATGGAAAAATTATTTGATATAAACGAACAAGGTTACAGCATCCGCTGTAAATTAATAACGAAAGATAACGATAAAAATAAACGCACCTTTTCTCACGTAGCTATCGTAACCCATGGCTACGGCAGTAATAAAGACACGGCTGGTACAAGTAAATTTGGTCAGCACCTGACAAGTAAATACAAAGACTACGCCGTTATCGCCTTTGATTGGCCTTGTCACGGCGCCGATGCCCGTAAGAAATTAACCATTGCTGAATGTCTAACCTATTTAACCCTTGTTGTCAATTATGCCAAAGAAAGCTTACAGGCAGATAAACTATATATTTACTCAACTAGCTTTGGTGGCTACATCACCTTACGGTATCTTATTGAAGTAGGCAATCCCTTTACTAAAATCGCCCTACGCTGCCCTGCCATTGAAATGCACCGTACCATCCGCGAAAATATTGATGACGCCGATCTAAATAAACTAAAAAAAGGCAAAGACATCCAAGTTGGCTTTGCCCGTAAAATGAAAATTGACCAATCCTTTTTAGATGATTTAGATGCCTTTAAAATAACTAATCATGAATATTTTGATTTTGCTGACGATATGCTTATTATTCATGGTACCAAGGATACCATGGTACCTATTGCCGACTCCAAGCAATTCGCCGAAAATAATGTAATTCAATTTATCCCTGTGGAAGGCGCCAACCATCCCTTCCAAGATCCTAATCACATGGCCTTAGCTATCCATAAAATTGTAGAGTTTTTTAGACCATAACTATACTAAATATAAACTTTACCTATAGTAAATAGTTTCCCATATAGATATGACTATGCCTTGCTCAAACGTAAAACCACTCAGTCTTTCTTAATAACTGAGTGGTTTTTACTTATATATTATTTAATCCACTAAACCAAACTACCTATGCCCTTACTTAGATAACATCGGTACATACTGAATAATCTTACTTACAATAACCCGCAAAACCATAGTAGAGCATTAAAAGATATAGATGTCCCCTTCAAGCAAACCATCTCCTATTCTAGCGGTTCATGATTATGATTCCAGTCTTCGTTTAAGCTCTGTGTTACCTTATCATTATAATACTGGGCAAACTTCTTATCTCGCCAAGTATCACGATTTGCACAAAGAGCTAACATTTCATCCGCTATCTCTTCTGCTGACTGTGGCTGCACATGATACACATAATGAGCCAACTTATAGATGAGCTTTTCTGTCTTTAGCTCATTGGCTAGTACATAACCAAATTCCTTAGGATACCCTAAGGCCTGTAAATTTTTCATCAATACTTGTCTTGCATCTCTTGTTTGCATTACATCCACCTTATAAACAACACTTTATTTTTGGATAAGGAATAACCGCTTCTGGCTGCTCTCTATGTGACCCTAACATTTTTTCCATCCAAATCATGTCATACCATCGGCCAAACTTATAACCACTATCATGAAACCTACCGACCAACTGATAGCCCATATATTCATGAAAGCGGGCACTATCTTTTGTAACGTATTCGTCTTCTTCTTTTGGATACGTAATACAAGCATTAACATTGAGAATATGCATCTTCTTTAAGACCTCTTCCAAGGCCTTATATAAAGCTTTGCCAATGCCCAATCGCTCATAATCTTTATCTACATAAATACTCGTTTCCACTGACCAGTCATAAGCCTTACGCGCTTTAAAAGTCCCTGCATAAGCATAACCTACTAATTTATCACCAATAAGTGCTACTAAATAGGGATAAGTCTTCATAGTAGCCGTCATCCGCTTCTTAAATTCATCAATACTAGGCACATCCCATTCAAAGGTAATGGCAGTCTTTTCTATATAATACCGATAAATAGCAAGGATTTGCTCCGCATCCGCCAAGCTCGCCTTTCTAAGGACTATCTCTTTTTTATCCATGTGTTTACCTGTCGACCAAGCATATCCCTTCTGTCGTTTATCTGGTTCTATCTCTTGACTATAAGCTTCAAATATATCTTTATGCACCTTTCATCCCCCCCTCTACCTCATTTACTCCCTATTCGTTGCGACGTAAATCCAACGTAAATTTTTACGTCGTGTTTTACGTCGCATTATAAGCCGTATTTATTATAACTCTGCTAAATACTCTACAGGCACCTGTTTAGTCAACCACACACCATTTACAGACCGATAAAAGGTATAACCTTGTCGATACATATCTCTACTACTTACTTTATAAACAACAGCCTTGCCATGACGACTTCCTACCATAATCGCCATTTTCTTATCACCAGATAAATGCACATATAAACGGCCCATAGGAAGAAGCCCCTTCTGATTAATAGCCGCTACGGATTTTTCACCCGTTCCATGATACAAATATTCCAGTGGCTCCACTATAGGCAAAGATATATCTACAGATATAGACTGCCCTTGATTAGCTCGTATCTTTGAATGATTAGCATTAAAAGAAGAGTAATGGTTTGTATTGAGTAAATATCAATTTGATTAACTAATGCAGCTCTGAATATATCTCATCATCTACTGCTTCCAGCCATTCATTAGAACTGTCTTTGCCTGGAACTTCAATTGCTAAATGACTGAACCAGGAATCCGGTGCAGCCCCATGCCAGTGCTTTACACCTACCGGAATGTTGATGCAATCACCTGGTTTTAATTCCACTGCATCTTTGCCCCATTCCTGATAGTAGCCGCGTCCTGCCACGCAGACGAGTATCTGTCCACCATTCTCAGAGGCATGATGAATATGCCAGTTATTTCTACATCCCGGTTCAAAGGTTACGTTAAAGATGCCTACCTGATCCGTTGATACAGGTGCCAAATAGGACTGCCCAACAAAGTATTTTGCATAAGCATCATTTGGTGCTCCGATTGGAAATACCATTTCCTTTGCATGAGCTCTCATAGCTTCGTCTTCATAAGGAAGATCTCCTTCTCCGGTCTTCCATACTTCTTTCGCCAGGTTGAATACAGCCCATCCCTTTGGCCATCCTACATAGAATGCCACATGGGTGATCACTGCCGCGATTTCTTTCTGGGTTACACCATGCGCCTTTGCATTCTGCAGATGATATTTCAGAGACGAATCTGTAATACCTGAAGACATGAGCGCAACTACTGTGATAATACTTCTTGTCTTTACATCGATATCCTGATTATTCCAGTTTTCCCCAAAGAGAACATCATCATTATAGTGAGCAAACTCCGGTGCAAATTCTCCGACAGCAGCTCTACCTGCTGTCTGTACTATCTTCTTCATTATTTTTATACTCTACTTTCTAATCGTCACTAGCTTTTTCATCTTACAGAGCCTTTCCAAGCTCATAGGGCAAGGCATCCGATACAGAACTTAATGTCCTTCCCCTTCAGAGAAATATATTCTACATCGTGTCCGGCTTCCCTTGCTCCTTTTTCACATTCCTTAGCAAGAATATCGGAATTACTGCCGTCACGAAGGCTTGTTGAAATAATAAGTACTTTCTTTGCCATCTTAACCTACCCCATTTTTTTCATTAATTTTACCGTCTGAAGTTGTCAAGATTGGTTGACACTTTTTTTACAAGAATTTATACGTAAATTGCAAATCGAAGTTAAACACTTTCTTAAAAGTCATCAATTACCCTAATAACCTAACTTCTTCTAGGAATGCCTCTAGTGGTGTTTTATAGCCTAAGATCTTACGTGGTAAATTATTGCACTGACGCATAGCTCTTCTAATCAGACTTTCTGATACAGTAGAGATAGGCATTCCTTTAGGGATGAATCGTCTAAGTAATCCATTATGCCGTTCGTTAGAACCTCGCTCCCATGAAGAGTAAGGATGGGCAAAGTAAATATCAAGTGAATCTGAGGCTAATTCAGCTATAGTACTGAACTCGCTGCCATTATCACTAGTAATACTCTTGCATATGTCCTTAAGGTTCTCAGAATCTGTAAAAGTGGATAACCAAGTTTCTAGCGTACATTTTACATCTTCAGCTCGTCCAGATTGACTTCGTAAAACGACGTATAAGCGCGTTTTACGTTCAATCAGGGTAACTAGTACCTGGTCATTTTTATTCTTAGTACCTCGCACAGTATCTATTTCCCAGTGACCAAATTCTTCTCTAGTATCTATTGAAGAAGGACGTTCATCAATAGATGCCCCTAATCGCTTTTTATTCTGGCGAGTATGAGCTTTGCGTTGAGAGCGCTTAACTATTAGTGGCAAATCAATTGGACGTATAGATAATGAGGCCTGATGAATGTAGTTATATATTGTTTTAGTACATGCCATCTCACACTCTTTAAACAATGCCATACGTTTAGCATGTCCGACGGTTGAATCAACAGACCAACCGTCTTTTATGAAACGTTCTTCAACCCAATCTAGGAAGCGACCTATGCGTATAACCTTCTTATGTGAGATAGAATGACTATGCATTTTCTCATACTTAATTTGTCCAGCATCAGCACAGTAAAGAAGGCAAGATTTACCTTGCTTTATCTGCACAACTGTACCCCGCTTTAACTCTGAATATATCGTGGTACGAGACCTTTTTAAGTCTTGAGCTATTCGTGTTATGTTGCATTTAGCGCGTGTTCTTTGCTCGATGTAGAAGCGTTCAGCATAATTTAGATGTTTTCTTGAACGGGTAGACGTGATATGATTAGTGTATTCCATAGTGGGTACCTCCTTGGTTATGACATTTAATATGTGGTTACAACATAATCATATCACAGGTCACCTACTATGGAATTTTTTATGTGTTCAACTTCATTTTACAATCAACCGCTCAAATTTATTATTCATTGTAATAGGCTTCGTTAAAGCAATTCTATCAAACTATTTTTGGATATTATAACTTAATTATACTAAGACATTCTAATGCTTTTTCAGTCGCTTCGCTCCTTCACAAGCAAAGAAACTACCTCAACATGCCCCGTATGCGGAAACATATCTACTGGCTGCACTTTCTCTAATCTATACCCTAAGGGCCGTAAGACCGCTATATCTCGCGCCATTGTTGCTGGATTACAAGACACATAGACAATCCGTTTCGGCTGCATAGCCGCTCCTGCACGCAATACGGCTTCATCACAACCAGCCCGTACTGGATCCATAATAATAACACTTGGCCGCACGCCTTCTTTGTAAAGCTTAGGCATAGCCTTAGCCGCATCAGCCACTATAAATTCTGCATTGGTAATAGCATTACGTTCCGCATTTTTACGAGCATCTAAAATAGCCGTCTCTACAATTTCAATACCAATAACTTTTTTACAAGACCTAGCAGCTGCTAAGGATATAGTCCCTGTTCCACAATAGGCATCAATAACTATATCGTCTGAACTTAAATCGGCCATCGCTAGAGCCGTCTTATATAAAACTTCTGTCTGTTTAGGATTGACCTGAAAAAAAGAATGTGGCGAAATTTGAAAATCTAAGTCAAAAATAGAGTCGCTAATCGTTTCTTTTCCCCATAACACTGTATTTTTCTGTCCTAAAATCACATTGGTCTGCTTGGGATTATAATTCTGTATAATCGCTATCACATTAGGGCAGACCTTCCGAATACCGGCTACCCATGTTTCTGCCTTAGGCAATGTCTTTGTTGCCGTTACTAGGACCAGCATCCATTCTTCTTTTTTATCCTTATGCGTATGATTTGCTATCCGGCCTACAATATGCCGCAATACACCTTTACCAGTCTTTTCATCATAAGGAACTGTACCTGTCTCTTTAATTAATTGCTTACAAATATGGGCTAAGCGATTATTACCTTCCATTTGAATTAGGCAATCTTGCATATCTATAATCTGATGACTGCCACGTGCATAAAAACCCATCATCGGTTTAGCTAAATTGCCACCTACCGGCAGCTGCATCTTATTACGGTAAGCCCACGGTTCCTCCATACCCAATACAGACTGAACTAAATCAGGATTATCCTTAGCTATGCGTTCAATCACATCCTTTACTTGCTGTCTTTTCTGTGCTAATTGGGCCTCATAAGATAGGTGCTGTGTCTGACAACCACCACAAGCTTCATAAATAGGACAAGGTGCTTCTACTCGATTCAGTGATGGTTCTTCTATTTTTAATAATTTAGCCGTTGCATATTTTTTCTTTACCAAATCAATTTCTACTAATACTGTCTCTTCGGGCAAGGCCATAGGCACAAAGATAGTAAAGCCGTCCACATGGCCTATACCTTCTCCATGTTGCCCCATACGTTCAATTTGTATATGCCGCTTTTCACCTACAGCGACTGGCACTTGTCCTTTTCCCATTACCTATTAACTCCTATCTTACCGCATTATATCTATCTTAACTTACATTCTATATTATTTTATGTTGCCTTTTATTACTCTATCTATTTTTAACCGTTCTCATATCGATCCCATGCCTACTTAATGACTAACAAGCTTATTGTGCATTTACTTATTAACAGCCACGCATAGAATCCCGACTAGCGTAAAAACAAGGCAGCTAAAGCCATCGCATTACAAGCCCCATGAGCCAATACAGAGAAAAAGAGACTTCGTGTCTCCTTATAGACCGTCCCAAAAATAACACCTAAGCCAGCATACAAGAAAAAGGTATTGATTGACTCCGGTCCATGGAACAATCCAAATAAAGCGGATGAGCCAAATAAAGCCACGGTAGGCCATTTTCGAGGAAAGGCATTAAATAAGATACCCCGAAATAGGAACTCCTCGACTACAGGCGCTATGCCCACAGCAAAGACAGCAAATAGCCAAAAGCTATGTTTACCTGCTTCTCGTAATAACACTTCCTGATTTCTTGGCTCTCCCGTAATAAAGAAGTTCATAAAAATTTCCCATATTAGGGCTGCTAAAGCCGAAAAAACGAGTAATTTTAAAATTTGAAATAAATCGACTTTTACATGCCAGCCCATACGAATACGCCGCCACTTAAAAAGCCAGGCCATTAGGATAAAAAAGACAATATCTGCCAGCATTGTTAAGAGCAATACATTCGTCATGTGCACATAGTGTTTATTTACCCAAAAAAGACCTAAAGCCGTACCAACAAAAAGGGCGAGTGCCAAGAGCCCCCACCCTAATCGTTTCCAGAATGATAAACGGCTAAATTCCATTTTCTATCATCCTCACTTTTACTATTTACGAACTTGATTAATAATCCATACGGCCATAAAGGTAATAATAACGGCCACCACACTAACCCATAATTCATAGCCATTAATAAACGGCTGAATTATATTATCTGCGGCTACCATTTCACCGCCGACCCAAGCCAATACGGCACCGCCAAAATATAAAATGGCTGGATATTTATGGATAAGCTTAGCAAATAAAGAAGCGCTAAATAAAATAAGTGGTATGGTAATCAATATACCAGCTGCAATCAACTCCATCTGCCCATTAGCAGCCGCTACAATGCCAAGAACATTATCGATACTCATCATAGCATCCGCTACTAAGATAGTCACAACAGCACCCAAAAGGGAATCCTTAGCTGTCACTTCCTGCTCATCTTCACCAACTAATAATTTTACGGCAATCCATAATAGGATAATGCCACCAATAACGTGCAAGGCCGGAATATAATGCAAGGCCTCTGCTAAGACAAAGGCAAATAAAAGGCGAAGGACAATAGCGCCTCCTGTGCCCCAGAAAATGGCTTTCTTCTGCAAGTGACTATCCAATTTACCAGCTGCCATACCAATAACAACGGCATTATCACAAGATAAAACAAGGTCAATAATAATAATTTTACCAATCGCCAGCCACGTGGCCAGTTCTAAAAATTCCATACAGTTAAGCGAATCCTTTCACTAAAAATATACGTTATTTACTTACAGCTTCCTATAACAGCTTATTTCAAATTACATAACCAAAGCAAATTCTTCAACTAGAAGTAAACAGGAAATAGCCGTCTCAACCCCTATATGATATAATCGGTAACATATGTTACTTAAAACCTATCTTATAGCGGTATAATAGTAACATATATAGTGTATTATACCATACACTTACTCAATATATCGAATCTTTTCTAACCGAGGATCTTATGCATCAAACCTATACAATATTACAAAAAATACTCCTTTTTCTTCGGCTGGCTGCTCCTATTACAGTCACCCAATTTGCCCTCTTGGCTGGCAGCTTTTTCGCTGTTTTCCTAACAGGACAATACAGTACAACGGCTCTTGCAGGTATGTCCATCGGCTATAATATATGGATTGCCATTTTTATGGGCATTAATGGCGTCCTTATGGGGATTATTCCGATTATTGCCCAACTATTAGGCGCTGACAAAAAAGAAAACATTCCTACCATTATCCGGCAGGGACTCTATGTAGCCACTTTCTTTGGTATCGCCTTTATTGGCCTAGGCGCTCTCTTTCTTAGACCCGTTCTCCTTTTCTTAGGACTAGAACCAGCTGCCTATGCGGTTGCTGTTGACTATATGACAGCTATTGCTTGTGGTATCTTTCCCTTGCTTTGGACCTGCGTTCTTCGCAATACCGTTGATGCTCACGGCTATACCCATATTTCAACTATGGTCATTGTGTCCAGCTTCATTTTAAATGTTATTCTTAACTATATCTGCATCTTTGGTATTTCGGGCTTTGTCCCCGCTCTAGGCGGTTTTGGTGCCGGTGTAGCGTCTACCATTTCCTGGTGGTATAACTTCATCGTTTATAGCTTAATTATTCATTATAAAAAGCCCTTTGCTCAGTACCATGTGTTCCACCGTTTAGGTCGCCCTCTTTGGCTATTCATTCGTGAACAACTCTCCATCGGTATTCCTATTGGCATTGCTATGTTTGCTGAAGTCAGCATCTTTAGTGCGTCTACCTTACTCATGGCCCAATATGGCACCAATATCATTGCAGCCCATTCAGCAGCCCTTAGCTTCACTAACCTCTTCTATAGCCTACCTGTTAGCATTAGCGCGGCCGCTACCATCGCCGTTGGTTACGAAGTCGGCGCCAAACGCTTTAAAGCAGCCCGCTACTATTCGCATATGTCTCGCATACTAGCCATTATCTGCGCCGCCCTCATCTGTTCCTATAGCTTTACCCATATGGAACAAATCTCGGCTCTATTTACCAATGACCCAGGCATGATTGACCTTATTGGCAGCTTCCTTACTTATGCTGTCTTCTTCACCGTTATTGATGCCTTCGGCACCCCGCTCCAAGGTGTTCTCCGTGGTTATAAGGACGTTAAAATTATCTCCTATATAGCGATAGCCTCCTATTGGGGCACAACTGTTCCTCTTGTGTACATCTGCTCCGACCGCCTTGGCTACGGCCCTTACGGCGTCTGGATTGCCCTCCTAGCCAGTGTAGCCGTTGCCAGCATCTGCTATACCATCCGCGTCTGGTACATCCAACACAAACGCTACCCAACCGAAGATATCATATAAAGCCTCTTGTGATATACACATATCTTGATAAACCTTCACAACTACAAGAAACAAAAAACAAAACTATAGTAAATATTACTTCTAAATCACACTAAAAAACGTCAACTATTCCTGTAGGCGACCTTCCGATAGGACTGAGCCGAAGGAATACGTTGACGTTTTTCCCATTTGGAGTGAGCCCTGCCGATTGACTCTTTTTTGATATGATAAGAAGTGCACATTATCTTCCCGTTAAAGAGCCTTGCGATAGCACCAGTTCGTGAGGGAAGATAATGTGCACTTCTACTTTTTACTATCAA
This sequence comes from uncultured Veillonellaceae bacterium, assembly GCA_945867815.1. Classification (GTDB taxonomy): domain Bacteria; phylum Bacillota; class Negativicutes; order Veillonellales; family Veillonellaceae; genus CAMBIX01. The sequence goes on from CAMBIX010000001.1 coordinate 428,324, forward strand.
AAAGGTAAATCTGGCAACGCGAACGGTTCTTTGACATAAAACGTTCCCCGTCCCATATACACTACCTCACCCAATTCATTATACATACGGCACGTAACTACCATAGTATGTGACCCATTATGCTCCACATTAGCTACACCACGAATATCCGTACCGGCCTTAGCTGCTTTTATGTAATTACCACTAATATCCAACGTTACAACAGCCTTGCCTAAAGTAAAACAAGACGTTCCCATTAAAGTATCAGAAAAGCCAACATATGTCGCCCCATGTAAATCCCCTCGAAAATTTGCATGCCGCCCTTCCCGCGTATGAAAGACCATTTCCAAATGTCCAGGCTTCACAGCTGTAATCTCTTGATCCCTATCCCATTCAAAGGTATTTCTTTTACGCAAATCCGTAAAAAAATCCTTCATCGTTTTCATCCTATCCATTAACGCTCCTTCTATTAGCAATCAACCCATCATTATATATTTAGTATACCATTTTTTATCTTCTTCCCTAGTCCCTTTGCCACTAGGTAAAGAAGCGTCAACTATTCCTGCAGGCAACCTTCCGATAAGACTAAGCTCAAGAAATACATTGACGCTTTTTTATATCACAGCCACCATGATAAAAAGTGTACATTATCTTCCCGTTAAAGAGCCTTGCGATAGCACCAGCTCGTGAGGGAAGATAATGTACACTTTCCACCAGTTATACAAATAAATTTATTTAGATACGCTTTCAAGCGCCTTCTTTATCTTAGCGGCCAACCCCTTCATTTGCCGCTTAGACACACCACAAGCAGCGAGTCGCAATCCATGAGCTAAAGGAATAACATAAATATGTTCCTTCATAAGTTCCTCGCAAGCCTCGATGGCCTGTTCTGTAGGAATCGTAATGAAGAATCCCCCACAATATGGCAAACAAGTCAATTCACAAGCCTCTGCTTCTTCCATAAAAATATGAGCCCGTTCTTCAATTAACTGTCCATATTTCATCCGTTCTGTTTCATAGTCGGCCATCTTAGCTGGATTTTCTACGATATCCGCTACTGTCCGCATAGCCGGCCGGCAAATATTAGACCAAGTAGCCCGCGACGTTAAAGTATTAATTTCCTTAAACTCTTCATCAACCTCTTTATCAGAAGTCATAGAAATAAGGGCACCTACGCGCTGTCCATACATGGTAAAACTCTTAGAAATACTATAGCAGGCTACAACTAGTATTTCTTTTGGCAGCTGACTAAACAATCTAAAAAACTTCCGAACGTCCGTCTTGGGCCCAGAATAATCAATATAGGCTACATCCACACCAATAATAACCTTATTTTTACCCTTTGCCACTAACTCTTTAGTAAAATTAACTACCTGCTGCCAGTCTTCATCCGTTAAACTAAACCCTGTTGGATTATGCCCTGGTGTATTAATAATTACTAATATATTTTCCTGCTGCTTAGCCAAATCTAACATAGCCTGCTTAAAAGCATCAATATTAAAAGTAAACTCATCAGTAAACAAGGAATACGTTACTAATTCACGATGATTATCTCGGCAAATCTGTTCATACGCTCCCCAATGCCAATCAGCCGTCAAAACCTTATCACCAGGATTTGTATAATTATGGACTAAATGATGAATACAGCCTGTCCCACCAGCCGTTGCTACTGCTGAAATATAAGCATCAGGCTTACACCCATCTAGGCATTCATCAATGGCGGCTTCTAAAAACTCAGGCAACCCCGCAATAGGCGCATAAGCCGCATACTCTTGCCGAGGTAAATGTAAGTACTCCTCTTCTACAGCCTTTAGGAAAAGAATATCCCCGTTCTCATCATAAATAGCACCTAAAGTACCATTAACAACATTTTCCTTTCCTATCTTTTTCGCATCAGCCTGCGCCTTTGTATTATAAATAAAAATGCGATCATTGGCCTTCTTGCCACTTGCATGCGATGCTGCCATCCCCATACATAAAACCCCTTCCTCTAAAACATTACTCATCTAGTATCTATACTACCTAAAACCCAATAGGTAATCAAGGAAAAAGGCTTATACATACTGTATACATGCCCCCATTCAGACAAGGCCTCTAAGTCTCTACGCATTTTCATATCTCTCTATCCCCTTGGCACAATATCAAGAAGCGATATACCTTATACTAAGTAGCCATCAAAGCAAAAAAAAGAGCATATACTTCCCGTTAAAGAGCCTTACGAAGTATCAGATCGCGAGGGAAGTATATGCTCCTTTTATTTATCTATGAGAAAGCGTATACCGCTTCCGTACCCTGTGCACAAAACAACAGAGAAATATGAAATTCGTGCTGCCTTAGAACGAGTAACCTACACCCGCATGCAAGCCTCTAACCGACGTATCTTTGTCCGATACATTGTATTTATCATACTGATAATACATATTCAAATCAACGTCTGGTGCCAAACCGTAAGACACACCCGCCTGATAGGTCTGCTTAACGTCATCACCAACGCCAACCTTAGCATAGCCTTGTAACCGATCAGCAATTGGCATATAACCAATAACCCCGCCTTGTACACCAAAATCATGGTCGCCATAAGCTTTTACATAAGTGCCAGCACCATATAAATTAATATGAGGTGTTACGGCATAGGTAGCAGCAACTTGCTGATCTTTTAAATCTGTATGTTTCATATTAACCTTGCTGAAGCTATAGCCTACATTTAAGTTATTAGTTAATCCTGTATTTAAGGACGCACCATAACCATCTTCATTAGTACCATTCCCCTGGCTGCCATGCTGAGCAAAACTATATTCAGCAGCAACTGTGCTTTGACCTTGTCCAATAGTTGTTACTGGTACAGACGCCGCAAAAGCCGTTCCTGTCATAGCGGCCGTAACCATAGCTGTTAACAATGCTAATTTCTTCATAGAACTCCTCCTCTACCTAAGCTATCTCAAGTATCCTTTATAACTAGTCTTTATTTTTTCATGAAAGGTGGTACATCAAAAGCTGGGCTTGTACTTGTCGTTGTTGGACGACGAGTAAACATATCAGCACCTGTCTTTGCTTGTGCGCCAAAACCAGTGGCAACAACCGTTACCTGTACACGGTCACCTAAGTTTTCGTCAATAACAGAACCAAAGATAATATTGCAATCTGGATCAGCTGCTTCTTGAATAATTTCAGCGGCTTCATTGATTTCAAATAAGCTTAAATCACTGCTGCCAGTAATATTTAATAAAATACCCTTAGCACCATCAATGGATGTTTCTAACAATGGACTATTAATAGCCATCTTAGCCGCATCAACGGCACGGTTTTCACCTTCGCCAACACCAATGCCCATCAAAGCTTCGCCTTGGTCTTTCATAATGGTCTTAACATCAGCAAAATCAAGGTTAATCAAGCCTGGTACCGTAATCAAATCAGAAATACCTTTAATTCCTTGACGCAATACTTCATCAGCTGTTACAAAAGCTTCCTTTAAAGGTGTCTTCTTATCAATCACTTGTAACAAACGGTCATTTGGTACAACGATGATGGTATCGACTTCTTTTGTTAAGGCTTCTACCCCTTTCTCAGCCGCTGTTTTACGACGTTTACCTTCAAATGTAAACGGTTTCGTTACAACGCCAACTGTTAAGGCACCTAATTCACGAGCACATTGCGCTACAACAGGAGCTGCCCCAGTACCTGTACCGCCACCCATACCAGCAGTTACAAATACCATATCAGCACCTTGTAATTCTTTAGAAATATCTTCGCGGCTTTCTTGAGCAGCTTCTTCCCCTACCTGTGGGTTAGCACCTGCACCAAGACCTTTGGTTAATTTTTCACCAAGCTGGATTTTAACCGGTGCTTGAGAATTATCCAATGCCTGGGTTTCTGTATTGGCTACAATAAAATCAACACCTTGTAGTCCGCCTTCCATCATACGATTTACAGCATTGCTGCCGCCACCACCGACACCAATAACTTTAATTTTTGCAAATTCAGACATGTAAAATCCTCCTTACCCTACACGGGAGCTATGTTTAACTCTATTTACGATTGACTTACTTATGATACACAACTCATAGAGTCGTATATACTTATATTCTATTTTACAATAAATTTTCAAATTTTTCTACTATTCTGTTTTGACATAAGGTGCGGCTACATTTACATCGATATACTGAACCGGTGTATTCTTCTTTTCTACGTCTGCTACCATATCTTCGGACAATTTAGCTTTTTCCTTAAGCTGTGAATCACTGCCTAAACGTAAAGGAATGCCCGTCGTAGAATAAGCCACCAAGCCATTAGGGGTGCCAATATTCACTTCCGCAATTTCCTTCTTGCCTGTTGGTGATAAAGCAGCCAAATAAGTAAGTGCACTTTGTACGCCCTTATCACTAATCGTATCACCTAACAAAATATTCCCCAGTTTAGCCCCAGAAATAATAGGGACACTCGGATCCGTAATAGCTGGTGACAACTGAATGACTTGTCCATTTTTATCTAAGGTAGCAAAACCAAAGCTTGTAGCTACAACAGCTACAGGCTGACGGGCTTCAATGTTGACAACTAACGTCGCTGGAAATTGATAAGATGTGCTAACCGTATCCACTCGTAAATCTTTTGCCAAGGCATCACGCAAGGAACTTGGCCAAACCCTAAGCAAATTAACTGGTGTCCGCAAGTGACCTGCTGTAATCACATCTTCCTCAGTTAACTTACTATTGCCCGTTACGGCAATCGTTCCTAGTGGAATGGGAAGTACATACAAAAGAATCATCAGAACAATAAAACCTATGATACCTTTTACGATATGGCTGCGCATACGAAAAAAACGTTCCTGCGGCCTTCTTCGCTTTTTAGGAAGAACTTGTTTAGACCTGTGGCGCCGCCTACCAAGATTCGCCTGCAGCGAATCATACTGTCCTGTATGTGTGTCCCCTAAGGTCATTTCTGGCGTCTTACGTCTAGCACGCACTTCTTCAAGCGCACTTTGATGTAAGCTATCAGCCGCATTTCTTCTATCCTCCACTGGCCTAACAGCAAAACGTCGCCGTTCTTCTTCTAACTGTCGCTGCCGACGTTCCAGCTCTTTTTGCATAGGTGGAACATAAGAGCCTGTCCCATGATGTGAACGAAGTTCCCTCTTATTGAATTGTTTATGTTTAGTACTATGCCTATCCTTTTTATCCATTCTTATTATCCAAATGATTAAAATTTACCCAATCCAGCTGATTGCAAGATTTTTTCACATAATTCAGGGAAGGAAATGCCTATAGCCTTAGCAGCCTTTGGCACTAAAGACGTCGCTGTCATACCAGGAATCGTATTATATTCCAGCACATATACCTTATCACTATCTTTGTCCATCATAAGGTCTACTCGAATCGTGCCTTGGCATTGCATAGTTGTATATACATCTTGTGCAATCGACTGCATCCGCTTAGCTAAGGCTTCATCAATAGGAGCTGGCACCAAATAATCGGTAGCACCTGATGTGTATTTAGAAGCATAGTCATATTCGCCAGAATGAGGGCGAATTTCGATAACAGGAAGAGCCTGTCCATTTAATACAGCCGCTGTAAATTCACGGCCAGTAATATATTGTTCGACAACTAAAATAGGGTCAAATTCCAAAGCCGTTTTAACCGCTTTTTCTAATTCTTCTACACTGCGAGCGATAGTAACACCTATACTAGAACCTTGCGTAGCTGGTTTTAGTACAACAGGAATAGTGAAATTATTTTTTATATGTCCAATAATAGCTTCTACTGACTCTTTATTGCCATCATAAGAAATAAAACGAGCTGTTGGAATACCAGCCCCTTGGAATACATCCTTGCTAACCTTTTTATTCATACCAACCGCATGAGCCATAACACCTGGACCTGTATAAGGGATGCCAGCCATTTCCAAAGCACCCTGCAAAGCGCCATCTTCACCAAACTTACCATGGATGGCATTAAATACGACATCTCCATGAGCAGCCTTAATATCTTCTACGACATGATCTGGATGTAGTTCCATAGGTACCACCTTATAAGATAAGGCTTGTAAGGCTTCCACAATAGCAGCCCCTGTCCGTCTTGATACTTCCGCTTCTTTAGATGGACCACCCATCAATACAACGATTGTTTTATCCTTCATATCCTGTATCATTTTTCATCCTCCAAGAGCGACACTAATTTAGGACCATATTGATTAACCGTACCAGCCCCCATAGTCAACACCAAATCACCAGACTGCACTAATTCCTTAAGCTTAGCTGGCGCATCATTAATATCCGCTACGTATATAACCTTTTTACCTGTTGCTTCCACTGCATCAGGAATCGACCGGCCTGTAATCCCCTGAATGGGTTCTTCGCCTGCCGCATAAATGTCTGTCATCATAAGCACATCCGCTGCGTCAAAAGCATGTTGATACTGCTTTAATAACAACGATGTTCTCGTATACCGATGCGGTTGGAAGAGGCAAACCACGCGATGTGTCCCCATGGACTTAGCCGCCCGCAAGGTAGCCGCAATTTCCGTCGGATGATGGGCATAATCGTCAACCACCCATACACCCTTTACATGCCCCTTAGTTTCAAAACGACGTTTGGCTCCCTTAAACTTACCAAGCGCACCTATAATCGCTTCTACTGGTACACCTAATTCATAGGTCATAGCAAATGCACCAAGCGCATTCAAAACATTATGTTTACCTGGCACCTGTAAAACCACTTGGCCTAAGTTTTTTTGCCCTTTCATAACGGTAAAATGCAGTTTGCCTTCTTCATAATGTAAATCATCATACCAATAATCATTAGCCGAAGACGAACCATAGGTGATAAAGGTGCGATCCACATCAGGCATAATTTGTTGAAGCGCCGTATTATCACCGCAAACAACAGCCACACCATCTTTAGGCAATTTACAAATGAACTCTTTGAAGGCATTCCATAAATTTTCAATAGTACCATAATGATCCATATGGTCATTTTCTATATTCGTTATCAAAACGCGATAGGGATTGAGCTTCAAAAAGGACCCATCACTTTCATCAGCTTCGGCTACACTATATTCCCCATGGCCCCATTGGCTGCTACCATTAAGGTAATCCACTTCGCCACCAATAATAACACTCGGATCCATATCAGCTTCTACCAAAATCTGTCCAATCATAGATGTTGTTGTAGTCTTACCATGAGCACCAGCTACGGCAATGCCCTTGGTCATATCAAGTACATTTTTAACAATATCAGACCGATGTAAAATAGGCAGCCCTAACCGTTTAGCTTCTACGATTTCTGGATTATCATCATGTATAGCCGTTGACCGTACTACCACTTCCGCATTGGCTACATTCTTAGCTTCTTGTTTTAAATAAACCGTAACCCCCTGCTGACGAAAGCGTTCAATCGCTGCTGAATCATGCACATCTGAGCCAGTTACTTCATAACCTTGACTCACTAAAATCTGAGCAATAGCACGCATGCCTGCTCCACCTATACCTATTACATGTATTCTGTGAATACCTTCTAACATATATTAACTCCTAACTATTTTGCGATTTCTAATGCTAGCTCTGCCAAATCTCTTGCTGCTTGTGGTCGACCTATTCCTTTAGCAGCAGCTGCCATATGAGCTAATTCCTCTCTATGCGTCTTAAAATACTCAATCTCAGAGATTAAGTCCTGCCCTGTCAACATTCGATCAACAATTAATCGTGCTGCACCAGCGGATACTAAAGCTCGTGCATTATATGTCTGATGATCCTCAGCTGCATATGGATAAGGTATTAGAATCGATGGGATACCACGAACTGTTAATTCAGCTAAACCAACAGCACCGGCCCTGAAAACAGCCAAATCAGCAGCGGCTAACCCTTTTGGCATATCATGCAAATAAGGCAAAATAAGGGACGATTGACTAAAAGATTGGCCATCTTTACAGCCTAATTGTTCAAGAACGCTATCATATTCTTGCTGACCTGTCACATGAATCAATTTAATATGTGGCTGATCCTTAAAATGACGGTGCACTTCTAACATAGCCGTATTAATACTGCGAGCACCTCGCGAACCACCAGCAATTAAAACAGCAAAATCATCATCAGCTAAATTAAAATGCTGGCGCCCCATCTCTCTTGTATCAATCAAAACATCAGGCCGTACTGGATTACCTGTATACACCACTCGTTTGGCCTTTGGAAAAGCTTTTTCTGCTTCTTCATAGCCAACAGCCACCACATCAACAAAACGACTTAAAATCTTATTAGTAATGCCTGCAATTACATTTTGCTCCTGAATCAAGGTAGGAATATGTCGTAAAGAAGCAGCCAATAACATAGGCCCACATACATAGCCACCAGTACCAATAACTACATCAGGCTTAAAATCAGAAATAATCCGCATAGCCATAAGCACAGACCCCATCGACTTACCAAGGGTAACTAAATTCTGTACTGACAAAGACCGACGCAAGCCCTGCACAGGCAAAGTCCGAAAAGGAAAACCTTCTTTAGGTACCAAATTGGCTTCTAACCCCTTATCCGTACCTACATAAAGAAACTCTGCTTCCGTTAAGGAGGCGATTTCCCTACCAATAGTAATGGCTGGATAAATATGTCCACCCGTACCGCCACCAGATAAAATAACTCGTTTCATCATCGGCCCCCTTTTACCTTTGCCTCTAACTCTTTCACTTCTTTCTTAAAGTCATCGCCTCGTTCTTCAAAGCAGGAATACCAATCAAAGCTAGAGCAAGCTGGTGATAATAAGACTACATCGCCGGCTCTTGCTAATTCTGATCCAAGCACAACAGCCCCATGCATAGATTCAGCCCGCCAAATACGATCAACACCAGCTTCCTTAGCTGCCTTTTCAAAGCGTTCCGCTGCTTCACCTATGAGAATAATCCCTTTGGTACGTTTTTTTACTTCTTTCATAAAATCAGCGAGTGGTGTCATCTTATCATGACCACCAGCGATAAGAAATACCTGCCCATTAAAGGCTTCTAATGCCTTAATGGCTGAATCTGTATTGGTTGCCTTTGAATCGTTATAGTATTTAACTTGCTTAATCGTAGCTACGTATTCAATGCGATGTTCCACACTTTTAAAGGCAGCTATGGCTTTCTTAATAAGGGCTACTGGCACACCTAAAGCAAAAGTTAAGGCAATAACAGCTAAAATATTCTCTATATTATGTTGCCCTGGCAAATGGATATCTGCCGTCGTAATAACCGCTTCTGCCTGTCCCTGCCGTACCGCATAGCAAGTATTATCGGCAAAATAAGCTCCATCACTGACTTTTTGCTTCTGACTAATCAATAGCACATGTCCTTGGGTGCGTTCTTGCATAGTTGCGACAATAGTATCATCTACATTCAAAACAGTAAAATCAGACCCTGTCTGATTAGCAAAAATAGTTTCTTTAGCCTTCTGATAAGCGGCCATCGTTTTATGACGTTGCAAATGGTCCGGCGTAATATTTAATACAATAGCTCCCTTAGGATGAAAGGTATGACACGTTTCTAACTGATAACTAGAAACCTCAGCCACTACATAACCATTAGCTGGTACTGTCATCACTTGTTCACTTAAAGAATCACCAATATTACCACCAATACAAATAGGATAACCTGCTTCTTTTAAAACAGCACCTAACAACATCGTCGTTGTAGTCTTACCATTTGTACCCGTAACGGCCAAAATGGGAGCTTTAGCCACCTGATAAGCTAACTCCACTTCACCGATAATAGGAATCTGTCTCTTAGCTGCTTCAACTAGGATAGGAATGGTTAAGGGAATACCTGGCGACACAATAATAATATCCGTTCCGTCTAACAAGGAATTATCTTGACGACCAGTAATTACGCGGACACCCGCTCGGCTTAACTCTTGTCCATCCTTACTCGATAAGGCTATCTCTTTGTTATCATTTAAGATGACTCGTCCACCTACGGCAGACGCGGTTATAGCCGCTCCTATACCACTCGTACCAGCACCTAGAACAAGAATATTTTTATTGGTATAATCCATTTTTACCACCTGATACAGACCTAGCAACTACTTATTTTAAAATATAAATAAAGAGACCAGCGACGGAACAAATAACCGTTGCTAACCAAAAAACGAAAACAACCTTACGTTCACTCCACCCAGACAATTCAAAATGATGGTGAATAGGACTCATCTTAAAGACACGTACGCCACGAGTTTTAAAGGAAACAACTTGGATAATGACTGACAAGGCTTCCATAACAAAGACAAGACCTACAATAACTAGCAAAAATTCAGATTTAGTCATAATAGCCATACCACTAAAGGCACCGCCAATAGCTAAAGAACCTGTATCTCCCATGAAGACCTTAGCTGGATTCATATTATAAAACAAGAAACCCAGACAAGCCCCACATAAGGCAATAGCCACATAAGAAACGGCAGATACACCTGCTAAAATACCAATAGACGCATACGTTACGGCCACCACTGCTGAACAACCACCAGCTAGGCCATCTAGACCATCAGTTAAATTAACTGCATTCGTTGTCCCTACAATAACAAAGAAGACAAGAACGTAATAGAACCAACCCAAATCAACAGAATAATTGGTAAAAGGAACCCACACACTCGTTGGTAAGGTAACAATCTCTGTTGCTATGTAGCAAAAAATAGCAGACATGATAAATTGGCCAAGCAATTTTTGCTTAGCCGTTAAGCCTAGATTTCTCTTTTTAACAGCCTTAATAAAATCATCACTAAAGCCAAGTAAGGCGTGCCCCAAGGTGAGGAAGAGCAAAATCCACATAGTTACCGACCAAGGCGCGTAAACCAATACGGTAATGGTCATACCTAGTAGTAAAAATAGACCACCCATAGTTGGTGTGCCCGATTTCTTTTTATGGCTCTCTGGTCCCTCTTCACGGATACTTTGCTGCGCGTGTAAACGCTTTAACATAGGAATAGCTAATTTACCAAAGATAACCGTTAGCACTAAGGATGTAATAAAGGCATACACCAAAGGCATAGAAATCGAAACCATCGGATTCTCTCCTTACATTTATAACTTTTATACAATGAATCAAATAACTCTAACTTATATAGTATAGCAACAAATCTAGAGACTGACTACCTTAATTCATAAGGCAAAAACAAATCTCCCCAATTGTCAATGGCAGTACCACCTTTTTAATTGACGCCTAAGGCTAAGAACTCACTAAAAATCTAAACCAATCCTTCTCTTAGCTCATCGATAAGCCGCTCCATACGAAGACCCCGAGAGCCTTTAATCAGAAGACAATCTCCTGCTTGGTGTATAGACATATAGGCATCAACCATATCCAGTTGACTATCACAATGCTTAACTATAGGCACACCAGCCGTACGTGCAGCCAAGCTAATTTCTTTAGACGCTTGACCAAAAGTAAAGACCGCATCATAGCCTTCTTTACCTAAAAGCTCGCCTACTTGCCTATGCCCTTCCTTAGTAAAATCACCTAATTCTAGCATATCTCCTAACATGGCTATCTTACGTTTACTGTCTAGCTGTCCTAGGGCCTTAATAGATTCGGCCATGGACGATGGATTAGCATTATAGGCATCATTAAAAACAACGATATCACCTAACGTCAACAATTCTTGGCGCATAGGCATACCTGTAAAAGAACCAAGCCCTTTACTAATCTTGTAATCAGGCACCCGAAGAACGCGGCCTACCGCAATAGCTGCTAAAGCATCATACACATTGTGTTCCCCAATCATAGGTAAAAACACATCAAACACATCATCAAAATTGCGGCAGCTAAATTTTATACCATCCTTTTTATAACGCAAATTCGATGCATAGACCGTAGCCTCTTTGCCTTGTAGTCCATAGAAAATAGGTCGTGCCTGCGTCCGTTCTTTCATAGCGCAAACCCGTTTGTCATCTGCATTAAGAATAACAGTTCCTTCCGCTCCAATGGCTTCTACTAATTCAGCTTTAGCATCAGCGATTTTATCCTGTGACCCTAGTAGTTCAATATGACTCGTACCTACATTGGTAACTACGCCAATAGTCGGTTCAGCAATATCAGCTAACTCTTTAATTTGACCTAGGCCGCGCATACCCATTTCAACAACACAAGCTTCATGGTCTGGTGCTAACTGTAACAGGGTTTTAGGCAGGCCGATTTCATTATTAAAATTCTTTTCTGTTTTTAATACCTTATATTTAGTAGCTAGAACAGCAGCAATCATTTCCTTAGTCGTTGTCTTACCAGAAGAGCCTGTAACAGCTACGACGGGAATATTAAAACGTCGCCGATGATAACGTGCCAATGCTTGATACGCTATTAATGTATTAGCCACAGCTATACAAGGAAAACCTGCTATTTCTTTACCTTCCGTAACGAGAGCCGCTATCGCTCCTTTTTCACAAGCCTTGTCGATAAAGGCATGACCATCAAAATTAGCCCCTTCCAAGGCTAAAAATAAATTTCCCTTTCCAATGGTTCGTGTATCTGTTGATACATCAGTAAAAGATGTTTCCTTATCAAAGGTCCCAATTAAATGGCCACCTGTTGCTTCTACTACTTCTTCAATCGTAAAAACAGCCATTACGCTCTCCCCTTTAACGCTTTACGCGCTTCTTCTCTATCATCGAAATGGATTGTCTTATCTTTTAAAATCTGATAATCTTCATGCCCCTTACCAGCAATTAACACCACATCACCTGGCTGGGCTTCCTGAATCGCCTGCTGTATAGCCGTACGACGATCAACTTCTACAAACATAACGGATGTATCCCGTAAATGCGTCCGTACGCCTTCTGCCACTTGTCCCACAATAGATACAGGATCTTCCGTACGCGGATTATCCGACGTTACATAAATACGATCCGCATACTTAGCTGCTATAGCACCCATAATCGGCCGTTTAGTTGCATCTCGGTCACCACCACAGCCAAAGACAACAGCTATCTTCTTATCCGTAATCTTCTGGGCTGTCCGCAGGATATTTTCAAGTCCATCTGGCGTGTGGGCATAGTCAACAACAACAGCAAAAGGCTGCCCTTCTTCAACGAGTTCAAATCGACCCGGTACAGCTGTAAACGTCGATAAGGACTTAATAATTGCTTCCATGCTAACGCCTTCTAAAAGACAAGCCCCCACAGCTGCCAAGGTATTATAAACATTAAACAAGCCTGTCGTCCGCATATGGATGGGATAGGTCTTACCGTCATAAGCAATATCATAATCTGATGTTTTAGAAGTAATCGTTAAATTTTCCCCTTCTAAAGTGCCCTTGCCTTGCGTACCATAAGTAATCAAAGGCGTACCCACCTTTTCAACAACACGATGCCCATAAGGATCATCAATATTAACAACGCAACCCTTGCCTGTCTTATATTGATCTTTAGCGCTTACTTGTTCAAACAATTTGCACTTAGCCGCTAAGTAATTTTCAAAGGTCTTATGAAAATCCAAATGATCCTGCGTCAAGTTAGTAAAAACAGCCGTATCATACTCTACACCAGCTACCCGTTCTAAGGCCAAGGCATGGGAGGAAACCTCCATAACACAATGAGTCACTCCTTCATCTACCATTTGGCGAAGAATATGCTGCAAATCAACCACGTCTGGCGTTGTATTATGAATAGGATAGCTCTTATCCCCAATTAAGGTATGCACCGTACCAATAATGCCTACCTTATGACCTTGTCCGCGCAAAATATGTCCAATCATATGCGTTGTTGTCGTTTTACCATTGGTACCTGTAACGCCAATCATGCGCATTTGACGAGCTGGATAATCATAAAAATAAGGTACGCACTCTTGCATGGCCTTTCTCGTATCAGCTACCTTAATACAAGTTACTGTATCAGGCACCTGTACATTCTCTGACACTAAAATAGCTACAGCACCAGCCTGAACAGCCTTATCTATATAAGCATGCCCATTCACATGTGCCCCTACAAGACAAATAAAAAGGCTGCCTGCCTTAACCTGCCGAGAATCAGCTGTTATATGACTTACCTGATTGGTAAGAGGCCCCGTTACCTTAGCCCCAGTAATTACTTTTACAATATTCTCTACTGTCTTCATGCTATCACTCCTATATAAAAGGCAGCCCCTAGGCTGCCTCTGCGTATTAATCAACAATATGTTTTGTTACATTTTTACTACGTTCTACAGTCGTTCCTTGGCTATTATAAACAAATGTATTAGGCATAACCATACCTAATTTTTTCTGGGCAATCTCTTCAATGCGTTCTGGCGATTTAAGCTGAGCTACATCCAATTGCAATTGTTCATTTGTCTTTGTAGCCTGCAAAAGAGCTTGCTGGTCTTTAACTACACCATAACCAGCCCGCGTATTTATACTCTGTAGAATCAAAAAGATAAGCATTAAGAAAGCCGCCAGCATGATAAGGCTGATACTATGCCGCAACTCAGGTGTTACATCAGATAAAAAGCGAACCCGCCGTTTCTTAACCTTAGTCCGTGCCCCCGTCCTTGCGACTGCATCCTTCATCTGCCAATTACCCGCTTCTCGCGCCAACATACGACTTCCTCCTACTACTTATGCCTAAAAACTACACTCTATTAACTAGCTCTATTTATTAACTAATAAAATTATCTCTATATTTAATCTAACTTTTTATCCCTATCAGCCTTTACTAACCAGCTATAATTTCTCAGCTATCCGCAAACGAGCACTTCGTGCCCTTGGATTCGCTTTCACTTCAGCCTCTGTTGGTTCAATCGCCTTATTACGAGCCTTAACTAAGGCCTTATGACCACATACACAAACAGGAAGTTCTGGTGGACAAATGCAGCCTGTACTCAGTTCTTTAAAAGTCTGCTTAGCAATACGGTCTTCCAAGGACTGAAAAGTAATGACCCCAATACGTCCTCCCGGCTTAAGAAAATCCACTGCATCTCTAAAAGACTGAGCTAATATGGCTAACTCTTGATTTACCTCTATACGAAGGGCTTGAAAGGTACGCTTAGCTGGATGAGGACCATCCTTACGGGCGCCAGCTGGTATAGCCTGTTTTATAAGTTCAACCAGTTGCCCTGTCCGCCGCAAAGGTTCTTCTTCTCGCCGTTTACAGATAAACTGCGCGATACGTTTAGCCCAACGTTCTTCTCCATACTCCTTAATCAAACGGGTAAGGTCTGCTTCAGAGTAAGTGTTCACAATTTCTTCCGCTGTTAATGGATTTGATTGATCCATACGCATATCTAATGGCCCATCATGCATATAGGAAAAACCTCGTTCCGGTGTATCTAACTGGTAACTAGACACACCTAAATCAAAGAGAAAAGCCGTAACGCCACTAATCTGCCGCTTACTTAATTCGTCTTTTAAATTTTTAAAATTTGATGGAATAATCGTCACCTGACAAGCTAAATCAGATAAACGTTCAGCCGCTACCTGCCGAGCCGTCTGATCTTGGTCAAAGCCAAGTAAATGCCCCTTAGCCGATAAGCGTTCCCCTATGGCATGAGCATGGCCTGCGCCCCCTAAGGTGCAATCTACATAAATACCATCCGGATCACGAACGAAATTCTCTAGGCATTCATTAAGAAGCACACTGACATGATGAAAGGCCACAACTACTCACTCCTACAACAATAATCCATCTAAATCTTCTGCTAATTCTTCCATACTATTAGATACTTGTTCATTGTAAGTATCCCACTTAGCACGACTCCAAATTTCAATATGGTCACTAACACCAACCACAACTACGTCTTTTTCTAAGCTTGCATAAGCTCGCAGTGCACTAGGCACCAAGATACGACCTTGCTTATCAAAATCAAGCTCAGCCGCACTCCCAAAAAAGACACGTTTCAACGCACGTACGCTGCTCTTACTCGTGGACATCTTATTAAGATTATCGTACATGCGCTCAAACGTTTCTTTTGTATATACAGCAAGACAAGAATCAAAGCCTCGCGTAACCACGCAAGACTCTCCTAATTGTTCACGTATCTTAGCAGGAATAATGAGACGACCCTTAGCGTCAATGGTATGCGAAAATTCGCCCATAAACATATCGTCATCACCTCACCACATTTATTTCTTATCATCCACTATATGGTAAAGTTTACCACAATCCCCCACTCTCTACAACAAACTCAGCTAAATTAAGAGTAATTTATTAAAACTTTTTAATACTGTCAATAATACGTTCTATTATATCGTCTATACCATCTTTATAATCAACTTATTTGTTTGCCATAAAATCAAAAAAGTCCCCACAATGCACCACTGAATGAAAATTTCACCACTCAATGTCACATTGTGGGGAACGAATCTTAAGCTACCATTTATTAACTTGATTTATGCTATACTAAGGCCACCCTATAAAAAACATGTAAAACCTATAATAAATATATAGAACTAAAGAAGGAAATTTATACAGAAAGGATACCTACTATGACTACAAAAATTACCTACCTACCAATCACTAAGGACCTACAAGAAGACGGTCAATCTTGGGATAACCGGTCAAATTTTTTTATCAATATGCATACCCGTCAAGATCGAGTAGACCAAATCAAGGACTTCGTCCAGTTCGTACAAAAACATAATCTAGCCAAAGCAGGTGACCATACCTTAGACATCGGTTGTGGCACTGGCGACTACGCTATAGGTTTGGCCCATATGGGAGCCTGCCCCACCGGCATCGATCTGTCTAAGGGTATGATTGAAGGCGCTAAGCAATTGGCCAACAAGGAAGGTCTTTTCTTATCACTTTACCAAGGAGCTTGGTCCGAAGCAACACGGCAAAGTCTTCACTGGGACAAAACCTTTAACTTTGCTTATAGCATCTTCTGTCCCATTATGTATGATATAGACAATCTACTAGCTATGACTCGCGCTAGCAGAGGTCGCCGTTTACTCATCGCCTTTAAGACCCGAACTGATAAAATCGTTGATAGCTTATCCCAAGCCTTCTACGGGCACAAAGCCTTCCCATGGAATGATGCCTGTGCTAACAGTATTCAAGGTTTAAAAGATGCCGGCTATACACCCGAGGTGATTACTAAAGTTATACCAACAGAAGAAGTCCTTTCTCTTAATGAAGCAACCAAATACTTCTCCATGCGTATTCATGTAAACACCATGAGCCACGATGCAATTCAAGACCGTGTACGGAAATTATTGCTGCCACAGGTTAAAAATGGAGTTATTACTAATGAAAATGTGGATACAGTCAATTATATTATGTGGTAGATGCTTCCATCCACATTATCATTATCTTCATTTTTATGATTTCTTTAGTAAAATCTAACACGTTTACTATATTCTTATAAGTTCTTCCCAAACCGTAATCGATTCAGATAAATTCTCTTTATATGTATTATAAAACGACAACAAATCTTCATCAGTAATTTGAATACAATTTTTATCTTTTTCTTCATTTTTAATAATTGGCCCATAAAAATAAATCTTATATCCTGATTCTAAATATTCCTTAAAATCTAATGCATCCAATATTCCTGAATACTTTTTAGACTTAACTTGCACAACAGCTTTTTCCTTACTACCTTGCCTTCTACTTCTAAATATGCATTCAATTTTCATTGTTATTGATTTTTTTGCTATTGAATTAGAAAGCACATAATAATCTTTAGTATAACCAAGATCTAACCCCATAATAAAAGTCTTTATAGTCATAAAAATTATCTTCTTTTAAATTTTCATCATAGATACAGCTCCATCCTATAGCTACATATTGTTTTTTTTATTATCATTCAGTAAACAAAAATCAATCAAATCCTATCTTGTTTTACCGCTAGTCTCTGTGTCAATAGCTGTCTTTAGATTTATCCTTAGAACTTTTGGATTCATATATATTTTTCCCCTCTAATATCAGTATTTACCGATTTATTAATTATTATACATTTTGAATCACATTTTTCTCGATACTTTCTATTATACCCAATTCCCCCCTAAATTTTCCTCCCTAGTACCTTTCCTTTCATCTATTGCCTAGCTTACGCGACTAATTTATAATACAATTATAAATTAGTCATACGAGGAACCTTTTACTGAGAAATAAATTTCTCCTCATTTTTATATAAATATACTTATATCTTCACCTATAAATAAGGACACTCACTCATGGACACGCCACAAACGCAGCCGATTACCTCGGTTGATAAAATAAAAAACCTGCTCCACCCCTTGGATGCTATCCACCGCAAGATGGATTTACTCTTAACTCTAGGCCAGCTCCTTATGGAGCACGGTGCCAGCACCAGTCAAATTCAGCATGATATGATTCGTGCTGCCGCCTATATGGGCATTCCGTCTAAAAATATCAGCATTCACCTCAGCTATACCACCTTGATGCTCAATATTAACGATAAGACCCATTCTTATACAGATTTTCGTAAAACCCTAAAACACGGCACTAATACAACGACCTTATCTATCTTAAGCAAATTAACTTGGAAAGCCATTGAAAACGACTTTACCCTCGATGAATTTGAAAATCGTCTGCGTAATATACAAAAAATGGAACCCAAGTATCCTACTTGGGTTCTCATACTTGGCGGAGGCCTTGCTTGTGGTGCTTTTAACTTATTATTTGGTGGTACTATCCTATCCGCTTGGATTACTACCTTTTGCACGATTATTGCCTTTTATGTGCGTATGTTATGCAATCGCTGGGGCGTTAATGTCTACATCAGTGTAGCCATTGCGGCCTTTACTGGCACCATGTTAGCCTACTGTAGCCATTATTTTGCCTCTTCCATAGACATGCTCTATGCCATGATTAGCTGTTCTCTTTTCATGATACCTGGCGTGCCTCTTATTAATGCCGTTGATGATATGATGAGCAACCATATTGTTTCTGGCGTTACAAGGGCCATTCATACAGCCCTTATTGTAGGCGGTATAGCCGTTGGCATTGATATGGCTCTCTTATTTGATCAAACCAGCCGATTTAGTGAACTCAGCATTCTACCAACCACCTTGTATCCCCTACAAATGGGCGCCGCCATCGTAGCCGCTGCTGGCTTTGCGGTTATCTTTAATACGCCTCACCGGCTCTTATGGATTATTTCACTCGGTTCGGTTATTGTCATTTTTATTCGCAACGTTTTGCTTATCTATTGTGGTTTTACCCTGCCTGGTGCTGTTCTTGTCGCCGCTGGTATTATTAGTATTCTCATGATGAACCTAGCCAAACCCTTACGGACGGCGTCTTCCGTGCTAGCCATTCCAGCCGTTATCCCTATGATTCCAGGTGTTCTCCTCTATCGTTTCTTATTCTTTATGCTTCAAATCAACCACTTAAACCCAGAACAATTACTACACGCTGAACAAAGCGGTGTTATTGGTATTTTATCCGTTGTCTGTATTGCTATTGGTGTAGCCGCACCTTCTATTTTTGGTCAACGCTACTTAGAACGCAAAAAAGAATCGCACCTACAAAACGCTTTATCTAAGCGTCGTAATCGCTTACAAACCTATCTGCACCAAATTGAAAACGCTAAGATACAACCGCATACATAAGTCTCTAAAAATCTTTCCTGTATTAATTTCAATTTTTAATTTTCCATAGATTACTTATCTTCAATAAGACCATACCTATTCAGCAAACAAATAAAAAGAGCGGATAGCTTAGCTATCCGCTCTTTTTATTACTTATTAGTCAATAACTTTCGTTACAACCTGTTTTCCATTGTAGAAACCACAAGATGGGCATACATGATGCGGCATCATTGGTTCGTGACACTGTGGGCAAGCCACGTAGCCAGGCATAGTCAATTTCCAATTAGCACGACGACGGTCACGACGGCATTTGGACAATCTGCGTTTTGGTACTGCCATTTATATTGCACCTCCTACTCTTCTTTTTTTAACCAATCGCGAAGGGCTGCAAATCTGGGATCTATATGCACATCCGCACACTGACAAGAACCTTCATTAAGGTTAGCTCCACAATGGGGGCACAAACCTTTACAATCTTCTTTACATACTACTTGATATGGTTCATTCATAATTAATAATTCACGAATCATCTCAGTCATATCGATAAGGTCATCATCAATAGGCCATTCATCGGATTCATCTAACTTATCATACGAATTAAACTCACGATATACTTCTACAAAAGGAATATCCTGTTCATACATAAATGGTGACAAGCATCGACTGCACTCATACTCACCTTCCGTATGTACTGTCCCCTCTACTATATATCGTTGACTTTCATATCTTACATTTCCCTTTATGGTTAAATTATGTTGACTCCAAGGATACGCACTCATATCACCTAAGTCTTTAGGATCCACTTGGCATATAAAAGGAAATGGCTTTCCTTGTTGCGCTTTAATTTCAGATACTTGTAGTTTCATAATTTACCTCGACTTTATAAGTATATCGATTCCTACAGGCTTTGTCAACAAATTCTTGCGCGTTTTAAACGCAGCGAATTACTTACAACCATAACCGAACTAAAGGCCATAGCTGTACCTGCAATAATCGGGCTTAAATAGCCAAAAGCGGCTAATGGAATGCCTATACAGTTAAAAATTAGAGCCCAGAAGAGGTTTTCCTTAATATTTTTCATCGTCTTACGACTCAAGAGAACGGTTTGTACCAAGGTCCGTAAGTCACTACGTACCAAGACAATATCGGCAGCTTCTACTGCTATATCTGTCCCCTTACCAATAGCAAAGCCAATATCTGCTACAGCTAAGGCAGGTGCATCATTAATACCATCCCCAACCATACCTACAATACGGCCTTCTCCCTTTAATTCAGCTACTTTACTAGCCTTATCTTGTGGCAAGACTTCAGCAATCACGTGTTTAATTCCAGCTTTTTGGGCTACGTAATTAGCCGTCCGCTTGTTATCGCCCGTAAGCATCCACACTTCAACACCTTTTGCTTCTAAGTCAGCAATCACGCCAGGCACTTCTGGACGAAGTTTATCCGAAACAGCCCACAAGGCCTTAATGACACCATCAACAGCTAGTAAAGATACGGACGCCCCCTTTTCTTCTTGCTCGATAATGCTTGCTACAAGAGAATCAGGTAAACACCCTAATTCGCGCATCCAACGGCTGTGCCCAATTTGCACTAATTGGTCTTTTATCTTGCCCTGCAAGCCTTTACCAGGCACATCTTCAAAATCGCTAACATCCAAAGGCTGTTTATCTGGATATTGATCAATAATTTTAGCCACAATAGCCTTTGCAATTGGATGGGTCGTTAAACTTTCTAGTGCAAGGAACGCATCCATAATGTCTTCATCACTACCATCTAAGGTCCTCGCTTCTGTAACCTGTAGGGTGCCTGTCGTTAAGGTACCTGTCTTATCAACAACAAGCGCATTAATTTTACCAGCTTCTTCTAAATATTCTGCTGATTTAATTAAAATACCATGTTCGGCACCAAGTCCTGAACCAACCATAATGGATGTAGGAGTGGCTAACCCTAAGGCACACGGGCAGGCAATAACAAGTACAGCCGTACCACACATAATAGCTGTCCCCCAGCTAGAACCATAGCCAAAATACCAACCTAAGGTAGTAATAGCTGCTACACCGATAACCGTTGGCACAAAATAGGCCGCTACAATATCAGCCAAACGTTGAATAGACGCTTTAGATGTTTGCGCCTGTTCAACCACTTTAATAATCTGTGAAAGCATGGTGTCATGACCAACTTTTTGTGCTTTCATAGTAAAAGCACCGGTAGCATTTACTGTAGCTCCAATAACCTGGTCGCCTGCTTTTTTATCAACAGGCAAACTTTCACCGGTAAGCATAGATTCATCTAACGAACCACTGCCTTCTAAGATAAGACCATCGACAGGCACTTTTTCACCAGCACGCACTTGTAAGACATCATCTAGTTTGACTTCTTCTAATGGGACATCAACAAACTTACCATCTTGCTGTACATGCGCTACACTTGGCTGTAAGCCAATCAATTTTTGTAAGGCTTCAGATGTACGTCCCTTAGCTACTTCTTCTAGTAATTTACCTAATAAGATAAAAGTAATTAACCAAGCGGATGTTTCAAAGTACAGATTATGACTGCCAATGAGCCAATTATAAATACTATAGAAGTAAGCCACGGATGTACCCATAACAACAAGTACATCCATCGTTAAAGCACCGCCTTTAACAGCGGCCCAAGCGCCCTTGTAGAAAACAAGACCAGGCCCAAACTGAGCAATCGTCGCCATAAGGAACTCAGCCCAATGTGGTAAGAGCATAGGTCGTCCCGTAGCATAGCTGTATATCATACAAAACATAATAGGAAAAGCCATGCAAGCTGCAATAACTAGCCGAATAATCTGTGGCTTCAAATTCACCTTTTCTATCTTCTGATCTTCTTCATTAGCAAGGCTAGCCCCAAACCCAATACTTGTAATCGCCTTGATCACATCATCAGGCGTTACCTGACTATTAGATTCATAAATAACCGTTCCCTTACGAGTTAAAAGATTAACCTTTACATCTTGCACCCCATCTAAACGACCAACCACTCGTTCTACACGAGCAACACAGGCCGCGCAATGCATTCCTGTAATATCAAATTCATTACGTCCTGCACTCATTATCCATTCTCCTTTCTTTATCTAACACAACTATATAGCTATCGATTTATTACTTATGAAGGGCTTTAAATACACCCATCAATTCGGAAATAGCATCCTCTTCCTTACCCTTGCGGATAGCGTCAACCACGCAAGAACGAGAATGGCTCTCCAACATCAATAGGCCCACTTGATACAAGGCCGACCTAACAGCTCCTATCTGCTGTAAGACCTCAATACAATAACGTTTATCTTCTACCATTTTTTCAATGCCTTCAATTTGTCCTTTAATCCGATGAAGCCGGCGAACCACTTTATCTTTTTCTGCATCGTTTAACATAGGAATAACCTCACTTATCTACATACACTTCTTATGTATGATTTATCTTATTAATGAGTCTCTTTCTCTGTACTTATGGTACACCTCTATAGGGTATGCGTCAATCATGGGGTATGATTGAAAATTCTTTATTTACATACTATAATAAAAGCTCAAAAGAATCCTTACTATCGCATGGCAATAGCATTTAGTAACTAAATCAAGCCTTTATATTCGATAATTACTTTCATGAATTTATTTTTTCAAGGAGGGGTATATGTCTAAATCAAAAAAAGAGTCATCAAAAGAAACTATACTGCCATCCTTCATCAGTATAGCTGCCCCCTATCGTACAGACTATATCATTGAAAAATCTCACTTTATAACTTCCGTCTGCCCTTGTCAAACGGAAGAAGAAGCACAAGCCTTTATTAACTGTATCAACAAGGAATTCTGGGATGCTTCCCACAATTGCACAGCCTACGCCTTAGGCCCCCGTCAAGAACAGCAACGCTCCTCTGATAACGGAGAACCCTCAGGTACAGCAGGCAAACCTATACTTGAAGTCCTAAAGAAAAAAGAAATTACCAACACGGCCATTGTCGTTACCCGTTACTTCGGTGGCATCAAACTAGGCGCTGGCGGTCTTATCCGCGCCTATTCGCATGCAGCCACTCTTGGCCTTGATGGCGCCCAAAAAGAACTGCACGCACCACGTAAGATAGTCATGCTTACCATCGATTACAGCCTATATAATCCATTAGAACAATACTTACAACAAAAAGACATTTACTTTACTAAGGCTTTCGAGGCTGCTGTAACCCTCACCCTTCAAATACCACCTGACCAATTAGAAAACATCCACCAAGAAATTATTAACCTAACCAATAATCATCTTGACTGGCAAGAAGGTAACACACTTTTTGCAACTATACCATTAAATGCATAGTTATATCAGCATACCTATGCTTAACCTGAAAAGAGGGCTGTAAGTAAATACTTACAGCCCTCTCTCCGGACATGGATGCTTTTATACTCGCATTGAACGTTTCAGAAGTCCTGCCTTCTTGTCCATTCCTTTTCTATGAGAAAACAAGAAATAATTCTAATAACTCACAGAAAAGCAAGTACAAAATAACTACGAGTAACAACACTGAACGCGTTGCTTACTACGGTCATAGTATACCCATACGATTCTCAATTGTGAAATAACCTTATTTCATATCAAAAGCTAGGACTATTCACTTATTTCTATATATAATCTACTTTTAACATTTTTTACTATATACTAATTAGAATAGGTTATACATACCAATAAATAGCAGTAATACCTTCTTACTTATTAACTACTATACTAACTAATATATCGAAATTACTCTTTATTAGTAGACCTCATATAAACCTTTTATAAACTGCCTTTTTAGTTATAAATAAAGGTCTTAACCTAAACGCATATATATACGTGATTTACACGAAACGCATATTAAATCTCTTTCTTCTCCCTACTATCTAGCTTCTTTATAAAAATTATGTATAATAGATGTAGATGTTGAATATGCCCATATTTAATTTATGACAACTTCCATCGTATTAAATATGAGGGGGTTATCATGGATACATCGTACTATCATAATTTTGTTGTATTAGTTAATGTTGGTAATATGACACATGCAGCTCGTAACCTACATGTAACACAACCAGCACTAAGTAAGCAATTACGTTATTTGGAATCCGAATTCGGTACTCCTTTGTTACATATCAAACGAGGTCAACGAAGTCACGGCTTTCAATTAACAGAAGCAGGCAAGGTCTTTTATAACTACGCCCAACAACTTTGTGAATTAGAATCATCAACCTATCAAACAATAAAACAGGTACTACAAAAGGGAGCACTCGCCTAAGTGCTCCCTTTTGTAGTACCTGTTATTTTATTTCTACAGTTTATAGGACAAAGCCAAACTTTGCTATCCTACAACTTATTTCTGTATTAACTGATAACTCTTCATAAACATTTGCTTCATACGTTCATCCATAGGATAAGAAATCAAATCCCCATCTCTATGTCCATGTGCTGCCTGCGCTTGTTTTTGTTTAGCTAATTTTTCTTCAGCTAGTTTCTGTTTATGCATGGTTTCAAAGGTAATCATTCTATATCGCTCCATTCTTATAAAAGAATTAGTAGGCCATTTAGAGAGGACAAATTATAACTACCATTTATCCTCTTTTCACCTTTAGTATAACCAGCATAAAGGCAAGAAACAAGAAGATTTTTACACACTTCGTCAAAAGCTTCAACTATATTCTATAGACTATTTATAGCCCTCTTACAAACGAACAATGTGTTTATATAATAGACATTTTTTATTTAAACGATTCACATACGCTCCTTACTTTATTACATTTGCTCTTTTTGAGATTCACAGCTTTCTTTCCCAATATGTAAATATATAGGTACGCCCTTTCTATAAACAACATAAAGAACGCTTACTAGAAAGTCTCAAAATTCTCTAGCAAGCGCTCTTTTATTCACCTAAAAATTCTTTTATATAGCCTTGTATAGCCTGATTATCGTCTGCCTTACCAATAGTAATCCGTAACCAATGAGGCTGTAACCCCCGCCGCACCTGATATCCATGCTGCAAAAGATAATCAGCTAACTCCTCTGCCTCCTCAAAGCGCATATAAATAAAATTACTTTGCGAGTCATAATGATCAATAGCCACCTTGCTTAAAAAGGCCAACCATTTACGACGTTCCTCGTCATTAGCCTTAACAACCTTATGCAAAAAAGCTTGATCACCTAGGGCTGCCTGTGCTGCCACCTGCGAAATCGTATTCACATTATAAGGCAGTCGTACCGTCTGCATGTAATTCGCGAGTTTGACAGACGCCGCTACAAAACCAACTCGATAAGCCGCTAAGCCATAGGCCTTAGAAAAAGTCTTCATAACAATAAGATTGTCATACCTATCTAATAAAGGCAAGGCACTTGGTGCCTCTTCTTGGCAAGTAAATTCTAAATAGGCCTCATCCATAAGGACAATTACATCCGATGGTAGTTGCGCCATCAAATTAGTAATGCAAGCCTTGGATTCATATACCCCTGTTGGATTATTAGGATTGCAAATCCATAGCAGTTTCGTTTTATCCGTTACTGCCTTAATAATCTCATTTACATCAATATGTCCTGTATCTTTATTAACAGGGACTTTCTTTATAGAAGCGCCTTCAATTTCACTATTAAAAGCATATTCAGAAAAGGCCGGATCCATAACAAGCACTTCATCGCCAGACTGTAAAAAGACACGGCAAATTAAAGCAATTAATTCATCTAAGCCCGTACCAATAACCAATCGGTCTTCTGGTTGCTTATAAAAGGCCGCTAATTCTTTTCTTAAAGCGCTCGCATTGCCATCTGGATAATAATTACCTCCCTGCCGTATAACCGCCTCAACCGCTTTATAAACGGCTTGTGAAGTACCATAAGGATTTTCATTAGCTGACAGACGCACTAGACGGCTTAAATTATATTTTTTCTTTACCTCTTCAAGGGAAGCTTCCGGCACATAAGGTTTTAACGTTTTTATAACTTCTTTCATACCCTATCTCCTACCGATTAACAATGGTCTTTCGTTCACCTAATTTACTCGTAAGGCCTTCCCGACTAGCTAATTCTTCTTTAATATCTTGATAGCTAATCCCTTGCTGAACCCAAAGTACGGCCAAATGATAAAGTAAATCAGCCGATTCATAAATAAGTTCTTGTCTATCTGGATTTTTAGCAGCAATAACAACTTCTGTCGCTTCTTCGCCTACTTTTTTTAAGATTTTATCTAGGCCTTTTGTGAATAAATAATCTGTATAAGAGCCTTCTTTAGGATTCTTTTTCCTATCTTCAATGCAGGCAACTAATTCTTCTATTGTTTGTTGTTTATTTTCTTCCATATCTATTAATCCTCTATTTTATTAAAAAAGCAAGTCCGAGCGCCTGTATGACAAGCTGGTCCCTTAGGTATCACTTGCACTAGGAGCGTATCCCTATCACAATCTAAGGCCATAGATACAACCTTTTGTATATGACCACTAGTTTCTCCCTTATGCCATAGTTCCTGCCTTGACCGCGACCAAAACCAAGTTTCTTTCGTTTCTCTCGTTTTTTTATAACTGTCTTGATTCATCCAAGCCACCATTAAGACTTCTTTCGTCTGACTATCTTGGACAACCGTAGGCAAAAGCCCTTGCCCCTTTACAAAATCTGGTTCCATTATTCTTATATCCTCCGTACGGCAATGCCTTCAGCAGCTAAGGCCTCTTTTACATCATCAACCGTCAGTTGTCCAAAATGAAAAACAGAAGCGGCCAAGGCGCCTGTAACCGATGTTTCTTTAAAAACATCAACAAAATCTTGTATGTTACCAGCTCCGCCAGATGCAATCATAGGTACTTGTACAGCCTGTCCAAGGGCCTGATAGGCCGGTATAGCAAAGCCATTCTTAGTTCCATCTGCATCCATAATGGTAACTAGTAATTCACCAGCCCCTAAGCTTACCACCTTTTTAGCCCAAGCAACAAGTTCATAATCAGTTGCTACCTTGCCTCCATGTGTATACACCTTATAAATACCTGTATCGGCTTGGTATTTTGCATCAATAGCAACGACTATACATTGACTGCCAAATTTCTCAGCCCCCTCTTTAATCAATATAGGGTGAGCTACCGCTGCTGAATTTAAAGAAATCTTATCAGCTCCTGCCTGTAAAAGGGCTTCCATATCTTCTAAACTGCTTATGCCCCCACCTACTGTTAAAGGCATGAAAACCTCTTTTGACACAGCTTCTACTACATCAACTAAGGTTTTCCTCTTTTCATTTGTAGCTGTAATATCCAAAAAGACAAGTTCGTCAGCCCCTTGCGCCTCATATTCGCGAGCAATTTCAACAGGACTGCCAACATCCACTAAATTAACAAAATTAACGCCTTTTTTTACTCGTCCATTATCTACATCTAAGCAAGGTATAATTCGTTTAGCTAACATTGGGCATTCACCTCGGCAATCTCTTCTAAGGTAATCGTACCATCAAATAAAGCCCGCCCTATAATAGCATTCTTAACGCCTTCTGCTTGTAAAGCCTTAATATCGGCTAAAGTTCGAATACCGCCCGACGCAACGATTTGTGCCTTAGGAAATTGCTTTTGTAGCCCAGCTAGCAAGGATATATTAGGACCTGCCATCGTACCATCCGTATCAATATCTGTCACAATAAAAGATTTAGCACCAGCTTCTATCATCTGTCCAATGAGAACATCCATAGCCATGTCCGATTCCTTTAACCAGCCTTCCGTAGCCACACGGCCATTTTTGCCATCAACGCCAATAACAATACGGTCACCGCCATAGATAGACAGCATGCGTTTAGTAAAAGCCGTATCTGTAACAGCAATAGATCCTAAAATAAGACGGTCTACTCCAGCTTCTATATAAACCTTAATGGTCTCCTCTGTACGAATACCACCACCAATTTCTAAACAGCCTGTAAAAGCCTGACGAATATCTTTCACGATGGCCATATGCTGAGGAAATCCTTTTTTAGCTCCATCTAAATCAACTAAATGAAGGGCACCAGCCCTGCTGGCTTCTATTTTTTTAGCCTGTACTAAAGGACTTGCCTCTATAACTGTCTCTTTGGCAAAATCCCCCTTATATAAACGGACACTCTGTCCACCACGCATGTCAATGGCTGGAAATATCATAGTAACTCCTCTTTTAGCTCTCTATCACTCTATCTATTACAAACTATTAACAAAAGCCTTCAATAAGTCTAAACCTACTTTACCGCTTTTTTCAGGATGAAACTGCATCCCATAAACAGCCCCCTTTTGCACAATCGCCGGCACATCTACTCCATAGTCCACCGTTGATACAATATAGGTTTCATCACATTGCGCATAATAGGAATGGACAAAATAAGTATACTGGTTATCCACAAAGGAATACATAGAATCCGTCTTATGAAGACGATTTTGATTCCATCCCATTTGAGGTACAAGAAGACCTTTAGCCGCTAAAACCGACCTAGGTAGTTCCACTACCTGCCCAGGAATTAAATCCAATCCCTTTGTCAATCCATATTCTGTAGAACTTGTAAACAATAATTGCATACCTAAGCAAATACCTAATAAAGGCTTGCCTGCTGCTACCGCCTTTTGTATAGTGGAGACTAATCCCTTAGATTCTAAAATCTCCATAGCTGGCTTAAAAGCACCAACGCCAGGGATAACAAGACCATCAGCGGCCAATATTGTTTCTTCTCTGTCTGTCACTTGGGTCGCTACACCTAATTTATGAAAGGCCTTTTGTACATTAAATACATTACCAGCCCCATAATCTACAATTGCCAGCATCAAATAACTCCCTTCGTTGAGTTAACCCCTTCTATCTCCTTATTTATTGTCACGGCTTGGCGCAAAGCCCGTCCAAATGCCTTAAACATACTTTCAATAATATGATGCGTATTGCGGCCATACATATTCTCAATATGCAAATTCATACGTCCCGTGACGGCTACTGCCTGAAAAAAATCTTCCGTTAATTCCGTTTCAAAGTTACCTAACATAGGCGTCATCAGCTCGCCACGAAAGACTAAGTAAGGACGTCCACTTAAATCAATAACCACACGAGTTAAAGACTCATCCATAGGCACTAAGGCATGACCAAAGCGTTCAATTTGTTTTTTTTGACCTAAGGCTTTGTCTAAGGCCTCTCCTAGCACTAGTCCTACATCTTCAACCGTATGATGGGCATCCACGTCTATATCCCCTTGAGCCTTAACCATAAGTCCAAATCGACCATGCTTAGCCAACAAGGTTAGCATATGATCAAAAAATCCAATACCCGTATGTATATCAATCAGACCTTGCTTATCTAAATCCAAAGAAACTAAAATATTAGTTTCTCCTGTTTTTCTTTCTATTCTTGCTGCTCGACTCATACCTATCTCCCTGCTTCTCTTATTTTCTAAATCGTGATTCTACTGCCCGTGCATGCGCTTCTAAGCCTTCTACCCGAGCAAGAGCCGTCACGTGAGGTGTCAATTCAGCTAAGGTATCCTTAGTGAAATAAGAGAAACTTGTATGTTTTACAAAATCATAAACCCCTAAGGCTGATGAAAAACGAGCTGTCCCCCCTGTTGGTAATACATGGTTAGGTCCAGCTGCATAATCCCCCAGTGGTTCTGATGCGTATTTACCTAAAAAAACAGACCCAGCATTTTCAATCATAGATAAATATTGAATCGGATTATCTAACTGCACTTCCAAATGTTCCGGCGCTACCTCATTCATAAGAGCAAACATATCTTGAATAGAGGGCATAACCGCTATAAAAGAGCGATCAGCAATCGCCGCTCCTGCAATATCTTTTCTAGGCAATACAGCTAGCTGGCGATCAACTTCTTGAGATACGGCTTGAGCTAAGGATTGATTATTCGTAATTAAAATAGCCCGTGCCCGTTTATCATGTTCAGCTTGTGATAATAAATCCGCTGCCAAGTCAACTGGATCTGCTGATTGGTCAGCTACTATACCAATTTCAGACGGGCCTGCCACCATATCAATAGATACCTGCCCAAAAACTTGTTTCTTAGCGGTAGCTACATAAATATTGCCAGGACCTACAATCTTATCAACACGAGGAATACTTTCCGTCCCATAAGCGAGAGCGGCTACAGCTTGAGCACCGCCAACCTGATAGATTTGTGTAACACCAGCTATTTTAGCAGCGGCCAATACAGCAGGAGCTATGCCATTAACTTGAGGTGGAGTAACCATAATAATGTCTTTAACACCCGCTATTTTAGCTGGCAAAGCACACATCATAATCGTTGACGGATAGGCCGCTGTACCACCTGGTACATAAATACCAACACGGGCTAAGGGTGTTACCTTTTGCCCCCGCAAAACACCTGGTTTAGACGCATCCATAAAGCCCCGTTCTTTTTCTTGTTCATGAAAAGAGGTAATATTGGCCTTAGCCACTTCAAGAGCCTTAATAACAGCTGGGTCTACTTTTTTATAAGCTGCCTCTATGGTCTCTTTATCTACCTTAAAATCATCAATGGTAACCTTATCAAATTGTTGACTATACTCTTTTAATGCTTGGTCACCTTTGTCTCGAACCGTCTTTATAATAGTCGCTACTCGCTCTTCAATAACCCGGTCACTGGTATCCGCTGTATAATCAGAAACAATTTTCTTCATATCTTCTAACGACTTATCTTTATAAATTTTCATGATGCCTACCTCAACTCTCTATCCCAATTATTTAATATACTTTTTCAACAAATTAGTAAATTGTAGGATGTCCTTTTTCTTCTGTTTCAAAGCCAATGGATTAACAACTAACCGCGTCGATACCCGTTCTAATCGATCATAAATCAACAAATGATTTTCTCGTAAGGTTGTCCCTGTTTCTGTAATATCTACAATAGCATCGGTTAACCCTACTAAAGGCGCTAATTCAACAGAACCTTTAATTTCTATTATCTCTACATCTAAACCTTTTTGCCCGAAATAATCTTGGGTAATCCGTGGATACTTGGTTCCAATAACTAAGCGTTTAGACTTCTGTAAATCAAAGCCTTCCGTCGATGCCAAGATAAATTGACAAACTCCTGTATTTAAATCAAGCAACTCATATTGCCTATGCCCTTGTTCATGCAAAACATCACTACCGACAACGCCCATATCGACAACGCCACGATTTAAGTAAGTAACAACATCATCCCCTTTGACAAGGATGACTTCTAAAGACTCATTTAAAGGCAAAATTAATTTTCTCTTTTTATTATGTAAGGCTGTACAATCTATACCTGCCCGTTCAAGCAAGGGAATAAATTGTTCTTCCACACGCCCCTTTGTTAAGGCAATTCTAAGCATCTAATCTCACTCCCCTGCTATAAGTAATGGCAACCCCACATCCTGTGCTTGTTTTTTAGCTTTCTCTAAGGACTCGGTTAAAGCTAACTTATAATTTGGATAGGTCTCCATTAAAGCTAACGCATCGGTCCAAGTCGCATCCGTAAAATAAATGTACCCATTCACGTCTGCATCCATATCTACCTGTACCAAACTTGTTAACAAGTCAATATCAAGACCCATACCAACAGCCTTTTCTGGCTCTTCTTTAAAATTAGCTAAGAGCTTGTCATAACGGCCACCACTCATAATATATTCAGACAAGCCATCTACATAGGCCTTAAAAACAAGACCGGTATAATAGTCTTGCGGGGCCTGACAAGACAAATCAATACGAACTTCTTGGTCTGGCAATAGCGCTACCTGCTTAGCTAATTGCAAAATTTCCTTAATAATAGCTTCCGCCTGCGGCGGCAAGGCTACCTTTTCTAAGGTGCTTGTTACCTCTTCTAAACTGCCAAAAAGGAAAGGCCATTCCTGCAAAAAGGGATAAATTACCGTCATTTCATAAGGTGCAATGCAGGCTTCATAAGCAGGTATATTTTTATTGAATAAAGCTTGTTTAATCGTATTTTGACTGCTTTTATCCATGCTAATGCTATCTAATATAACATCCACTAATTCTGCATGACTTAGTTCGATTTGAGCTTGTCCTTGTAAAAACTGCCGACTAATGAGATTCATCAAACACAAGCATTCAAGTTCCGCTTTCCGTGAAGCAAAGCCAACAAGTTCTACCCCAGCCTGCGTCATTTGATTGCGTTCACCAGCATGTTCCTTTTTGATGGCAAATAAATCACCTAAATAACAAAACCGATTAGGTAAATCAATAGCATTCGTTGTTAAAAAACGAGCAATTGGTAAGGTTAAATCAGGCCGTAAGACTAAAGTTTCATTTTTTCCATTATAAAAACGATAAGTACCTTGCGCTTCATTCAATTCATAGGAAGAAAAAACACTTTCATATTCAACTAAAGGCGTTTCTATTCTTGTATAGCCGCGTTCAGCCAATAAAGACATAACCGCTTGACTTACCTTACTTTTACGCCAAGCTTGCTGCCCATAACTATCCCTAAACCCTTGCGGTAATTTTTCTTGTTTCACAGGCTAAGCTCCTCTCACTTTTTATTATATGTATTTTATCACTTTACTTTGATAAAGTGATAATAAACTAATTTTAACGCCTTGTCAAGTTTCCCCTTTTATTGCTCATCTCTCATCGCTTAATCTTTTATGCCTTATATCCCTATCTTATCTTCTATATCCTCTCATACATATAATAGGCATGCCCTACATTGCCTAGACTATGGGCGTCAGACCCATAAACAAGAGGCACGCCTCGTTTCCTTGCTTCCTGTAAAATATAGGCTGACGGATAGCTGTCATTACAATACGGCTTATAAAGACCAGCCATATTAAGATCCAAGCCCCACTGTCGTTCCTTAGCCTTATCTAATATCTTACCTATAAGACTATGTGCCTCTTTACTTTCCAAAGGATTCATCGCCCCTAATCTAGGCCATTGCCAATAGTCTTGATATTTCTTAATTAAATCTAAATGGCCTAAGCGACAAGACTTCGGAAATGAACCTTTCATTTGTACGGCCTCATAAACAGCCTGATAGTAAGCTGCTATCAATCGATTTGGCATAGCTAAATAAGAGGCAAAACCTTTTTGACACTCTTCAATGGAATAATCTAAACACCAAAACTGCCCCTTTTCATCTGGCAAGAAATGAACAGATACAATCAAATCTTCAATATGGGAAGCAAAACGCTTCAAAAAATCCTGTCGATCCGATTCAAATCCTGCTAAATAGTCTAGTTCAAATCCAATGTGAATATGGATTTGCTTTTTATACGCCCTTTGTAGGTCTTGAGCTAAAGCTAAATAGGCTTCCACTTGCTCCCAAGTTAAGGAGGCGGTTTCATATCCTTCTCTATCACCCGCATAGGATGATAAAAACGTCTTAGGCAAGGGAGCATGTTCCGTCAAAGAATAGTCCGTAAAGCCTAAGTCTATAGCCTTTTCAATCATGGTTGCCGTCTTGTCACCACTACCATGAGGACATAATTCTGTATGTGTATGCCCATCCCACTTACTAGCTAAACACATCATTTTATTGCTAGTCATCATATAAGGTTCTCTCCTCTTCCACAAAATTTACCCCTATCTATTCACCTTATTATTACAAGAATCTACTTACAAACACTATTTTACACTCCCCCTATTGTAACTATCATCACCAGCTAGTCTAATTAATAAATAAGCTAACTACAGCGTCTACCTATTAACCAATTATACCACCTGTTTATGTGATGCTTAAAACACTATACAAGCCATTTCCAGTAGGTTAGAATATAGATAAACGTTTTCAATTATTATATAGAGAAAGAAGGAATACTATGGCTCACGAAGCAGCAAGTATGGTACGTCCCCCTGTTGAAATAAATACCTTAACCGTTCCTCTTACAGAATCCGGTTTAGGCGCTAATTGTCAAATGTGCAGTATGTTCTCTGGTGACCCTAATCGCCCTCTTGAAGCAGAAGAACTAGCTGAATATTTAGACCAATTACAATCGATATACGGCCCTGCCTGTCAATCAGTAGACCGCATCTTTTTACTTGGTCTTGATCCCTTTAGCCTACCTACGGCAACCTTTGTAGAACTCTTGGAAGTAATTAACGAATTTTTACCCAACTTACGCGTTATTACTGCTTATGCTGATATCGAATCCATTAAAAGCAAGTCAGATGCCGAATTAGCCCAACTAGCTAAACTTCATGTGGATCAAATTTATGTCGGCGTCGAATCTGCTATTGATGAAATAAAAAATAAGCTCTACAGCGGTCTTAGCGTAGCCGAAACAAAGCAACAACTATTAGCCCTAAATGAAGCTGGCATCACCCATAGAGATATGTTCCTCTTAGGTGCCGGTGGACAAGGCCACGCCCAAGAATCTGCAGAAGCTACAGCCCGTTTTATTAATGCCACTAAACCAGACATGGTTTTCTTTACTAGCATGACACGTATGCCTAGTGATGGCATTAATCCTAAAACGAATACATTAACATTTATACCTGCTGGTAAAAAAGAAATTCTTTTAGAAGAAAAAGCCATTATCCAAGGTATTACGATTCCTAAGGTCTATTTCTGGGCTGCTCATCCTCTGGCTCCTGTTCGCTTAGAAGGTAAGCTGGAAGAAGAAAAAAAGCACATGGTAGCCGCTATCGATGAAAAGATAAAGGAGCTTGAAAACTAAAACTAATATGGTAAATAAGGTAGGGTCTATTCTTCCCTCGCGAGCTAATACTTCGTAAGGCTCTTTAACGGGAAGAATAGACCCTACCTTTAACTTAGTACATATATATTCTCTCTAGGGCTGATACTCTGCAAAACTCTTTAATGGGAAGAATAGGCCCTACCTTTAACTTAATACATATATATTCCCTCTAGGGTTGATACTCCACAAAGCTCTTTAATGGGAAGGATAGACACCACCTTTAACTTACGATAAAAAATAGACCCGATACATTTTGTATCAGGTCTATTTTTACATTTTAATTTTTTTCAGCTACTATGCCTGCGTTACGCACATCATTCTTATTATGGCTCTTCCAAATGGTCCACAAGGAAGTGGCTACGCAAATAGAGGAATAAGCACCACTAATAAAGCCGACGATCATACACAAGGAGAAGTTCTTCGTTGTATCCCCACCAAAGAAATATAAGGAACAACAAGCAAAGAGTACCGTTGTTAAGGTATAGACACTCCGGTGTATACTCTGGGCAATACTATCATTAGCCAGTTTGGCGAAGGAGTCCGTCCGCTTATGGGTATGGGTATTTTCACGAACACGGTCAAAAATAACAACGGCTTCGTTCATGGAGTACCCAATAACAGTTAGTATGGCGGCTAAGAAGGAAGAATCAATTTCTAATTGGAAGAAAGAGAACACCCCTAATACAATAATCAAATCATGGAAAATAGCAGCCAAGGCTGACAAGGCAATTCGATATTCAAAACGCAAGGAAATGTAAATGGCCAAAGCAATAAAAGCAACAGCTAAGTTAATTAAAGCATGTTCTGTTACTTCAGAACCAATAACAGCCCCTACGGATTCTACACGTTTAACAGCAGCCTTTCCTACATCTTTATTTAGACTGGCCACGACGGCATTACTTTCACTAGCCGATAAGTTACGCGTACGAATAATAATATCACTACCTGCTTGATGTCCTTCTGTTGATTCCTGAATAACAGAATTACCTAGACCAAATTTTTCTAAGTCAGACCGTACTTGTCCTACACTTACTTGATCTTGGAACTGAACTTCAACAATGGTACCACCAGTATAATCAATCCCTAAATTAAAACCCTTAGTAAAGATGGATACTAAACTTAAGATAACAAGAATCGAAGATAGAGTGAACCACCAACGGTGATGTTTTACAATATCAAAACGCATTAGTCGTTTCCTCCTTTCTTCTCTTCTGTCTGTTCTGTACTTACCTTTTCATCAACTGCTTGTCCTACCTCTTGTGCCTCTTCTTGCGCCTTACGCAAAGCGCGGCGGGAGCAACGCATGTGATGATTTTGTTTTGGTGTAGCAAAAGATGCTGTCGTCAATTTAGGTGATACATTAACACCAAACCAGAATGGATGATTAGTAAAGTTACATTTTGCTAACATACGCAATAAGGTATGACTCATAGTTACGGCCGTAAACATACTTACGATAACACCAATAGCTAAGTTAATAGCAAACCCCTTAACAGCCCCTGAACCTAACAAGGCCAACACAGCAGCTGTAATCATAACGGATACGTTAGCATCCAAAATGGTTGAAAAGGCACGGTCAAAACCTGACTCAATAGCCATTCGTAGAGTTTTACCTGTATAAACTTCTTCTTTAAAGCGTTCAAAAATAAGGATATTGGCATCTACCGCAACCCCCATGGACAAGATAATACCCGCAATACCTGGTAAGGTTAATGTCGCATTTAATACATGAGGTCCTAAAATAAATAGCAATAATAGTACATAAATTAATAAAGCCAGTGTTGCAATAAGGCCAGAGAGTCTATACAAAACTAGCAAGAAAGCAATGATAAGTAAAATACCAACAGCAAAGGCAACAAGCGACTTATCCTTGGAATCTTGACCCAGGGTAGGCCCTACCGTACGAACTTCCATAACTTTTAGTTGCACTGGTAAGGCACCAGAACGAAGCAAAATAGCTAAATTTTTAGCCTCTTCCAAAGACTGACTCCCTGTAATAACAGCATTACCACCTGTAATCGGTCCGCTAACAACAGGATTCGTTAATAGCTTACCATCCAAATAAATCCCTATTGGACGCCCTACACTAGCTGTTGTTAAAGCAGCAAATTTCTGAGTCCCTGCTTCATTAAAGGTAATGGCTACTTCTGGATTCCCATTTTGTGCCTTTTCTTCCTTAGCATCCTTCAAATCATTACCGGTTAAAACAACTTGACCTTGTTCATTTTTAAATTCCAACATAGCTGTTTTACCAATTGTCTTAATGGCTGCATCTGGGTCTTTTACACCTGGCAATTCAATAATAATCCGATTCTTACCTTCTCGTTGAATAACTGGTTCTGTCAAGCCCATTTGGTTAATACGTTTACTCAACACCTGAATGGCTTGCTGCATGGTTTCATCATTAACTTTATTTTCTGTTGTATCTTCTGCTTGAAGTACAATATGTGTACCACCTTGCAAGTCTAACCCTTGCTTAATCGAACCAGCCAATGGGCCAATCAAAAAATAAAACAAGCCCACAATGACTATAATGGCTCCTATAAAGGATAACCTGGCTCTTCCGTACAATGTACGTTCCTCCTCACCTTACTAACTGAATACATTGACTCTGTGTATAAATCCAGCCCATGTACTGATCTGTCCCTTCCATGGGCAATAACTCATCATTTAATTGACAATCCCAACAAACGCCCACACGCTTATACCTAGGAATCGACGTCAAAAACCGGTCATAATAACCAGCCCCCATACCTAAGCGGCCACCACTTCTATCAAAAGAAACGCCTGGCACATAAACACAATCTAATTCATCTACTCGGCCCTTTTCATAACCAGCTGCTGGTATGCGAATACCTAACACATCAGGTACAACCGCGTCTAAAGACGACAATCTAGCTAGTTCTAGCTGATAACCTTCCTTACAAACAGGTACATACACCCGTTTACCATTAGCTAAGGCATGAGCAAGTAAACTATCTAAATTGGCTTCCTTAGGCATAGACAGATAGGCCATAAAGCAATGGGCCTCTTGGTAGGCCTCGCTCTGCTGAATTTGTTGACATAAGAGGGCTGACCACATATCTGCCTGCTGCTCGTTCACTTGTTTACGAACAGCCAAGCCCCTCTTCCGAATGTCTTTCTTATCCATACTAAGCCTTTTTATTATCAGCTTTACGATTTAATATTTGAGCAATACTTGTACGAGACACACGAATTTCCGTATGTTCCGCAATCTCTAACGTAACAACATCATCTTTTAATTCATTAATGACACCATAAATGCCACCAATGGTAATAATACGTTGCCCTTTTTTTAGACTATTCAACAAGGTATTACGTTCTTTTTGTTGTTTTTTCTGTGGACGATATAACAAGAAATAAAAGATAACAATCATCAACAATATCGGCCAACCAGCACGTAAATAGCCCATTAACACATCCATACTATACCTCCTAAATTAATAACTATAGCAACTTATAATAACTATACTAGTAAACAAACTCTATTACCCTTACTAGTTCTATAAGATACAATCTAACAAAGCACTACATAACTAGGCCCAAGAAAATTTAATGCGTATATAAGGACCAAAATTCGTCCCTAAAAGCAGGAAAACGGTCTTCTAAAATAGCCGTCCGCATATCACGCATAAACTGTAATAAGAAATACAAATTATGATAGGACACCAAACGAAAAGCTAAGATTTCTTCTGCCTTATACAAATGCCGAATATAGGCTCTTGAATAATGACGACAAGCATAACACTGGCAACCTTCTTCAATCGGCCCCCAATCATGGACATAGGTAGCATTCTTAAGAACAACTCGACCTTTATGGGTCATGGCCATACCATTACGAGCAACTCGCGTCGGATACACGCAGTCAAACATATCCACACCACGGGCAACCCCTTCAACAAGGCAATCTGGCGTACCTACTCCCATTAAATACCGAGCTTTATTAGTCGGTAATAACGGCGTTGTATGCTCTAGCATCTCATACATTAATTCATGCGGTTCACCAACAGATAGACCACCAATGCTATAGCCATCAAAATCCATAGCTACAAGTTCTTTAGCACTCCGTGTCCGCAAGTCCTTATACATGCCGCCCTGGACAATACCAAACATACCCTGCTTAGATGACGTATGTGCCTTACGACACCGTTCGGCCCACCGAGAAGTCCGTGCCGTTGATTTATCTGCATAATCATGCGCTGCTGGATAGGGTATACATTCATCAAAGGCCATAGCAATATCGGAACCTAATTGCTCCTGTACCTTAGTGGCAATTTCTGGCGATAAAAATTTTTTACTTCCATCTAAATGTGACCGAAAAGCCACACCTTCTTCTGTAATTTTACGTAAATCGCCTAAGCTAAATACTTGAAAACCACCACTATCCGTAAGAATCCCCTTATCCCAATGCATAAAGGAATGAAGACCACCTGCTTCTTCCACTAAATCGGCACCAGGTCGTAAAAACAAGTGGTAGGTATTACTTAAGATGATCTGTGCACCCATCTCATGTAATTCTTCTGGGGTCATGGTCTTAACGGTAGCCTGTGTACCTACAGGCATAAACATAGGAGTCATAAATGTTCCATGCGGTGTATGTAATAGACCTGCACGAGCCCCTGTATGACTACACTCTTTCTGTAGTTCATAGGTAATAACCAATAATTTACAACTCCTTTCCTTCTATAACCTGTCAAATCAATAGTATACCATAATAAAATAGTATTCGGTATAAGATTTATAAATTTATCGTATAAACATAGCATCCCCAAAGGAGAAAAAGCGATATTTTTCTTTTACAGCTTCCTTATAAGCAGCCAAACAATGTTCCCTGCCAGCTAAGGCACTAATTAACATAAGAAGAGTAGATTGTGGCAAATGAAAATTCGTAATCAGTGCATCCACCATCTTATAAGTATAACCTGGATAGATATAGATTTCTGTACTCCCACTACCAGCCTGTAAGACGCCATCTACCGTAGCCGATTCCAAGGTCCGTACAGACGTTGTACCTACCGCAATAATTCGTTTACCTGCCTTACGGGCTCTATTGATGGCATCAGCTGCCTCTTGTGAAACAGAATAAAATTCCTTATGCATTTGGTGCTCTTCAATCTCTTCTTCTGATACAGGTCGAAAGGTTCCCAGTCCTACATGTAAGGTAACAAAGACTTCTTCTACCCCTTTAGCCTTTATACGGTCTAATAAGTCAGGTGTAAAATGAAGCCCTGCCGTCGGAGCTGCTGCTGACCCCTTATACTTCGCATAAACCGTCTGGTAACGATTCTGATCTTCTAACTTTTCGTGAATATAAGGTGGTAAAGGCATTTCGCCAATCTGCTGGATAATATCATCAAACTCACCATCGCAGGTAAATTGAATAATACGTCCACCAAAATCTGTTTTTTCTAACACTTTTCCCTGTAAACCCTTATCAAAAGTTAACTCTTGCCCTATAGGACATTTTTTACCAGGCTTAACCAAACATTCCCAACGATTTGTCCCACAAGGCGTTAAAAGCAAAACTTCTACCTTACCGCCACTGTTCTTTCTATGCCC
Organism: uncultured Veillonellaceae bacterium; assembly: GCA_945867815.1. Lineage (GTDB taxonomy): Bacteria > Bacillota > Negativicutes > Veillonellales > Veillonellaceae > CAMBIX01. The sequence continues at coordinate 468,991 of CAMBIX010000001.1, forward strand.
ATACAAACGAGCTGGTATAACCTTTGTATTATTAAATACTAACACATCATTATCTGTTAATTCGTCAATAATATCATAAAAATGAGCTCGATGCTGAACCTTACCACTTACCTTATCTAATAGCATTAACCGCGAAGTATCTCTAGGTTCTGCTGGATGTTGGGCAATTAATTCTTGTGGCAAATCATAATCAAAATCTGTTAATTTCATAATACCTTCTATTATTTTTAACTACCTATAAACAAATACTTAATAGGCTCTCTTAATCTCTACATTCGTATAATAATGATGCAATATTTTCTGATAATAGGTTGCATCTCCTGCAGGTGCCTGTTCTGCTAAGGCGGCAGCCCCCCATTGAGATAAGCCAAGGCCATGTCCCCAGCCATAGCCTTTTATATATACGGTATCATTACCACCAGTAAACGTATGCTTAGCTCGTCCACCGGTCTCTGGCGATGCTGGTGGCTGCTCATTAATATAAAAATCAAATAAAGATGATTTTAAACCTAAAATAGCCATAAGCTTATCACCGGCAATAGTCCGTCGCCCATTACTGCCAACAAAAACAACCTGTTTAACACGACCCGATACGCCTCTATCAGCCGTCTGTATCGGTCTTGGTCCTAAAGGACTTAATTCGATAGAATACAAAGAACCAACACCCTTACCAGCCGACGCCAGTTTATATTCTAATTGCTGCTTTGTTAAATTAACCGTCCAAGCTGATGAACCACTATGTGCGTAATCCCTAACACCTCGTAAATAAGGTAAAACCGTTCCCCATACGTTTTCACTGTTCTCCGTATAGCCGCCGCCATCAGAATGAAAGACCGCATCAATCGGTTGCCCATTATAGTACATAACTTGCCCTCTTGTAGCATCCACGGCAGCATTAGTAGCTACATATTCGCTATCTTTACCACCATACACTTGATTATAAGTCGTTGGTTCTACATCGTAGGCCTTATTTTTATTTTGATTCATATTATACAAGGCATAGGTTCTAGCAGCTACCGCCTGTGCTTCTAAAGCAGCCTTAGGCCAACTAGGAATAGCCTCTCTAGGCACAACACCATACAAATACTCTTCTAAGGGCACTACATTAACAAGTCGCATAGCCCCATTAACCGCCGTTACTGATAAAACACCACGATAGGTATGCCCTAAGGTACGAAACAAAGTCTTTTCACGTCCTTGTGGCGACATGAAAAAAGCATACTGGCCAATAGCTCGTCCATTAGCATAGACCTGGTTACCACTAACCGTAATTGTTAACGGCACCTGTGGTGAACTTTGTAAAACCTTACTATAAGCCAAGGTGTAAGCACCTAGTGGTGTAATTGGCATAACGGTTAAAGCCGACTGGCGACTACCTAACAGCACGCGTACATTAGGTTCCTTACTTTCGACTGGTGCTACTAACTTATCCGTTGTTACGGGATAAGACGGTAATACCGCTGTTTTGGGGTTCCTTGCAGCTATTGGTCTTGTTGCCTTCGAAACAGTTTTAAGACGATTCGATTCATACTTTGTTTTATTTGAAGATAGACTACGCAACTCCTGGGCCCTGTCAAGGCCGTACTTACGAGCATACGTAGAAGCAACCTTCTGTTGTGAACTCGTTCGACGGCTTACCGCTCGATTAGGCTCTTTACGTTGATTTCGTTCCACCCAGGATACACCATAAGGAGCACCATATTTCGCCTCATAACGAGCCTTCCTAGCCTGTTCTTCCTCGGTGCCTCCACTTCTTCCTTGCTGCTGCACAGCTACTGTATAGGCCTGTGTTTGCACGGGGAGACTAGAAACAAGACCGGCTAAACCTAATAAACAGGCCATCATAAGGATTTGCTTTTTCTGTCTCATACAGCACCCTTCTTTGGATATGGCAAGCCTAAATGTTCATAAGCCAAAGGCGTAGCGACTCGGCCCCTCACCGTCCTTGCCAATAAACCTAATTGTAATAAATAAGGTTCATATACATCCTCAATTGTTTCTCGTTCCTCACTAACGGAAGCAGCAATCGTATCAATACCTACAGGCCCACCATTAAACTTACTTATAATAGAATGCAGTACGCGCCGATCAAGTCGATCTAACCCTAAGGAATCTACATCCAGCCGTCTTAAGGCATCATCAGCAATAGCTGCTGTAATAACCCCCTCACCAACAATCTGGGCTACATCCCGTACCCGCTTTAATAAACGATTAGCAATACGTGGTGTTCCTCTAGAGCGTTTAGCAATTTCTCTAGCCCCTGCCTCCTCAATAGGAATATCTAAAATTTCGGCAGCTCGCGTAATAATAAGTTCTAATTCATTTTCCTTATAATACTCTAAACGGCTAATAACACCAAAACGATCCCTTAAAGGTGCAGCCAAAGCACCAGCCCGCGTAGTCGCCCCTACCAAGGTAAATTTGGGCAAATCAATACGTACCGACCGTGCACTAGGTCCTTTACCTATGACTATATCTAAAGCATAATCTTCCATAGCCGAATAAAGCACTTCTTCGACACTCCGAGATAAGCGATGAATTTCATCAATAAATAACACATCTCGTTCATCCAAATTAGTTAACAAAGCAGCTAAATCACCAGCCCGCTCTATAGCCGGTCCAGAGGTAATGCGAAAATTAACTCCTAACTCATTAGCAATAATACCTGCCAAGGTTGTTTTACCTAGTCCTGGTGGACCATATAACAAGACATGGTCTAAGGCTTCTTGGCGTTTCTTAGCGGCTTGTATAAAAATATCTAAATTTTCCTTGGCCTTTTCTTGCCCAATATATTCCTTAAAATATCGTGGACGCAGACTATACTGCCAAGTATCTTCGTCTTTTTCATCCATCGAAACCAAACGCGTCTCTTCGTCCATGCTTATTTACCCTTTCCTAAGGCTGCTAAAGCCTTCTTAAGCAACTGGGCTGTATCCCCTGTCCCCATATCTAAACTAGCTAACACAGGGGCTACTTCTTCTTCCCTATAGCCTAAGCTAAGCAAAGCCGCTAATACTTCATTTTCTGGCTGCTCACCAGCTAAAATTGATACATCAGCCTGTGATACGGTATCCGCTGCTAATTGACCTATCGTGCCAATTTTATCTTTTAATTCTAACACTAGGCGTTCTGCTGATTTTTTACCTATACCTGGTAATTTTACCAAAGTCTTCACATCTGCATTCGCTACAGCCAAAGAAAAAGCCTGCGGTGATAAACCCGATAAAATGCCCAATCCCACTTTAGGACCTATACCTGATACGCCGATTAAGAGTAGGAAGAGCTTGTATTCTTCTTCTGTTATAAAACCATATAACTGCAAGGCATCTTCTCTTACATTCATATAGGTATAAAGCATAGCCTCCTGACCTTGCTCCAACTGCGCCAAAGTCGCTTGCGACGCATACACGCGATAACCAACACCATGCACATCAATAAAACAAGCATCTAAAAAAATATGCGTTACCTGCCCTCGCAAATATCCAATCATTATCTCTTACCTTTTCTATACTTGAATCCGTCGTTTTAATCGGTCTGCATGAGAACTATGAGCGGTACAAATAGCAGCTGCTAAAGCATCCGCCGTATCATCAGGACGAATTTTTTCACGAATGCCCAATATATTCATAGTCATATAGGTTACTTGCTCTTTGGTCGCCTTACCATAACCAACCACGGCCTGTTTAATCTGTAAAGGAGTGTATTCATATATAGGCAAGCGCTGCTGATGAGCGGCTAACAAAATAACCCCTCTCGCCTGTCCCACAGTAATCGCCGTTGTTACATTTCGATTAAAAAACAACTCTTCTACACCGAACTTATCCGGCTTATATTCTTCTAATATATCACTTAATTCATTAAATAAAATCTCTAATCTAGCGGCATCGCTTTTATCAGGCGTTGTGGTAATCGCTCCATAAGTAACAGGTATAAGCCGGCTGCCTTTTACATCAATAATGCCATAACCACAAATGGCTGTTCCTGGGTCAATACCGATAATCCGCATCTATCCCTAAGCCTCTTCTTTCTCGTACTTAGTCCATACATTAGCTAGCTGAGCCATTTCTTCAAGTAACAAGGTTTCTCCCCGTCGCTGTCCATCAATACCAGCCTCTTCTAAAATAGCTGCAATCGCTTCTTTACTTAAGCCAGTCGTCCGCATTGAATTAGCGAAGGTCTTACGCCGTTGAGCAAAAGCCGCTTTAGCCACCCGAAAGAAACGTTTCTCTTCCAATACATCAACAGGTGGTCTATCTCTTAAAATACACTTAATAACTGCACTTGTCACTTCCGGTGCCGGTAAGAAAGCCTTTGGCGGCACATCGAGCACAATCTCTGGCTTCGTATAATACTGAATAGCTACAGATAAGGCGCCATAGAGCTTACTGCCTGGACCTGCAATCATCCGTTCTGCCACTTCCCGCTGTACCATCATAACCATACGCTCTATAGGCAAATGACTTTCTAACAAAGAAAGAACAATCGGTGTTGTAATATAATAAGGCAAATTTGCCACCACTTTAAAAGGCTTATGCCCCATAATATCTGGCAAATTAACTTTTAGTACATCCCCTTGAATAATATCCACATTGGTATAACCATCTAAGGTATGCGCCAAAATATCTGGTAAGCGCTTATCTAATTCAACAGCCTTAACCTGAGCACCAGATTCTGCCAATCCCTGCGTTAAGGTTCCAATACCTGGACCTATTTCAAGTACTTGATCGGTCTCGCTAAGATCAGCCGCCTCTACAATTGTATCAACGACGGACCGACGAATTAAAAAATTTTGGCCTAATTTCTTACTCATGTGCAAGCCAAAGCGCTTACATACATAATGAACCACCTCTGGGCTGGCAATCACTGGGTGTATCGGCTTTGCTTGGTCTATTGGCATATTTTTACAATCTCCTTATCTTCTAGCGCCTCTTCAAAGGCGTCTCTTGTAACATTATAATGATTCAATCGATATAAAAATTGCTTCCCATTCCCATAACCAATACCTAGCTTAGCCCCTAAGTCACTACGCCGTGCTACACTATCAGGTTGTCCTACTAAATGATGCTGTATTAAATCATCCATAGTAAATAAATCACTGGAAGACCATGAATGTGTATGCAGGGCCGCTAAGGCTTTGCGAATAGACCCTGGCGATGCTTGTTCAATTCCTATATCTTCATTAGCAAAGGCCTCGTCTCTAGGCACAAAAGCATGTAAGGCATTAGGAAACTTCTTACTCAAAAACCGACGAATGCGTTCGCCTGCTGTATCAGGATCCGTTAATATAATAATGCCCCTTTTTTCATAGGCAACAGCAATTTGCTTAAGCACCGCTTTACGCAATGTAAATCCTTCGGTCGCTATGCATTCCGCATCAACCGCCTTGGCTATTTGCTGTATATCCGACTTACCTTCAACCACCAATACTTCCTTTAACATCCATCAGCCTCCATGCTTACCATGATTAGTAATCTATCCTCTCTATTATACAAAAAAAATAAGGTGCGGTAAAATCACCACACCCTATTTCTATATTTTAGCAAAACTCTTATAAAAGTCAGACCCTAAAAGAAGTCATATATTAAGACAATACATACACTTCTACATTCCGACGACCAAAGTCCATAGCTTCACCATAAGTATCCATTAGTAAGTCAATACGATTACCTTGAATAGCTCCCCCTGTGTCAGCCGCAATAGCTTCACCATAACCTGGTATATACAAGCGTGTACCTAAAGGAATAACACTTGGGTCAACAGCAACTACCCCTCGTTGAGCAACCATACCACTAGCAGTAATACCATTACCATCACCATCAGCTGGTGTATAAGCTGTCGCATTCATCGTAATCACTTCACGATAAGCAGACGTACCAGAGTCAGTAGCTACTGCATTTTGCTTGGTCCCTACCTTAATAATTCGTGGAACCATCTGAGTAATTACTTTCTTATTGGTAATATCATGAATAACAGCCTTACCATTTTCATAATAAACCGTTTCTGTTACTTCTTCTGTACCAACAGAACCAGCTTGTGCTACCTCTTCTTGACCTGATGGTAAGTTCGCATCTGGTTCACGTACTGTCTGTACTTCGATTGGTCGTTCATAGGAATTAACAGCATGACCAGTAATATGAGCAATAGTTACCTTGCTACCTGTCTTAAGTAATATCTTATCATCACCTAAAGGCATATACTTAGGCGCTGTGTAACCTAAGGAATCAGCCAAGGCACGAGGACTTGTCTTCGTCGTCATAACTGTTTTAGTCTGTCCATCAACAGTTACGGTTACTGGAAATGCTCTAATTACAGAAATCACTGTACCATTTTCAATAGTACTTGTATTCGGTTTAGCTTCATCTTCTTTAGACAGGGTTACACCCGCTGCCTTCAAGATGCCATCAGTCGATGTTAAATGTGTTTCAATAGTGTGTGTCTGTCCGTCTGCCACAACGGTAACGGTCTTATTATTCCACGCAAAACCAGTTAGGGTTACAAACACAACCATTACGAGTATGAAAAGCATAGTCATACGACGTTTACTCTTAGTTAAGAGTTGCTTTCCTGTTATCAAATGTTTTGTCATTTCGTCCCTCCTGTGGTTGCCATTCTACCATGCAGGGATAGGGTTGTCAAATTTCGTATATGTGTTCATTTTATAAACACTTTTAAAATATAGGTTTATTCATTTACAACCTAGTATTTGTTCTATTTAATTTGTACGCATACAATAGACATAGTAATAAACTCTCTTCTTCAATTCTTCTCTTGATTTAATTTTTTCTTTATATTCTTAATCAATTCTCATTATTGTCAATTAATAAGTGCTAATCAATTTATAAGGGTCTATCTTTCCCTTACGCATGGGATAGAGTCTTATTATGCCTTTAAGTCATAGCTTTATTTTAAAAATTTATTTTGCCATAACTTTCTATACTAAGGTAAGCTCATTTTAGCAATTTAAATTTTATTTAAATGTCCGCCTTGAAGAAAGTCAAAAAATCACGTCCTGTTAGTTAATTCTTATTTTTAACGTTTTGCATAAATAAGAAGAAAATCTATGCATTATAAATATTAATAACTTCTTAAAATACCTATAACGCATAGATTGTATTGTCTTATTTTTCTATTTTGCTCTATTTGTTCGTTATTATTTATGTATTTGTTCGTCTTTCATAGACGTATTATACATTGGCTGCATACGTTCAATCACAGTTTCTTTGGGTATTTCTTGTGCTTCCTGTGCTTCTTTCATAAGAATTTCCTGCACATTCACCTTATCTTCCTTAGCTACTAATTTACGATAAGAACCATCAGCTCGCATAACATGAGCCTTCTGATTATCTCGTAAATACAAGTCTAATATATGACGAATACGAGCCTTATGACGAGCATCTTCAATAGGAATCATTAATTCAACCCGTTCATTCAAATTACGTGGCATCCAGTCTGCACTAGAAATAAACACGTCATGACGACCGGCATTTCTAAAATAGAACAAGCGATGATGTTCCAAGAAACGTCCTACAATTGAGCGGACCTGAATATTTTCACTAACTCCTTCCATACCTGGCCTCAAGGTACAAATACCTCGTACGATTAAATCAATTTTAACGCCCTTAGAAGAGGCTTCATACAGTTTAGCAATAACGCCCTTATCCAGCAAGGAATTCATCTTAGCAATTATATAGGCTTCTTGCCCTGCTTCTGCACAAGCAATTTCATTATCTATGTGCTCTATGATTTTTTCCCTTAAATTTAAAGGGGCTACAATTAATTTGTTCCATAAAGGTGGATCCGAATACCCTGAAATCAGATTAAAGAAGGCCGATGCGTCTTCCCCATATTCATCATTACAAGTAAAAATCCCGCAATCTGTATACATTTTAGCTGTTTTACCATTATAGTTGCCTGTTGCTAAATGCACATACCGCCGAATAGCATCTGGTTCCCGTCGAACAACCATGGTAATCTTAGAATGCGTCTTTAACCCTTTTAAACCGTAAATAACATGGCAGCCCGCCTTTTCCAGGCGTCGAGCCATAATGATATTATTTTCTTCATCAAAACGGGCCTTAACTTCCATTAAAACGGTTACTTGTTTACCCCTATCAGCGGCTTTAACCAAGGCGGCAATAATTGGAGAATCACCACTTACCCTATATAGAGTCTGCTTAATAGCCAGCACCTGCTCATCTTCAGCGGCTTGAGCTACAAAATTTTCTACTGCCTTAAAAGTTTCAAAAGGATGATGAACAAAAATATCATGCTTACGAATGGCCGTAAACAAATGAGCCCTATCTTCATGCACAAGTTCCGCTGGTATACAAGATGTAAATGGCTTATAACGTAAATGGTCATAACCAGCTATGCCACAAAGAGGAAAATACATAGTCGTATCCAAAGCACCAGGAATCATATACACATCTTTTTTGGATAACTGTAAACTCTTTAATAAGAAAGCTAGTAGGTCTCGTTCCTTGCTTTCCACAACTTCTAGGCGAACTACATCACCATGACGACGCTGTTTTAAGGAGCGTTCCATTTCCCTTAATAAATTTTGACTTTCCTCTTCATCAATTTCTAAATCCGCATCCCGCGTAACACGGAAGGTTAAGGAAGATAAAACGCGATAGCCATTAAAGAAGGCCTGACTATAAAAATTAATAACATCTTCTAAATAAACAAATTTATGAATTTTCTTAGAATGACAAGGAATTTCAATCATGCGGGATAAAACCGATGGAATCGGCAAAATAACCGTTTTAGGCTGCGCATCTTCCTCATCAAGTGCTTCTCTTTTTTCAATGCGTATAACCGTATTAATCGTTTTATTAGCTAAGAAAGGAAAGGGATGACCAGAGTCAACAGCTAAGGGGGTAACAACGGGGTAAATTTCCCGTTCAAAATGCTCTTTTAACCAATCTTTTTCCTCTCCACTTAAATCATCAGGCCTAACAAAGAAAATATTTTCTTTTTCTAAGGCCGCTAGTACCTTCTTCATATAAGCATATTGAACCCGTACTAGCCGTTTAGCTGATTCATCAATGGCCTTTAACTGAGCTGGCGCATCCATATGAGCTGCATCATAACGGACAATACCATTAGCGGCCTGATGTTTTAATCCCGCTACACGAATCATAAAAAATTCATCTAAATTCGAACTCGCTATTGCTAAAAATTTCAATTTCTCTAGCAAGGGATTGGATGTGTCAATAGCTTCTTGGACAACACGCTGATTAAACTTCAACCAAGACAATTCGCGATTAAAATAATATTTTGAAGATTCAAAGACATTCATTTACTTTCGCCGCCTCGTTTCCACTCTACTGCCAAACCAAACACAGAATTAAAATAGCCTACATCACGCATAAAGGTTAGTTGCTCTAAAAATACATTTTGCTTTGTATTAACCGTAACAATCAGCTTCTTTTCTTGTTCTAAAACAGTTACATCAATCGATTGTATTTTTTGTTCATAAGAAGCATCTAAATCTTTAGCCAGGCGAATGATGGCAACCAGTTTCATAATCTGTCGTTTATCTACTTCATCCAATTCTCTAAATTGTGCATCCGCATCACTAGGATAGCCCTTATAGTGATAATAAACAACATTAGCGACAACTCGCTTTTCATCATCTGTCAGGCCAAAAATATCAGAGCCCATAACAATATGATAGGCATGTTCACTATTATTACGCAGACTCACGAACTTACCTACTTCTGACAAGACAGCAGCTATCCGATATAAATATAAAGAACGAGCTGATACGCCATGCCCTTCTAAAGCTTTACAAAACTGGAGCCCAAATCGTTCGATTTTCTTTGTGTAAGCCTCATCAATCTGATAATGCCGAGCCATAGACCAGGCTAATCGCACATTCTGTTCTCGCATGATTTCTAAAAACGGATGATGACTACGTTCGGCTCCATAATAAAGAGAAATCCCATCGACTAGACTTAAAGGACTCGTAACAATTATTTGTGGCTGCGCCATCTGACAAATAACATGGTATAAAAGAAGAGTTGGCACCAATATATTAGCCCGGTGTTCTTGAATATGATAGCGATTAACCATTTTGGTTACACTAACGCCATGGAAGGACTCTACAAAATCAGTTAACACCGATACATCCACTTCTTGTTCTTGCCCATTGGTTACTGGATACCCCATAAAACCAGATAATTGCTGGGCTTCATCACCAGCTAAAACTAAATAACGAATAGGATAGGCTTTCATCTCATCTTCAAGGGGAGCCAGCATACTATGTAAGTAATCATGGATAGCACATGGGAAAGATAAAGACGCCCGTTGATTCCTTGAAAACAATTCTAATACACGCAAAGAACCTAGATGAATATTTTCTTGTAATTTTAAACTTCCCTTATACCAAATAGAAATCCCTACTCCGCCCGAAGTAATATCCAAGAATAAAACGGCTTCATCCGACCGTTGCTGGGTAATCCCCTTTTGATATAAATGATAATACAGGCCAAAATACTTATAATAAATTTCCTTAGGCATATCAATAACTGTCATCATAAGGCCTGTTTGAACATAGATCTGGTCTAATATATTACGCCGATTTTCTGCCTCACGAACAACGGCTGTACCAACCACCTGATAATCACTAATACCATAATCTTTTAAGAGTTGTACATAACCTCGTAAGGTACGACATATTTCATCAATCGTCTCAAAAGATAAGGAATGATTGCGAAAGACCTCTTCCCCAAAGGTCACATCCCGTTCAGCCCTCTCTAAGAGCTGCAGATTAACTAGTGATGTATATTCAAAAATCGACACACTCATTCGACTAGCCCCTACATGGATAATACCAAACCGCATAGGTGCCTTTACTGCTGCCTTCATTACGTAACCTTCTTTCCTTATGATAAAGTCGGTTTCCAAATAACTACTAACTTACGCTTATAATCTCGTTTAAACTGCTTTTGTAACTGATTAATCGCCACATCGGCAATCGTTGTATGCGTTCCCTTTTTCTTCCAAATAGTCACCTCAACTTTATCATTGGTAATTGTCGATGTAAGTGACATGGCGGGCTGTTCATGACTCTCATCAATCGCTTCTGCTAGAGCTAATATGGTTGATACCCGCATGACCTCTTCCTGTTGCTCTGGCGTTAATAACTTACCATAATCAGTCCTTTTAACAAAACGACCATTAGCCCCATGAGAGCAAGCAGCAATAAATGCGCACATGGCTTGCTCTACATGAGTCAGCCCATATAAATTACAATTAACAATCACATAGGCGCTGTGCTTAGCATGGTTATAATAATTGATTTCCTTACCAATATCATGTAAAAGAGCTGCCACCCTGAGCAAATCTCCCGTTCGTTTACCATAACCATGTATAGATGCCCACTCCTCATACAAGGTATTACAAATATTGGCAATATATTTAGCATGAATCAAATCATTTTGCGGACTGGATAAGAGTACGTTTTCCGTTGAATGGAGAAGAATATCATCAATAATGCCTGATGGATTCATATAATTTTCTCCATAGTACTTATAAAATAAACCTTCTCTAAGGCCACAGCCACTGACTAAAATGCATTCAGCTCCCACATAAGACAGTAATTCATTTACTACCGTAACACCGGCAATAATAATATCAGCCCGTTCAGTAGATAGGCCAGATATCTTACGCCGCTGAGACAAATTCCGTCCTCTTACTAGGCCTATAACCTCTTGTAAACGCTCAGCTGTTAATTGATAATTATGTAATTTAGTCACAGGATAAGCATATTTGCGCTGATCTATTTTAGCTATATTACGAATAGTCCCACCAATACCAATCAAAGGAAGCTTTGTATGCTTTAACCAATCCTGTTTAGCAAGCAATTTACGAATATGAGCTACCATAGACTCATATTCCTTATCAGTGAATTCCTTGCCTGACTGAAAAGCTCCTGTTAAGGTTAAGGCGCCCATAGGCAAACTAACCGATTTAACAACGCGACGATTTCTAACAAGGGATACTTCAACACTAGCTCCACCTAAGTCAAAAAGGACGAAATCTCTAAGGGCGATAGTATTAATAACACCTAAAAATCCATAATTCGCCTCTTCTTCACCACTAATACAGCGGATAGGAATACCGGTCTGCTCCCGTACCATATCAATGAAAGCTTGTCCATTTTTAGCTAAACGTACCGCCGCCGTTGCTACCGCAATAATTTCATCACAATTCATGGCTTCGGCCATATGAGAAAAAGCTAACAAAGTCTTTATCGCCCGCATCATAGCCGCTATAGTCAGCTTTTGCTTCTCCCACATACCTTCGCTCAAACGGATACTCTCCTTTTGCTGGTAAATCAACTGATAACTACCATTATCCGCAATCTCTATAATGACAAACCGTACCGAATTTGACCCTAAATCAATAAAAGCAATATGTTTCATCCTGCTTCCCCCTTGCTCTTATTTTAATCTTACAAAAATGTACTTCATATTTCAAGTCTTTCCGATAAGAAATATAAATTTTACTTATATATAAATATAAAAAAGGCAGCACTTATTTCTCCTTAAAGAACCTTTCAGCTCGTAAGGGATATAAGCACCGCCTTCCACACCTTTATTGTATTTTAAACAAGCGTTTAGCATTCTCCAGAGCCGTCTTCGCCACCTCTTCTGCCTCCATCCCCTTCAAACGCCCAATCTCTTCCGCAATATACTGCGTTTTACTTGGATCATTACGCTTACCTCTAAAAGGAGGTGGTGTCAAATAAGGTGAATCCGTTTCTATCAATAAACGGTCCATTGGCACTTCTTTAGCAACCGCTTTCACCGTTTTAGAATTCTTGAAGGCTACTGGTCCAGCAAAGGAAATATAAAAATTATGCTTTATCAATTCTTTGGCCATTTCCCAACTACCAGAATAACAGTGTAAAATACCGTAATTATCCTTACCTTCCTTACAAAGAATATCCATAAGGTCGCCATGGGCCTCCCGATCATGAATAAGAATCGGCAGGTCATGTTTACGAGCCAAAGCTAACTGTCGAATAAAGAGCTCCTTCTGCGTATCATGGTCACAATTTTCATCATTATAATAATCAAGACCAATTTCACCAATAGCAACGACCTTGGGTTGCGAAGCTAATTCATCTAATAAATCCCAATCCGATTCGTTTTTAGGTGCTCCTTCTTCTGGATGAATCCCTACTGCCGCATAAATCTGTGGATACTTAGCAGCCATAGCGATAGCTGACTTAGATGTTTCTATATCTACACCAGGGCAGACAATATATTGCACGCCTGCTTCAAAGCAAGCAGCCAACATAGCCTCTCTATCTTGGTCATAGGCTTCATCATTCACATGGGCATGGGTGTCAAATAATTCCACTTATTTCACCACACTTCCCGGTTCTAAGCTTTCTACATTAGTTACTTCCAAGTGATCACTTACATCAGAAGCCGATAAAATCATGCCGTAAGATTCTATCCCCATTAGCTTTCGTGGTGATAAATTAGCCAAATAGATAACTTTTTTACCAATCAGTTCTTCCGGTTCATAATAATTAGAAATACCACTAACAACTGTCCGTTCTTCTACCCCAACATCTAAGGTAAATTTCAAGAGCTTTCTCGATTTCTTCACTTTTTCGCAAGTTAAAACCTTAGCTACACGTAAATCTAATTTTTCAAAATCCTCATAACTAATCATAGGTTTAATTGGTGGCAGGCTTGGTGCTTCGTCCATACCTTCCGTAACCCTTGCTCCTGTATCATTAATCATCTTTTTATCGGTTGTATCCTTATGAGCATCCTTTTTATCAGCCTTGGGGTCTTTGTTCTTAGTTACCGCTTCTTCCACATCAACCATTTCTGGCATGTCAAAACGCGGATAAATTGGTTTACCTGGCTGTACCACCGTATTATCAGCTAATTGCCCCCATTTAGCCGCATCACCTAATACAGCCTTATCATAATCAGCAAGACCTAACTGTTCCCAGATCTTAGGCGCTCCATTCGGAATAATTGGCCCCACTAAAATAGCTATGATACGCAAGGATTCTGCCAAATGATACATAACCGTTTCCAAACGAACCTTATCAGCCTCTTCCTGACTTTTAGACAAAACCCAAGGCATAGTTTCATCTATGTACTTATTAGTACGCCCAATCAAAGCCCACACAGACTTAATGGCCTTATTAAGCTCCATAGATTCCATATATTGTTCATAATCATGTGTCGTTTTTACTGCCAGCTGAGCTAAGTCTTTATCCTCTGCTGTTAAGGAGTCATGTTTATGTAAAATGCCACCATGATATTTCTTAATCATAGCCACGGTCCGATTTAATAAGTTGCCTAAGTCATTAGACAAATCAGCATTTACTTTTTGTACAAAAGACGGCAAAGTAAAGTTACCATCGTGACCTAATTGAATTTCACTTAATAAATAATAACGCAATGTATCTGAACCATACGTATCCAATAAAGGCATAGGGTCAATAACATTACCTAAGGACTTACTCATCTTAGTACCATCAACAACTAACCAGCCATGTCCAAATACCTGTTTAGGTAAAGGTAATTCTAAGCTCATCAACATAATCGGCCAAATAATGGAATGGAAACGAACGATTTCCTTACCAACCAAATGAATATTAGCTGGCCAGAACTTTTTATAAAGAGAATTATCTTCATCTAACATGCCTAAGGCACTAATATAGTTAACCAAAGCATCAAACCACACATAAATAACATGCTTAGGATCAAAAGGAACCTTAATACCCCAATCAAAACTTGTACGCGTTACACATAAGTCTTCTAAGCCTTGCTTAACAAATTGAATCATTTCGTTACGGCGAGATAGAGGCTGAATAAAATCTGGATGAGACGCAATAAAGTCTAACCATTTATCAGCATAATTACTCATTTTGAAGAAGTAAGCTTCTTCCTGTACGCGTTCAACTGGTCGACCACAATCTGGACACGTATGATTAGGACCTAATTTCTGTTCTGTCCAAAAAGTTTCGCATGGCGTACAATACCAACCTTCATACTGAGACTTATAAATATCGCCCTTATCATAGGCTTTTTGAAACAAATACTGGACTACCTTTTCATGACGAGGCTGCGTCGTACGAATAAAATCATCATTAGATATATTTAATTTCTTCCATAATTCCTGAAAGCCAGTAACAATTTTAGTTGTATATTCTAAAGGTGTAATACCTAATTCTTCAGCCTTGCGCTGAATCTTTTGCCCATGTTCATCTGAACCTGTTAAAAAATGCACATCATACCCAGCTAGTCGTTTAAAACGAGCTACCATATCCGCAATGGTCGTACAATAGGTATGCCCAATATGTAACTTAGCACTTGGATAATAAATTGGTGTCGTTATATAAAAAGGTTCTTTCTTTTCTGTCATGCCTGTTCCTCCTCGGCCAATGCTTTTTCTACTGCATTATATAAATCACGACGCCCTAAGCCTTGCTCCCGGGCAATTTGCCGTATAGCCTCTTTTTTAGCCATTCCCGTATTTATTAATTGTAACACAGATTCAATGGGTGTCACGGCTCTCTCTTCTAGTAACTGATTTTGTCCTTTCTCGCTAGTAAGCTCATCTTCTTGACAACTACTAAGTAAAAGGACAAATTCACCCTTATATACGATTTGCTCTGGTTGCTCTATAAGAGCCATTAATGACCCCCGCCAAAAACTTTCAAATCGTTTGGTTAACTCTCTAGCAATAGTTAACTGCCTATCACCTAAGACTTCATATAAAATACGTAAGGTCTCCTTTAAGCGATGCGGTGCTTCATAAAAAATAAGGGTTCCCCTATACTTAGCCACCTCATGCAAACGTTCCCTAGCATGAACTGACCGTTTAGGCAAAAAGCCAATGAAAGTAAACTCCCTAGTATCTAAACCTGAGGCAATCAAAGCCGTCAAAGCCGCATTAGCCCCTGGCAGAGGCGTTACCTCATAACCAGCTTTTACCGCTTTATTAGCTATATCGGCCCCAGGATCAGAAATAGCCGGCATACCGGCATCACTAACAAGAGCAATCTGCTTTCCTTTCGCCAGTAAACTTAATAAGTAATCTCCTTTTTCTTCCTTATTATGTTCATGATAAGAAATAAGCGGCTTTTCTATTTGATAGTGATTTAACAATTGCCTTGTATGGCGCGTATCTTCCGCCGCTACATAATCGGCCTCACTTAATATACGTACGCCACGATATGTCATATCTTCCAAATTTCCTATAGGTGTTGGCACCAAATACAAGTGGCCTCTAATCTCTTCCATACCAATGACGCACCTCCTCACTATACGCTGTCGCTCCCTCATAAATATAAAGAGGTGGCTCGACCTGCAAACTAACAGAGCCACCTTTTAAGGCTTCCAACAAAACAAGTTGAGCAGGCTCACCTAACCGGCTATGTACCATTCGCAAGCGCTTAGGTTCTAACCCCACCTGTCTTAAAGCTACCATAAGTTCAACTAAACGGTCCGCCTTATAAATAAGCCAAGCCCGACCACGATACTTTACTAATCGCCGTATAGCCGCTACCAAATCAATTAAAGTCATAGTCACTTCATGACGAGCCTCTTTAGGACCTGACTCTTGGGATACTTTGCCTTGCCCTAGAGCAAAATAAGGCGGATTTACAACGACCCCATCAAAATAACCCTGCCAAGACTTATTTTGCTTACTTAAGGAAAGATAGTCGCCCCTTACCACATCAATAAAAGACTGTCGTTGATTCATATCTACATTTCGTTTAGCTAACTCGGCCATAATCGAATTTTGCTCAATCGCTGTTACATGGCCAGCCCCCAAGGCTGATGCTACGAGAGAAATAATACCTGTACCTGACCCTAAATCTGCATACCGACGTTTATTATGCCAAGGTACAAAATGAGCCAATAAAACCGCATCAATAGAAAAGCAAAATTGATCCGTCCGCTGCCATACTTTCATCCCCTCAATACAAATATCATCTAACCGTTCCTTGTCTGACTGTGGCTGACCCCAAGGCTTATCTCCTAAAGAGCTACCACCAGCCACCTTAGTCGAACCTAGATTTTCATCAAAGAGACCACACTCTTTAATGCTCATCAGGCACCTCAACATCACGCCAAGATTTATCAACAATCCGGCCACCCTCTAACTGGACTTTCACCGTCTTACGATACCGGTTAATTTTTAAGACTTTTCCCTGTCCATCTTCGGTAAGTACGGCTTTCCCCACGCCCGGTGGTTCTACCATATCGTCATCCTCTTCTCTTGGCTGCTTATATAATTCGCCACCCTTATGATACAACTCATCTTCATAATTAAGACAGCACATCAAGCGGCCACACACACCGGAAATTTTCTGAGGATTCAAGCTTAAGCTTTGATCTTTAGCCATTCGTATAGATACAGGGGAAAATTCACCTAAAAAAGAAGCACAACACAAAGGGCGACCACAAGCGCCAATACCATTTAATATTTTAGCTTCATCTCGAACGCCTACTTGCCGTAATTCAATACGTGTACGGAATTGAGCGGCTAAATCTTTTACCAATTCACGGAAATCAACCCGCCCATCAGCCGTAAAGAAAAAAACAATCTTACTACCATCAAAAGTATACTCTACATTAATTAACTTCATAGGTAATCGGCGCCGTTCAATACACGTTAAACAAATATTAAAAGCCTTATCTTCCCGGCTATGATTGCGCTCCACCTGCCGCAAATCTTTTGGTGACGCCTTACGAATCACCGTCTTTAGCGGTGATACAATGCTGCGTTCATCTACATCATGAGAAGCAATCACCACTTCTCCACATTCAAGACCACGCGCTGTCTCCACAATCGCATGATCCCCTAGTGTTAATTCTATCTGTCCTGGAGAAAAATAATAAATTTTCCCCGCCTTCTTAAAGCGGATACCTGTTATGGTTACCACGTCGTTCCTCCTCAAGTACTTGTTCAACAGCTAAACAAAAGCCATCAACAACAAGTGAATTTTTTATATGTAAACGCAAAGCATCTTGTGCCTGCGTTGCTGCTTGAACAGCCTGCTGCACCGCCTTAGGCGGCCAATTCGTTAACATAGACGCCAATTCTTGCCTATACATGGGATATAAACTAATTCCCATCGGCGCCCCAAAACGAAGAGCCTCTAAATCACGGAGCAAACCTTGTATATGGGTAAATAAAGTCATTAATTCTTCATTCGTCACATTTTCTAATCGCAAGGAAAGACGAGCGAAGGGTATCTGACTTTTTCCTAAAATACGTAAACAATCTAAAGCCAAATCTAAACCATCAATGCTACCTGTTTCTGCCAATCGCAAAGCCCTAGCTGGATTGCCCTGACTGGCGGCCACTATCGAATCAATCGCTCCAGTATACTGTTTATCTAACAATAACTGTTTAATCAACTTATCCTCAACAGGCCGAAAGGGCACCGCCATACACCGTGACCAAATGGTTGGCAATACAAGCGATGGTTTGGTAGTAAGCAACATAAAATATACATTGCCTGGTGGCTCTTCAATGGTCTTCAATATGGCATTAGCAAAGACAGCATTAGCCGTTTGAAAATCTTCAATGATGACGACCCGAACCGCCTCATCAGCTAATTGCAAGTAGTCATCTAACAATTGATGCCATTGATTAATAGATAGGTTTTTTTTTATAGGACGTAACCAAAAAGCATCCCCCTTATCTACATAGATAGGCAAATCACTTTCACTTATAGCCTTGACCCCTTCGCCATCTTCTGTTCGTGCTTGCCGACTTTCCTCTAAAAAGCGTTTCCCCGCATCACTAGAGAAAACCTGCCGCCCAACTAAAGTCGAAGCTAAACCAATAGCCGCACTTAATTTACCTAAGCCCTTATCTCCGTAAAAAAGCAAACTATGAGGCAGCTTATTCTCTTCTACCAAATGTAAGAGACGGTTAATCTCTGCCGTCTGCCCTACAACATTAGAAAAATACCCCATACTGACTCCTTTTACGCTATTATTTTATCACATTTATAATCTATCTAACACATGACTCTCTTGTATAGCTATCATAAGGTCTTCATGAATGGCTTCTTTCGACCGCATGGACTGGTGACTATCAGTACAAGCAATCCGCTTCCATCCATACCTAGCAACCAGTTCATCATAAGAGGCATGTACAGCCTTTAGATAGGCATGATCTTGTTCATGAATATCACCTGTTGTCCCCCCTGTTTTATGATGACGCTTAGCCATCAAGGCTTCTGTTACCACTAAGGGCACATCCAATAGGCAAACTACATCTGGTCTCGGCAAGCCAAACTTACAAAACTCAAAATCTTCCAACCAATCCAAAAAACGAATCCGTTCGGAAGCTTCTTCATACTTAACCATTTGATGCACCATGTTAGATGTTGTATATCTGTCAGCAATAATCACATGCCCTGCGTCATACCATTCTTTCCAAGTCGTTCGATAAGAAGCAAAGCGGTCAACCGCATATAAGCTACTAGCCGCATAAGGATTAACATCGTTCGGATGCTTACCAAAGTCTCCAGCCAAGTACATCTTAATAGGACCACAAGCAGGACTGTCATAATTAGGAAAGCTAATCGTATGCACCTTATAGCCCCTAGCCTGCAAGGTCTCTGCTAATAATTGGGTCTGCGTCGCCTTTCCGCTACCATCGCCGCCTTCAATCGTAATTAATCTACCCATTATACATCTCTCCGCTTCCATACACGAATTGTTTCTAACGTGGAGTCACTTGCTCCGTTAGGCTGATACCCTAAGGCTTGCCGCTGATGAATATAATCAATCACGTCTCTTGTAATCTCTTCACCTCGACAAATAAAAGGAATACCTGGCGGATAATAACTAATCGTTTCAGCCGCTATTAAGCCTTGCGCCTTGCTTAAAGACACAACCCGATAATCACCTTCAAAGACATCTCGTGGAGTTTTCTTAACAAGTGGTTTTGGTAATTCAACAGCTAGTTCCTTTTGCCCTCTGCTAACGGAAAATTTAGCCGCTACATGAGAGACCGCTTGGACCAAGGCTTCAATCGATTCCTTCGTATCTCCAATGGTAATTAAGACCAATACATGACTACCTTGCATTAATTCGACTTCTATTTTTTCCTTACGGAGTAAAGCTTCTGCTTTCTGCGCCTGTAACCCTAATTCAGCAAAATCAATAATTACTTTTGTCCTATCAAAGGAATAACATACATCAAAATCATCTTTATCTGGAACTCGTATACCTGGTATTTTTTTCAATTCCTGCCGCAACGTATCTGCTAGCTCTATCGTACGAGCTAACAAGGCCTCACCTTCCATGGCCAGTTGATACCTAGCCATATCCAGAGATGCTAAAAATATATAATTCGGGCTTGTACTCTGTAATAATTGATAAGCTTCTACAATACGCCGCTGTGGCAAGAGCTTACCTTGTAAATGTAACATAGAGGTCTGCGTCAAGGAACCCACTAACTTATGCGTACTCTGAGATACTGCATCTGCGCCAGATGCTAAAGCTGACTGAGGCAATTTAGAAGAAAAGCCTAAATGGGGACCATGAGCTTCATCAACAAGTACGGGAATACCTCTCGCATGAGCGATAGCAACAATACCCTTAACGTCTACCCCTATACCATAATAATTAGGATGCACTAAAACAATGGCTTTCACTCTAGGATTAGCTTCTAACAAGTCCTCAATTTCTTCTGGTGTCGTACCTAAAGGAATGCCATAGGTCGAATCATACCGACCCATCGCATAAATAGGTCGAGCGACACTTAAGACTAAACTGCTGCTAATAGACCGATGGGCCTCTCGAGGAATAATCACTTCATCCCCTTCATGGAGGGTACCTAATAGCATAGCCTGAATAGCTCCTGTCGTCCCATTTATAGAAAACAAGGTCTTATCGGCCCTATATAAGTGAGCGGCTAATTGCTCTGCCTCCAGCAACGCACCTTCTGGTTCATGTAAATCATCTAAGGCATACATCAGACCCAAATCATAGGGCAAGGCTGGACCCATCCATTTTTTTAATAAGGCGGGCGCCTCCTGCCCTATTTTATGACCAGGCGTATGAAAAGGAATAAAATGCTCCTTAGCATAAGCCTCCAAGGCCTCTACAAAAGGCATACGTGCTTGCTTCTTATCAATCATAATGACCCTTACTCTTTATCTTATCACTATATACATCTAGTCTAGACATCTATTATATACGTCTAATCCATACCACTTATCTATAACAAAATCAGTTGCGCCTACACTAAGCTAAACTATATTGCTTACTTCTTAAAACCTAAAATAAAGGCTTCTCTTAGGGCCTGCCCTTTTTCATTAACTGGTTTTAATTCCTCTAAAGCTCTCCAAAGAGAAGGCTGCAAATGATATTGACGAATGCATTCTGGTTTGACCCACGCATAATCCAAGTGTTCATGGGATAAACGTACATCTGGTTTATCTGTCTCAGCTACAAAGATAATCCCCGTCAAAAAATGCCGTGAAGTCCTTGCATAAGACCAAAGACCAGCTATATCCAGTAATTCAATAGATAAACCGGTCTCTTCCCTCACTTCTCGTTTAGCTGCGGTCTTAAAATCTTCACCAAATTCAAGACCCCCACCAGGAAACTCCCATGGGTGCAAACCTTCTCTATCTTTCTTCTGTAATAGCAAGACAGCCCCATCATAAAAAATCATACACTTAACAGATGTTGTCATCCGCCAAGCCGGTGTGGGTATGTAATTACGCAGTCCCTTTCGTGGCTCTTTAAATCGTCGCAATTCAATCGCTCCTTATAGAAAAAGAAGGAAGGCGATAGATAATGCCATCGCTTTCCTTCTCTATTGAATCTCAATGCCGGCGTTTCGGATTATACCGGTTCATACCTTGATTAATACCTAAGGTTAATGTGCCTAGTAAGGCTTTAACCATATTTTGTATACCAGAAGCCACCTTTTCTTCTTGGTCTTTAGGAAAGGGCGCTAATACGTGATCAACAACAGTCCATTGTGGCAAAGGACGTCCAATACCAAAACGAAAATGGGGAAAGGCCTCCGTGCCCATATGGGCAATTAAAGACTTAATCCCATTATGTCCGCCCGCGCTTCCACCTGGCCGAATACGCAATTTACCTACTGGTAAATCCATATCATCATAAACACAAAAGACATCAGCCGGTGCTACCTTATAGTAACGCATAAGTGGCCCTACCGCTTCCCCACTACTATTCATATAGGTCTGCGGTTTAACAAGAAGAACCTTCTCGCCCTCATGCATAAAGGAACAAACCAAGGCCTTTTGCTCTTCCTTCCAAGGCGTATGCTCCACCGTTTCGGCTAGCGCATCAATGACCATAAAACCAATATTATGCCTTGTGCGTTCGTATTCCTTACCAGGATTACCTAATCCGACAATAATCTTCACAAGAGCCTCTTATTTATCAAACAAATTACTTACAGATACTTCATGGAAAATACGCATGATAGCTTCACCCAATAAAGGAGCCATAGATAAAGTCGTAATATTTGGCAACTGATGTTCTTTTGGTAAGTCAATTGTGTTTGTTACAATTAATTCCTTAATATTGGAGTTAGCAATCCGTTCGCAAGCAGGATCCGTTAATACGGCATGCGTAACAGCTGCGGTTACCGATTTAGCACCAAATTCTTTCAATGCTTTAGCTCCTTCAACTAAGGAACCAGCTGTATCTACAATATCATCAATAACGATACAGTTCTTACCTTCTACATTACCAATTAGGTTCATAACCTTAGCTACACCTGGTTCTGGACGGCGTTTTTCAATAATAGCAATCGGTGCATCAATGCGGTCAGCTAAGTCACGAGCCCGTGTAACCCCACCAAGGTCTGGCGATACAACAATTAAATCATCCATATTCTTAGTCTTAATATATTTAGCAATTGTAGAAGCTCCTTGCAAGTGGTCTACCGGCACATTGAAGAAGCCTTGAATCTGACCGGCATGCAAATCTACAGTAACAACCCGTGTAATACCGGACGTCTGCATTAAATCAGCTACTAATTTAGCGGTAATTGGTTCACGACCACGCGTCTTGCGGTCCTGCCGCGCATATCCATAATAAGGCACAACAGCAGTAATATGGCGAGCCGATGCACGTTTTAAGGCATCAGCCATAACTAATAATTCCATTAAATTGTCATTAACTGGATAGCTGGTCGGCTGAACAATAAATACGTCCTTACCACGTACACTTTCATCGATCATAACCTGAACTTCGCCATTGTTAAAACGGCCTACTAAAGCTTCCCCTAGCGGTAAACCTAAATAATCACAAATTTCTTTTGCTAATTTAGGATTTGCATTACCTGTAAAAATTTTAAGCTTCTTACCGTCTTCAAACGCCATCGTACTAACTCCTTCTTGTGCACTTACCGATTCATAATTAGTCAAAAATTTACTTACTCTTGTATTGTATACTATTCGACGTTATGTGTAAAACATCTTTTTATTTCTTTTTATAAGTATCGTCTGTTACCCAATGTTCTTTAACGATTTGACGAGCTCTACCAACAGCTAAAGCCTTAGCTGGTACATCCTTAGTAATGGTAGAACCAGCTCCAATATAAGCATAATCGCCAACACTAACAGGTGCTACCAAGTTCGTATTACAGCCAACAAAGGCACCATCGCCAATCTTAGTACGATGCTTAATTTTACCATCATAGTTAACGGTAATCGTACCACAGCCAATATTAACAGCACCACCTACATCGCTATCACCAATGTAAGATAAGTGAGGGAATTTTGTCCCTTCCCCAACCTGACTGTTTTTTACTTCTACAAAGTTGCCAATATGAACCTTATCACCAATAATTGTATTCGGACGCAAATGAACATACGGTCCAATATCAGTCCCATTGCGTACTTCGCAGTCATGAGCATATGTATAATGAATAATATCATCATTACCGACTACCACGTTAGTTAGACGTGTCTGCGGTCCAATTTCACAATTTTCTCCAATAATGGTGTTGCCCTCTAAAATAGTTCCTGGTTGTAAAACTGTATCACGACCAACGACAACCCCTGGTTCTACATACGTCGTAGCTGGATCAATTAAAGTAACCCCATTAGCCATAAGTTCTTGGTTTTTACGATTGCGAATGATTTGCTGTGCCTGTGCTAACTGCGCTCTCGAATTAACCCCTAACGATTCATCACTATCCTTAGTCATATAGGCACTAACCCGCTGGCCAGCGTCTACTAAGATACTAATAACATCCGTAATATATAATTCACCTTGTGCATTATTGGTATTTAATTGGTCAAGACAAGGCCACAATTTCTTACTATCAAAAGCATACATGCCCGTATTGATTTCATGAATGGCTAAAATCTGGGACGTACCATCTTTCTGTTCCACAATACGAACAACACGCCCTTCTTCATCACGTACAATCCGACCATATCCCGTTGGGTCATCCATATAAGCCGTTAATACCGTAGCCGCTGCACCTGTATCTTCATGTTCCTTTAACAAAGCTTGTAACGTATCGGCTGTAACAAGTGGGGTGTCACCACACAATAGAATAATTGTGCCATCAAACTGACCTAGTTCTGGTAAGGCCTGTTTGACTGCATGGCCTGTACCATTTTGTTCCTTTTGAAAAACAAAGGTTGCCTTAGATCCTAGTGCTTCCTTTACCTGTTCACTACCAAAACCAACAATGACCACATTTTTCTTTGTGCCTATGGATTTTACGGTGTCTAATACACATTCAACCATGGCCTTGCCGCCTACTTTATGTAATACCTTAGGCAGCTTAGACTTCATACGTGTCCCTTTGCCAGCTGCCAAAATAATCGATGCAACGTCTTTCATCGTTCCTCCTTATATAGCCAAGCTATATACATCTATAAACCACTAATTTATAGCATATCACAATATAAGCCATCTTCAAAAAAAATTTTAAGAAAAATGAAAAATCCTAGCCAAACCATCAAAAAAAGCCTGTAAGGAAAATACAATACATTCCTTACAAGCTTCTCTTTAGAAAGGCCTTTCTTTTATATATAAGAACACACCTTATCTATTCCATTTTTATCTATCGTTACTATATATGACCTATAAGACATAAACCGCTACAGGCCGCCGTCCATAATTAATAGCCTCTACGTGATTATTCATACCTAAATCAATACGATTACCAACTATAGCACCACCTACATCATCAGCTGTAGCATAACCATAGCCTTCAATATATAGCTTTGTGCCTAAGGGAATCACACTAGGATCAACGGATACATAGCCACGCTGTAAATAATGGCCACCAGCTGTATAGTTGGAATTACCTGGATCCTCTGATGAATAGGCTGTTGCATCCATTAATAGCATACGGCGGTAATTATTCGGTAGCCCACTATAAGAATGAGTAAACCGTTTATTATTCTCCCGAATAGCGGTCATTGTCCGCCAATCCACATAACCAGTCACAGGCAAACCCTTTTGCTGTTGAAAAGCCCGTACAGAATATTCCGTATTATTACCAAAAATCCCATCTGCCTGATCTACCAAATAACCTTGATTAATCAGCATCGATTGTACTTGTTGAACTTCACTGCCAGAATCTCCTCGTCCTACATTGGCAAAAGCCACAGAACAAAGCCCTAACCAGGCTGTGAGGAGTGCTGTCATTAGTATTTGTTTTCTCAAGATGTCCACCTCATAATCTAACATCCTCCTCATTTTATCCTACTTTAGTGCTTTTGTCAAAAATCATATGTCTTCTATTATTAGACAATCCCCTCGGCATCATGTCAAGAAGCACCCTGCCATTCTCGTAAGGAGACTTTATCGAAGATAACCAGCTAGCTCCTAAGAGAACGCATAAAGTGTTTCCATACTCTGGCATTAAGATTCCCTAGGCATTATATCAAGAAGCACCCTACCGTTCTCGTAAGGAGCCTTTATCGAAGATAACCAGCTCCTGAGAGAATGCGTAGGGTGCTTCCATACTCTGCGTTAAAATCCCTAAGCAGGCACTATGTCACGAAGCGGTTCACGTTTCTCGTAGGCGAATTGACGCAGGCATGAGCCCAAGAAATATGTGAACCGCTTCCGTATTTTATACCATAGAAGCTTTCTTTATTTTTTAAGTGCCGCCAATCGCAACACAATGTATCCTAGCACACCGGACAAAATAGAGCCGACAAAAATCCCTACCTTGGCCAGTTCCTGTGGCGCCCCAGCCATACCTGGCGTAAATGCTAACAAAGAAATAAACAAACTCATAGTGAACCCAATACCACAGCATAAGGCAATGCCATACACTTGCAGCCAAGACGTCTGTGCCGGCATAGGCACCACCTTTGCTTTCACTAGGGCAAATAAAGAACCAAATACACCAATTTGTTTACCAAAGAATAAGCCAAGCACAATACCTAAGACAACAGGATTAGCCAATGAATCTACATCAAAGGCCGCAAAAGATACCCCTGTATTAGCTAAGCCAAATAAAGGAATAATCAGCAAAGCAACCCAGTTATTTAACGCATGTTCCCATTCCATGATAGGCGATACATGCCGACCCTGCCGAATACCAGAAAAAGGAATTGTCATAGCTAAAATAACACCCGCTAAAGTCGCATGTAATCCGGAATTAAAAACACAATACCAAAGGCCAATACCTAAAACGATATAAGGTATCGGGCGAATATAGCCACTTTTATTCATATAAATAAGAAGACCAGTAATAACAGCCGCTCCTACCAAATACAGCCAAGCAATACTACTTGTATAAAAAATAGCAATCACCACAATAGCCATTAAGTCATCCATAACTGCTAAGGCTGTTAAAAAAGACTTCATAGCTAAAGGTACTCGCCTACCTAATGCCGTCACAATCGCAATAGCAAAAGCAATATCTGTAGCTGTTGGTATGGCCCAGCCTCTCACATCAATAGCATTGCCACTATTAATAGCATAATAAATAAGAGCCGGCACCAGTAATCCACAAAGAGCAGAAATACCAGGAAGCATACGCTTAGCATTGGTATTTAACTCTCCATTAATCATTTCACGCTTAACTTCTAAGCCCACAAATAAAAAGAAAATGGACATGAGCACATCATTAATCCATAAATGAACTGGTAAAGGCCCTAACTGCATTTCTAGTGTTTCTTCATATATATGATAAAGCGGGGTATTCGCAATCACAAGACCTAAAGCGGCCGCTATTAATAAAAGCACCCCACCTGCTGACGAAGACGTTACCAAAAACAACAATCGCCGCATAAACAATCAAACTCCTTTCTTATTATCCTACACACATACTATAGCTAGCTATTTATAAAAAATCATTATTAAGTCGATTTCCTAATGCCAATCTATCAGTATTGACTGCCAACTACTACCATACTTATTTAGCCTAAGGAACTCTATGCAGACCACTAAATAAGCTATATAATGTATCATACGCTTCTTACCGTTCTATATACATCGACATAGCCTTTGTATCTAAATTTATAAATATGCTTCATATAGTATAGCATAATTAAAAAAGAGTATAAACATCTTTTATACAATTATTTATCAATAAAAACATACTCACGCATACGCTGAATCGCCTCTTCTAAGCGTGACAAGGGCAAAGCCGTATTAACCCGTATCGCACATGGATGATGAAATTGTCGACCATCCTGCCAAGCCACTCCTACATCCCAAGCTCGTTTTAAAAGCCTATCTAAGCTAAGCCCATAGTGTTCACAATAAGCTCTGCAATCTAAGAACAACATATAGGTTCCTTCTGGCAGACTCACATCAATCAAAGGAACCTCTTTACGCAAATAATCATAAAGGGTATGGGCATTTTTACTTAAGACGCTTTGTAACTCCCTTACCCATTTCTTCCCTTCTTGGGAATAAGCGCCTAGTAAAGCATGCATAGATAAAACATTCATATCATTATAATGACAAAGAGAAGATTCCTTATCTACCCTATCTCGGATCCATGAGTTATAAATAATGTGATAACTACCAATAAGGCCCGCCAAATTAAAGGTCTTTGATGGCGCATATAAGGCCACTGTCCGCTGTCTAGCATCTTCTGATACAGACTGCGTTGGCACATGTTGATGCCCATCTAACAGCAAATCAGACCAAATCTCATCAGAAATAACATACACATCATACTTTTTAAATAAATCCATAGCCGCCTTAATCTCATCTCTAGTCCAAACACGACCCGTTGGATTATGCGGAGAACAAAAGATAGCTGCATGAATATGATGTTCCTTAATAAGCGCTTCCATATTCGCTAAATCCATCCGCCATATACCAGACGCATCCTTCTGAAGCGGTGAATGAACAATATGATAGCCATTATTGGTCAAAGTATGCGTAAAACCAACGTAGGTTGGTGAATGGACTAAGACCGCATCCCCCTTAGAACAAAAAACAGATAAAGCAGATACTAGACCACCTAAGACACCATTTTCATAGCCAATTTCCTGACTTGTGATGCCTTCTACCCCATTATGTTCCCTTTGCCAATTACTAATAGCCGAATAGTAAGGAATCCAAGGGCGAAAATAACCAAAGGCTGGATGATCAATCCGCTTTCTCAAAGCCTCTTGAACAGACGGCACTACAGGAAAATTCATATCTGCAATCCACATAGGAATAATGTCAAATCCATCCTTTGGTGCATCTGGTGCAAAACCAGGTGCTCGTCCTACCCCATCAATAGCAATGGCATCCTTATTATGACGTTCTAATATAGTTGTAAAATCGTATTTCATATGTCAACTCCTATTTTATACATAAACTAATAACAGAACCCTACCTAGGTAAAGCCTATTTTCCTAGGCAATTTTCTTTATATACAAGTATAGCAGTCATTCCTTATAAGGAACAACTGCTATTTTCACCTATCTATTTACTTGTCCATGCTAATTAGTAACACCACATATTTCGTACATAATACGGCCAACCTAAGTACTTCATACCATAGGCAAATACCCTATTGTAAGGAAGCACCACTCGTCTACTGCTGCCTTTCTTGTAACAGCTTATCTGCTTCTAGTTGAGCCAATTTATTCTGTATGCCTCTTTTACAATGGCTGCATATTCTTTAATACCCAAATCATTCGGATGAATACCATCTTTAGACAACCATTCTGGATGCTGTGATACCGGTGTATACCAATTAATGATAGTTAAATTCTTATACTGCTTAGCTAACTGTTCTAAATACTGATTATTTCCCTTTTCCCAAGATACAGACGGCGCATAATCATTAATCCAGAAGACCTGTCGATTGGGATTTTTAGTTAAAAAATCTAATAAAGCTTTTGTCTGTGGTTCATAATAGCCTGTTAAAGGGCCATTTGTACCTAAGCCTATTAAAACGATATTATCTAAGTGCCCTTTCCTATCCATGTCTTCCGCAATAGCCAGACCATCACCAACGTAACGAGATACCTTAGCATCAATATAAATATTAGGTAAGTCTTTACGCAAGGCCGGCGACGCTCCTAGCATAACCGAATCGCCAATAGCAGCTACTCCAACTAAAGAATTTTTTACGGCACTGCCATTTTTAGCCATTTCAAAGGCTGCTTTTTTATTTTCTTCTTCCTGAATCTGTGCATTTTGTTCTAGTTGTGCCTTTAATTCAGCACCAGCAGCTGCCTTAGTATTCGATGCATAAAGCATAGCTACGAAACCAAGACCAATACAAAGAATACCTACTCCAGTAGCCCCAACAAAAATAAAAGAACGAATTTTTCTATACAATCCTGCCAAGTACAATGATGAATATGAACAATTTTATCCGTTAAGGTATGCGTCCAAATAGATAACAATAAAATAACTATAGCCACACATACATTGTACCAAAGCCCACTGCCAAACAAGGCTTCCCCATGTAATTGTTGTCCCAAAAACAAAACCGTATACTGCCACCAAAAGATTTCATAACAGCGCTTACCAATCCATTTTATTGGTGCAGAGTCTAATAAGGCAGCCACTGAATAGGCTGGATGTTCCGTAATCCATACTAAAAATAAAAATAAAATCGTATATAGGAACATGCCCCCTTGATAAACAAAAGGTTCCTGACCACCTAGACTAATAAAGCCCCAAATACTAAGACCTATAAGGAAAAGAAAAACCACCGAACTTATATAATTACTGGATTTCGAAACTATTTGCTTATAGGCTATTCCTGCCCGTCTAGCCCCTAAAAAAGCCCCTAATAATAAAGCATAAATGCGTGTATCCGTTCCATAATATAAGCGTGTAATAGCATCATGATCCATATCATATAAATAAGGCATAAGTATCGACGCTGCCAGGCCTATAAATAATAAAAATACCAAGGCTACTTTACGGCTAAGGAAAGTGGACAACTTACGATAAATAAAAAACAAAAAAGGCCAAATAACAATGTATTGAATTTCTATACCTAAAAACCATAAATGGGTGAAAGGTGATGCATTGGCTAAGCGAGTAAAATAGTCGGCATCTTGTCCGATCTGCCACCAGTTATTGTAACCTAAAAATATAGATAAAATTTCTGGCCGTATGCCATCCAAACTAGCTGGAAGGAGAAAATGATAAGCACCTAAGGTAGCAAAAACCATAATTACCAAAGGAATATAAATGCGTTTAAAACGTTTAGTGTAATAAGTCCTTAGTCGATAGGTTCCCTTCTTCCAATCGTTAAGGCTCGAATAAGCTAGTAAATAGCCAGATAATAAGAAAAATAAGGATACCCCTAAATAACCACCTTGAATCGTGGCTGGAAACATGTGAAAAAGGGTAATCCCTATAATAGCAAATGCCTTTAAACCATCAATACCTCGTATATTACCTAAGCTTTTTTTTTAGCTCTGTGTCATTATCTTGCGCCGTCATTATCCTCTATCTACCCCTCTTATACACCTTGCTCAATTAGTATCTAATATATATGAACCTGATTATATATTCATAAATACTTCTTAATCAGAATAAAACATGCTTTTTTACTATAAATTATATCGGTTATTTTTTCAAGGTGTAAATTTGTGAAAATCTGATGTTAGGAAGGATAGGAAGTTTGGCTGGTGACGGCCTAGACGCAATAAAAGCTGATTAATAAATAAAAGAG
>CAMBIX010000002.1 GCA_945867815.1 uncultured Veillonellaceae bacterium
ATAGTGGAGATAAATAATTTGCTCCACCATTTCAGCGAAAATAGTGGAGATAAATAATTTGCTCCACCATTTCAGCGAAAATAGTGGAGATAAATTTTTATTACCACTACTTTTACTGAAATGGTGGTATTGATCTAAAATCTCATATTGGCCGTCGTAGTTCAATCACTTTTCCAATAATTTTCACCGGCAAGTCTCTGATTTCTTTATTAGAATAGAACTTAGGCGAGAAGGCCATAGCATTATCTCCAATGAGAAAAATGCCGTGGTCTTCTTTTTTTATGCGCTTTACGGTACCTTCGTCACCATTAACAAGAACGATGGCAATCTCATTGGTCTCAACGTCAGGTTGTTGTCTGACTACGATAATATCGCCTTCAGTAAAAGTAGGTTCCATGGAGTCGCCTTTAATTTTAAGGCAGAAGAATTCTCCGGTAGAAGCCATGGTAGGAGAAATTTCTTCATATCCTAGGACATCCTCTACAGCGGATATAGGCACACCTGCCACCACATAACCTAAGATAGGAATTCGTACTCCTTTGGGTTGGAAATTAATGGAAGTGCCTTCTGTGGGGGCGGGGGTGGCTTCTGTATCCCAACCCATTAAATATGCTGGAGTAACACCTAATATAGTGGCAAATTTGGCTATTTTGTTTCGTGCGACATCAACCATGCCCTTTTCTATTTTGTTTATAGTGGACCTCGATTTATATCCCATTCGTTCAGCTAGTTCTTCTTGAGTAAGGCCTAGCTCGATTCGTCGCTCCTTTATCCGGTCGTAGATTGTTTGTTTCATAATATATGCTCCGTTTATTATATATATCATTGTTTGATTTGATGATAACACTTTGTATATTAAATTTATCTGCAAATTTAGATTCAAATGATTGGTTTGTAATTGTTGGGAATGTATTAAAAGTACCTGTCTTATCTTTTTTGTGAGGCATAGAAAATGGATGTGCTAATAGGCCAAGCAATGTAGTTTTTTGGGTGCCGTTTTGTCCGGCAATAATAGTTAACTTACTACCACATTGTATTTCTACTTCAGAAAACTTACGAAATTTTTTTATGTATGCTTTTTTTATAATTCCATTAAATCTAGGCACAATAAAACTCCCATTATAAAATATGCGTATAAAAGTTAATGTCTTCTAAATCATCTTCATTAGGCCTTTTATTATGTAATATTCGCTCTATTAGATTTGCTTGCGATTCAGAATAGAAATCATCGCCTTTAATATGTTGTATTTCGTGCAAAATACCTTGTCGTTGCTTTTCTTGCGATTTGTTGGAATTAACGAATATTGTATAAGTGCCATCATTGTTATGGTGTACAACAGCCGTCTGTGTTGGTCGTAATACAGTGTAGACGAGGTTTACATTCATATACGTCAGTCCCTTATTTCCCTTCTCGTTTTTTTAGTTTATCTATCATATCAACAACAAACTCAATATCATCTTTAGACATATCCTCGGCAGCGTCGAATAAAATACGCATGTCGGGGTTATTTTTTAGTTTATTAGCCATCTCCGCCACCTCTGGGTCTGTGTAGTAGCCTTCTGTGGGGGAGTGTGAATCTTCTAAAAAGTAAGACTTCCCTACATTAAAATAATCAGAGAGTTTTTGAATTATTCCCATTCTAGGCATCGCTTTGCAGAGTATCCATTTTCCAACAGTGCTTTCACTTACATCTAGTACTTTTGATAGTTCTACTTGATTTATATTTTTCTCTTGCATTATGGATGTTAGTCTTTGGCTGAATAGTTTTTTCATATCATCGTTGTTAGGCATGATGCACCTCTATATTTATATAACTTCTCTATAAGTAGAGTTTAGAATAAAATTCTAATAAATGCAACAAAAATATAAAAAAACTAGAAAAAAATTCTTGACATTAGAATTTAATTCTAGTAGCATTAACTCATCGAAAGAAAGGAGTGATAGATGATATGCCAATTCAAATTTCTTTGAAAGCTGCGAGAGTTAATGCTGGACTTACACTAGTTGATGCGGCTAAAGCAATGGGAATCAGCAAAGAGAAATTGATTAAATGGGAGCGAAACTCTGGATTAGTTAATCCTATTAATCAAAAAGTTATATCTGATACTTACAAGATTCCTATTGACTGTATTTTTTTTGGATAAAAACTAGAATTTAATTCTATTAAGATGAGGTGAGTAGATGACAGAACAACAGGTGCAATTTGGAATCGAATGGGCCGAAGAGCAAGAAAAATTTCGTAATACTCCAAATTACAAACCGACTGTAAATATCAATGGGTATGTATTAGACGCTGATGTTCATGAAGATACTAAGAGAGCATTGCTGTTTGCAGTATTTGATGTATTGGATATGGATTGGGAAGCAGAATTTGAGAGATATAAGATGTACCAAGAAAAATACCCCATCAGAAAAACCGATGGGGTTGAGAATTAAACTCTTGGAAGGCTTAGTAAATTGTCATACAAGATGTTGTTAGACTCTGATTGAACATATTTTTCTCCGTTTGGACTCAGTCTGGGCACGAGAAATGGTTCATTACCTAATTTAACCCTGATAGTACGAGGGTGTTCTATTAACCAATCATAGATTACTTCTTTTGGATAAAAGACTTCTGGATTAGCTCCTTGCAAGAATATAGATTCAATTTCTTGTAAAGAGTAGTTATGAGACAACCCGGATTTCATTTTAATTTTTGTAGCATACATCATAAATATCACCTCCTCTCAAGGTGATTGTACCAAAAATAAGGGGGATTCAATAAATCAATTACAAATATTTCAAAATAATACATTCGGCAAAGTCTGAGCGGAAACGCAAAAAAATAAAGGAGTTGAGTGAATGGAAAATACAGAAAAACAAAAAATATTAGATGTGCTTATTCCACTGTTGGAAGGCTTGAAGCCGAGTGATTGGCATTGGCTCGTATCTAATATTGAAATGGCATTCAGTAAAAAAGCCGCCCAGTGCAAACTAGACGGCTCTGATTTGGAACTAATTAAAAAGAGTATCCAACGTGATTGGATTAATTAGTTTCAGTGACAATTTGAATGTGAACGGTTGGGTTAATCTTGTAGTCCTTACCTTGATAGTAAATATGGACATAGGGGAATTGGTAGAGGGTATCTTTACTTGTTCTGTTAATAGGGGCAAAGATTTCCGCATTTTCTTCATACCAAGCATTAGGGCTAAGACGACTTTCACCAATAACACAGTCTGGCGCACTAGTTAAGTTAACCCAGTTCCCAAGCAAGTTAGCGTATATGTGTTTCATCGCAATCACCTCCTTTCAAGGTGATTGTAACACGCATAATTTTAGGAGGTAAAAAATGAACGAAGTAATGACTGTAAAAGAAGCCTCGGAGTTATCGGGGCTAACAGAGCAAGCCATTAGATGTGGTTTGAAAGCAGGTAAATTGCCTTTTGGATTTGCTTTTAAGTCTGAAAATTCACACACTTGGTCCTATCGAATTATTAAGAAGAGGTTAGATTTATGGTTAAGCGGTCAACTATAATAGCTGGATTAATGGTCATTGGTGTACTTACGGCTGGCTTTAGTGCATATTCTCATATGACGGAAAAGCCAAAATACACTATCCGATATGACTACACAGTTCGCTATGGGGATACTTTGTGGGATATTGCCAACCAGTTCAAAGACGAATCTCAAGATGTGAGGGAAGAAGTCTTTATGATTGCAAAGTTTAACGGCCTTGATGCGAATAAACCGCTACAGCCTGGCACGAATCTAAGAATTGAGGTGTATAGATAATGGGAAAACTGTCAAAGATGGAACAGCTGTTCAACCTATTTTTAGATAACCCGCTAATAAAAAATGCTGATGCGGCAGAAGAGTTGGGGGTATCGGAGCAGGCTATACGGACAATGAAATACCGCATGAAGAAGAACGGCTACATCTGTACCGATATAGACGACGGCATCATACCGCTAAAGCCATACAAAGAAGATGTAGAAAAGCCTGTATCGTTAAAGGCTCAAATCTATAGAGAAATGCTTGATATTTATATGCAGGACTTTAGAGATGCGGAGACTTTCCGCGACCGTTTAGAAGTTGGCCAAGAAATTAGGCTGATTCTCAAGAACGTATAGCCGTGAAAGGAGGTGGTAGCCATGAATTGCACGCAGTGTCCTAATAAAGACTATTGTATCCCGGATGAATGCCTAGGTGGTGAGTTAACTTGCAAAATGGTAAAAAAAAGAGCTCTTCCCAGCAAAAAGCTAGGAAAAGCCACATTATTAAATCACTAAAAGTATACCACATTATTAAACCGAAAGGAAGAGATGCTATGATTGAAATTAAAGTAACAGCTGAGACAGCACAAGAAATTACAAAGGAAATCCAAGACCTGGCAAAACAGGTTACAGGGGCTTCGTTCCATAATGTACAGAACGGTAAGCTAACGGAAGTTAAGGTGGTAGAAGAAAAGGCGAAAACCGCAGAAGTTAAGCCGCCTGCAACAGTAAACGCCGTAGTTAAAGAAAAACCGGCGGTAAATGCCGTTATAAAGTCCGACCCTAAGCCAGCTATAAACGCTGTAGTTAAAGAAGAGCCGGCAAGCGCAGGCCTTCCCGTTGCGCCTGAACGAAAATACACAAAGGAAGAAATCATGACTGCCTGCGGACCGTTAATGGACCAGGGCAAGCAAGCCGAACTGGCAAGCCTTGTACAGAGCTTCGGTGCCCAATCTATTTCATACTTAGGCGAAGAGCATTACCCGGCTTTAGTGGTTAAACTCCGCGAAATGGGGGCGCAGATTTAATGACGGCACACGCACACGCTAAACTATCAGCCAGTGCATCGGCTAGATGGCTTAAGTGTCCGGGCAGTGTTTCTCTGTGCGAGCTTTTCACGGATCTTACAACCGAGTTTGCCAAAGAAGGGACTTTTGCCCACGCAATAGCCGAGCAAAAACTACTCACCTACAAAGGCGATATTAAAAAGCCTACCTGTACTAGGCGCATCAAGAAAATAGCCGATGAACTGGATAAAAACGGAGTATGGAAAAAAGAGGCTATGCGGTATACCGATGTCTACATCGACTATATCAATCAAATAGCCTTGTATTATTCAGTTGCGCCGTACATTGTAGTAGAAAAGAAAGTAGACTTTTCCGAGTATGTACCGGAAGGCTTCGGCACAGCAGACTGTCTTATCTTTGCCGGAGACGTATTGCACGTCATCGACTTCAAATACGGCAAAGGGGTAGCTGTTGATGCAGAAGACAACCCGCAGATGAAGCTATATGCTCTCGGCGCTCTGCATGATTATAAGCTAGTATTTGGGAGCATTAAGCAGGTCAAGCTATCTATTGTTCAGCCCCGTCTTTCTAATATCAGCGAATGGGAAACACCCGCCGATAGCCTCAGGCAGTGGGGCGAAAGCATCAAGCCTACGGCACAAAAAGCCTTTGACGGCTCGAACGAGTTCCACGCCGGGGAATGGTGCCGATTTTGTTTGGCTAAAGCCGAATGCAAGGCAAGAGCCGAACACTATGCTAAGCTTGCCCAGCTACCTAAGCATGATCCAAGGCTTATGTCCAATGACGACTTAGCCGGGTATTTAACATTGACCCAAGGCATGGACAAATGGCTTAAAGAAATTAAGGAATTAGCTCTTACTAAGTGCCTTAACGGCGAAAACGTAGAAGGCTATAAGGCGGTAGCCGGACGGAGTACAAGGGCTTTCACTAACCAAGATGAAGCCTTTAGCGTTCTTACCAGCAACGGCATTGACGAAGCCCTTTTATATGAGCGCAAGCCGTTGACATTGGCACAAGCTGAAAAGGTTGTAGGAAAAACAGAGTTCAATAAGCTGGTAGGCGACTATATTACTAAGTCGGCAGGCAAGCCCGCTCTTGTTCCTGCTTCGGATAAACGGGAAGCGGTAACGAACCAGCAAAAAGCCTCTGACGTATTTACTAAAATTAAAGAATAAGGAGATTTAAATCATGGTTAACACATCTATCGTATTACAAAACATTCGCGGTTCTTACGTTCATATTATGGAGCCTTACGCACCACAGCCGGGGCAGGATGCTAAATATTCAATGACTATTCTAGTACCGAAAACAGATACTAACGCAAAGGCACAAATCGACAGTGCTATTGCGGCCGCTACGGAACAGGGCAAAGCACAACGGTGGAACGGAGTAGCCCCTGTTCAAGTTCCTAATCCTATCCATGACGGCGACGGCTTGAAAGCAAACGGCGAACCGTATGGCCAAGAGTGCAAGGGGCACTGGGTGTTCACTGCATCCTCTAAAATGCCGATTGAAGTTGTTAATGGACAGATGCAGAAAATCATAAACCCTACAGAGGTTTATTCCGGCGCATACTACAATGTATCTGTTAACTTCTACCCGTATCTTTTCTCTGGTAAGAAAGGCATCGCCGCCGGTCTCGGCCCTGTACAGAAAGTTCGCGATGGTGAATCTTTTGGCGGTGTCGCTCCTGCCGCGTCTTCTGTATTTAGTGCGGTAGAAGCTCCGGCAGACCCATTTTAGGCAATAGATTATGAAACATTTATCTATTGATATTGAAACCTACTCAGATAATGACATAGTAAAAGGCGGGGTATTTAAGTATGTAGATACCCCGAACTTTGAGGTCTTATTATTCGCTTACAGCGTCGATTTTGGCGACGTGCATATAATTGACCTGGCCAACGGCGAAACGCTCCCAGAGGAGATAATAGAGGCCTTAATCGATGAGTCTG
Source organism: uncultured Veillonellaceae bacterium (assembly GCA_945867815.1). Classification (GTDB taxonomy): domain Bacteria; phylum Bacillota; class Negativicutes; order Veillonellales; family Veillonellaceae; genus CAMBIX01. The sequence continues at coordinate 6,738 of CAMBIX010000002.1, forward strand.
TTATTAAGCACGCCTACAATGCGATGTTTGAAATAACCTGTCTAAACAAAGCTGGTTATCCGACACCCGCCGAACAATGGCGGTGTACGATGCTTCACGGGCTGTATCTCGGCTATCCTGCCGGTTTGGCGGCGTTAGGCAAAGCCTTACAGCTTCCGGAGGATAAGAAGAAACTGGCTACAGGCAAGGCATTAATTAGATACTTTTGTATTCCCTGCAAGCCTACCCGGTCGAATGGCCAACGAACAAGAAACTTACCAATGCACGACCCAGGTAAGTGGCGCCTGTTTAAAGAATACTGCGTGCAAGACGTTGTAACGGAAATGGAAGACTATAAGCGGTTATCGGCTTTCCCCGTTCCGGACTTTGTACAAAAGCAGTGGGTAACGGATTATGAACTAAATGCCCGCGGTATTGCCATTGATACAGACCTTGTCGACGGGGCGCTAACTATCGACGACGAAGAAAAGGCCGAACTTACCGAGAAAGCCGTTAAAATTACGGGGCTCGATAACCCGAACAGTAGAAACCAGTTACTAAACTGGCTTAATGCAGAAACTAACTTAGATCTAGATTCACTTACTAAGGCAAGTGTTGCCGAGGCATTAGATACGGCTGATGATACGGCTAGGGAAGTACTGGATATTAGGTCTAAGTTGTCTAAGTCGTCGGTAACGAAATATAAGGCTATCGTATCCGCTATGTGTTCTGATAACAGGGTGCGGGGGCTCTTGCAGTTCTACGGAGCTAATCGGTCAGGCCGATGGGCAGGACGGCTTGTACAGGTGCAGAACCTGCCGCGCAACTATATCGAGCCTTTGGACGTAGCACGGGACAGAGTAAAAGCCCGTGACCGCTTAGGCCTGTCTATCTTATACGGCGATGTATCGGATACATTATCACAGCTTATCCGTACCGCATTTGTAGCGCCGAAGGGCTATACCTTGGTTGTTACCGACTTTTCCGCTATTGAAGCCCGCGTTATTGCGTGGCTGTCGGGCGAGACCTGGCGTCAAGAGGTATTTGCTAACGGCGGGGATATTTATTGTGCATCTGCTTCGGCCATGTTCCATGTGCCGGTTGTAAAGCACGGCATCAATGGCCATCTTAGGCAAAAAGGCAAGGTTGCCGAGCTGGCTCTAGGCTATCAGGGCGGGGCGAATGCACTTATCGCTATGGGCGCTCTTAAGATGGGGCTGTCTGAGGAAGAACTTCCCGAAATTGTGGCCAAGTGGCGCGAAGCTTCGCCACATATTAGGAATTTATGGTATGCCTGCGAAGATGCGGCGCTAAGGGCGGTTAGAACGGCGGAAATAGTCAGCCTGCAACACGGCATTACTTTCCGCAAGGAGTGCGATCCGAAGTACGGCCTGACTTTTCTTACTGTAGAACTTCCTAGCGGGCGCAAACTATATTACCCGGAACCGCATTTGAAGATAAATAAGTTTGATAGAGAAGCAATTCACTACAAAGGGCTTAATACTGGCAGATGGTGCATGCTGTCGACCTATGGCGGCAAGCTCGTCGAAAACATCACACAGGCTATTGCCCGCGACTGCTTGGCGGAAGCATTGGAACGATTAGCCAAGGAAGGCTATCGATTACTAATGCATATCCACGATGAAGTAGTTATTGAGGTGCTGACTAAAGACCTTGCTGAAAAAGGACTTGACCACGTGAACAAGGTTATGTGCCAGACGCCGGCATGGGCAGAAGGCTTACTGCTTAATGCAGACGGGTTTACCAGTCCGTATTATATGAAAGATTAGAAAAGGGGGGGATACTGTTGCAACATGATAGAAAAATTGTGCTGTCCATAGGAACCAGCCGTACATCACTTGAATGGCTTCGGTCAGAGATGATGTGGTCGGCACTTGTTGATAAGCTGCGAACCCCTACCCGGACAACGGAAACTTTCGAGGCGTACAGCCGGCTATCTAAAGCAGAGAAGAGCAAACTAAAAGACGTCGGCGGGTTTGTCGGCGGGGCACTTAAAGGCAAACGCCGTAAGGCGTCCGAAGTGGCCAGCCGCGACCTTGTTACCCTTGATATGGATAACATACCGGCAGGCGGTACACAGGATATCATCCGCAAGGTGGCTACTCTTGGGTGCGCCTATGCCATCTACTCGACAAGGTCGCACGCCGAGCATGCCCCGCGTCTTAGGGTGGTTATCCCGCTAGACAGGTCTATTACAGCGGATGAGTATGAACCTATTGCCCGCAAGGTAGCTTCGGCGGTCGACATTACTGCATGCGACGCTACGACCTTTGAGGCATCAAGGCTTATGTACTGGCCGTCTTGTTCAAAAGACAGTCAGTACGTGTTCGCTTTCGATGACATGCCGTTTGTATCGGCTGACGGTATATTGGCTTTGTATGACGATTGGAAAGATGTAACAACTTGGCCAATTATTCCCGGCGGCGAATTTGACGCCAGGGCGAAGCGTGTCAAGGCAGAAGACCCGATGACTAAGAAGGGCATAGTAGGCGCCTTCTGTAGGACGTACTCTGTAGAGGATGCCATGGCCAAGTTCATACCGTACGCCTACGAGCCTACGGATAAGGATGACCGATTTACTTATACAGCCGGCTCAACGGTAGCGGGGGCTGTTGTCTATGACGGCGGTTTGTTCCTATATTCTAACCACGCTACAGACCCTGCGTGCCATATGCTGGTAAATGCCTTTGACTTAGTCCGTGTGCATCGGTTCGGCGACCTAGACAGCGATGTCAAAGACGGCACACCTATCAACCGTCTGCCGTCCTATCTTGCCATGAGCAAGCTCGCCCGGTCGGATGAAGCGGTAGCGCTGGAGCTTGAGAAGGACAGAGTCAAGGCGGGCGACGTGTTCGAGATGGTCGCCAACCACCGTTCTGACGAATCACTTGACATGAAGGCGGAGTCTTCGCTTGACTGGCAAAAGCAGGCAGAACTTAAGCGCAGCGATAACGGCAAGATTAGAAATACCATGGATAACATCTTACGTATTCTTAATTTCGACCCTGCACTAGCCGGAAAGATAGTCCTTGATGAGTTTTCTGTGCGCGGGCTTGCTATGGGGGCTCTGCCATGGAACCCGTCGCCGGAAGAGCGTATTTGGGAAGAAGCCGACGATGCCGGTATCAAATGGTACTTAGAAGATAAGTTCGATATTACGGGCGATACTAAGATTATTAACTCGCTTACCCTGGTTGCCCAACAGCACAAGGTAAACCGGGTAAAGGACTACCTAGAAGGCGTTCAATGGGATAACATCCCGCGTCTTGATACGGTGCTTGTTGATTATCTAGGGGCGGAGGATAACATCTATACGAGGGCAGTAGCTAGGAAGGCGTTTATAGCGGCGGTTGCCCGTGTGTTCGAGCCCGGTGTTAAGTGGGACTTTGTGCCTATCCTTATCGGCGCGCAAGGGCTAGGCAAGAGTACGTTTCTGCGTGCTATCGGGGTTGACTGGTTCAGCGACAGCCTGCAATCCTTTGACGGCAAGGACGCGGCAGAAATGATACAGGGTACATGGATTAACGAACTGGCAGAAATGACGTCCTACTCTAAATCAGAAAGAAATGTAGTTAAGCAGTTCTTATCTAAATGCGACGATATTTACCGCCAGGCTTACGGCAGACGTACCGCAAGATATCCGCGCAAGTGTGTGTTTTGGGGTTCGTCTAATGACCATGAAATACTTATGGACCTTACAGGCGACCGCCGTTTTTGGCCAATTGATGTAGGTATTGTAAATCCCGCTAAGGACGTATGGAACGAACTACCAGGGAAAGTAGACCAGCTGTGGGCGGAAGCCGTACAGGGCTACTACCAGGGAGAAGCCTTGTTTATGGATACGGACGAGCTGAAACGGCTGACCAAGCTGGCACAGGAAGCCCACCGTGAGGCATCGGTTAAGGAAGGCCTGATTAAGGACTTTATCGATAAGCCTGTACCGGCTAACTATAATACGATGTCTATAGATATGCGCAGGCAGTTCTGGGCGGGCACTATGCGGATAGATAAAGGCAGTCTTGTACCTAGAGACCGCGTGTGCGCCCTTGAGGTTTGGGTAGAGTGCTTCGGCGGGCACCCTAACTACATAAAGAAGTCTGACACTAGAGAGATTAACCAAATACTGTCCAACACGGACGGACTCGTAAGGGCTTCTACTTGCCGGTTTGGTCCTTATGGAACGCAAAGGGGGTTCAAGAAAACGAGGGCGGAGTCTGTGGGTAACTTTTAGGGTTTTACCCTGTGGATAAGTCGGAAAAAAGGCGTAAACATTCTTCAAAAAATAGGCCGATTTGTAAACATTCTCAATTTGCATTTTTAAGTGAGAATGTTTACAAATACATAGAATGTTTACGAGAATGTTTAACGCCTAAAGCCCGTATCTATCGTATTTATATCTATTTGTATACGTTGTAAACATTCTTTTATATAGAGTGTATGAAATAGAGGAATTAGGGAGTAATTACACGCCCTAAACACCCTAATTCAATAGTCTATATATACGTACGTAGGAAAATGTTTAGCAGGGGGTAGGGGGTTGTGGATAACTTTTTATGCTAGAGAAACAAATTGAGGCAAGATTGACCCGGGGCGTGAAAGCGTTAGGCGGTCGAGCTTATAAATGGGTGTCTCCTGGGAATGTAGGTGTGCCTGACAGAGTAGTAGTGCTTCCGGATGGACGGGTAGAGTTTGTAGAGCTTAAAACAGAGAAAGGAAGGCTGTCCAAAATGCAGAAGATACAGATTGACAGACTGAAAGCCTTCGGCGCTGTCGTTCATATACTGTACGGCAGGGATGAGGTAGACAGATACTTAAAGGAGATAAGCGATGCAGTTTATACCTCATAGCTACCAAGCCTATTGCATTAAGCGCATCCTTGATACACCTTTCCTAGCCTTGTTCTTAGATATGGGGCTGGGCAAGACGGCTATCACTTTGCAGGCTGTTAATGAACTAAAGTATGGGCGGTTCGCTGTCAATAAGGTTCTCGTCATAGCGCCTAAGAAGGTGGCCGAGGCAACGTGGCAGAGAGAAATTACTAAATGGGACGGGCTGTCTCATCTTAGAGTATCAACGGTGCTGGGAAGTCTGGCCAAACGGATTAAAGCTTTATGCACGCCGGCAGATATCTATATCATCAACCGGGAGAATGTGGTTTGGCTGGTTGACTACTATAAAAATGACTGGCCTTTCGATATGGTCGTCATCGACGAGATGAGCAGTTTTAAGAGCCACAGGGCTAAACGGTTTAAGTCGCTGTCAGCTATACGGCCTCATATTAAACGGCTGGTAGGCCTCACCGGTACACCGTCGCCGAACGGGCTTGGCGACCTCTGGGCTCAGGTGTATCTACTGGATAAGGGACAGCGGTTAGGAAAAAGCTATTACGCCTTCCGAGAACGCTATTTTAACCCGGGGAAGACGGACGGCCACATCGTTTATACCTACGACCCTAAAAAAGGTGCCGGCCAGTCAATCACTAATGCTATTTCAGACATTTGCATATCTATGAAGTCGGAAGACTATTTAGACCTGCCGGATGCCGTTATCGATGAAATACCGGTTGTGCTAGATGCTAAAGCGTCAAAAGCCTATAGGGAAATGGAGCGCGACATGGTCTTACAGCTTCCTGATTCGGAGTACATAGACGCTTCGAGCGCGGCTGCCTTGTCAAATAAGCTGCAACAGCTTGCTAACGGCGCTGTCTATGACGAAGACAGGAACGTTCATGAAATACACAGCTGTAAGATTGAGGCCTTTATGGAGCTAGTCGAACAGCTGAACGGCAGGCATGCGTTAGTCTTTTATAACTTCAAGCATGACTTGGACAGGCTTGAGAAGGCCTTGGCTAAGACGAAGCTGAGAGTTAAGAAGCTAAACGGAGCCAGTGAAGAGATAGCGTGGAACGAAGGCAGGATAGATATCTTGCTGGCACATCCCGCATCAACTGCCTACGGGCTTAACCTACAGGACGGAGGCAATCACGTTATTTGGTTTGGGCTTAACTGGTCATTGGAACTGTACCAGCAGGCTAATAAGCGCCTGCACAGGCAGGGACAGAAAGAGAAAGTCATTATCCATCATCTGATATGCGCAGGGACGCGCGATGAGGACTTAATGAAAGCTATCGGGCTTAAGGAAGATGCCCAGGATTATGTTTTATCGTCGCTAAAAGCGCGAATTGATTTATACAAAAAGGAGAAATCAACATGGAAAAAGTAATTACAAAAAACGTATTGGCAGAAACTTTGAAACAACGCGGAACATTTACAACGAAGGCATCGGCACGCCGGGCATTGGAAGATGTGCTTGAAGTAATTACGGCAGAGCTGGCAGACGGAACGCCTGTCAAGCTGTTAGGCTTTGGGGCTTTTCTGGTAAAAGATGTGCCGGAACGCATGGGCATCAACCCTACTACGGGAGAACCAATTACGCTTAAAGCCCATAAGAAGATAGTCTTTAAACCTGGTAAATTGCTAAAAGAACGTATCCAAGGTTAGGAGGCACGCAGTATGCAAAAGAAATGCCAAAAGTGCGGTAAGACTTTTACCGCCGGACAAGGAAATTACAAATACTGTGATGAATCCTGCAAGTCTGAAATGACACCACCTGCGCCTAAGCAGGAGGTAACTATTGCAAAAAATGCAATAGTTGGCCAAAGTATCGGAGGTATAGCTGATAGGGTCGAGGCGGCAATTATTTCCAAAATGGAAACGGTTGATATGGTCAATCATCCACCACACTATAAGCTAGCTAACGGGACGGAGAGCATTGATGTGATTAAGGCAATACTTACGCCAGAGGAATACCGCGGATGGTGTAAGGAGAAGGCTATGTTTTTCTTAAAGGAGTTAGTGAAATGAAACAATACTTTGAACGGGTGACCGGTTATGAAGATACCGTTTTGCCGGAACGTAAGACTAAAGACAGCGCCGGTTATGGAAGACTTATAGGAGGGCAGCGATGATGACAGTCGATGAGGCAAAAAGAGAACTGCACTACGTTAGAAGCCTTGATAAGGCGTTAAAGTCGGCAGAAGATGAAATTAGCCGTTACCGGTCTGATATATACAGCTTGCAGGCAACAGACTATAGCAAGGACAAAGTACAGACCTTCAGCCATAGCGATTTATCCGATAAGATATGCCGGCTTACCGAGCTAAAATATAAAGCTGACAGATTATGGGATAGGCTTATTGATGAACGTACACGGGTAATCCTTAAAATTAGACAGCTGGATAAGCCTATCTATCAGTCTTTGCTGATTGAGTATTATATCTGCGGCAAGACATGGGGGCAGGTATGCGTGGCGTTAAGCTATTCATGGAAGCAGATACATAGGCTTCATGCTAAAGCTCTTGAGTGCTACGGAAAAATTGAGGATGACATAGAATGACACCCTCTTGACATGATATAGTGTAAGCTGTGAGAAGAAGGGAAAATAAGCAGAACGCCCCTTTTAATTCTCGCGGATTATTCACCAAAACACTCCAAATGTAACCAAAGAGACACCGTTCATTTAATGGCGGTGTCTTTTTGGTATGAAATTATGCGGGTAAATGTACTTTGTTAGGAAAATAAGGAGGTGATTACGTGACACCGAAACAAGAGAAATTTTGTGTTGAGTTTCTAGTGGATTTAAATTCTACTCAGGCTGCTATTAGGGCTGGATATAGTGAGAAAACCGCATATAGTCAAGGGCAGAGATTGTTGAAAAATGTTGAGATAAAAGATAGGATTTCTGAATTACGCAGGGAAGAGTTTAAAGCGACTATCGCAACGGCGGAAGAAGCTGAAGCCTTTCTTGCTAGAGCCATGCGTGGTGATATTGAAGAAGAAGTTGTTGTTACTGAAGGCGTTGGTGATGGCTGTAGTGAGGCCCGCATCGTTAAAAAACGAATCTCGGCCAAGGACCGCATCAAGGCGGCAGAACTCATCGGTAAGCGTAATTCCCTCTTTACTGATAAATTAGATATAGACGCTAATATGGCTAATGTTACTTTTTCCTTTGATAGAGATGATGGTTCATGAATGTGGCGAACGCTATAGCACCCTCTTTTGATGAAGCTTTTTTTGATATTGTTAAGCATCGCTTTACACATTATTGGTTTAGTGGTGGGCGAGGATCTACTAAGTCCTCATTTATATCAATCGCTATTATTTTAGGGCTTATGAAAAAGAAGGGGTATCATGCTGTTGCTATGCGAATGGTAAAGGATACCTTGCAAGATTCTGTATATGCTCAATTGTTGTGGGCTATTGATGTATTAGGTGTTTCTCATCTATGGAAAGTCAATAAGACGCCATTGCGGCTTACTTATATACCTAACGGAAATGTGGTTGTATTTCGCGGTGCGGACGACCCGCAGAAAATTAAATCAATCAAAGTCCCAGACGGATATATAGCGTTTATTTGGTTTGAAGAGCTAGCGGAATTTAGATGTATGGATGATGTAAATACGATTTTACAGTCTGTAATGCGCGGCGGCAGTAAGTTTTGGTGCTTTTATTCATATAATCCGCCTGAAAGTATTAAGTCGTGGGTTAATCAGGAAAGCATTATAGAAAGACCTGATAAACGTTTATATAAATCGACATATCTATCTGTTCCTAAAGAGTGGCTGGGCGAAGCCTTTATTATTGAGGCAGAGCATCTTAAAAAGGTAAAACCGTTGAAATATCAATGGCAATATTTAGGCGAGCCAACGGGCACAGGAGGAGAAGTGTTTACGAATGTAGAAGCACGACGTATGACTGACGCTGAAATAGCCCAGTTCGATAATATTAAGGCCGGCCTTGACTGGGGATGGTCGATAGACCCATTAGCCTATGTAGAATACCATCGAGATACACGAAGGAAAGCCTTGTATATATACCATGAGTTTTACGGGCTAAAGGTTACTAACGAGAGGATAGCCAAGCATATTCTTTCCCGTAGACTGCCGCGGACAACTATAGTAAAGGCCGATAGTGCCGAGCAGAAATCTATTAACGATGTGAGAAGCTACGGTATTTGTATTGCTCCTTGCACTAAAGGCAAGGGATCTATAGAGCGTACTATGAGGCATTTAACAGATGATATAGACAAGATATACATAGACCCCGAAAGATGCCCTAATACATATAGGGAATTTTCCTCTTATGAACTAGATAAGGATAGGAACGGCAACTTTAAAGCTGAATATCCAGATAGAGATAATCATACAATAGATGCCGTGCGTTATGCGGAACAAGATATAGCCGTTGGCAAAGTTAAGACTGGTCGAATCAACATATATTAGGGAGCATGATGGATGATAAAAGAAAATACAAATACATTACAAGTCGAATTATTTCGATTGCTGACCGATGCCTATTATGGTACCGGTCTTTTTTATAAAGGGGATGGGCTGAAGAAACACCCTAGAGAAAGTGAAGACAACTTTGCTAGTCGTAAGGTCTTGGCTTATTACCTCAACTATACAGGCCCTATCGTGGACGCATCGGTAACGCCTATTTTTGCAGATGAAATCAAAAGAGAGTACACGGATACAGCCAAGTTTCAATTGTTCCTAGATGATGTTGACCGATTGGGAACATCGCTACAAGAATTCATGCGAAGAACAGCCACGCAGGCTAAGCTATATGGCGCTATGTATGTTCTGGTTAATAACGAGCTAGAAACGGGCGTGACACTAGCGGATGAGTTGAACGAGAGAGCACTCCCTTATGTATCGGCTATTAAGCCTGTTGATGTAGAGCATTGGCGATTCGATGAACGGGGCCGTATGGTTGAGTTCACCTATAAGGATATTATCTTGAATGATGAGAACGACATCAAAACACAGTACTATGAATGGACAACTACAACATGGGCTGTATATGACGAGAATAAGGCGCTTGTCCGTAAGGGAGAGCATGGATTAGGACGGGTTCCTGTCGTTCAGTGGCACTCGCGTAACTTATCTCCAATGGATGTATTGCCACCAAGTGAATTCTTGTCGGTAGCGCAAACTAACTACCACTTATACCAACTTTGCTCGTGGCATACGCAAATCTTGCGTGACCAAGCCTTTAATATTTTGACCATGCCGGATACAGGACAGCAAGATATTACGATTAGCACGAACAACCTCTTAACATATCCAGGGGAAGCAAGTCATCCACCGGCATTTATCGCACCTAAAGCAGAGCCGGCACAAATGCTAACTGACCAAATCGACCGTCTTATTCGTGAGATGTACCGCATGAGTGGTATTGATAGTGTGGTTGGGGTGGAAAGTTCTAAGAGTGGTGTTGCTAAGCAGTGGGACTTTGAACGGACTAATCAACGATTGGCTGACTTTGCTAATCAGTGCGAGCGAGCAGAGAAGAACATCGTTGAATTGTATGAATTGTGGGCCAATGAAACAGTTGGATACACTTGTGAATATCCTCGTGACTTTAGTATTGGTGATGTGGCTGAAAGTTTGGCTAATGCTCAAAGTGCTTTGGACCTTGGGTTTAATTCTAAGACCTACAAGCAAGAAGTGGCTAAGAATGTTCTAGAAGCTTATATGCCAAATATTGATCCTGAAACCTATGATGCCATCATCGAGGAATTGGAACAGGCTTTTGATGATGCAGAAAAAGCTGCTGCTACTATGCGGGATAATATCGGTGAGGGGGTAAACGGTGCGACTGGACAAAACGGACAAGGTGATAGCTCAGTTCGAGGCCTTGGTGAAGAGCCTCCTGAACCAGGGGAAAACACCTAAGCAAGCTGTTAAAATCGCTTATAAGAAGTATCCTGTTATGCAGACTATGCAAGGCGAAATAGAAGACCAATTAAGGGATGAGATGAGCCGAGGCTATGGAATGAGGTTAGATCCTGATGATGTAGGCGAGGCTTTAGCATTGTCTTGGGCAGAAGATGGATTGACACTATCTGAACGCACTACAGCAGGTAGTGAAATTGTAAAAGGCTTTGTAAGGTCGGCTATAGCTGATGAAATTAGGAAAGGAACCTCTTATACTAAGCTAGCCCGCAAGATATTTGATGGTTATAAGCGAGGCGGGTTGATTCCCGAGCAGGATATACCTCAGTTTATGCATGATTTATATAAGGCAAGTGCAGGACCTGGTTACACTGAACGAGCCTTCAACGCTGATTTTAAAGAGGTTAAGCGATATCTGAATAAGTTGAACACACCTGGCATGAGGGCAGCTTATAATGCCCTTTCAAATGCTATAGCCGAGCGGAACGAGGAAAAGCTCGACAGGGCACTCTACCAATCAACGCAAGAGCGGACTCGATACTATGCTGAACGCATTGCCCGTACTGAAATGGCTAGGGCCTACAATGATGGGGCCATGGCTAAGTATATGGCTGATGATGATGTAGAGGCTGTTCATTGGAAGATGAGTGGTAGCCATCCGTCCTATGACATATGCGACTTATACGCAACAGCTGACTTATATGGATTAGGGCCTGGTATCTTCCCCAAGGATAAAGTGCCCATTCTCCCTGCCCATCCTAATTGCATGTGCCATTTAAAGCCAATTATTTCCGGTACACTTAAGAGTAATGAGCCTAGAGACCGATTTGAACAAGGGGCTAGGGAATATATATCAAAGATATCTAAACACCATAGAGAGCGATTATTTGGCGTATATGGGGCTAAACAGGTACAGGCAGGTAAGCCAATATCTGCCTATCTTCGAAATTACAGTGATAAAAAGCTAAAAACCCGCCTAACAGTACCGGTTGTCAAAGAATTAGACAGAGTAACCATTGGCGGGAATACATATGTAGTTGATGGTAAGCATGTATTATTGGATCATAGCGAAGAGGAACGAGGTATTGCGAAGGTTCTTGCTCGGTATTTAGAAAAGGAGGTCCACTTAGTTCCTAGAATACAGTGGCCTAGGAATATTAGAACACCTGATTATTTAATTGATGGTGATGGCTATGATTTAAAAACGCCATTAGGCTCTGGTAAAAATACTGTGTTTGATATGATTCGTCATGGTAAAGGGCAGGCTAACAGTTTTGTTATTAATATAGATAAAACTCTGCTATCAGAAAAAGATGTACTAAGGCAAGTAGAAACTGTATTTATACATCCTCGGACAAGTTTTGTAAATAAAGTTATTATCATTCGCAAAGGTAGAGTTATTAAAGTACAGACTAAAAAATAAAAAAAGAGGACAGTTCCTCTTCCAGAAAGCAAGCTTTCCATGTTAGGGGAAAAGGAACGTCCTCTTTGATTAATTAAATTATAGCATAACTACAATAAATAAACAATATGCATGCCCCTTGGTGCTAATTGACCTTGGGGCAGTTTTTATGCCAATTTGCAGGAGAGCGGTTGGCATTTTTTAGTACAGGAGGTACGAAGATGACATTAGCAGAGATTTATTCTGCTTTGGAGAAAGTGGAAAATGGCAGCACATTAATTGACGGTATTAAAGCTGAGCTAGCTAAAGCTAATAATGACGCCAAGGGAAATCGAGAAGCCAAGGAAAAAGCAGAAAAGTCTATCCAAGACTTGCAAGCACAATTGACTAAACTTCAAGAGGAAAACGAAGGGTATAAGGCTGCAACTGGTGATAAGGATACAAAATTATCAGCATTAGAAAAGCAAGTCCAAACCCTTATCAAATCCACTGAAGAAGCTAAGGCTCGTGCAGAGGCTGAAAACAAGGCTCGCATTGATGCAGATATTCGTTCCCAGGTAATGGATGCCCTTACTAAATCAAATGCTATCGACCCGCAAGAATTCACTAAACTCATTGCTTCTAGTATTAAGGTGGGCGAAGATGGCTCCTACTCTTACATGAAGAAAGATGGGACAAACGGGACTGTTGCGGACGCAGCGGCTGAATGGCTTAGCGATAAACCTTGGGCGGTCAAATCGACACAAAACCCAGGTTCCGGAGATGCAAAAAGTCCTAATCAACCGACAGGCGCGGAAGATATTGCTAAGGAATTTGGTGCTGCACTTGGTATTTAATTAAAGAAAAGAGGTTACTAAATGGCTATTAACACTGTGGAATACGCAAAGATTTTCCAACAAAAACTTGATGAACAAATGCTTGCAGGCGCTACATCCGGGTGGATGGAAACGAACGCGGGACTTGTTACATACAATGGTGGCGATACAGTTCGCATGCCTAAAATTTCTACAAGCGGTCTGGGCAATTATGATCGTGATAACGGATTTGTCCAAGGCTCCGTTACATTGTCCTATGACGACTACAAACTTACGCAAGACCGGGGTCGTACATTCCAACTTGATGCTATGGATGTAGATGAATCTAATTTTGTAGCTGCCGCAGGCAATGTGATGGGCGAATTTCAACGGTTGCAGGTTATTCCGGAAGTAGATGCTTACCGCTATTCTAAATTGGCAGCATTGGCGACTGGGGCCGGTAATGCGTCTGCAGGTAATGCATTGACTAAGGATGATATCTTGGACAAATTGGATACTGATATTTTGGCTATCCAAGATAAAGTGGGGTTTGATGAACCACTTATTATCATGATGTCCGCTCAAGTTCGCGCTATTTTGAATGGCGCTAAAGGTATTGATCGCTTCCTTGATGTGACTAACTTCCAAGCAGGCTCTATTCAAACCACTGTGAAAACATTTAATGAATGTCCAATTTTTGCTATTCCTTCTGCACGCATGAAGACACAATATGTGTTTAATGACGGCACAACTGGTGGGCAAGAAGCTGGTGGTTTTAAAGCGGATACATCCGCTAAAGATATTAACTGGATTATTGCTGCACAACGGGCTCCAATTGCTGTATCCAAAACTGAAAAGGTTCGTATCTTTACGCCTGATATTAACCAAAAAGCTGATGCATGGAAACTTGATTATCGTAAATACCACGATATTTGGGTGCCTGACAATAAATTGGCTGGTGTATACGTTAATACTAAATAAGGAGGTGCCTAGATGCGCTTAGTTCGATTGAATGAGGTTAAGTACGTCGATAGTGAGGATGATATTAAAGCCTTGTTAAATAAGGGCTTTATTGTTCTCAGTGATGAAGGTACTGACGCTAATAGCGATATAGATTATAAAAAACTTAAAAATGATGAATTAGCTGCATTAGCCACAGAAAAAGGCCTTACCGTTCAAACAGGGGCAACTAAGGAAAGCCTTATTAAAGCGCTAGAGTCGGTTGGCGGCCATGAGTAATCGTGAGATTTTTCAGCGCAATTTGAGGTTAGCTGTTAAGGCGGCGACGGAAGAAGTTGCGGAACATGCCAGGGTAAACCATCGATACACTTCAAGGAGCGGTAATCTTGAACGGTCAGTTGATACACGGTTCAATAGAGGCGGTTTGGAAGGGATTGCCTTTTTGAATAAAAACGTGGCACAATATGGCCCCTTTGTCCATGAAGGGACTAAACCGCATGCTATTACACCTAAGAGTAAAAAAGCTCTTAGGTGGGTTAGCGGCAGCCGTTTTATATTCGCTAAAAAGGTTAATCATCCGGGTACTCGAGAAGATCCGTTTTTATATGAAGCACTAGATAGTCAGCAGATGGCCATTGTAGGCCTATTTAGGTCTTATACTGGCCAAGCTGTCGATGAAGTGGCTAAATCGATTGAAGGCGGACATGCTAAGGTGCATACTTTGCACGTTAAGTTATAAGGGGGGGGTACGTAATGCTATATGATTATGGTGCTCTCCGTTTTGATGATGAACTGCTGGGACCTAATATTACCGTATCTACCTTAGAAAAGGCGGAGAAGTGGCTGTATGTGTTCGCTAAACAACTAGGGGTTCCTCAGGGAGATATAATTCGCTCATTTATAATTGATGAGCTGGTAGCGATGTATTGCTATCGTGAGGTTTGTATGAATAAGGCGTCATCGCTAGCAGGGCAGTATAGCCGAAACGGAGAGACGGAAGATTTTTATGCTAAGAAGATGAAGTTTATTAATGACCGGATAGCAGACCTTGAGAAACAAATTACGGCTGAACAGCTTACCGGCCAGCCTAAAAAATATAACGGGTACCGGGCTGTGCCTTTGTATCGAGGGGGTTAATATGTGGCTTGAATTATTAAATAAAATAAGGAATGCCTTTGAGGAGTCGGGTTTTGCAGGCGATGTAAAGCTCGGCTTTCTTAATCCCCAAAATGCCGGCATAACGGAGAAGGGAATGGTCTTTTTAGGTCGAGGTGAGTGCAGTCCTATGGATGGCTTAACGCACAATATGCTAAAACAAGAATTTTTCGTTGAGGTGTGGGCTAGGTGTGATGAGGCTGATTTTAAAGAAGCCTATGCCGTTATAGCGGCGTTAGAAGAGATAGTAGAACAGATATTATCTGATTTTCGCAATGCTTGTGGCCAGGTAGATGAAAAATCTTGTGTGCTAAAAAACAGTGGCTATCAGATTATAGATATTCAGTGTGTGAATAAGATGGATGACCACGACAGCATGCGCCCGTTTATCGGCACTCAATACCAATTTGAGGCTCGCGTGCAAGACCTTAGCCAAGGTACGCAAGGCGGTATTTATTAAAAAAGGAGGATATATAACCATTATGTCTATTACTTTAGCAAAACAGACAAATACTACTGCAAAGGCAACAGTAGGTAAAAATTATTTCTTATATATAAACACGGGTGAGTCTGATACGAATCCAACATGGACAAAAATCGGTGGCCAGCGCTCCGGATCATTAGCGCGTAAGGCAGATACAATTGATGCCTCACATAAAGACTCAGGCGGATGGAAAACCACACTGCAAGGGTTAAAAGAATGGTCTATTGACCTTGAAACGGTGCTTATGCCTAATGAAGAAGGGTTAAACGCTCTTGAGTCGGCCTTTTTAAATGACCAACTGGTCAATATTAAATTTGAATACCCGGACAAATCATATATAACCGGATGGGCTTCTATTACAGAGTTATCATTAGAAACTCCGCATGATGATTTAGCTACCTATAAAGGCACCTTAAACGGAGTAGGCGCACTTTCTGAATTACAATCCGTGCCGGCGGCCGCTGCAGTGGGTGGAAAGTAAGGGGGACTTACATTATATGAAACGGATTAAATGCAATTTATTTGGTGAAGGCCAGTATATTTATTTTAATATTGGCCGTTTAGCTGAGCTTGAGAAGGCTTTAAAGAAACCGATTATTCAAGTGTTACAGGACGGCGCTCTCGGCATTAATGAGATACTAAAGTGCTATGCTGTCGGCATGCAGCAGGAACGTAGGCAGAATACAGCCTGGTATGCCCAAAAGATTCAAGAACTTGTAGAACAAGGGGTAACATTTGAAACGTTGACGACACCTATATTAAAAGCTCTTATCGGTAGCGGTATTTTAGGTAAAAAGGCTTACTTTATGGCCTTCCCGGATGAAATGACCGCGAAGGATAAAGAAGAGTTAGAAGATGAAGAAACGCTAGAAGCTAAAGAAGGGCTAGGAAAAAACTAACAGGGGGCGAAAAAGCCCCCTGCTTTATTGAATGGTATAGGGAAGCCGAACCAATCGCCTATGGCTATTTAGCCTTAAAGCCCTGGGAATTTGAAAAACTTACACCTAGAGAGTTTCATTTAATGTGCGAAGGTGCAGAATATAGGCTGAAACGGTTTGATAGCACACTAGCTTTTTTCTTTACCATGACAACAAATATTCATCTTAAAAGAACGCAGCAAATTAAAGTTGATAAGCTGATGCGAATTCTTCACCCACCTACAAAGCTGGATAAAATAAGGTCTAACAGAGAGTTTATGAAAGAATGGGCTGAACAGGTTAGCGAAGTAGAAGAAAGGAAGGGGAGCTGATGGCAAACACAGATATAAAGGTTAGAATTACTGGTGACTCATCGGGGATATCAACCGAATTAGACAAGGTAAGAGCTAAAGTTGACGACACGTTAGGCTCTGGTGGAAGTTTGGCCAGGGCGGCTAAAATGGGCGCGGCCGCTATGGCCGGGGCTTTTGCCGTGGATAAGATAGTTAGCTGTGTGGGTGCAGTTAAGAACTTATCCGATGAATATACTAATACTATAGCGCGGTTAAATTTAATCAATGACGGCCAACAGACAACTGTACAGCTTATGCGTGATATACATGACGCAGCTAATGCCAGTCGGGGGAGCTATCAAGAAATGGCTGTCCAGGTAGGCAAGCTAGGCACGTTGGCAAGCAGCGCATTTAGCAGCAACAAAGAGATGATAACTTTTGTTCGGCAGTTGAATGAGCAGTTTAAAATTGGTGGCGCGTCTCTTGAAGAACAACACGCGGCTATGTTGCAGATTACACAGGCTATGGCTTCAGGCCGTTTACAGGGCGATGAATTTAGATCTGTATTAGAAAACGCACCAATGCTAGCACAAGCCATTGCGCAAGAAATGGGCGTTAGCCTGGGAAAACTTAGAGACTTGTCATCGCAAGGGGTTATTACATCGGACATCATTAAAAATGCTTTACTTAATACCGCTGACGAAACTAATGCGAAATTTGCAGAAATGCCTATGACCTTCGGCGAGGTGTGGCAACAAATTCAAAATGATGCCCTACTAGCCTTTCAGCCGATTCTTGATACAGTAGGGAGTATTACACGATCTCAAGAGTTCCAGGATGGGTTGGCGGCAATCGGGCAAGGCCTTATGGCATTGCAGCCGATTGCACAACTTACCATATCGTCTATATCGGGCGTTTTTGGGGCTCTTGTATCTGTAATTAGGGTTGTTGTAAGTGCCGTACAATCTGTACTAAGTGTATTTAGGGCTATGGCATCGGCTTGTCAGCCTGCTACGATAGCTATTGCGGGTCTTACAGCAGGGTTTGTAGCCTGGAAGCTCGTCAATCAGCAGGCTATTGCTGCGTGGCTGGCACAAAAGACAGCGATTATTGCCTCGACGGCGGTAATGGTAGCGCAGAAAATCGCAATGGCAGGTCTGGTGACTACAATGTTGATCGTTAGGGCTGCGGTACTTGGGTGGAATGCAGCTATTGTAATATCAAGAGCGCTTATGGCAGGTGTTACAGCTATGACAATTGCCTATAAAGCCGGCCAAATAGCGGCGGCTTCCGCTACTTACGTAATGTCGGCTGCACAAGCGGTACTTAACGCCGTATTAACGGCTAATCCTATCGGCATTGTTATCGTAGCTTTGGCGGCTTTAGCCGCTGCGTTTGGCACTGCTGGGGTGGCCTCTAACGGATTTAGAGCGACAGTTGCCTCTGTTTTTGAAAGTATCGTTAATACGGTAGCTTGGGGTGTTAATAAGGCAATAGGCTTAATTAACAGCTTAATTGATGCCTTGAATGCGGTAGGTGCTAAAGTGGCTTCTGTATTTAAGGGGACGTTTACTCCGATACAACATTTAGGAACTATTAGTGATGAACAGGTGCAAGGCTTTATTAGCGCTACCGAAAATGCCGCCGGTGCTTTTGTTGATTCGTTTTCCTCTGCGGGAGCAGGTAATGTTCCTGAAGACGGTTACGGCGGAGGCGGCGGGGGCTATAGTGCCCCTGCTGGTAGTTCAGGTGGCGCAGGTGGCGCAGGTGGCGCTGGTGGAGATGCATCTAACGGACTTGCAGATAAAGCAAAAGAGATTACTAAGGAAATTGAAGATGCTTATGATGAGCTGTTTAAGTCTAAATCTGAGCAGGTAGATAAATGGTTCAAAGAAGAAAAGGATAAACTGGATGAGTCAAAGGCCTATAACGAAAGTTATAATCAAGATTTAGAAAAGTTAAATGCTGTTTATGCTGATAAACGGGAACGAGCTTTATACGAAGAGGCCAAACGAACAAGAGAAATACAAAACTCTATCCGAGATATGGCGCAAGACATGAGTGCTAATATCGACTTTAAGAATTTAGACGGTGCGGCTAAAGTTATACAGGATGTTGTATCTGACCATCAAAAGGCCATTGCCTCTATAAAAGATAAATGGCAAAAATACGCTGATGATTATGCTGATATGACAGCCCAAGAACGGGAAACCTTTAAAAAGTCGTTAGATGAACGCCAAATTGCTTATGAAACGATGGGCAATAATATTATTAGCTTTAATAAAGCAATGAATGCTGAAATCATTGCCCAACAGGAAGCTACAGAAAAGCAGCTGCAAGATATTAAAAGGCAAGGGAAGGATATACAAGCCGAAATAGATATAGCTGTACAGGAACAGAATCTTACGCGGCTACAAAATGCCTTATCTGATGAAAATATAGATTATATGGAAGCCTATGAACAGCGTAAGGCTATGTTTGATGAGTATAAGCAAGCTGTTTATGATGCCCACGTATCTATGAGTGAGTTTACTCTGAGCGTAGAACAACAAGGGTTTGATAAGTTAAGTGAAGGCCTGTCCGGGTTGATTCAAGGGACTAAGACCTTAGGCGATGCATGGAAAGGCGTTATGCAGGCAGTTAATAAAGCCATAGGCGATTATATAGCGTCGTGGATTGCCGGCATGCTTAAAAAGTCCTTGTTTGGCAGAGCTTTAGAAAAGCAAGAAGCGGCCGCTTCAATAGCCACGGCGAGCGCTCAAATACCTGTTTACTCTGAATTAGCATTACTTAAATCAATGGCAACTAGCGGGGCTTCTGCTACTGCGGGTAAGGCCGCCTTTACAGCCGGTCTAGGTGCTAGCCAGTTAAGCGGGCTCGCCGCGCCTGGTCTTAAACTAGCCAGTGGCGGTCTTGCTTACGGCGAAACGGTAGCGACTATCGGCGAGGGTCGTTATAAAGAGGCGGTATTGCCTCTTAGTGAAAACGTATTTAATCAATTAGGCGAAGGGATTAATAAATCCGAAAACGGCGGCGGTAGAAGTGTTACTGTCAATGTATCTGCTGTTGATGCTCAAAGTTTTTCCGGTTGGCTGCGTAGTTCCGGAGGCAGTGTACTGCGCCAATATTTGAGCGATAGTAATCGAGATTTTACAGCTGAAACGGGGGTATGGTGATATGGCTATAGAGTTGCGTAAGTTTCCCCCGATTCGTAAGTTCGCGTGGAAATCTACGAAAGAACAAAAGTGGAATACAACAATAAAAACAAGTGGGAGCGGCCGAGTTAGAACGCTTACCACTTGGCAGTATCCGCAATACATTATCACTGCTCAATATGCATGGCTTAGCACAGAGGAGTACAGAATACTTCACGGTTTTATATCACAGGTACGGGGTAGTCACGAACCTTTTTTGTGGTTAGATCCGGAAGACTACGAGGAAAAGGGTATTCGTCTTGGTTCGGGGCGAGACATGCAGTGGCAGGCTGTTAGGCGAATGGGCGACTTTATAGAGCCTGTTGCCTATGTGGAAAACGTTACACTATATGCGGATGGCAAGAAACTTAACGGTATTACTGTTGATGGCGGGCTTATTAAGTGTACGGGAGCTGTTCCGGAAGACGCGGTAATTACAGCAGATTATATATATTACTGGAAAGTAAGGCTTTCGGGCGACAGTTTTCAGACAGAGGCCAGGTATTCCAATATATTTACATCAAAGGCTTTTAAGCTTATGACAACGAGGTAGTTATGAAATCAGTATCAAGTGAATTGAATACGTATCTGAACACAGAAAAGTCTATACAAAGCTGTGACCTGTATGAACTGTTGTTGCCTAGCGGAGTGAATTACTATTTTGCAGATAGAGATACTAACGTAGACTATATGGGGCATTCCTATAAGGCGGTATCTGCACCGATTGTATCAAGGACACAGATCAAAACCAGTGGCGACGTATCTGTTGATAAGCTGACCGTCACTATATACGCAAGTAAGGAAGATACGATAATGGGCGTACCTGTTTTGCAAATTGGCCACAATGGCGGGTTTGATGGGGCGGTTTTACATTTACGTAGGGCTTTTTTTAATACAACAGGCGCTGTACTTGGCCATGTAGATTTGTTTAGCGGTGAGTGCAACATTAAGCAAGGCGGAGGCCTGCAAGTACAACTTGAAGTAAAATCTGAAGTTCAAAAGTTAAATACTGAATGGCCAATGCGTAAATACTACCCACAATGCCCTTACACTTTGTTTGATGCGGATTGTGGCGTGGATATAAACCGGTTCAAGAAAAGGTGCAAGGTAGTAGGCGTGTCTAACTATAATACGGTAACAGTTAATATAGGCGTGCCTGACAATGAATATAATTCGGGCGGTATAGAGTGGCTGTCCGGTGCATTGTTAGGACAGTCGACTCAAATCGTACAAAGTGTAAATGGACAAGTAAGGTTTATTTCATCTAATGGGGCACAGCCTAAGGCGGGTGACGAATGCTATATCTATGTAGGTTGCGATAAAACGCCTGAGTGCTGTCGTAACAGGTTTAACAACTGGTCGCATAATAGGGCTACGCCTTATGTGCCGAGGAAGGAGTCGATACAGTGACAAGTAAAGAGCGGGGCCTTCTGATTGCCGATAAGGCTATGGCATGGCTGGGCACGCCTTATGCCAATAATGCTATGGTTAAGGGTGCCGGAATTGACTGTGGCCATCTTTTATATGCATCGTTAATAGATGCAGGCCTGATAGATAAAAGTAAGCTCCTTATTGAAGACTACTCTAATGAATGGCATTTGCATCGTTCGGAAGAGAAGTTTTTGAAATATGTAGAAAAAGTATGCGATAAGGTAAAATCTCCTCAAGTAGGGGATTTTTTCTTATACCAATACGGTCGGTGCATATCGCACGGAGCCATACTTACCGAGTCAGGTCTTTTGCTGCACGCTTATGTAGATAAAGGGGTTATTTTATCAGAGGCTAACGATGTAATTTTTTATGATAATGCAGGAAAGAGTCGGCTTCGAGGGTACTGGCGATTTAATCCTAAGAAAGTAGGTGCGTAATGGGGTTTCTTTTCGGAAAAAGTACGAATACGACAACAAGGGCGGAGCGTATCGGTGACTTTAATTTGAATAGTGCTTCTTATGGTGTTGTTGTGCCTGAGATTCTAGGGACTACCCGAGTTAGCGGCAACGTTATTGACTGGTACGACTTTGAAAGCCATGAGCACAAAGAAACACAGAGAACCGGTAAAGGCGGTCATCATAGTACGGCCACGTCTATTACCTATACATACTCAGTAGCTTGTGTGATAGCTTTGTGTGAAGGACCTATCCACGGTGTGGGCAAAGTATGGCGTGACAAAGCTATATATGACTACCCAAATGAAAATATTGAGATGTCGCTTTTTAATGGCGCTCAAGGTCAAAGTCCATGGGCATATACACAAAGCAAACACCCTGAAAAGGCTTTGCCTTATAGCGGGCTTGCCTATATGGCGGGGGTGGTTAACCTAGGATCTAGCGCCAGTCTTCCTACCTTTAATTTTGAAGTACAAGGCAAATTGCTTGAAACAGGAGACGGCATAGATGTAAACCCTGCGGATTATATGGCTCATATATTAAAACAAGCCGGGGTAAAAACAGATTCTATAGAAGGTCTCGACAGCTATAGAAACTACTGCGCGGCGGCTGACCTGTTAATATCAACGCCACCGGACACGAAAGCGCAAAAGATACAAAATATAATAAATGATATATGCGAGTTTACTAATGCGTATCTGTTCTGGTCAAATGACAGACTTAAAATTGTGCCGCTGGCAGACGACGCTGTGGGGGACTGGATGCCGGATGTATCTATTAAGTATGACTTAACAGCTGATGACTTGTTGCCTCAGACAGACGGCGCCCTTGTTATTTATAAGCGTAAAGACACAAGCGAGATGTACAATCAGATATCTGTTGAGTTCGTAAACCGAGCTAATGGCTATGAAAAGGAAGCTGTCCAGTTTGATATCGTATCTGATATTCAGCAAAACGGGCTAAAGCCGGCACCGAGTAAAACTTGCCACTATGTATATACCAAAAAGAGGGCAACTTATGTAGCCCAACTGCTAGCAAGTAAACAGTTGTATACAAAAAATCAGTATACCTTTAAGCTAGATTGGGCTTTTTGCCGACTAGAGCCGGGAGACCTTGTCACATTAACAGATGATGCTTGCGGTCTTACCAAACAACCTGTACTTATAACAGAGGTGCAGGAAGCGGCAGACGGAGAACTAACTGTTACAGCCATAGGAAAGCCCCCAAGGGCTTATACTCCGGCTCAGTATAATGTACATGAAAATGACAGGCCGTTTCAAAATTACAATGAGGAAGCGCCGAGTATTACGAAGGCCATGTTTATTAATCCGCCCGTTGACTTACAGCAGGCTAAAAATGAAATGATGGTAGGTGTTACGGCACCTAGTAATTGGGGCGGTTGTAATGTGTGGGTATCTCAAACAGGGGATAATTACCGGCAGGCAGGGTCTATTGGCCAAAGGGCAAGGATAGGACAGCTTACTACGGCTTTGTCTGCTGACGGAACAGAGTGTACTGTTCAGCTGTTGAGCGGGGAACTTAGGAGCGGTACCAAGTTTGATGCTGACCAGGCAAATACGGCTTTATGGTGTAATGGAGAAGTATTTAGTTATACAAACGCTCAGCTGGTTGGTGATAAGACTTATAAACTGACGGGGTTAGTAAGAGGTCAGTTTGCCAGTATTCCAGTCGAACATGAGCCGGGGGATTCCGTAGCACGTATGGATAGTGCGTTACTGCGTATGCAGTACCGTGACGAAGATATAGGAAAAACGGTCTATTTTAAGTTTACATCGCTTAATATGTTCGGCGTCAATGAGCAAGGCCTTGAAGATGTTCCGGCCTATACATGCGTTATTGAAAAATCATATATCCCGGAAGTATCTGCCCTGTCTGTACGTAATAGGTATAGGGCAACTTCTGATAAAGGGCGCAGGGCTTATGAAGTAGTCGCAACTTTTAATCCGCCTGCTAATTTTTCAGCATACGACACTTGCGAATGCTACTACACAGACGTGTCAATACCTAATGACGTAGAACATTATGGCGGCGATGGGCACAATCAGATTATTGTTAGCGGGGTAGAACTTGGGCACACTTATTCTATGCGGTTTACAGTAAAAGATATTAACGGTCACTACAGCATGGGTAAATCCATAACGCTAAAGGTAGAGATGAAGGCCGAGGTGCCTAATGCTCCGGAAGGCTTCAGTTATTATTTTAGCGATACTGGGCATTTTAACTGGTTGGAAGTTACTAATGCGGATATTGACTATTATGAGGTGCGAAGCAATCAGCAAGCCGGAGAGCAAGACGGATTAATCGCTAGAAGTAACAACACAACGGCTACCGGCGTAGTCACTAGCCGAGCGGGCAGTTTATACCTATACGCCCACAATCCTGATAAAGGATACAGCGCACCGGCCATAGCATCCTATACAATACCTGTACCCCCGAAGATACAGCATGTTCGGTTAAGGTCTTTATTAATGGGGTTTGCCTTTGAGTGCGAAAGCATTCCGGCTACTTGTAAAGGGATTAATCTGTATATAGATGATACTGTACTGCAACTAACGGTTAATGCAGTGACTCTTGCCCGTGATGCGGGCCTTTATAGAGTAAGGGCGGCTTTTATTGATATTTTAGGAGAAGGACCCAAGAGCGACGACCAAATAGTAGAAGTTGACGAAACCATACCTAAGGAAATGCTAGATGGCTTAAAGCTGTCATCCGAATATTTAGATGATACATTGCAACAGGACTTAGCAAAAATACCTGATATGGCCAGCAAAATCACAAAGGCGGACGACCATATTACCCAAATCGTGAACGGCCTAAATGGCGACCCGGATAAAAGCGGATATAGCGCTATCACCCAGCTGTACAATGCGTTAGGGCTAAAAGTTGATAAAGACGGCGTGGTAAGTGCTATTAACTTAAGCCCGGAAGGCGTGCAAATAGATGGAAAGCTGTTGCATGTAACGGGTAAGACCCTTTTTGACAACAACGTTATTACTAACGGGATGATACAGGCCAATGCGGTAACTGCTGATAAGATGAAGGTTGATAGTCTATCCGCCGTGTCTGGCAACTTAGGCACCATTAACGCAGGAACAATTAATAGTGTAAACATTAACAGTTCAAGTATTAACAGTGCTAACATTTCGGGGTCTCATATTTATGGGGGATCAATTGATGGTGATGTTATTAGGCAGGCAGGGTACAACCTCAAGTCTATATATATATCCACGCAGACGCTTGAACACGAACAATATATTTGGGTGCCTAATGGCTACAATATAGAGAATAGCGTTATAAATATAATCGGAGAGCCTACTCTTACCTCGGGAACAGGCTGGAAACCTTCCAATAACTCAACTCTTATTGCTTCTTATAGTATGTTTAGCTATTATAACAGAGGGAACTATTATGCAATATATCGTGAAGGCACAAGGATTTTTGCTATAGCGCATTCGTATTCCGGAGGTGGACCTAGGGGAACCGGCGGTTATAAATTGTGTGCTTGTAAGTGTACTATAAAGATTTTATTTATAGGAGGTTAAATTATGCAGAATATAATTTTTAGCGTTAATGGTATTAGAAAATCAGAACTACTTGGGGGCGTAAAAATAGTACAGTTAGATTTATATAGTGCTACATATAATGAATCTACCTACATTACTATTCCCGATACAGATGCCTGTAAAGAATTAACTTTAGGCTCTGCTATTAAAGTAACAATTGATAAAGTGTAAGCGAGGTGAGCCTATAGTTGTTACAAGTTAATATTATTCAAGGTGACAAGTTCGTCATGGTACTCACACTGACGGACACAGAAGGCAAACCTGTTGACTTAACGGGCTTGTCTTTTTTATTTGCCGGAAAGTACGACCCTATAAAGGATGACACACTGGCCTTTACAGGGCAGAGTGAAACAATCGGCAACGGCCAACTACGATGCACGATTCCCGCATCAGAAACGGGAAAGCTTAAAAATGCTAACCGTTATGAAAGCACGTGTACCGTTTATTGGGATATTTGGTGTGTAGAGCGGGAACAGCGGATTATTAACGGTATAGGGATTATCAATACCGGTATTAGCTACAGAAAGGAAAAGAACTTATTATGACAGACAAAATAGTAAACTCGGGCGATGAATTAGTAGTCAAAGTCGACTTCCCTAGAGAGCTTAAAATAGATGCTCAAGTCGGCTTAACCGGCCCTAAAGGTGATAAAGGTGACGTAGGAGCGCCGGGCCCTAAAGGTGATAAAGGCGACAAGGGAGATAAAGGCGATAAAGGCGACAAAGGAGATAAAGGCGATAAGGGTGACAGCGGCCTAAATGCGCCGGCTGACCGCTTGTATGCAACGATTATAAATAAAGGCTATATAACGTTTAAAGACGATACCCTTTTAGGCATTCTTCGATTCCTTATTGAAAAAACTCTGCCTAATGCTAGCCAATTAGCAGCGCCTACGCCAAGCACGCCGTCCACTACTGCCCCTGCCACAAACAACACCGGCAGTCAAGGCAGCTCTAGCTCTACCCCGGCTGTTGACAAACGTCATCCTAAGTTTGAATACGACGAAAAGGCTTCAGACGGTGCGACTCTTATGTTCAAGGGTACACCGGGTACTAATTTTTTCTTCATGCAGGACCCGGACACAGTATACACTATTGGCCAGGATGGTACGGCTACGGTAATACTGCCCAATACGTCATGGTATGAACAGAATATCACGACAGTCTTTGTCGGTTTTTATTGCGAAGTCGGGGGAAGGGCACCTATTGGTGACTTCCGCGGGCAGATACCTCGCCCGTATGACGACATTATTCTTCCGAAGTGATATAGCACGTACTATGTGTTTCGAGGATTAAAAGAAAATGCCATTAGATCAAGATTTATTATTAGAAGCTATTAGGGACTTACGGGAAAAAGTGACCGAAGTTAATCACACCGTCAACGCCATCCGCAACAACCTGGCACGCATGGAGGTTGAGCAGGCCAAAACTGACGCTAGGCTTAACCTGCTTGCCGGACAGCAAGACGCCATGAAGGCAAGGGTTGAGTCCTTGACCAACGATTTCTACTCATACAGGCAAAATCAGAAAGGCCGTGAGGATGAAAGAAATAAAGCTGATAAGAAACTGGCTAGCCGGGCAACTATGACGGCTACATTTGTGTCCATAGCTATTGCTTTAGCCGGTGTAATTATCAACTTTATAGCCTAGGAGGTGCTTATGCATACAGGATTGACTGAAACGATTGCGGTAGTAGGTGTAGTTATCATCGGTATATTATCGGTATTCTATGCCGATACTAATACGGTAAGCATTGTCACCGGCGGTATTCTAGGCTGGTTAGGAAAAGGATTAACAAATAGATAGGAGGTGAGATTATGAAAGCTATCACGCTACAGGACTTACAAAAAATGTGTGTGCCCGCTGTTGGCCAAGTTTCACATATTTATAATCACTGGACAGCCGGCCGATATGACCAGCTGTTTGATGATTACCATCTGTCGATTAAAGGCGACGGTTCGCTGTGGGCATCTACGGATGACCTTACGGAGCATAAGAGCCATACCTACATGCGTAATACAGGCGCTATAGGTGTTGCCCTGTGTGCCTGCCTTGATGCGGTAGGCTGTGACGATTTAGGGACGTACCCGCCAACGGAAGCACAGCTTAATACGCTGGCACAGGTCAGCGCCATATTATGTATCGACTTAGGCATTCCGCTAGACATACAGCATGTCATGACGCACGCCGAAGCGGCCGACTGTAAAGACGGCTGGTATCCGCACGAGCCATACGGTCCCGACAGTACGTGTGAGCGTTGGGACTTGCTAGTCCTAAAAGAAGGCAGGCCTCGTTGGAGCGGCGGCGATGAGTTGCGCGGTAACGCTAGATTCTACGCTCATCAATGGGGAGCTATGTATATTTAAGAAAAGAGGTAATAAAGTATGAGTCAATGGACAGAAGTAAGAGATAATATTGTTAATGCATTAGGCGTAGACGATGTAACAGAACAGCTTAAACAGCAAGTTACTAACCAAATTTTAACAGCTGTATTGCCTGAAGTTACGGCAGTAGCTGATAAGTTCATTTCCCAGGTACAGGCACAGGCAAAAGAAGAAAGCGGTTGGACTAAAATCCGTGATGCTGTAGTTTTGCCTATGGCCATTAGCGGTTTTCTTAAAATCGTTACCTATGCATTAACTAAATGCAGTAAATAATTTTATGCTTTAATTGTTAAGAGACGCATAAGAAGCATATAAAAACAGTTTTTTCTATTCTTTCAACTAACTAAAATAAGCCCTAACCTACTGAATAAATCTGTAGATTAGGGCTTATTTTTATTGACACTGTACCGTAAATAAGGTACAATAATATTGTAAGGAGGTGAGAAAATGGATAAAGAAGATATTGAGTGGCTGATAACTTTAATCGTCACAACTTGGCTGGCATTAAGAAATAATAAAAAGCCAAAAGAAAAGCCCTCGAATCGCAAGCCTAGGAAAAAGCAAAAGCGATAAGAGAGCAAGTGAAGGGAGAGGGAAACCTCTCCTAACACTTCTATTATAGCAAAGGAGTAAATACAATGAAAGTATCATGGGTAGATTTAGCAATTGTAATATTAATATGTTTTGCAATTGGGTTTATTAATTTTGATAAAGAAACAATAAAAGCATTGATTACAGGTGGTGTAATTTCTTGGTTGTTAGTAAAGAGAGGTATCTTAAAATGAATGCGATTCAAGAAGTTATGAGCTTAGAAGAAGCGGCAGAATTATGGGGAAAAAGTACGGATTCATTGCGTCAAGCTTGTATTTCAAGACACGGAAAGCCACCAAGATTTGAAATTGGGGTAGAAGCTAGGCAGTCGAAAAGAATATGGCTTGTCACACGCCGAGGAATGGAACGATTGTATGGCAAGGTAGAGAAAGAATAATATAATTTTGAGGGCATAGAAATATGCTCTCTTTTTTTACTTGACTTTTGCACGACCAAAAGTATATAATGTAATCATGGTTAAGGAAGTTAACCAAATATGCGGGCAAGAGGCAGAAAGGAGAACTTATGGAAGGTATGACAAATGAACAATTTAGAGTCGTACTAAAGATGGTTATTCAAATCATCAAAGATAGCGAATCTAAAGAAGAAACGATAAAAAAAATAGAAGACCTACTAAATCAATAGTAAGTCTCCTATAAAACCAAAATAGAGCGTGGGGCTTGCCACTGCGCTCTCCCTATATTCACTATAACATAGGGCAAGATACAAGGCAAGAGAAAGGATGGATAGTATCGCTGAAAAAAAGAAAATGGGGCGGCCTACAAAAGCTGAAGTTGCAAGAAATAAAAAAATCACTATTAGAGTTTCTGAAAGCGATTTAATAGACATAGAAGCTTGTGCAAAATCACTTGAGATTAGTAGGACTGATGCACTATTAAAAGGTATAGAAATTTTAAAGAAAAGTATAAAATAAGACAGTCACCCACCGTGGAAAGTTAGTGACTGTCTAAAGTGCGAAGAACATAGTCTTCATGATTATTATATCATGGTTCTATGTTCCTATCAAAAGGAGCAGTGCAATGAATAATTTACAGAAAAAAGACACATTTACAAGTTTAGAATTAGTAGAGCAGATTAATCATTTTAGAACGTTAGAGGAAAATCGGAACAGGCTTAGACACGATACATTATTAAGTATTATTCGAGATGAATTTGATGAAGAAATCTCACTCCAAAAAATTTTGGAGTCAAATTATACTAACAGTAGAGGTCGACAATACCCTATGTTTATCCTCACTGCTTCCCAAGCCAAGCAAGTATTAGTCCGTGAATCTAAGTTTGTAAGACGGGCCGTGATTAAATATATTGAACAATTGGAGAATCAGCTTGCGGCTAAGTCTGTTGATGTATCAAAACTACGCTATACAGTGTGGGCCAATAGACGAGTAATGACAACAAGAGATTTAAGCTCTTTTACAGGGTTAGCACAAGGGGTAATAGGAAATTTAATAAGAAACTATCAAATCGCTCATGTAGTTTTAACAGGCAAGGCATTGAAAGAGTATAAGTCTATGAATGGATTGAAGAGTGATTCAGCATCAGCACGCATGTTGTTATCGTTGGACTCTGTATTGAGATTTTTGAAATGTGCTCAATTGTGGCATGTATCTTTAGTGGAGAAAATTAAACACTATTTCAGAGTAGAAGATATTGTACAGGAAAAACCGATAACCGAAGAACTGGTATCCATTCGAAGTGAGGAGATATTATCTGCTGTAGATGATATGACGGATAAACTCCTTACGACAAAAGTATTGCTACAGGAATTGATATCTTTAAAAAGAACTAAAGAAGGTCATAAGCGATTTATGGAAGTTATTAAGAATTTATCATTTACAATTGCCAATGATGCATTTATATTAGATAAGAAAGTATTGTGAGAGGATTATTGTAGATGGCAAGAGAAAATTATACAAAATAAGGTGGTTACTTTTACTATGTTTTTAAGTCAGTACCATACAGATGGGAAACTAACTAATTTAGTCGAATTATAAGAACAGCCCTCAATTTGTTAAAATTTGCAGATTGGGGGCTATTTTTGCGTTTAAAATTAGGCGATATAAGACGATTTAAATTTTATCCGCTTATGGTTTTATGCAAAACAAGCAAAAACTCCATACAGAGCCTATTTGGTGCTTTAAATGAGAACTTGGTATATTTTGCAATAAAACATGCTATAATAATTACATCAGACAGAGTAAAAAATCTAAAATCGCTGATTTTTGTGTATTGGGACTAAAACCATCTAGCCAATATAGTTTGTCAAACGTGAGCGAAATAAAGAGGAGCAACTGATGGTAATGTTGCTCCTCTTTGCTTTTTATAATTGTTTATGCATTATATAATAGCTTTATATTCTTTGAAATTATTTGACTGTTGCTGAACTATTGCTGAACCTTTTGGCAATATGATTTATTAAAAACATAGGAGGAATCAGCTTTGGCTAATTTATATATAGGTCTCGTGCATTATCCCATTTATAACAAGCATATGGATGTAATTACGACGGCCATTACTAACTATGATATTCATGACATTGCGCGTGCCTCTATTACCTATGATGTGGCGCAGTATTTTATTATTAATAATATTCCGGCTCAGCGGGAACTTGCGGAAGAAGTTATAGAACATTGGCAATCTGGTTTTGGCAGTACTTATAATCCAGACCGGACAGAGGCTTTTTCCATTGTATCTGTTTTGCCGACTATGGTTGATGCGATTCGTAAGGTGGAAGAGTTAGAAGGGCAAAAGCCTTTAATTGTTACCACCGATGCACGTACTTATGCGAATACGGTGACTTATGCCTCTATGCGGCAGAAGCTTGAAAGTGGGACGGTACCTGTGTTAGTATTATTTGGTACGGGATATGGTATGACGAAAGAGACCATGAACCAATTTGATTATATTTTAGAACCTATCTATGGCCACGGTGATTATAATCACTTATCTGTGCGGAGCGCGGTATCCATAATATTAGACCGCCTGCGTGGCGAGGCTTGGTGGGATAAAGACTAGGAGGCGCTAATATGTCCGGACATTCAAAATGGGCCAATATTAAGCATAAAAAAGGTAAAACGGATGCATTAAAAGCTAAGATTACAACTAAGATTAGTCGTGAAATTACAGTGGCAGCTCGTATGGGTGGTGGTGACCCAGTCGGCAATATGCGTTTAAAATTAGCCCTTCAGAAAGCTCGTGAAAACAACATCCCTAAGGAAAATATCAAGCGTGCCATTGCTAAAGGTATTGGTGCTACCGATATGGATAATTATGAAGAAATTACCTATGAAGGCTATGGTCCAGCTGGCGTGGCTGTTACGGTAGAAGTTATGACAGATAACCGTAATCGAGCAGCAGCAGATGTTCGGCATGCCTTTACTAAAAGTGGCGGTAACATGGGTGAAACAGGCTGTGTTGCTTGGATGTTTAAACGTAAAGGCATCTTCGTTATTGCTGCAGACGGGCATGATGAAGATGAATTGACTATGCTTGCCTTAGATGCTGGCGCTGATGATATTCAAGCGGAAGATGGTGATTTTGTTATTTATACAACGCCAGAAGATTTTGATACGGTAGAAAAGGCCTTGGCTGATGCAGGTATTGAAACAGAAGTGGCTAAGATTACTATGATACCAGACACAACGATTCAATTATCTGATGAAGATGCTGAAAAAATGCAGCGTATGTTGGATACTTTAGACGACTTGGATGATGTGCAGGACGTTTACCATAATGCAGAAATGCCAGACGAAGAGTAATATAGGTAACCTAGGTATTAGAGGTATAAAGTATAGCAAGATAAACTGAACATATGAAAGTTATAATTTGACTGTACTGTTATAAATCTTAGAACTATCGCTTTTATCGACATAATAAAAACAGAACATATACATAAAAAAACATAGCCTCCCTATGGGAGGCTATGTTATAATACGACCGAGAGGTAGTAAGCACGTTAGGCTCGTCACTGTTAGGTGGTGATGCTATGAGTATATATGAAGTGCTGTCGTTAGTGA
The DNA here is from genome assembly GCA_945867815.1 of uncultured Veillonellaceae bacterium. Lineage (GTDB taxonomy): Bacteria > Bacillota > Negativicutes > Veillonellales > Veillonellaceae > CAMBIX01. The sequence continues at coordinate 39,153 of CAMBIX010000002.1, forward strand.
TAGCTATCATTAATCTTATAGTCGTTATCCTTAAATAGAAAAAACGACCTAATGAAGTAAACACTAGGCCATTTTTCATGTAATAAAGTATTTTATTTGAGATGAGCCTAGCGGTACGAAACGCTTGCTATCTCTTTTTTTATTATAGACGACTTTGTTTAATTCGTCTACGGGATTTTTAGAGTTACAGTTCTTATCCTTAAATAGAAAAAACGACTTAATGAAGTAAACACTAGGCCATTTCTCAATGCATATATTATTATCATGAGATGAGCCTAGCGGTACGAAACGCTTGTCATCTCTTCTTTTATTATAGACGACTTTGCTCAATCCGTCTACGGAATTCTTTTGTTATTTCTGTGGATGCATAGTGTATACATAAAATTTTCTATAGAATTTTATGTAAAAATACAGTATTATATAGAATATATAAGATATAGTTGAATTATATTTATTTGAGTATTCATGGCTATATTTGTATATTGCATTCATTAGGAGTATAAATATACGGTTCAATATAGTTGAGGGTGCATTTCTGTCATAGAAGCTTATTTTTTATATCTAATCTAATAGATGTAATTTGCCTCGTAGATGTAATTTGCCTCGCTTTAATAGCTAAAAAGATAGCAACAATAGGTACAGATAATGTATAAGTAGCTTATATAATATCGTATAGAGAGGGAGTTGTATAATGAAAGATTTACTTGACCTAAGTCTAGTGAGCGGTGTGTGGACCCTAAAATTAAGTATGGTACAGACCGTGGCATTAGCCATTATTACCTTATATATAGGGGAGTTCATTAAAGGACGGTCGGCCTTTTTGCAACGAGTATGTATGCCGTCCCCAGCTATTGGTGGTCTGCCGTGTGCCTTTATTTGTTCAATTTTATCTTATTATAAGATAGTAAATGTCACTTTTGATGTGACCTTACAAAGTTTTTTAATGTTGGCCTTCTTTACGACTATTGGCCTTATGGCGGGTTTAAGGGTACTAAAAAAAGGTGGCCTTGGCATTGTCGTATTCTTTATTGTTTGTTCGGTATGGATTCTAGCCCAGAATGTAGGCGGTATTTTAACAGCCAAGCTAATGGGGATTCATCCTATTTTTGGTCTAATGGCTGGCTCTGTAGCTATGATTGGTGGCCTTGGTACAGCGGGTGCCTTTGGGCCGCATTATGAACAGCTCTTAGGTATTCCTGGCGTGACCACAGCTGCTATTGCCGCCGCAACTTTTGGTATGGTAGCGGGTACCCTTTTAGGTGCACCGGTAGGGGAACGCATTATTAAGACCTTCCATGTACCGACGCCAGCGGAACACCCAGAAATGTTGGAAGGGGAAGGTATAGATATAACAGAGTCTGATGAAGAAGTAAAGCTGTTCAGCTTACCATCTCTTATGCATGCCATTGCCTTTGTAGGGGTCGCTATGGGGCTAGGTTCTATCGTTAGCTATTTCTTAGCTGATTGGGTAGGTCCGCTGCCTATTTATATTGGATCCATGTTGGCTGCCGCTATTATTCGTAACTTTGGGGATTTTACTCATGCCTATAAGATTAATACTGTAGCCTTAGATGCGGTTTCTAATGTGGCCTTAAGTCTCTTTGTTACTATGGCTATTAACAGTTTGAAGCTAGCTCAGCTTATTGATTTAGCGCTGCCGTTATTGGTTATCTTAGTTGTTCAGATTTTGATTGCCATTGCTATGGCTTATCTTATCTTCTTTGTCTTCCGTAAGACCTATGATGCGGTTATGCTAGGCGCAGGCGCTATTGGTTTTGGCTTAGGGGCGACACCGAATGCCTTGGTTAATATGTTATCCTTAGGTGATCGGCATGGTCCATCACCACGAGCTTGGCTTATTGTTTCTTTGGTAGGTGCTTTTCTTATAGATTTTACCAATGCCTTTATGATTACCTTTATAGGCAAATTAATTTCATAGTTGGTACTGAAGAGTATATATAGTAATGGAGATAGTCTAGTCATAGGCTATCTCTATTTTTTACTTATCTCTTTTGCTAAAATGATACCTGTATATTATACTAGTACTGTATGAGCTTTTGAAAAGTATAGGTAGATTTATCTATCTTTTATATAAGAATAGGAGCGTAAGATGACATTTTTAGAAGAAGTCAATCGTCGGCGGACGTTTGCCATTATTTCCCATCCGGATGCAGGGAAAACGACCTTAACAGAAAAGCTATTGTTATACGGAGGGGCCATTCATTTAGCTGGTTCTGTTAAATCTCGTAAGACTAACAAATATGCCGTGTCGGACTGGATGGAAATTGAAAAGCAGCGTGGTATTTCGGTAACCAGTTCCGTTCTACAGTTTGACTATGACGGTTGTCGTATTAATATTTTGGATACGCCAGGCCATCAGGACTTTTCGGAAGATACCTATCGTACGCTCATGGCTGCTGATAGTGCGGTTATGTTGATAGACGTAGCTAAAGGGGTGGAAGCCCAGACTAAGAAGCTCTTTGCCGTTTGTAAGGAACGAGGCATTCCTATTTTTACCTTTGTCAATAAGATTGACCACTTTGGTAAAAGCCCTATTGACTTGATGGAAGATATTGAAAATTCCCTCGGTATTCGGGCGGTACCTATGAATTGGCCTATTGGTATTAATGGTAATTATAAGGGCGTGTTTGACCGTGAAAGCAATACGGTAGAGCTCTTTGCAAAAGACGAAAGCCATGGCACGCAGAAGTTAGCCTCTGTAAAAGGCTCGGTTGATGATCCAGCCTTTAGAGATCTTTTGGGGAAAGAAGAACATCAGGCCTTAATTGATGATATTGAATTATTAGATGTGGCTGGCGATAGTTTTGATATTGACCGCGTGCGGGCTGGGGAATTAACGCCTATGTTCTTTGGCTCAGCTATGACTAACTTTGGTGTTAAGCCTTTCTTGGAAAAGTTCCTAGAGCTAGCCCCATCGCCAGCACCACGTAAGGCCTTAGAAAAAACGGTGCAGCCGACCAGTGAAGACTTTTCTGCCTTTGTCTTTAAGATTCAAGCTAATATGAACCCTAACCACCATGATCGTATTGTCTTTATGCGGATTTGTTCAGGCAAATTTGAAAAAGGCATGTCTGTTGTTCATCAGCAGTCGGGTAAGACCTTGCGGCTTTCTCAGCCACAGCAATTTATGGCGACGGAACGAACCATTATTGATGAAGCCTACCCAGGGGATATTATTGGTGTTTTTGATGCGGGGACTATGGGGGTAGGAGATACTTTATGTGATGCGAAACATCGGGTGACCTTTGGCGATTTTCCCGTTTTTCCACCGGAATTCTTTGCCCGTGTATCACCAAAGGATACGATGAAGCGCAAACAGTTCCTAAAGGGTATGACCCAATTAGCCCAAGAAGGGGCGGTCCAAATCTTTGAACAACCTAGTGCTATGGACTCTTTCGTCGTTGGTGCCGTAGGGATGTTGCAGTTTGAAGTCTTAGAATACCGTTTGAAAAATGAATATGGCGTAATCTTAGAAAATAACCAGTTACCTTATAGTGTGGCCCGCTGGGTGGACGGCAATGTAGATATTGCTTCCTTAAAAGGCTTAGATAATGCCATGACTGTTATAGATAACCGAGGGCGGACAGTTATCTTAATTAGTAATGAATGGCAAATGGGTTGGATACAGGAACGTAATCCGGATGTAACCTTCTTGGAAACACCACGGTTGAATGAAGCTTAATTAGGTTGTATAATTAAGCTAATTCCTGATAGGTTAAGGGGAGTATAAAAGTGGCTGAAGAAACTAAATTGTATAATAATAATGTGTTAAATCGTACAAAAGAATGGATGGTAAAACCTGCTTTTTCAGATAAGGAGTCTATTCCTATAGGGATTACTGCTAGTCCATGGTCAACCTTTTCCCTATCCGTACTATTGCAGTCTATTTATAAGTATAGAAGTGAAGAAAATCCCTATGATATTGTTGTATTTCACACAGGCCTTTTGGAACATTATCAAGATATGTTGCGGGATGAAGCTAGTAAGCAAAAAGATGTATCTTTGCGTTTTGTAGAACTAACGGCAGAACTGCGTAAAGATTTAGATACGGTCAGCATTCCTAATCTGGATGATGTGGGTGTGTGTCGCTTGGCTATTCCTGTCTTAATGAGTCACTATGATAAAGTGATTAGTCTTGGTTCAGATTATCTATTTTTAGCGGATCCAGCCTCCTTGTACAAATATGACTTAGGCGATGACTACCTAGCTGCTTGCCGAGATACGGGGGTTAACGCCTATGTTATCAATAATACAGACTTAGGTATTTGTTTGCCAGAAGATTTTCATCAACGGCAGCGTACGAATCTGATTACCGATTTAGGTATGAATACCATTATGGATTACTTTAATGCTAACTGTATGCTTCTTAATGTAAAGGAATTGACGAAAAAGCATGTCGTAGATGAAATAATCTATCAGTATGAGTCCATTGGTAATTTCTGTAATGGGGATCAAGATGCGTGGAATAAGGTTTGCTATACGCATGTACGCTTCCTTAGTCAGGCTTGGAATCATTTGTGCCGTGATACAAAGGAAGCCCTACTAGAAAAAGCTGCCTTGCCCGCTATCTATAAGGAATATATTAAGTCAGGGAAACATCCAAAGGGCTTAAGTTTTTGTTATGCTCCCTTTGCTCGGCAAACAGTGGAACATAGTAAGACCTTTTGGCAGATAGCGAGAGACTCTCTTTTCTATGAAGCTATGCTTAACTTGACTTTTCAGTCCCGTCAAGCGCAAGGGGAAGAGAAAGCACCGGAAACGGAAGAAACAGTATCAGCAACAGAAGAACCGGCGGGAGCTAGTGAAGCGAAAGTGGATATAATCGAACCGGCATTTGCTGCTGATGACATAGTGCCCATAGTGGCTGTCTCCAGTAATGAATATGTGCCTTTCTTGAGCGTTATGCTACGTTCAGTAGTTATGAATCGGGATGCAAAGCGTCATTACGATATTAATATATTTATGGAAGATATTAATAGTCGGAACCAAGAGATACTTCGTAAGAATACATGTATTGATAAGAATATTTCTTTGCGCTTTGTTAATCTTAAAGATTCTTTTAATTACTTTGCCCCGCCGAATGTAGAAGGAAAAATGAAAAACTTTTTCCGTATGACGTTTTTACGCTTCGCTATTTTGGATTTAATGAAGAAATATGACAAAGTTCTATATTTAGATACTGATATGGTGGTTACAACCGATGTAGGTCCTTTAATTGATTTGGATTTGAAGGATAAATATGTAGCTGCTGTTAGAGATACAGGGGTTATTAGTATATCTTATAAAAAGAATGGTAGTTTTTGGCCCTATCCAGAAGATGCTTGTCAGGCGCTTGCTGAAGATATAGAAGAGCAAATCGGCATGGATCATGTAAAAGATTATTTTAATGCCGGCTTAATTGTTTTCAATATTAAGGAATTAGGCAAGGATTATACGACAAAAGACTTGTTTGCTAGAGCGTCAGCACACCCGTCTATGATGCAGGATCAAGATGTACTAAATCATGTTTGCTTTGGTAAAGTTTATTTCTTAGATAATGAATGGAATTATTTCCCACAGGATTTTGAAACAGAAGCAGAACCGAAAGAAGCTTGGGGGCCAGATGATACTTACGCTACTTATATTGAAGCAGGTAAAGCGCCTAAGTGTATTCACTATGCAGGGCGGCGAATACCATGCTGGCGGCCGCAAGTAGATAAAGCAGATATCTATTGGCAGTATGCACGACAAACTGATTTTTATGAAGAAATTTTGTGTAAGATGGCAGAAACAGCTACTAAGGCAGCTGGAGACAGATAAGGAGTAAGGGATGAAAGTCGTTATTTTAGCCGGTGGGTATGGTACACGTATTTCAGAGGAATCACAATATAGACCTAAGCCAATGATAGAAATTGGTGGTATGCCTATTTTGCTCCATATAATGAAGGAATATTCCTATTATGGGTATAATGAATTTATTATTTGTGCAGGGTATAAGCAAAGTTATATAAAAGAATATTTTGCTAACTATTTTTTACACACATCAGATATAACCTTTGACTTTATTGCTAATAATAAAATTACAATCCACCATAAACATACAGAACCATGGAAGGTAACAGTTATTGATACAGGCTTAGATACCTTGACAGGGGGGCGCATTAAACGGATTGCCCCTTATGTGGATAATCAGCCTTTCATGCTGACTTATGGTGATGGAGTCTGTGATGTAAATATTTCTGATTTAGTTGCTTTCCATCAGCAAAATCATAAGATTTGTACCTTAACGGCCGTTAAACCGGAAGGCCGTTTTGGCATATTGGACTTAGCTGGAGATTCAATCCAATCCTTTAGAGAAAAAAATAAACAAGATGTAGGCTATATTAATGGCGGCTATATGGTACTGGAACCGGCTGTTTTTGATTATCTAAAAGATGATTCGACTATTTTGGAACGGGAACCATTAGAACGCTTAGCTGAAGAAGGCCAATTAATGGCCTTTAGACATAATGGATTTTGGCAGTGTATGGATACCTTGCGTGATAAGGAAAAATTAGAAGAACTATGGGCACAAGGTAAGGCTCCTTGGAAAGTATGGGCAGACTAAGGAATGCTTTGGTAGCTTAGAGATAAAAAATATATATATTAACGCGTGGCGAAAGCTACGCGTTTTGCTGTATATAGGAGTAAATGTAAGAAAAGTTAAACGGAGGTGAACGAATAGATTAGAAGTAGGTAAGAGCGAAGGTGTATTAATAGGCACTACCTCTTTTTTGTGATTTGATACAATATAAGCGAGGGAGTGTGATTTTTATAATGAGAAAGAGAGAACTTAATGAGGAAAGAGCAAGTACGATAATGAGCATCAGGTGTTTAGCCATTATAAGGAAAAGCTTGCGAATTATGATTTAATGCATGTCGTTATGGTTTATTTGGGAAGGTATAAGACGAGAAACTGTTTGTTGGAGTTGTTACGAATATTATTTAAAAGTAATTTGCCTGCTGTAATTAAAGAGAAGCAATTGAAAAGTGACTATGATATATCCTTAACACCAGATATGGAAAGTGAGATGAATACTATGTGTAACTTGAGCTTAGGTATTGCTGAGGAATATTTAGTTAAAGGAATCGATAAAGATATGCAAAAAGGTATGCAAAAAGCTATTGTTGGACTTTTAAAGAATGGAGCGGATGTGGATTTTATAGCTAAGGCGTTAGAGGTGCCAGGTGAAGAAGTTGAACGGATTGGAAAAATAAATAAGCTATTATAAATATATACCATAGTATTAGATTTTATAATCAAGAAGTATAAAAAATAGATATTTTTTGAGGAGCAATTCTTAGAATAAGGGAAAAGGAGTAATAAGGCGATTTCGCCTTATTACTCCTTTTTGGGTTGTTCGCTGAACAGACATGATATAAAGGGCTGGTGAAAAATGGTTTCCCTTTGGGCTCGTTTCGAATTTGGTAAAGTTAGATTTATGAAGGTTTTAGCAGCACTTTCAATAACCCCAGTGCCTTACGATGGTGATAGGATACGACTTGTTTTGATGTCTTATATTTACGGCTGAGGCTAGTTAGAGACTGTCCTCGATAGTAGATGTCTTGCAAAAGCTGTTGATGCTTGTCTGGCAAGAGCTGCAAGGCATGACGTAAGCGAAGAAAACCTTCTTTTTCTTCGTAAAGACTGTCTGGTGATTCTTGAACGATGAGTGGATCGGATGGTTCTGGTAAGGTGTCATTCGATTCTTCTCGATTCCATTGGCGGCGATACTTGCGAAAAAGGTTGTATTGTTTGTAACTGATGCGGCTTTGTACGTAACCAGCAAAGGGGACAGCCCCCTTTATATCATAATCGTGAATTGATTCTAAGAAGGTCAGCCATAATTCATTTGCAGCCTCTTCCTGATAATAAGTCAAGGTGCGGTGTCTAGCGTATTTATTAATCAGGGATTTATATCTAAGACATAACTCTCTGACGGCTTGGCTGTCATTATCTTGTTGCGCCCTGTTAAGTAAGTCGTTGTCAGAGGATTTTGGTGTCTCCACATAGTTATATAAATCGTTTTCGTTTAGTTGAGTTTTGGGGGAGTTGTTTATAGGTATAGCGTTAGATGAGACTGTAGTACTTGTAAGTGAGTTGGATAAGCAGCCTCTAGTAACAGTGGTAGAGGAAGACAGACGAGTAGTCGTCGATAGATGAATTTGAGCGGGTAAGTTAGTTGTAGACATTTGTTTTTGCGGAGTTTTACCAGTATTAGTTGATAACATAGGTATAGAATTTGTAGTAAGTATAAACATAGAATCTCCTTGGATTTACTGCATAATTGAGTTGAATAAAATAGAATAGCAAATAGATGCTTTTGCTTTGAAGCTTGTTAGCGCTAACAGGTTTAGCATACGGAAGTTGTCAAAATTAGGCAAATCTATTAAGTATGTCGGTTAATGTGGATAAATTCAACATTTACACGTATAATACTACGTGCTTTTCCAGATTTTGAGGCCTGTTTTACTGATGGAGAAAGTTTTGAAGAAACCTTAGAAGCAGCTCGTGATGTATTAACGGCTGTTTTGGTGGATATGGCCAATCATGATGAGGCCTTTCCTAAGACCAGTCGTATCACTTCTGATAGTGATACGATGGTCGTATATATAGATGTGCCTAAGAGCTATGTGCTAGCTAAAGCCAATAAACAATCTGTGAAAAAGACGTTGACGATTCCTAAGTGGCTAAATGATTTAGCTGTTGATAAAAATATTAATTTTAGTCAGGTATTACAAGAAGCATTACAAGAGAAATTAGATGCATAGAGTCATTGAGAATTTGTGATTGACAAAAAAAGAGCGATAAGGCGTTTATGCCTTATCGCTCTTTTTTGTCCCAAGTAGCCAGCGAGTCCAAATGAACCGATACTTAATAGAGGTACTTGTTATCTAGATTAAGAGGAGGTTCCTATGAAAAAGAACAATTGCAACCTACACAAATTACAGGACTACTTAGTCATTCGTCCGGCCTATACAGACCAAGGTTATGGAACAGAGGTCTGGTTACTCGATGGCAGACGGTATTGGCTGCCCAATCGACCGCAAACGGTAGTAAGATGGGTCTTACGGTCTGATGGTATTGACCTTACTACCTGGCGACAGGCTCATCCAGGCTTAACTTACACATCGCCTCTTGTGATAAATCTAACCCATGTTTGGGTACCTTTACGTATGTTGGACAGTCCTGTAGGCAGAGATGGCGTTTATGGCTATGTCAATATAACGAAAGTTAAGCATTACGAAGTCGAAGAAGGTGATGGTGAGAGCCGACCTTGTTGTCACTTGTGGCTGTTTGACCCTATAAGTCCGTATCTATCAAGTCAGAGCAGGATGGAAAACTTTTATGACGAGGTGACTTATGGCGATGAGGATAATCCAGATACTTATGGTCCCATTTCAGTTTATCAAGCTGCACTAAGTCTTTTAACCAAGTTATATGAAGCTAGGCAGGCAGCTATTACGCAAGCTCTATGTCAGGTAAGGCTATTGGAAGAATTGTTAACTGACTAGGTTCTAGAAGTTTGGTTAAATGGAGAATATTCAGCTAAATGGGGATATATAGTTATATAAGTTGTATATTATAAAATCGGGTGGATTGCTTATAGGTAGTTGAGTCAGTGATGTTAATTCTTTAGTCTAAAAAATAATGAATGCTAAAGGATATACATTGTTGATTATACTTATAAAAACTGCAATAAAAGATACCTGAACATGTTGTGATTCGAAGGCGGTTTTTCTATAATATAAAAGTATTATTCTATTTATTTTAAGATGATTTATGACATAATATAAATAAGAAGAAGTGAGAGGTGATTATATCGAAAAATTACGGCATTATAGTGATTAATAGATACAAACAAGGAGTAAAATTGTGAATCGAATTTTTAAGGTAATTTGGAGCAAGAGTAAGAATTGCTTTGTCGTTACCTCTGAATTGGCTAAAAACCATACAGGGAAGACAAAGCGAGTGACAAGTCGTAAGCTCGTAGAAAAGACCATGGCCGTAATTATGGCTGTTATGGGCTTGACGCAGATGACGCTGCCAATGGTTAGTGCAGAATCCAATTTAGATGGTTCTAGATTACAGATAAAAGGTGTGCAGAATGGTGTTAGTAATGTAACAACCTTATCTGATACTTCCTTGCATATGACGGGGTCTGGCTATAGTACAGACAATGTAACAGGAGCGCCATTAGCACCAGGGTATACAAATGACGCTAATTATACATCAGCTGGTATGGAAACAACGGCAGATGGACGTCAAAATACCTTCTAAGCATCGCCTGGTGGTATTAATATTTATGATTCCCGCCATAGTGGAGATGTTAATCATCCCGATAACAGTACGCAAATCACAGCTACAGGGCTAAAAATTGCAAATAGTACAGGTGCTAAAAACGAAATCACCAATACTGGTATTAATGTAACGAGTGCTGATGGTAATACCGTAACCAAGATGGCGGATACGGGGTTAACAGCGACTAATAGTACAACCGGTGATAAGACAGAGATAAATCAGACAGGCATTACAATTACACCAAAAAGTTCTACTAAACCGCCTGTCTCTTTGACACAAGGTGGTTTAGATCTTGGTGGGAATAAAGGCACTAATTTTGCGCCAGGTGAGATTTCTCCAACAAGTACAGATGCCGTTAATGGTAGTCAGTTGTACGATGTTGCACAGGGTGTTCAAAACAATGCCCAAGCTATCCAGCAGGTTGACAAGAAGACTAACCGTGTAGGTGCTATGGGTGCTGCTATGGCGTCCTTGAAACCTTACTATGGTGGTCCTGGTGTTGACAAAGGACAGGCTATGATTGGCGTTGGTGCTTACCATGGTGAACGTGCTCTAGCTATTGGTTATGCCTATGCTCCGAATAAGAACTTGATGTTAAATGCATCGATGTCTACAAATCTTGGAACGCAGGATCAGTTGTATGGTATAGGTGCAACTTGGAGAATCGGCGTTAGCAAAACGCAGAAGCTCATAAACAGGATGCACAGAAGATCCAGGATATGCAGCAACGTATCGATACATTAGAAAAAGAAGTTCAGGCTTTGGTAGCCGCACAACAGAAGAAATAATTTAATTGACTTGCGTGTAGTTAATTAAAGCAGTGAACGACTTGTTCGGTAAGTGAAATAAAGACTCTTGTCTACGAAAGTAGGCAAGAGTCTTTTTCTATATAGACTCAATAGGCATAGAATACTTCAGTTAAACTGGGGAGTAAGTAGGTAAGTAAATAGATAAATAAATAAATAGATAGATAAATAGGTAAGTTAATCTAATCAGATGTATTCGTTATTGCAAAAGGTATAGTGTAATAGGGAGAAAGTAATGGATGAAGAGTATTGATTGATTTCTATTTTTATTCATTTTTATAATTATGACTTAAAGAATAAGGTATTGCGCACACAAAATATAATAAAAATTTTGCCAAATGAGTTAATTTATGAAATAATAGAGAAAATATGTGTATTGATGTAATCATATACAGTTGAGAGATAAGAGTTTGTTTCTTTAGATAAATGGTAGTAGAAGGAGTTTATACATGGTGGAAGGATTAAATATAGGGATTACTTTTCATTGGGAAATTACTTGGAAAGATATATGGAAAAATAAGGTAGCACAAAATGTGTATTTCTTATCTAAGGTTTTAGAAAAGCAGCCGAATGTAGAATCCGTTTATTTTGTTTATAGTGACCAAGATCCGTTGCAGACGCGTTATGCAGAATGGCTAAAAGGGATGAAATTAGACTTACGACCTTTATCTGATGTGATAGAGACAACAGACCTTATGATTGAAGGGCTATGGCAGATAACACCCGAATTAGAAGGCCTATTGCGGGCTCATCACATTAAGGTCGTTCAGTATCAGACGCGGCAGACTTATGTAACTGATACAGAAAAGTTTATTAATAATCGGACGGATATGGGTTCTTTTATAGGAACAAAATTTGATGCTATTTGGTTATTGCCTCAATTTATGAAGACTAGTCATGACTATATTGAGATTGTCTCCCGTTCGCGGGTTTATGAAGCACCCCTTTTATGGGATGAAACCTTTATGGATGCCGCACTAGATCCTAATAACCAGCTTTTGGTAGCCCAGCAGGCTATGACTTATCAGAAATACCAGCCGTCTGGTAAGAAAGAAAAACGTATCACAGCCATTGGTGCCAATTTAAGTGTTACAGAAACAGTTATCTTTCCAGCCTTAGCGGCAGAAGAAGCCTATAATGAAGAACCGTCTGTCTTTGACCATGTATATTTGATTAATTCCTATACCCGTAAAGATGTGGAATCCTTCCATCATTTTACTGGTTACATGAAACTATTAGCAGATAAAAAGTTAACTACTGAAGGTCGTTTTGATACCTTGGAATTTATTTGTACCTATACAGATCTTATCTTAGGTTTCCACTGGGCGGATTCCTTAAATTACTATTATCTTGATGCACTTTATGTGGGCCTTCCAATTGTGCATAATTCGCCTATCTTAAAGGCTGGCAATGTGGGGTACTATTATCCAAGTTTTGATGCGTATGAAGCTGCACATCAGATTATTCGGGCTGCTAAGTATTATGATGATGAATTAGCGGTACAGGAAAAGAAGAATAAGAAGTTCTTACATAAGTTATCACCAGCTTTGCGGGCCAATGTACGGGCGTATGGTAAGCTTTTACAGGAAGTTATGAATAAGGATAAATAGATAGAATACGAATGAATAAAATAGTAGGTAAGCAAGCTAGTGTAAATAGTTAAGGCAAGGGGAATACGGAATGGCTGATGGATTGCGTGTAGGCATAACCTTTTATTGGGGCGAATGCTATAGCGATATGTGGAGTAGCGGTGCTGGACAGAATGTGTACTTTTTATACAAGACCATTGAGGCCTTGCCACAAGTTAAAGAGGTATATTTAGTCCATAATGGCTGCGATGTTAATAATATGCCGGAACGCATGTATATTAAGGAAATGCTGGTACAGATTCGTGAACTAAAGGACGTATTAGATACAACGGACGTTGTCATTGAAGGGCTGTTAAAGATTACGCCAGATGTAGAGGAGCTTTTAAATAATCATCACATTAAGACGGTTTCCTATCAGATGAGGCAGACCTATGTAGCCGATATGGAAAAGCTAGTTAATAATTCGCCGGAAGACGGTACATTTAATGGTGTTACCTATGATGCGATTTGGCTCTTACCCCACCATATGCATACCAGTCATGACTATTTAGAGATTATGTATCGGAGTAAGGTCTCGGAAGTACCTATGGTATGGGATCCCTTTTTCTTTGATTTAGCTGCAGAAAGACAAGGTGGTTTGGACTTTTGTAAATATAAAAATACAGGCTTGCGGGCTAAACGGGTTGTGTGCTTTGACTCTAATATGACGGTTGTTAAGACATCTATTGTGCCGGCTCTTATTGCGGAAGAAGCTTATCGGGAGGATCCTGATTTGATTCGCCATATATATTTGTTGAACACAGTTCACTTGAAAGATGTTCCGTCTTTTAAAGATTATGTAGGCTATATGCGGTCTGTTGCTAATAATACATTAACGGTAGAAGGTCGGTTTATTGCGCCTGGTTTTATGGCTAACTATGCAGATGTGGTGCTGGCTTTTCAGATGGAAAATGGGCTCAATTATTCCTATTTTGAAAGTTTATACGCAGATTATCCACTGGTACATAATTCACCTTTCTTGCATGAAGCCGATGTAGGGTATTATTATCATGATTTTGATGCTTATGATGGCGCTCATCAGTTATTATCCGCTATTAAGTATTATGACCAGGATATAGCGGAGCATAAGAAACGTAATAAGGCGTATTTGGCTAAATTAGCGCCGACCCACAAGGCAAATGTTAAGGCCTATGGCCGGTTATTAGAGAAGGTCGTTTCCGAGGAGGCATAATGAATAGAGAAGGAAAATTACGAATCGGCATTAGCTTCGGTTGGAATAGTGCCAATGATAGCTTTTGGAGCAGTGGAATGGGGCAGAATCTGTATTTTCTCTATCAGGTCTTAAAAGCCCAGCCCAATGTAGAAGAGGTTATGTTTGTCTATTGGGGGCAAAAGGGGTCGACCTTGCCTAAAGAGATGGATGTACGCCGTATGCACATTCCCTTCCGTCAATTATCTGATGCTATTCATACGATAGATGTACTTATTGAAGGCACCCGTCTTATAAAAAAAGATGAAGCGGATTTATGCTATAATCATGGCATTAAGCTAGTTGTCTATAAAATGGGTGAAACCTTGATTCGTGATATGGAAGCTTTGGTACATAAACATCATGATGGCCTTGGTTTTCGGGGCATTAGTTATGATGCGGTTTGGATGCTGCCACATTTGATGGAGACTAATCGGGATTATCTGCAGATTATGTCTAATGCACGAGTACAAGAAGCACCTATGTTATGGTCGCCGTATTTTATTGATAAGGAAGTTAAAAAGAGACACTTAGAAGATACGATTACCTATCAGACACCTATGACGCCTGGCTATCGGATTACGACTTTTGAGTCCAATATGGATGTAGTTAAGACGACTATGACCTCTATCCTTATTATGGAAGAGGTCTATCGTAAGGATAAAAACTCGATTGCTCACGCCTATTTATTAGGTACGGAATGGGCTAGGGCTATACCAGCATTCAAAGGATTTGCTGGACGGACTGATTTAGTTGTGGATAAGATTTTATCGGTAGAACAGCGTATTATTACACCCGTAGCTTTAGCGGAATTAACCGATATTGTACTAGCGTCGCAATGGCACTGTGGTTTGAATTATTCCTATTTTGAAGCCTTATATGAGGAATATCCATTAGTGCATAATTCGAAATTTTTGCAGGCAGCGGATGTAGGCTATTATTATCCAGAATTTGATGCTTATAAGGGGGCTAAGCAGCTAACCTATGTTATGCATCATTATGATAAGGAACGAAGCCAGCAAGTAAAGAAAAATCAGGCTTATTTACAGAGTTTAGATCCTTTGCAGGAAGCGAATGTAGCTCGATATGGACAGTTGTTGCAGGATGTAATGAATAACCGCAATCGTTTATAATATAAATTATTAATAAATCTAATTATATATTAGTATCGAATTAGTCTAGACTATGATTGGTTCTTATATTGGCTTATGAATGATTTATCTATTTACGGTGTAGAAAAATTATTTAGGGTATTGGGGTAGTAGCCATAGCAGATGGTAGTTGTAACTAGTAGGAAGGAATTTGTAAGAGGATGGATGATCATAAATTACGTATAGGTATTACCTTTATTTGGAGTGATACAATTAAGCATCTGTGGTCCAATGGCTTAGGGCAAAATTTATATTTCTTGTATCAAATACTGATGGCACAGCCGAATGTGGAAGACGTATTCTTTGTTTATTGGAACAATGATATTAATAACCTATCTAAGGATATGGGCTTAGATGATATGGGAGTTAAGCTCTGTGATATTGGCGATGTGATCGATAGCATGGATATCCTTATTGAAGGCAGTTGCCGTATTGATCCGCCACAAGCAGAGATGTGTCGTCAGCGTGGTATTAAGACGATTATTTACCGCATGGGTGATTCTATGATTGCCGATTCGGAAAAATTCGTTAATAAGGAAGAACATGGCACAGGCTTTATTGGTTTGCAATATGATGGAGCTTGGTTGATTCCACAGTTTATGGAGACGAACCATGATTATTTGCAGATAATGACCAAGACACGGGTGCGGGAAGTGCCACATTTGTGGTCCCCTTTCTTCTTTGATTTGATGGCAGAACGACAGGGCTGTAAGGATACGGTTAAGTATAAATCGCCAGAGAACCATAAGTATCGTATAGCCACTTTTGAACCTAATATTAGTATGGTTAAGACGAGTATGCTGTCTACTGTTATCTGTGAACAGGCCTATCGGTGGGAGCCTGAGGTTATTGAGCATGCCTTTATACTCAATACTTTTGAACATAAGGATGTACCCGCTTATGTTAATGTTACGGGTCGTATGGATATTGTTAAAATGGGTCGTTTATCGACAGAAACGCGCTTTATTGCGCCTGGATTTATGTCGGCTTACACGGACTTAATTTTATCCCATCAATGGGGCAGTACTTTGAATTACGCCTTTTATGAAGCCTTGTATGCAGAATATCCATTTGTACATAATACGCCGCTCTTGCATCGGGCTGATGTTGGCTATTATTATCCAGATTTTGATGCTTATGAAGGGGCGCGACAGGTCTTATATGCCATTCATCATTATGATGAAGAACGAGAAGACATGGTGAAAAAGAATAAAAAATTCTTGGAAACCTTAGATCCGTTAAATCCATATAACATTAAAATGTATGGAGATTTATTGCAGGATGTATTGGACGGTAAGAATCGGTTATAATAAAACATAGAATGAATTTACACAGCAGTCTAGAAGTAAGCGTATTCTGACTGCTGTATTGCTATTTAGTATACTAGGTGATAGAGTCATAGTCTTGTATAGTCGAGTTATTTGGTGATAGTCTTGTATATGGTATGTGTGTTGAAGAAGGTATAGATGGAATCCTCTTGTGTGAAACCGGCTTTTAAGATTAATAATATTCCTATTGTATTTGCATCGAGTCAGGAGTATGCAACGTACTTATCGGTAGCTTTGGCGTCGGTAAAGGCGAATGCAAATCCAGCTTATAATTATGATATTATCGTTTTAATAACAGATATGGATGCTATGCATCAAAACTTATTGAAAGATAATATGAGAGCTGCTAATGTGTCCTTACGCTTTCTTAATATTAGTGAAGACCTCATTCGGGCAGATGAGTATGAAGTGAGTCAAGTTTCTGGCTTTTTGAATCCTTTAACATTTGGGTGTTTTAGTCATGAATTTAAAGGCCTTGCGTAAGGATTTTTCAACGCAGTCCTTACTAGATTTGGCACGGCATGACTATTGGGTTTATTATGACCAAGATATACTAAATAAAGTTTGCTTAGGGTGTATTAAATTACTTGATGTAAGTTGGAATTGTTTGATTCATAGCAGTTTTTCTATTAATTTGACTAGGTGTGCGCCACGAGATGTTTTCTTGTCTTATGTAGAGGCACGTAAACAGCCTAAGATTATTCATTATACATCAGGCTCGGCGCCTTGTCGGAATTTGGATAGAGATTTGCCAGAATATTTTTGGAAATATGCTCGGCAGTCCGTGTGGTACGAAGAGCTTGTAGGACGCTATGTGGAATTAAAAGAGTCAGTTAAAAAGGGATAAGCTGAATCGTGGAAGGTGTGGAGTGATTAATGGTTGATAGAATGACTGCTTTTTATAAGGGAAAACGAGTCCTTGTGACGGGGCATACTGGCTTTAAGGGGTCTTGGCTTTGTCAGATTTTGCTTGCTATGGGATCTGATGTGACTGGTTACGCGCTAGTCGCACCAACAGATCCCAACTTATTCGAATTGGCTGGCTTATCAAGGCAGATGCATTCGATAGAAGGGGATATTAGAGATTTATCGTCTTTGCTAGCAGTCTTTAAGGAGGTACAACCTGAGATTGTTCTTCATCTAGCAGCACAGCCTTTAGTGAGAGAATCTTATAAAGAGCCTGTCTATACTTATGAGACGAATGTTATGGGAACGGTTAATGTATTAGAGTGCGTGCGTCAAACAGAGTCTGTGCAGTCTTTTTTGAATGTAACGACAGATAAGGTTTATGAAAACAAGGAATGGGTTTGGGGCTACCGAGAAGATGAGCCCTTAGATGGATTTGATCCCTATTCAAATTCCAAATCCTGTTCTGAATTAGTTACTCATGCTTATAAGAAGAGCTTTTTCGCTGATAGAGGAGCGGCTATTTCTACGGCACGGGCTGGTAATGTTATTGGTGGTGGCGATTTTGCCGATGACCGTATTATTCCAGATTGTGTTCGATCTGCCATAGCTAAAAAATCTATCAGTGTTCGTAATCCCTATTCAACACGGCCTTATCAGCATGTATTAGAGCCTTTGTTTGCTTATCTATTGATTGCTCAAAAACAATATGAAGATAAAAAATATGCTGGTTGGTATAATGTAGGGCCTGATGAATGTGATTGCTTGACTACAGGGCAGTTAGTGGATTTATTTTGCCAGTCTTGGGGGCAGGGTCTAACTTGGGTTAATGAAGCTCAAGAAGGGGCACCTCATGAGGCTAATTTCTTAAAATTAGATTGTTCTAAGCTTAAGAGTACCTTTGGGTGGCAGCCAAGGTGGCATATAGAGGAAGCGGTTCAACAGACGGTGGCATGGACAAAGGTTTGGGCCGAACAAGGTGATGTGAGCAAGGAAATGGAACGGCAGATTCAGTTGTATAGGGAGAATGAAGAATGAAGAAGGCTATTGTATCGGGGGCTAATAGCTTTATAGGTAGTGCTTTAGTCAAGCTATTGTTAGAGCGGGGCGTAGAAGTTCTTGCTTTATGTCGGCCAGGCAGGCAAGATAAATTGCTGGCGCATCCTAATTTGCAGATTGTACCTTTTGATATGACTAAGGTTAATGAGTTTGCCTTGCCCACCGATAGTTATGACGTATTTTATCACTTGGCTTGGGTTGGTGGTACCGATGTAGCCAATCGCAGTAACTATAGCTTGCAGTTACAGAATGCGTATTGGACAGTAGAAATATTAAAAAAGGCTAAACAAATAGGCTGTCAGACCTTTGTTGGTACAGGAAGCATTATGGAAGAGGAAGCCCTCTATGTAGCAAAGGTCAACGGCAAACAGGCTAGTCGTAATCATATCTATGGGGCTGGGAAGTTAGCAGCTCATTTGATGTGTCAATCACTGGCGGTTAGTCTAGGTATTTCTTTTATATGGGGCGAGATTACTAATGTGTATGGGCCTGGTGAAATAAGTACACGGTTAATTAATACAACTTTGCGTAAGTGTATACAAGGTCAATCGCCTAAATTTACATCGGGGAAGCAGGCCTATGATTTTATGTATATTGATGATGTAGCTAAGGCCTTGTATCGTTTGGGAGAAAAAGGAAAAGCCAATACGTCTTATATCGTAGGCAGCGGATACCCACAGATTTTAAAAAAGTTTTTGTTGATGTTGCAAGCTGCGGTGGCACCACAGCTTCCTTTCGATTTTGGTGGCCTTTCACAGACAGGGGTCATGTTGCCGTTGGAGGCTTTTAAGACAGATAGACTTCAAAAAGATACGGGGTTTAAGGCTAAGGTACCTTTTGAAGAAGGGATTAAGAAAACCTACCAATGGATAAAAGACCAATCGTGATATATTAATCATTGTAGCTTTGGTAACTAGAGATAAGGAGCAGTAATAGGCATGAGTGATGGATTGCGTATAGGTATCACTTTTTGGTATGGTAGTGGATATACGGATATTTGGCAAAATGGAGCTGGACAGAACTTGTATTTTCTCTATCAGGTTTTGAAGGTACAGCCAAATGTAAGAGAAGTGTATTTTGTACATTGGCTATCTGAGAAAACGATTCCAGAAGGATTGGAAGTTGACTCCATGGGTGTACCTATTCGTAATTTATGGGATGTATTAGATACAACAGATATTGTTATTGAAGCGAATTTGCGTGTTATGAGTGATGCGGCTGAACTTATGCGACAACATGGTATTCTTATTTGCTCCTATAAAATGGGACCAGCTATTGTCGAAGATATGGATGCTTTTTGTAATAGCATTGACCGCATAGGAGCCTTTTCGGATACGTATTATGATGGCGTTTGGTTAATTCCTCAATTTATGAAAAATACGCATGACTATTTAGAGATGATCATGCAGACACGAGTACAGGAAGCGCCTCATTTATGGATGCCCTTTTTTTTTGATTTAGAAGCTAAGCGAGAAGGTATTATGGATACGGTTTTTTATAAGCCGTCTACTAAGAAGGCCAAACGGATTGTGTCTTTTAAGCCCAATTCTTTGGCGAAGACATCTCTATTGCCAGCGGTTATTACTGAAGAGGCTAATCGGGAAGAACCAGAGTCTATTGAGTGCCTCTATCTATTAAGAGCATAAGAAACGAAATAAGAAGTTTCTTGCTAGCTTAGACCCACTAAATAAGAAGAATATAGAGGCTTATGGCAAATTGTTAGATGATTTAATTCATAAACGTAATCGGTTAAGCTAGGATGAAAAGTTTTATGGTGTTTGGAGAAAGAATGATGATAAAACATAGTATCAAACCTGCTTTTAAATATTTGCATCCAGTCAAGAATATGTGCCATATTTATCTGTCGCTTTAATATCGTTAAAGAAAAATATGAATCCGGATTATAAATACGATATTATAGCGCTAGTAACAGATATGGATAGTATTTCTCAGTCTTTGCTGGTTGATAATATGAAGGCAAAAAATATTTCTTTGCGTTTTATAAATGTATCAGAGAGCATTATAAAGCGGGATGAGTATCAACAAAGTAATTCATGCACATCAGATTCTCCCCTTACTTTTGGTCGATTATTGATAGAAGGTTTGCTGTCTTTTGAATATAAGAAAATCATTTATTTAGATTCAGATTTGGTTATTAATGCCGATGTGTCCCCTTTATTGTCGATACCTATGGAAGATAAGTGGGTAGCGGCTGTTCGTGATGTGGTCATTATTGGCTTGTTCGAAAACTCGCCTCATAATGGGATGGAAGTAAATAAAATAGCGAGAGAGCAGGTTACTAATGAATTACAGGTCTTGGGCTTAACAGAGGATGTATTGAATTATTTTAATGCAGGTGTTCTGGTAATGAATTTGGAAGCATTTCGTGAATTTTATACATCTGATAACTTGTTGGACTTAGTTAAGACACGTTCTTGGCTATATTATGATCAGAGTATTTTGAATAAAGTTTGTTTAGACCATGTTTATTTGTTGGATCATGTATGGAATTATTTTGTGGGTAGCTTTTTTGAACAGAGTTTAGCCATGTGTACACTTGAGGCTATCTGTGATGCTTATAAGAAAGCTCGTAAAAATCCAAAGATTATTCATTATGCTGGTGCGAGTGTTCCTTGTCGACCTAAAAGTATAGAAGCTGGAACGGATTTGTCAGAGTATTTTTGGAAATATGCGCGGGCATCTGTCTGGTATGAAGATTTATTAGCTGATTATATACGTTTGCATAAGCAAGAATAAATAGAAATATAAATATAAATTAGTAGAAATAGGATGGTAGAAAGAATAGATTCACATGGAAATAAATGAAGTTATAGCCCGCATCAATGAGCTGGCTCATAAAAAGAAAGCAGGGATTCCTCTAACAGAGGACGAATTAGTAGAAAAGAAGAAGTTATATAAGATATATTTAGGTTTTATTCGGGGACAGGTAAAGTCACAGTTAGATAGCATAGAGGTGGTGGATTTGCCGTCTAAGGATAGCTTAAGTTAATACCATTTATTAATAAGTAGCTAGATGGCTATAGTTTTTTTATAGTGGTTGCTTGCAGTGAGCCTAGCCTATATAGTAGAAGGCGTAGGCGTTTGCCTGCTGATTTTCTGATTTGTAATATGTAATATATAGTATATATTATGGATAAATAATAGATAAATGATTGTAGATAAATAATTACTTATAGATAAATGATTATAGATGAATAATTATAGGAGAAGTACATGCGCTTAACGAAAGCAATAAAAGAGGAAGAGCTTCGTATATTGGAAGATACCTATAAAGATGTGAAAACGGCGCTTGATTATACGACGCCGTTTGAGCTCTTAGTTGCCGTTATTTTGTCGGCTCAGTGTACGGACAAGCGCGTTAATATTATTACTAAACGGCTCTTTCCTCTCTATAGTGACCCAGCGGATATGTTGGCTCTAGGGGAAGAAAAGTTACAAGTCTTGATTAAGGACTGTGGTTTGTATCGGGCTAAGGCAGCTAATCTTATTAAGACGTGTTATAGGTTGGTTCATGAGTTTCATGGACAGGTGCCGGCTGATTTTGACCAACTGTTAACACTGCCAGGTGTGGGTCGTAAAACAGCTAACGTTATGATGTCGGTAGCCTTTGGCGTGCCGGCCTTGGCTGTGGATACCCATGTTTTTCGTGTATCTCATCGCTTAGGTTTAGCTAAGGGAAAGACGCCTGATGAGGTGGAAGCCGAGTTAAAACGCTTGATTCCTCGCGATAAATGGAGCGAGGCCCATCATTGGCTTATTTGGCATGGCCGCAAGTTATGCAAGGCTCGTAAACCCTTATGTGGGGATTGTCCGCTTAATACCTTATGTCCTTCAGCCTTTAAGGAGGCCTAGTTATGACAGAAGAAGTAAAACAGATTATTGAACGATTCGCAGCCATTGGTGTAGAGGGCGCTGATATTGTTGAAGAATTAATTCGCTTTCGTATTGTTGATCAATTAATTAGTAGTAATGCTGAGGCTCGCCAGTGGGGGCTATCAGCCGATAAGTTATATGAATTGGCTAAGGAAGCAACACAGGATGTGTGTGGATCTATCCCTTATGACCAGACGGCTTTTGAAACGGTGTATGGTCCTTCTTTTCAGGTAGACTTGGCTGATATGTTGGATCAGACTGGTTATATTACAGGTGTCGCTGGCGGTAAACAGTGGACGGTTCCCTTAACTAAGCTAATTGAAGACCATAAACAGACAGAAGGTATCGTCTTATTTGCTGGTGTAGAAGAATATCTAGGACTAGTGGATACGATTTTACAGGCTCTGCCAAGTGAACGGCTAATCTTGCAGACAGCGTCAGAAAGTTGTTATGTTCTATTGAAGAAGTTATATCCTTTGGCTCCTGTGACTATGGAGTGGCCAGAAGATGTTATTTTTGATCATATTGTCTTTGCCTCTAATGCTCTCTTCCGTCCGCCTGTACAGATTATGGAAGAATTAGGTAATCGGATTACTAATGTAACGGAACAAGGCACGGTTCATTGTTTTATTCCTTTGGCAGCCATTCAGGATCAGCTAGGTATGAATAAAATGGCTGTGCAGTATATGTTGACGCAGCCGACGTTGACGGCTGTTAATGAATGGGCACCGATTGGAGCCTATGAGTTTATCTTTACACCGGCTAAGCCACAGAAGGTGGCCTTGGCTATCTGTGAAGTCAATGAAGACGGTAAAGACTATCGGACGACGCCTTTTATAGCTCTGCCTCATGAAGTCTTGAGTGTAATGAATGCCTTTTCTATCATGCAATATGCTTTATCTTTATGTGGCGTCAAGCCTGATGTATCGGCGCAAAATCCATGTATGGGGGAAGATGGGTTCTATACCAATGACCCACGGACGCCTTTGTATATGCGGGCTATCTTTGATGCGTATGAATCAGAACGGCTTGTTTTTACAAGACAAGGTCAAGAGATAGGGGTACGTTTTGTCCATCATGAAGGTTTGCCAGCGGATAAGAAATTAAGTGAAGAGGAATTTCAAAAGATTGTTAGGGCTTATAAAGCGTCATCGGCAGAAGAGCAATCCTATTATTGGGAATTTACGGAACCGGTAGCCGCCTATGTATGGTATACGTACTTGACATCTGAACGGGGACGGCAGATTGTACAAACCTTGTCGACTATGGTTCTATCTACAGAAGCCTTTTTACAGCTCTTAGGCTCCTGCCGGCGTGTGGCTATTAAGGGGG
This sequence comes from uncultured Veillonellaceae bacterium, assembly GCA_945867815.1. Lineage (GTDB taxonomy): Bacteria > Bacillota > Negativicutes > Veillonellales > Veillonellaceae > CAMBIX01. The sequence goes on from CAMBIX010000002.1 coordinate 62,809, forward strand.
ATGATTTGCAGGCTTTCTTAACAACCTTTGTAGACCAACAGACTAAGTATGAAGCTCGTTTAAAAGAAGCTAATGACGATTGGAAGGCTACGTTAGATAGATTGAGTCAGGCTATTTTGCCAGCCCACACAGAGGAGTAAGTAGGTAAGGAGGACGTAGCTATGTTTTCTACGTCTTTTAGTTGATATAGATAGTTCTTTTGATGTGTTAACTTAAGGTCTAGTCTGGCTTCTAAGCTTTTAGTAACTGGGGATAGTTTTTGACAGGCGGATGTAAGGCGCAGTCTTTAGTTGAAAAGAGGTTGGCTAAGGAATTGGCTTTAATAGCGGATTAGTTATCTTGTAGATATAGGTTAGCTATCTGTATTTTTTAATAAATATAAATTTTGTGTAATATACTAGGTGAATAGATATGGCAGTTGTTAATTTTGAAATTTATGATGTATTAGGTACCTTGTCTGAAAATAAGGATGGCTGGAAAAAGCAGTTAACTTGTACTAGCTGGGGGCGTTACAATCCTAAGTTCGACTTGCGGTCTTGGGATGGTGAATATAATGGTATGACAAAGGGGATTACCCTGACCTTGGAGGAAATTACCCTACTTAGGGATTTGCTTAATCAGGTGGATCTAGAAGCAGTTATGGAAGCGGCCTTAAAGGAACGAGCTGAAGCTAAGCAGGCGGAAAAAGAAGCGGCTGGTGAGGTAGAAGAAAAGCCTAAGAAAGAGGCGACTAAGAAAACAAGTAAGAAAAAGACATTTGATAAGTAGTGTAAGGGGTGCCTTTTGTAAGGGATTTATTTAATAGTTTGTTTGTGGTATAAGTTAGGCACTATAGAATTGTAATGGATGTATTTGCTGGATTTTTAAAACAGCAATATAGAGATTAGGCGCTAGCGGCCTGAATCCAGCTTATGTACAGAAGAATAGGCTTACCTTGTTTGACAGGCTTGCTATAATAAAAGTAGAGAGAATAAGGTGTCTATACAGTTCGTATATTGCCTTTTATTATACTCTGTGATACAATTAAAAAGCTTAGAACAAATGAATGGAAAAGAGGTGTATAAAGTGAAAGAAGGAATTCATCCTAATTACGGAGAAGCTACGGTAACATGTGCGTGCGGTAATACATTTAAAACAGGTTCTACAAAACCAGAACTTCGCGTTGATGTATGCTCTAAATGTCATCCATTCTTCACTGGACAACAACGTGCGACACAGGCTCGTGGTCGTATTGAACAATTTAACAAACGTTACGGTAAAAATAAATAATCTATCTGTGGCGATACAAATGATACGGCAGAGCGTAAGCTCTGCCGATATTTGTTATTATGGACTTATAAAGAAAGGATTCGTCCTTGAAAGATAAAAGAATACGAAAATTTGTAGGGGGACAGGCCGTTATTGAAGGCGTTATGATGCGGGGACCTAAGGTTACAGCAACGGCTGTACGCAATCAAGACGGCGATATAGTGTTAGATAAAAAGGCAACGACGTCGATTAGTGATTCCTATCCTATATTAAAGTGGCCCTTGTTACGGGGCTGTGTTGCCCTCTTTGAGTCTTTAATTATAGGCATGCAGGCCTTGGCTTTTTCAGCAAAAGTCTTAGGAACAGAAGAAGAGGAAGAAGTATCTAACAAGGAAATTGCTATTACTATGATTGTAGCCAGCTTGGTAGCTATTCTCATTTTTTTGGCTATTCCTACCTATGTAGTTAAATTTATTCCAGGACTGGATGCAAGTCCTGTGGCTATGAATATAGTAGAAGGTCTTGTAAGGTTAGTTTTATTTCTACTCTATATTTGGGGGATTAGCTTAACAAAGGATATACGTCGCGTGTTTCAATATCACGGAGCGGAACACAAGACCATTCACACTTATGAAGATGAAGTGCCTTTGACGGTGGAGAATGTAAGAAAGCAGTCTCGTTTACATCCTCGGTGTGGTACGAATTTTTTACTCATTGTTATGATTGTGAGTATTTTTATATTTGCCTTTTTAGGCTGGCCTAATTTGTTAGAACGTATTGTATCACGGATTGTTTTAATGCCCGTGGTAGCAGGGGTGGCTTATGAAGTTATTCGTCTAGCTGGACGCAGTAGTAGTTCCTTGGTACAGACGGCCATTAAGCCTGGTTTGTGGCTACAGTATATGACGACGCGTGAACCAGAGGATGATCAAATTGAAGTGGCGATTAAGGCTTTAGAAGCGGTGCGCCCGTCGGAAGAAGAGGCATTCGAGGAGTAAAGCATGGAATTAGTAGATAAAGTACAGGTTATTGAAGATAAATTTATGGACTTGGAGCAACGGATTAGTGATCCAGCTGTCATTGCCAATCAAACGGAATGGCGCAAATTAACCAAGCAGCATGCAGAATTAACGGAAACGGTGGAAGTATTCCGTACCTATAAAAAGGTTTTGACTGGTCTTAAAGAGGCTCTTGATGTAGTGGAAGATAAGTCCCTTGATGAAGAATTTCGTGAAATGGCGCAAGAAGAGTTAAAGGAATTAAAGGAACAGCGGACAGAATTAGAAGATAAGCTGCATGTATTACTTTTACCAAAAGACCCGAATGATGATAAAAACGTCATTGTTGAAATTCGTGGCGGTGCTGGCGGTGATGAAGCAGCCTTGTTCGCTGGCGATTTATTCCGTATGTATACAAAGTATGCAGAAAGTCAAGGTTGGCGGTGTAGCATTATCGATGCTAATGAACCAGAATTAGGTGGTTTTAAGGAAGTGGTCTTCTCTGTGGAAGGGGAAGGTGCCTATTCCAAGCTCAAGTTTGAAAGTGGCGTTCATCGGGTGCAACGTGTGCCAGAAACGGAATCGGCTGGACGTATTCATACATCAACGGTTACGGTGGCCGTTTTACCAGAAGCGGAAGATGTGGATGTAGAAATCAATGAAAAAGACTTACAAATTGATACCTATTGTGCTAGTGGCGCTGGTGGTCAGCACGTTAACCGTACAGAATCTGCTGTTCGTATTACCCATAAACCGACGGGAATTGTTGTGTCCTGTCAGGATGAACGGTCTCAGTTAAAAAATAAGGATAAGGCTATGAAGGTTTTGCGGGCGAAATTGCAGGATATGGCAGAACAAGAAGCGGCGGCAGCCGTTGCATCTGACCGTAAAAGCCAGGTCGGAACCGGTGATCGGAGTGAACGCATTCGTACTTATAACTATCCGCAAGGTCGTGTGACGGACCATCGTATTAATTTAACTTTATATAAGTTGGATTCGATTTTAAATGGTGATTTAACAGAAATCATTCAAGCCTTGATTACAGCGGATCAAGCGGCTAAGATGCAAGAGTCGAATGCCAATGGCTAAGGACTTATGGACGATTGGTCGTATCCTTGAATGGACGACGAGTTATTTTGCGGATAAGGGCATTGAATCGCCTCGTATTGACGGAGAATTGTTACTGGCCCATGTCTTAAAAAAAGACCGTATTTATCTGTATACCCATTATGATGAACCTTTGACGACATCTGAGCTTGATGCCTATCGGCCCTTAGTGATTCAACGAGGCAAGGGCTATAGCGTAGCTGTTATCGTTGGGCATAAGGAATTTATGGGCTTGTCTTTTAAGGTGAATGATAGAGTTCTGATTCCCAGGCCAGATACGGAAACATTGGTGGAACAGGTCTTGGCCATGACTGATAAGGATAAACCAGTCAAGATACTTGATTTAGGCGTGGGGCCAGGTACGATTTTGCTTAGTCTCTTGCACTATTTGCCCAAGGCGGCGGGCATAGGGTTAGATATATCTATGGACGCTTTGACTGTGGCTAAGGACAATGCAAATAATTTAGAATTAGCACAGCGTGTCTTGTTGCTACCATCGGATCTATTTACGGCATTGGTAACTAGGCGGAATGAGATAGATTCGTATTTGAAACAATGGGACCAATCTCTTCTATCCACTGTATTTAATGCAAATGCGCAATCTAATGCGAATGCGCAAAGTGAATCTGGAGAGAGTCAAAGGCGCATAAAAGAAGAATCAATGATAAGCTCTGTTCTAAGCCAAGGACAGCAAGTATCTGTGACTAATAAACATGGTCTAGGTGAAAAGTTGCTTTTTGATTGGATTGTGTCCAATCCGCCTTATATTCCAGAGTCAGATAAAAGTATATTAGCACCGGAAGTTTTGCATGAGCCAAGTACAGCCTTGTTTGGTGGAGCCGATGGATTAGATTATTACCGGCGTATCTTGGCAGAGGCTTATCAGTATCTGGCTGATGATGGTCATCTCATAGTAGAAATTGGCATTCATCAAGTCCAAGCGGTGGCGGATATGGCAGAAAAAATTGGTCATTATGGGCCGGTTAGTAGATATAAAGATTTAGCTGGTATTGAACGAGTGCTTTGTTGGCAGAAAAAATAAAAAGCGTTAAAACGCCTGCATGAAAGTACATGTACCGTTTATGGTATTGAACAAGTGCTCTGTTGGCAGAAAAAAATAGAGTTGGTCGATTATATATTGTGCCTTATGTATAGGGCTCTAATCGGACAACTAGACTTGAGCGTATACAACTTAACTTAGTTATTGCACCACGTGAATGAGGCTGTAATTTTTGTGTCAGCCGATGGGGGTTGAACCTATGATATGTCACCACGTGTATAAGACTGTAATAGTAAGATTCGATATAAAAGATATGGTAAAGAGCTTAAGGTAGACTTATGCTGGAAGAAAAAGAAACGAAAATAATACAGAATCCGAATAAAAAAGATATGGAAGCAATAGGGCGGCTTTTACGAGATGGTGGCTTAGTGGCTATACCTACCGAAACTGTTTATGGGCTAGGTGCTAATGGACTTGACGCAGAAGCGATGAGCCGTATTTATGAAGCCAAAGGCCGGCCGTCGGATAATCCCTTGATTTTACATGTGCCAGATATAGAGGCAGTGATACCTCTAGTAAAGGAGATTACACCAACAGCTAAGGCCTTGATGGAGGCTTTTTGGCCAGGACCGTTAACTATTACGTTGGAAAAGTCTGATTTGGTGCCTGATAAGGCAACGGGTGGCTTATCACGGGTGGCTTTACGTTGTCCTAATCATGCCTTATGCCATGATATTTTACAGGCAGCTGGGGTGCCAATAGCAGCGCCGAGTGCGAATCTATCAGGGCGGCCAAGTCCAACAACAGCTGCTGGTGTTTGGCATGATATGAAGGGGCGTATTGACCTCATCGTTGATGCGGGACCTTGCCAGATAGGAGTGGAGTCTACTGTTGTTGAATGCGGGCAAGATGCGGTAACGATTTTGCGGCCTGGTGGCATTACGGCGGATATGCTGCGTACGGTAGTTAAAGAGGTACGCTATGATACAGCTTTGCAGGCAGGGACGGCGGCGCCGAAGGCACCAGGAATGAAGTATAAGCACTATGCGCCTGATGCGGAAATGATTGGTTTTGTCGGGGCAGTAGGGTCTGTGGCTAAGCGCATGAATGAGGCGCTTACTCAGATTAAAGCTGAGGGCTTGGATCCTTATATAGCTGGTTTAGGTTTTTCTAAGTTAGCAAGTGATACTTTGCCTGATAGACTTATGGATAATAGTAAGATTAATAATAAGGTCAATAATAAGCAGATTAGGATAAGTCGACCTTTGAAATTGGGGCTTTTAGTTAGTGAAGAAGTTAGCTTAGCCTTAGCGAAAGAGTGGCAGGACTTAGGGTTAGAAAAGGTTAATATTATTAGTGAAGGGAACAATCTTAGTCAGTCGGATACCTATGGGGTTTTAGAAGGCGCTGGCTGCCAGCTGAAGTCTGTTTCCTATAGGGGATTGGATTTAGTGCTAGTCGTTTATGGCAAACATAATAAAGCACCGGCCCTAGCCCGTGTCTTTTATGAAGCACTCTTGTACTTTAATGAAGAAGGTGTACAAGGCATTTTAGCAGAAGGCCTTAGTAAAGATGGCTTAGGAATGGCTGTTATGAATCGTATGGAAAAGGCTACGGCCCATCGGATTATATATACAAACAATAATTGACATCATATGTTCGATTAATATATAATAAATATACAGAAAGACTATGCTTGGTTGTTGGGATTTTCTATGTAAGTATAGGTGATTCTTAAGGCTTATAAGAAGGTGATAGTATGGCCAGAGCTTGTGATGTAGCTGCATTTATTATAGATATGATAGGGCGGAATCCGAATGAAGATTTAGTTACCAATCTTCGCTTAAATAAATTGTTGTATTTTGCCCAAGTGGGTAGTAAAGACATTTTGGGTTATCTTTTAATTGATGATGATTTTGAAGCTTGGCCTTATGGGTTTGTGGTGCCAGCTGTTTATAATATGTACAAGCGATATGGACGTAATGGTATTGCTACGGCAGATTTCGATAAAGCGAGTTTGACGCGACAAGAGCAATTATATTTATTGGATGTGCTTCGTACATTTAAGGATGATTCGATATCAGCGCTTGTTAAAAAAAGCCATCAAGTAAATGGACCTTGGGATATAGTGACGAAAAAAAGAGAAAAAATTATACCTAAAGAAGCAATGGCGGTTTATTGTACTAAAGATCCTTTAATTAATGCATTTAAAACAAAGTATAAAGATTCAGATTTCGTAGGTTATCGTGATGCGGATGGCCACTTGGTGTTACCTAAGGAGTTAGATAATGCCTGAGAGCTGGGAAATTTGGTGGGCTCGTGTTAAATTTGAAGATTCTGAGGAATGTAAAGTGCGACCTGTTATTGTATTAGAAGATGCTGTTGCCTATATTATTTCTTTGAAAGTGACCAGTCATGCACCTAGAATAATTACGCTGGCGAGTATGTCTTGCTTGATTGGCAAGAGGAGGGTTTACAAAAAGAATCTACTGTTTGACTAAGTCAACCTTTAAAATTGTTACCAGATGATTTTATTGATAAAATTGGTGATGTGTCTATTTTTGATGTAGCTGGTATACAAGATTTAATGGCTTTTTATAAATTTATTTAAGAAAGTAGTTACCCTAGTTATTATAGGTAATTATATAGTGGTGAGATAATGAACATTTTATATGTATGTACAGGAAATACCTGCCGCAGTCCTATGGCTGAAGGTATTACACGGGCACTGGCAGATAAGGAAGGCTTACCGATTGTTACCTTGTCGGCAGGTTTGTTTGCAGCCAATGGAGCGCCGGCAACGCCCTTTGCTGTAGAAGCGGTAAAAGATATAGTGGATATTAGTGAACATCGTTCACGCCCCCTAAGTGTACCGATTATGGAGGCCGCCGATATTGTTGTTGGTATGACAGAAGGGCACAAGGCTATCTTGCTTAGACAATTTCCTGATGCAAAGGATAAGATTACGACGTTAGCTGAGTGGGCTGGAGAAACAGGTGATGTGCCGGATCCATTTGGTGAATCACAAGAGGTGTATACGACTTGTGCGGCGCGTTTAAAAGAATTAGTTGAAAAAGGTTTAGTAAAGCATAAGGCAGAGATAGAGTCATAGAATTACTATAAGTACATTACCTTAAGTGAGCTATAGGATATAATATAACCTATAGTAATAAGTGCTAGTAGGCGTTGATAACTAGTTACTTAAATAGTTGAATGGTGGAGGATACAACGATGACAATTGCAATTGGCAGTGACCATGGTGGCTTTCATTTGAAAGAACATATAAAAGAAACATTAGATGCTATGCAGATAGCTTATAAGGACTATGGTACCTATTCAGAAGATTCTGTAGATTATCCAGATATTGCAGAAAAAGTAGCTAAAGCGGTAGCTGATGGTCAGCATGAAAAAGGTATTCTTATTTGTGGTACAGGTATCGGTATAGGTATTGCAGCCAATAAGATAAAAGGTGTTCGGGCCGCCTTGTGTCATGATACGTTCTCGGCTATTAAAAGTCGTGAACACAATAATGCTAACATTTTGACTATGGGTGAACGTGTTATTGGCCTAGGCCTTGCTGATGAAATTGTTAAGGCTTGGTTGGCAACAGACTTTGCTGGTGGTCGTCATGAACGGCGGGTAAATAAAATTATGGATTTAGAAAAATAGGTTTACTCTTATATAGACGTATTCAATACAGATTAAATTTGTTATACTAATAGTGTATATGAATAGTGCGGTTATACGCATAAGTTTTACCAGTAATTAAATAGAGAAGGGTTACGCTATGAATGTAAATGTAATGACACATCCGCTGATTCAGCATAAAGTAAGTTTGATTCGCTCCATTGGAACGAGTTCTAAGGACTTTCGTCAGTTATTAGATGAAATTACCTTGTTAATGGGCTATGAAATTACTCGTGATTTGCCTTTAGAAGATGTGGAAGTACAGACGCCGTTAGTAAAAATGGTAGGCAAGCAGATTGCTGGTAAAAAATTAGGCATTATTCCTATTTTGCGTGCTGGCTTAGGTATGGTTAGTGGTTTGTTAGAATTAATGCCAAGTGCTCGCGTTGGGCATATTGGTTTGTATCGTGATCCAGAAACTTTAAAACCAGTTGAATATTATTGTAAATTACCGTCCGACTTATCGGAACGCCGTATTATTGTAACGGATCCTATGTTGGCTACAGGTGGCAGTGCTTCAGCGGCTTTGTCTTTATTAAAGGACCGTGGGGCTAAGGATATTCAATTGATGTGCTTAGTAGCTGCACCGCAAGGGGTGGAAACGGTGAATAAAGAACATCCGGATGTGCGTGTGTATGTAGCCGCTTTGGATGAAAAATTAAATGAACATGGATATATCTTACCTGGTCTAGGTGACGCGGGTGACCGTATCTTTGGTACGAAGTAAGACGAAACGGGGCGTCTTCCTTGTGAGCTGGTGCTATATCACAATGAGGAAAAGGAGATAATATAGATGAGGGTAGTTACTAATTTAGTTTTTAGAGGCATGAAACATATTATAAATAGTTATTCTGATTCAAAAGAGATGCGGAATATTAATATTAAATAATTATGGAGAAAGTGCAATTGCTAATGATTGGAAGATGCTAGGTAATGATATTCGCATAGCAATGAGTAATTATGGTAAAAAATATGGACGACAAGAAGTTAAGTTCGTCTGTTAATGAAACTCATCAAGTAAATAACAATATTATGGCTACAGCTATGGAGATTCATCGTGGTCCATTGCCATCCCCTGAAGTATTAGAGCGTTATGAACAGATTTGTTCAGGATCAGCCGAAAGAATTATATCTATGGCTGAAAAAGAGGCTAGTGAGAGCCTTTTTGAGAGAATCAATAGGGAAAAGTTCTGAAAGTAAGAATAAATGAAGGAGAAGCTGCTTAGGCTTCTCCTTTTGTATATTTGTATATAATATTATAAGGCTTGAATAATTTGACTAGATAGGGTAGAATGTGAACTGAAGGTATATATTTTTTTATTGTGCTGGGACATAAAAAGCCCTAAGGGACAAGGAGAGAGTCGTGGATAGTTTAGCATTAGCTTATAGTCGGCTGGTTCCAGAGCTTATGGAGGTAGCGGAAGAACGTTACCGCATACTTAGGCATATTGCTCATGCGGAACCTATAGGTCGGCGCTTATTGGCGACCCAACTAAATTTAACGGAACGAGTAACGCGCTCTCATGTAGACCATATGCGGGATACAGGTTTGTTAGCTGTTACTGGCGAAGGGATGGTGTTAACACAACTTGGCAAAGAATTTCTTCCAGAATTAACACGGTCAATGAATGAATTGGCGCAGATTAATGTGCAACAAGATTTTATTAAGAAAGCGCTAGGTATTGAGGACGTTATTATTATTAGTTCTCGCTATGGTAATGCCGATTTAGCAGAGCTTGGTTATGGGGCGTCTCGTGAAGTTATGCAGATCTTGCAGCCAGATCAGACCCTCGTTGTTACTGGTGGCAGTACTATGGCTAAGTTAGCGGAAATGCTTCCTAAAAAGAATTTAAACACATTGGTCTTGCCTGCTCGTGGTGGCGTTGGTGAACGTGTTGAATATCAATCGAACGTCATTGCTTCGGTGATTGCTTCTAAGTTAGGTGGCACGTATAAGATGCTCCATTTTCCAGATGGTCTATCTAAAGAAACGATTGAGCTTCTTATTGACCGTGAACCACAGATTAAGGAAGTGAATCAGCAGACCAAGCGAGCTGATGTTTTACTTTTTGGTATTGGGCAGGCTGTAGTTATGGCTAAGAAACGTAATAGCAGTCAGGAAGTTTGTCAGCAAATAGAAAAAGCTGGTGGCGTTGGTGAAGCTCTCGGTTGTTATTGTGACATTAATGGACATATTGTTTATGAAATGACCAATATAGGCCTTTCGCTGCGAACCGTGTCAGATATACCGCACGTATTTGCTGTGGCTGGTGGCGCGGAAAAAGGTGCCGCTATTATTGGGGCTATGCGGGCTTGTCATAAGGGCACATTAATTATTGATGAGGCTGCTGCTAAGGCTATTCTTTCTTTACTTAAGTAGTAGGTTAGTTTCTTATGGTTTGTTTTGTAGATTGGTTTTGATTTATGAATGGCTGGAGGAGCCTATATTTAACTTGTTTTCAGACCTGTTATCTATAAGGTTGGGAAGCTGTTTTACAGAAGATACAAAAGGGCCTTAGTACTTTTGTTGTAAGTATGTTGTTACATTGTTTTTTTATGGCCGTATGGCTGTGAGCGATGCGGCGATTATATACGTTGTTTTTGTTTGTCGTTTATTTATAGATTGTAAACAGTTACAGGAGGACATCAAAATGGCAGTAAAAATTGGTATTAACGGATTTGGTCGTATTGGTCGTTGTGTTATGCGTGCTACCTTAAATAATCCAGACGTAGAAGTGGTAGCTATTAATGATATTGGTAAAACAGAAGATACGGCTCTTTTATTAAAATATGATTCAGTACATGGTACGATTCCTAATGATGTTACCTATGAAAACGATGATTTAATTGTTGATGGCAAACGCATTCCTATTTTCCACACACGAGATCCAAAAGAACTTGAGTGGGACAAGACGGGCGCTCAGATTATTGTAGAAGCAACGGGTGTATTCCGTAATGCGAATGATGCCAAAAAGCACTTAGGTGGTTCTGTTAAAAAAGTTATTATTACAGCACCAGCTAAAGAAGAAGATATTACTATCGTTATGGGCGTTAATGAAAAAGAATATGATCCAGCTAAGCATCATATTATTTCTAATGCTAGCTGCACGACAAATTGCCTAGCTCCTTTTGCTAAGGTACTTGATGAAGTCTTTGGTATTAAACGAGGATTAATGACAACGGTTCATTCTTACACCAATGACCAACGTATTTTGGATGTGGCTCATAAGGATCCACGTCGGGCGAGAGCTGCTGCTTTATCTATTATTCCAACAACAACAGGAGCCGCTAAGGCCGTAGCTTTAGTGTTGCCACAATTAAAAGGTAAATTAAATGGTTTCGCTTTACGTGTGCCAACACCGAACGTGTCTATCACAGATCTTGTTGTTGAATTAGACAAACCAGCGACTAAGGAATCCATCAATGAGGCCTTCCGTAAAGCCGCTAATGGTCAATTAAAGGGGATTTTAGGTGTATCTGATTTACCATTAGTTTCTCATGACTTTAATGGTGATCCTCGTAGTTCTATTGTTGATGCTGATTTGACTATGACTATGGAAGGTAATATGGCTAAGGTTGTATCTTGGTATGATAATGAATGGGGCTATTCTAACCGTGTTGTTGATTTAGCTGCTTATGTAGGTAAACAAGGTTTATAAGATAAACTGACTATTTCTTAGTATATGGTAAGTAGAGCGACGACTGTTTTTGGGGGCAAAATAGAGAACTTGCTAGCTGTAAAAACAGTCTTCTCTGCTATAGATAGGGATAGAAGATATAGCTAAGCTATAGGAGGCCATCTATGAAAAAGACGATTGAACAAGTACCAGTGGATGGAAAAACCGTTTATGTACGTGTTGATTTTAATGTGCCTTTAAAAGAAGGACAGATTACGGATGATACACGAATTCGAGCAACCTTGCCGACAATAAAGTATTTGTTACAGCATAAGGCGAAAATTATATTAGCCTCTCATTTAGGTCGGCCTAAGGGCGAGCGCAAAATGGAAATTTCCCTGGCACCAGTGGCTAAGCATTTAAGTCAGCTTTTAGGTCAGCCTGTGCAGTTTGCCAATGACTGTATTGGAAACGAAGTAAAGGCACAGGCTAAGGCTCTAAAGAAAGGCGATATTCTTTTATTAGAAAATGTTCGTTTTCATAAGGAAGAAGAAAAGAATGCCCCAGCGTTTGCCAAAGAATTAGCTAGCCTAGCTGATGTGGCTATTAATGATGCTTTTGGTGTATCGCACAGAGCTCACGCCTCTGTTGTTGGCGTGGCTAAGTTCTTGCCTATGGCTGCTGGCTATTTGTTAGAAAAGGAAATAGCCTATATTGGGCAGGCTGTAGCTCATCCAGACCATCCATTTGCCGCTATTATTGGGGGCGCTAAGGTTAGTGATAAAATAGAAGTGATTTCTAATTTATTGCCTAAAGTGGACGTGCTATTAATTGGTGGCGGCATGGCTAATACCTTTATAGCCGCTCAAGGATATTCTATGGGGACGTCCTTAGTAGAAGAAGACAAATTTGAATTGGCTCGGCAACTATTAGCTAAGGCTAAGGAAGAACATACGACGTTAGCCCTGCCGGTTGATTTTGTTGTCGCTAAGGAATTTAAGGACGAAGCCGATTATAAAATCGTTGCCTTTGATGCTGTAGAAGATGGATGGATGGCCTTAGATATTGGCCCTAAGACGATTGAAAAGTATACGGACTTATTGGCGCCTATGAAGCTTATTGTATGGAATGGGCCTATGGGTGTATTTGAAATGGACCATTTTGCTGTAGGGACAAATCAGATAGCAAAAGCTGTTGCTCAGTCTAGGGGGACGACTATTGTTGGTGGTGGTGATTCGGTAGCAGCCATAGAAAAAAGTGGACTCGCTGATAAGATTTCCCATATTTCTACAGGCGGTGGTGCATCCTTAGAATATTTAGAAGGCAAAGTGTTGCCAGGTATTGATGTTTTGGAAGAAGCTTAGGAGGAAGAATAAATTATGAGGCAGACAATTATTGCAGGTAACTGGAAGATGCATAATGATCGGGCAGCCGCTAAGGAATTAGTTAGTGGTTTGCAAGATGTATTAGCACAGGTTGGAGACAATCGAGAAGTGATTTTATGTCCGCCTTATACGGATTTAGAAACAGCCACTACGTTGATAAGTAAGTTAGCTCATGTGTCGGTATATGCACAAAATATGTTTTATGAAGAAAAAGGGGCTTTTACAGGAGAAATTGCGCCGTCTATGCTAAGAGAACTTGGTGTTAAGGGCAGTATTATTGGACATTCGGAACGGCGTGGGTATTTTGGTGAAACAAACCTAGATACGAATAAAAAAATTAAGACGGCTTTAGGGCATAAGCTTCGTCCTATCTTGTGTGTCGGTGAAAACGAAGACCAGCGAGTAAATGGTGTTATGAAACCATGGATTCAGATGCAGATTTTAGAAGGTTTACAAGGCCTTTCTGGGGAAGACGTAGCTTCTATTGTTATTGCTTATGAACCCCTTTGGGCTATCGGTACAGGCCGTACTGCTACGGTAGAACAAGCACAGGAAGTATGCCAATATATTCGTCAGGTCTTGGCTGATGCCTATTCCAAGGAAATAGCTGATAAGACACCTATCTTATATGGCGGTAGTGTAAAAGCAGCAAATGCAAAGGATATTTTGCAACAAGCTGACATTGATGGCGTTCTTGTTGGAGGGGCTTCTTTAAAGGTTGATGAATTTAGTCAGATTATAAAAGCCTAAGCGGGGTGATAAGCGCATGACCAAGATAAAACGACCCGTTATGTTGGTTATTTTAGATGGCTTTGGCATTGGTAATCCAGATGACGAGGCTAATGCAGTAGTACAAGCGCATCCAGAAAATTTTAATACTTTATGGCAGATGTGCCCGCATACGCAGTTAGAGGCATCAGGTCTAGCTGTTGGTCTGCCTGAGGGACAGATGGGTAATTCGGAAGTGGGGCATTTAAATTTAGGTGCTGGTCGTGTAGTTGACCAGTCTTTAACACGGATTACTAAGGATTTAGCGTCAGGTACTTTTTTTGAACGACCTGTTGTAAAAGAACTGTTGGAGCAAGCGAGAAAAACGAATCGTTTGCAATTATTGGCGCTCTTATCTAATGGGGGCGTTCACAGTGAGTTGTCTCATGTAGAAAAGATTATCGAAAAGGCGCATAAAGAAGGAATCCAGCATATATATGTACATGCCTTTCTAGATGGGCGTGATGTAGCACCTAAGAGTGCGCAAACTTTTATTAAGGAATTAGAAGCGTGGTGCCAACAGGTAGGTGGTGGACAGATAGCTACTGTTGGTGGTCGTTACTATGGTATGGATCGTGACCATCGCTGGGAACGGACCGAAAAAGCCTATAAGGCTATTGTGCTTGGTAAGGGCTTAGAGGCTAAAAGTGCTGAGGAAGCAGTGGAACATTCGTATGCCAAAGATATTACTGATGAATTTGTAGTGCCTACAGTGATTGAGCCTTCTGGTTGTATACAGGCTGGTGATGCTGTATTGGTATGCAATTTTAGACCCGACCGTGTGCGTCAAATAACGCGCCTTTTAAGTGATGTAGCAGACAGTGAAAAAGCACTGGGATATGCTTTGCCTGGTAAAGATAGGTTAAAAGACTGCTATATAGCAACAATGACTCGCTATGAAGATGATTTGCCTGTTCATATTGTATATGATAAAGAATTGTTGCCACAGACACTGGGACAGGTCCTAGCAGATAATAGCTGTCAGCAGCTACGCATTGCAGAAACAGAAAAGTATGCTCATGTGACCTATTTCTTTAACGGAGGCCGTGAGGAACCTTTTGCTGGAGAAAGTCGCATTCTTGTACCATCACCGAAAGTGGCTACCTATGATTTACAGCCAGAGATGAGTGCCCCTGTGGTTACCGATAAGGTGGTAGCGGCTATGAATGAGCAAAAATATGATATGATTATTCTTAATTTTGCTAATCCAGATATGGTTGGTCATACAGGTAATTTGCAAGCCGCTGAAGAAGCCATTCGGGCGGTTGATGCGGGTCTGGCTAAGATTGTAGAAGCCGCTAATGCTAATGATGTGCAGTTACTTATTACAGCTGATCATGGCAATTCAGAAGTGATGGTTAATCATAAAACAGGTGCACCGCATACGGCGCATACAGTAAATAAGGTGCCTTTGGTTTTGTATAACGGGCCTCATGATGCCAAATTAGCTAGTGGAGCCTTGTGCGATATAGCCCCAACGATGTTGGCTTTGGCAGGGTTTGCTCAGCCTAAGGAAATGACAGGTCAATCCTTACTTCGTTTTTAGTATAAGTAACATAAGGAACCTATTTTCTATTCGATAGTATTAAGATATAGAGAAATTAATTATAGGAGGTTAGACTATGGCTACCATTATTGATGTACATGCAAGAGAAATTTTAGATTCTCGTGGTAATCCAACGGTAGAAGTGGATGTCTTGTTGGATGACGGCACTATGGCTACGGCAGCCGTTCCGTCTGGGGCGTCTACGGGCCAATTTGAAGCGGTTGAATTGCGTGATGGCGATAAAAAACGCTTTGGTGGAAAGGGCGTATTAAAGGCCGTTTCCCATGTAAATGATATTATTGGACCAGAAATTATTGGCTTAGACCCGACGGAACAAGTAGCAATTGATAAGTTTATGATTGAACTGGATGGTACGCCTAATAAGGGACGCTTAGGAGCTAATGCCATTCTTGGCGTATCTATTGCGGTTGCTAAAGCGGCAGCTGATTCGGCAGGGTTACCGTTTTTTCAGTATTTAGGTGGTGTTAATGCTAAGGAAATGCCTGTGCCAATGATGAATATCATGAATGGTGGAGCCCATGCGGATAATAATGTAGATATTCAGGAATTTATGATTATGCCTGTAGGCGCGTCTTCTTTTGCTGAAGCTTTACGTTGGTGTGCGGAAGTCTATCATACTTTAAAGTCAGTTCTTAAAGAAAAGGGCCTAGCAACAGGCGTTGGTGATGAAGGTGGGTTTGCTCCAAATTTATCTTCTAATGAAGAAGCCTTGCAGGTTATTTGTGAAGCTGTTAAGGCAGCGGGATTAGAACCAGGTAAGGATATTTCCTTGGCTATTGATGCCGCCTCCTCTGAATTCTTTGCTGATGGCAACTATAATTTAGCTGGTGAAGGTAAGGTAAAATCAGCAGCTGAAATGGTTGATTTTTATGAAGAGTTAGTTAATAAGTATCCAATTGTCTCCATTGAAGATGGTCTAGCTGAAGAAGATTGGGCTGGCTGGAAATTATTAACAGAACGGCTAGGCAAGAAGATTCAACTAGTCGGCGATGATTTGTTTGTAACTAATACAGAACGCCTAGCTAAGGGGATTGCTAATGATACGGCGAATTCCATTTTGATTAAGGTTAACCAGATTGGGACTTTGACAGAAACCTTTGATGCTATAGAAATGGCTAAAAGGGCTGGTTATACCTGTGTTATTTCTCATCGGTCTGGTGAAACGGAAGATGCTACTATTGCCGATATTGCGGTAGCTGTTAATGCGGGCCAGATTAAGACGGGTGCACCAGCACGCAGTGAACGAGTAGCTAAGTATAATCAGTTGCTTCGCATAGAAGAGTTGTTGGAAGATACTGCTCAATATAGAGGTTCTGCTGTATTTTACAATAAACGATAACTATATATAAAACCTATAAAAAGCGTATAAAAGCGCCTACTATCTTTCGGGAGCTGATACTGTTGTAAGGTTTCCTGTGAGATAGTAGGTGCTTTTTATGTAGTTAGATATCATAGGTATGTAAGTAAGGGGCACACATCCTTTAAGAGCTGGTACTAGCGTAAGGCTCTTTACAGGATGTGTGCCCCTTTTAATAGTTTTGTTTTTATATCATTGAAAGATGAAGGCATCCATATATCTCGTTAAAGAGCCTTGCGATAGTTCAAGCTCACGAGAGATGTGTGGATGCCTCCTTTTATTAGCATGTAGGCCGATACGTTTTATTTTACCGTCTTTTCCTTATTAGGAAGATTGAAAGGAAGAAGAGGGCTTCTTGTAAAAGTAGTTAGTGCTGGATTTTTCAAAGGCAGAGTACAAGAAAAGGAGGTTATATGTTACCCATAGAGATAGCTCTTGACCAGTGGATTGAGGAGGCCATAAAAAGGCGAGCCAGTGATATTCATTTTGATGCGGTTGAAGGAGGTGTATGTATACGCTATCGTATTGATGGTCTTTTGCAAGAAGAGGACCGTGTTTTGTCACCACGAGCAGACCAGGTAATTAATCGGATTAAGGTAGAAAGCAATATGGATATTGGAGAAAAACGCCTGCCTCAAGATGGCCGATGGTATTGGCAGAGGGAAGCATTGACTTGTTTATTACGTGTATCATCGCTGCCGTCCTTATATGGTGAGACGATTGTTTGCCGTATAACAGGAAATGAAGGTGCCCATAAGTCTCTTGTTGAGTTAGGCCTGCCAGCACCGTTAGTAAGTGATGTGCTAGCTGTTTTGCATCGCTCTTACGGACTCTTCCTAGTATGTGGCCCTACTGGGTCGGGTAAGACGGCGACTCTGTATGCCTTGCTTAAGACCTTACCTGTAGAGAGTGAATCAATTGTTTCTTTGGAGGATCCAGTAGAGGTGAGTTTGAAAGGTGTTGTACAGGTACCCATACAGGAGCGGGCCGGTCTTACATTTGGACAAGGGTTGCGATCTATTTTGCGGCAGGATCCAGATACGATTATGGTAGGAGAAATTCGTGATAGGGAAACAGCACAGTTGGCGATTCAGGCGGCTTTAACTGGTCATCGCGTCTTGTCGACCATTCATACTAATCGAGCGGAAGAAGTAGAGGATCGCTTAGTCAATATAGGGGTAGATAGGTATTTAGTAAAGGCTACCTTACAAGGAGTTCTGTCACAGCGACTCGTGCGAACATCCTGCTCACATTGTCAGCAGGGACAAACGAACAGAGTAGGTTCTCTTAGTTCTGTCGCCGAAGAGAATCGGCATACTTTAGAGTTAAGACAAGATGTGTCAGTGAGGATCAGAGAAGATACACTTTGTCCCTATTGTCATGGTAGTGGCTATTATGGACGAACAGCTGTTTTTGAAGTCTTATTGCTTCCTGAGTTAGGTAAAAGGCAGGATTTAGGTGGGTATTCGTCTTATATCCGGCAGAGTCTAGAAGAGCAGGGGCAGCAATTGGTTTTACAAGGAAGGACACGACCAGAGGAATTGGCTCGGGTAGGAATTTTTTAATAAGGAGAAAGAAGGAGCCTTGTAAGCTTGTAGCGAGAGTTTTAATTTTGAAATCGCTTTGGAAGGAGGGGTTAGGTGGTCAGTTTGGATGACATCGTTCAAGAGGCTATAGATAGACAGGCGACTGATATTCATGTAGAAATGGATGCACCTATTTACTGGCGGCAAGGTGAAGCTATGGTTCGTAGTGACTCTGTTTTTACTAGGGATATATTGGATGAGGTGTATAAGCGGTGTGGCTGCCAGGTGGTAGGGTGCAAAAATTTATCTGTTGATGCAGCTTGTACTTGTCAAGGTTTGCGGATTCGTGTTCATCTTTATGCTGTTCAGCAAAAGGTTTGTGGCACTCTTAGATTGTTATATCAAAGACAGTTGGGTCTAGGTGATAGTGAGGAAGATAAATTATTGAAAGATTTGTCTTTAAAGACGGATGGCTTAATCCTCATTACAGGACCGACTGGTTCTGGCAAAAGTTATACCTTAGCCTCTTGTATTACTTACATTAATCAGGAGGCAGCGAAACATATTGTTACTTTAGAAGATCCAGTGGAATATATGTTTACAAATGATAAATCCTTAATCCATCAACGAGAATTGCATCGAGATGTAGCATCTATGGCTGGCGGTGTGCGAGATGCGCTGCGCGAAGACCCAGATATTATCATGATTGGTGAATTACGGGATAGAGAGACCTTGGAAGCCGCCTTGCAGGCGGCAGAAACGGGACACTTAGTCTTTGCGACCATGCATACGCAACGGGCTATTACGGCTATACAGCGGATGATTTCTTTGTTTCCAGGCGAGCAGCAGGAGGAAGTGCGCAATCAGTTAGCTCAAGTCCTTCGAGCTATTATTTGCCAGCACTTAACTCGTATTGATGCGGAGTTTGTAACCATTCGGGATATTCTTTTGAATACGACAGCCGTATCAAATCTTATACGCCAAAAGAAAGAGCCACAGATTTTATCGGTACAGGAAACACAAAAACCGATGCAGACTATGGAGATGGCTGTGCATGAGTTAGAAAGCAAATGGGGACGGCGCCAGGAATTACGTGAGGTGTTACATACGTCTTATGGAACAGTATAAGTATAGTGTTATTACAGATAAAGGGGAGAAACAGCAAGGCCGATTATGGGCGGAAAATAAAGAAGAAGCACGGATTAAGTTAAGGCATAGCTACCAATATGTAGTGGCCTTGCAGGAGGAAAGGGAGGCACATAAGAAAAAATCTTGGAAGGGAAAGGACACGGTAGAGTTTTGTTACCGCTTATCTCTTTTAGTGGAAGCCGGTATTCCCATTCGTCGCGTGTTTACCTTGCTTACCAAAAAACCACATCCACGAATACCCTATCAACAAATGAGTGAATCCTTAAATCGAGGACATAGTTTGTCGATGGCCTTGCGAGAGACAGGCTTTAATCGTATTGGATTAACCATGGTGGAAGCGGCTGAACGAGCTGGTACATTAGGGGAAACATTGCAGATTATGCATGCTTATTTTCAACGGGAATTGGCTTGGAAAAAGCAGATACAGTCAGCTAGTACGTATCCCGCCTTTCTCTTGTTTCTCATGTTGGGCTTTATGGTTGTTGCCTTTGTTTTTATCATTCCTTCCTTTAAGCATGTATTTGAATCCATGCAAATTCCCTTGCCCTTGTTAACGAAAATTCTGTTTGCTATTAGCGATGGCTTGCAGGCTCATTTTTTACTTATTTTGGTTTTGTTTATGATAGTTATAGCCGGAAGTTTTGCTTGGTATAAGCGGCCGAATCATACCTTATGGTTGCATAAACACTTATGGGCTTGGTGTCAAGCACATGAGTTGGCTATGGCTTTTATGGTGCCTCGTGTGTTAAAGGTATGGTCTTTGTTATTAGCATCAGGAGTGTCTGTTACTGATATGCTTACATTGAGTCAGTCTTTGTGGCCTAATCAAGAAGCCCGTAGGCGACAAGCACTAGTGGGGCAGTCGATAAGAAAGGGGTATACCCTAAGTCAAGCTTTGCAGGCGAATCAGTTAGGCAATGATTTTTTGTGGGAATTAATTGAAATTGGAGAAGAAACAGGCGATATGACAGGGATGCTTAACCATGCGTATCGATATTATGAACGATTAGCAGAGACCTATAGTAGGCAATGTCAAAAGTTAATGGAGCCTATTTTATTATCTTTGATGGGCATTGGCGTTGGTATTTTAATTGTAGCTATTATGGTGCCTATGTTTTCGGCTGTTACCTCTGTGGGTAATGGCTAATAAGGATTGTAGATTTTACGTATTGAGAAAGTAGAGCGAGTAAAGGAGTTATTTATGAAAAAGCGAGTTGTATTAGTAGAAGAGACCATGTTATTAAGTGGAGAGAGAACGTATTTGAATGGGGGAAATAAAGGTAGTTATAAGTCTATTTTCGCACAGGGGCAGAGAATATGTGCTCGCCTATGGCAGGTTCTTGGTACTATATATGGTAAGAAAAAAGCTCAGATAAAAGAAGAGATAGAGAAGCTAGTAGCTAGGCGGCCCGGAAAGGAAGCCGGTTTCACTTTGGTGGAATTAATGGTAGTTGTTGCTGTTATAGCCATTTTAGCAGCTATTGCAATGCCACAATTTTTGTCAGCGGCCGATAAAGCCAAGGCAGCTAAGGTGAAGGCGGATACACAGACGATTGCTAACGCGGCTCAGTTGTATATGGTAGATACGACGTCTTCTACGGTACCGACAGTGGAAGAGTTATATAAGGCAGGGTATTTGTCTGAAGATGTAAAAACACCTAAGGGCGGTGATTACCTTATTTCTTCGGAAAGTAGTGGTGGCTCAGGCAATCATATTGTTGTAACGGCACCAGATATGCCACAAACAGAGGCTGAGTAGGCGTAGTTACTAAATAGATAGATGAGGATGGAAGGATTATGTCAGATGCTTTGGTTATTCTTAGTAGTATAGCAACCGGTTATATGTATAGTTTTATTAGTTGTTTGTTTATTCCAGATGCAGATATCTCCTTGCGAATCCGTTGGGGCACAGCTGGTATAGGCTGGTTATATGCTTTTACCTTAGCCTATGTAGGATCCTATACAGGTATAGTCTATGGATTATATATTTTGTTTGGTTTGCTTCTTTTAGTAGGTGCTGTCATTGATAAGCAATATATGATTTTACCTGATCAGGGAGCAATCGCCCTAGTGCTTTTAGGTGCTATTCGGTTGTGGGTTATGGAGGCTTCGTATATAGAAGCAATAAGCATGAGTATGAGCCTTTTATGTATATTTGGTTTTATCGCTTGGAAATGGACGGGAGCTATGGGCTTAGGTGATTGTAAGTGGATGAGTGCCATGGCTTGGTGGTTTTCTGTAGAAACCATGTACATGGTTATCACACTGGCTTTTGTCTTAGGCAGTCTAGGCGGGCTTATATGTATGTACCGTACTCGACAAATAACTAATCATCAGCGTATTCCTTTTGGTCCTTATTTAGCTATGAGTGCTTATTGTGGTCTTATCTACCAATCGATAGTTGGTTAAGTAAGTGTATTAGTAGAGATAGACAGGAAATAGGTTGTAGGCTGGTATTCGTATATATGTGTTTATACAAGACTTGGCAG
This sequence comes from uncultured Veillonellaceae bacterium, assembly GCA_945867815.1. Taxonomy (GTDB): domain Bacteria; phylum Bacillota; class Negativicutes; order Veillonellales; family Veillonellaceae; genus CAMBIX01. Next base: position 84,707 of record CAMBIX010000002.1, read on the forward strand.
TCTATCAGAAAGGGGGGCAAGTTAGTATGCATGAGTTTATATAAGTATTTATGCAAAGGGCTCGAGAAGCCCTTAGACGTTTGGCAACCTTTTAAGGTTATTAGGAAAATGTTGATTTACAGTCCTAATTTCAAAATGGGCGTCCGAAGCTTTGGTAGTAATAGGCAGAGGTATATGGCTAGTAGAGAAAGGAAAGAAGAGCGTGGTTTCATATTAGCGGAATTAACCATGTATATAACAGTGGCTCTTTTAGTGATGAGTTTTGTTATTATTACATCGCAGCAACTATCTTTAGAGCGACATGTATTTGATACGTCAGCACGAACGTTTTATATGTCATTAAAGCGTTTGCAAACAGCAGCTCTACAAGGCTCTATCTATCCTTATGGAGATGAGCGAATTTATGTTGAGTCAGATAGGTATGAACATATTAATTATGGCCCTTATGAACGGAGAGCCTATCAGATTTTGCCTGAAGGCATTCATTTGACCGTGTTAGGTCATAAAACAAATTATATTGTATTTGATGATAAACGAGGTACGTCAGATCTGTTTCGGTGTCGACTTACAGATGATAAGCTAGGTATTTATCGGGAATATGTTTTTTCACAGCAAACGGGGCATATTCGTTGGTGGCAGTATGATAAAAATGGGTTACAAGAAAGTACGGAATAAAAAGAGAGGCCGAGAGGCTGGTTTTCTTTTATGGGATGCTTTGTGTGCTTTTATGGTCCTTTCTATAGGAATAGGTGGTTTGGCTCCCTTAGTTACGTCAACACTTAATCAAATGAGTCAGGCTAGAGAAAAGGATGCCTTATTAATGTATACGCGGTCTACTTTAGAATCTGTTAAGAGTCAGTGTCTAGAACAATTGAATACGACAGGCCACATTGAAGTGAATGGTTTGCGTGAACCTACTTTTCTACGTAAAAAAGAAAACCAAGTTATTACAATCAGCGTAGAGCCTAAGACAGTCGATGGTACGGTCGTTAATAAGGTAGAGGTTCAAGGTAGTGCTCGTAAAAATCAAGTGACTTTGTCTACCTATGTATGGCAAACTGTATAACGGTCTAAAGAGATGGGGACTTTTGATTGATGAGATAGGTTTTTAGTATATGAAATTGAGGATAATGAGTGTGTACTTATAACTATTTTATAAAACGAGGGTTAGCAGATTATAAGGAGCAAGTTAGAAAAAAGCTATATGAAATGAGACAAAAACAATTAGCAGCTGGTTTCTTGTTGGCGGAGGCCTTAATAGGTGCCAGCCTGATTCTTGTAGTCATTACCGTAACCATGGTATACACGGGACGTATGATGCAAATGGCAGAGCATATTGAATATGGCAATGAATTGGCTATGGATGCGCGTTTTATAAGAGCTTTTGTACGTGAACGCATACAAGGTACGACATCACCGTATGAGATAAATGATCGTTTTGTGTCTTATCTTGTTCCAAAGGCGGATTGGGGCTTTACCTTAGCTGGAGGGGAGGCTCGCTTGTATTTATCTAATATGTCGACACAGATTATTTCCTTACGTGGCTTAGGATTTAAGACAGGGCGGGTGAAGCTTCTTCATATAGATGATGAGCCTCTGCTTGAGCAAACGGGTGATGGCAGTTTACGTGTCCGTTTTCAAGAGGCCTATATGCCATCTGTCTTTAGTCAAGTCTATCCTTATGGATTGCATCCTGTCGAATTGGATATATGTACAGATTATTCTTTTTGGCGCATGGCAAAGAAAAAGGACGATCTATGAGACAGAAAGAAGCTGGTTTTACTACTTATATGGTTATGCTTTTAATGGCTGTTATATTCGTCACTTGGGGCGGCCTTATAGGACAGGTACATCAACAATTACAATCGGTACAGGATGAAGCTCTGTTAACTCAGTGCCAGTATGGTGCTGAACGCGGTATTAGCTGGTACTTATCTAGGGTTCAACAACAGGGTCAGCCTTGGTCGCCTAAACAAATAGTCACTAGGATTGATCCAGAAAATAATCAACTAGAATGGCGGATGACGTCTTATGTAGAGGCTGAACCAAACACTTATGAGCTTCGTATAGCTTGTTTGCATAAGATATATGGTTTATCGGTGACGCGTCTAGTCTCTTATAGGATGAGTGAAGTGGATGGTAAACGACATATTCAGGTTACAAATGTGAAACGATTAGAGTAAGTAGTGAAAAGAGAGGAATACAGATGAAAAGACAATGGTTAGGCCTTGTAGTGGGACAAGAGGGTCTATATGGGGTGCAATGCAGTAAGAGAAAAGAGTCTGTACAGGTGCAAAACGCTTATTATTGGCCAAGAAAGAATTCAATAGCTAAAGATTGCAAGGATTTTTTGCATCGGTATAGTTTAGAGGATACCTATTTATCTGTTGCTTATGAGGAAGAAGTGCCTATGACAGCTACGGTTATTCCTCATATGAAACCATGGGAAGTACGTGAAATGTTGCAGTGCCAGGTGGAGGACTTTTTTCCTCATGATACAGCAACGTATACTTATGATTTTTCAGTGACAGCTTTACCTGAACCAGAACTAGAAAATAAGAAAGAAGATTTATTGTTCCTTGTGTGTATGCGACGGGATGTCTTGAAAGAATTGACAAAAGGGTTGGAAAGTGGGGAAGGCCTGCTTAAATTTGTTAGTTTTTGGCCTAGTGTCTTGTATCATGATCCAGTTTATAAGGAAGGTGTTTACCTCGTTTGCTATGAAAGAGGGACTAGCTTATATATGTACGCATTAATGAAGGGCTTATGTTTGTGGCATACAGAGATAAGAGGAAGCAATCGGAATGAAGCGATACAAGAGGCTTTTAATGAAATTGAAACTATGTGTACGCACGTACGTAAGCCAGGTATTGAGGGCGTTCAGTATTGGAGCGTAGATGTAGGTCAAGAGGAGCCAGCTTGGTGGCAATTTTGGAAAGAGAAATATGGACAAGCTCAAGGTTTGTCCTTACAGGTGGCTAGTAAGGCCCAGTCTATTTGCCAATTAAATCAACTACAATGGCAGGTGGCTATACAATTAGCTTTGCAAGGTATGAATCGGTCTGATTATGTACACATCTATTAATTTTCTTTTGCCAGAGACAAGGTGGCGTAGGTGCTGGCATCAATATAAGAAGATTTGGCTTGGGTTAGGTATTGGTCTTTTTCTTGTCTATTTTGCTTTATCTAGTAGCGCTGTTTATGCAATTTATCATTATTGGCAGGTAGAAAAAGGGTATCAAACCTATATAGCAAGCTCATCCTATACAGAAGCGATAAAAGAGCAAAGGCAATACCAAATTTGGCTTAGGCAGGTGAAACAGGCTAGTAAAGTTCAGCAAGAGGAATGGCGGAAGTCCCGTCTTATGCTTACTTTATTAGATGTAGCAGGTGTGGATTTACAATTTACGTCCTTGTCTTTTACCCAATCGGGTTGGACTCTTAGTGGGCAGGGGCGAACCATAGAAGCCATACGGCAATTTACTAGTCGGGTGCGATCCCAGTTGTCGACGATGGAGGTTAGTGAGAAGCATGACAGCACTACAATGGCGGGAAAAGTGGCTCCTGCTGAGGGAATATCTTTTACCATGGAAGGTCGTTATAGAGAGTCATCCAAAGGCAATGAAAAGGGGAAGCATCGGTCTTAGTATATTTTTAAGTTCAATGATAATCTGGGTTGCTTTAATCGTCGTTTTTTGGACTAAAAGTCAAGCTATTACTGATCAATGGCAAACAGCTAAGCAAACAAGTCAGGTTATACAGGCCGTCGTAGAAGAACCTATGTATCAATCGATACAGGCCTGGCAGGAGGTGTTAGGCACACAAGATGAATTGCCTCAGCAAATCGAGCAGGTAGTGTCAGATTTTCCTGTTGTTTTATTGGGACAAGAAGTAGGTAAAGATAAAACGGTAACAGTTATGATACAAGGGTCGGTACAGGATTATTTGTCTATCTGTGCCCGCTTACAAGAGGAATATCCCTTGTTGTCTATTAACTTAAAGCAGGTGCAGAGGAAGGAGACTGGTGAGGTTATTACTTTTTCTTGTTCCTATCCTATAAATAAAAGAAAATTATAAGCTCTTTTGTTTTCAACCCTTTTTAGATATAGTACAATGAAAAGAGTACTATATCTACGTATTCGAAAGAATACAGAACGGAAGCGGAAATAAACATGCAGAGAAATATTATTCTTATAGGAACCATGGGCAGTGGGAAAAGCCACTTGGGCCGTAACTTAGCTGATTCGAGGAATTGGCAGTTTGTTGATACGGACCGTTTATTAGAACAGCGTTACCAACTGCCTATGGCGATGATTTTTAAAAAATTAGGGGCCAGTGCCTTTAGACAGGCAGAACTAGATGTATTAAAAAAAGTAGCCTTATATCACGAGGCTGTCATTTCTGTCGGTGGTAACTTTCCTATTGAAATGAAAACCTTACGGCAATTGCGTAAATATTCAGTGATTATTGGTATTCGAGCTGCTGAATTTCGTATTGTAAAACGAGTCAATCGACGTATTGGTAAGCGGCCAACTATGGACTATTCTAATGTACCTGGTTTTGTACAACATATGATTCAGCGGTGGAATCCCATGTATCGTCGGTGTGACTATGTTATTGATACCACACATGGACGGACGGAAGATTTGATTGATCAGATTAATCAGCGTTTAGAAAAAGATGGCATTGTTTTTAAAAAGCGTAAAACCACCTTTCATAAAAGTTTCATGTGATTTATATATGCTCACTATTGAATAATTGACTATGATTAATAGAGTGTATTTTATTTTTTATATGCTCTGTATTATATGTTGTACATAGGGATAGAAAGTCATAGACAAAAGGTGATTAGTTTGTATATAAGGAGTTGTCAAACATGGGTGAGGGAAAGTTAGGTCATTTGCGACGCCTTTTAAAACGTTATCGAGTGTGGATTATATTTATTGTTATTATTGCGATTGCTGGTGGTGTCTATGCCTTTACCTCTAAGGGGCAGGCTAAGGTAACACCTACGTATACAACTGGTGTTGTTAAGCGTGGAGATATAGCCAATGTCATTAGCGCCACAGGGACTATTAATCCTGTTCATTATGTAGATGTGTCAACCAACGTAGGTGGTAAGCTAGAAACTGTTGATGTAAAAGAAAATCAGCAGGTAACAGAAGGACAGGTTATAGCTACTATTGACCCACGACAGTTGCAGGCTACCGTAGATGATGCTAAGGCTAAGCTAGATAATACAAAACGAGATTTAGATCGTTACTCTCAATTATCTGAAGAAGGGGCTATTCCTAAACAGACTTACGATAACGCCTTAATGGCTTATCAACAGGCACAGGCTGCTTATGATAAGGCGGTAGCTAATCTAAGTGATACGACGATTACGGCACCTATGACAGGGACTATTATTGGGACTCCATTAAAGGCTGGACAGACAATTAGCACGGGGATTTCTACCCAGATGATTATTGCGACCATTGCTGATTTATCAGATTTGGAAATTTATTTGACTGTTGATGAGACGGATATTAGTCATGTAAAAGCAGGTGAACGAGTTACCTTTACGGTTGATGCTCATCCAGGTAAGACCTATACAGGTTATGTAACGCAAATTGCCAAAGGGACTAAGGGTAACTTAGGTACGACGAGTACTAGTGTTGTTTATTATACTGTACATGTATCGATTCCTAAGGCGGATGCGTCTCAATTTTTCCCTATGATGACAGCGCGAGCTAATATTTATGGACAAGAACAGCGTAATGTTTTAGTTGTTCCATTGGCTGCTGTACGTACTGACAAGCAAGGCGAATATGTGTATGTCATTAAGGATGGTAAGCCAGTACGGACGAGTGTAACAACAGGGACTACGGGCGATACCAATATTCAAATTGTAAAAGGCTTAACAGAAGGTCAAGAAATTGTTGTTAGTGGTGATGTGAGCCCTACAAGTGGAAGTAAAAGTGGCGGTGGCCGGATGCCAATCTAGTAGGAGCTAAGAGATAGCGATGGAAAAAGAAGTTATTGCATTAAAAGGAATCACCAAGACGTATATTAATGGCAAACTTAAAGTACCGGTTTTACATGGTATAGACTTAACCATTTATGAAGGACAGTTTACATCTATTATGGGGCCTTCTGGCTCTGGTAAGTCCACCTTCATGAATATATTGGGTTGCTTGGATCGACCGACTAGCGGTTCCTATATATTGGATGGACAGGAAGTAGCTAATTTAGATGATGATGAATTGGCTTATGTACGTAATAAACGGATTGGCTTTGTCTTTCAGAGTTTTAATTTATTGCCTAAATTGACCGCCCAAGAAAATGTAGAACTCCCTATGGTTTATGCAGGTATGGATAAAAAGAAACGCCGTGCACGGGCTGCTGAGCTGTTAACTGAGTTAGGGCTTGGTGAACGATTAGATCACTTGCCAGCGGAACTATCTGGTGGGCAAAGGCAGCGTGTAGCTATTGCACGGGCCTTAGCTAATGATCCGGCTATTATTATGGCGGATGAACCGACAGGTAATTTGGATTCCAAGGCTAGTGTGGATGTAATGCATATCTTTACAAACCTTTATAAGGAAGGCCGGACAATTATATTGGTTACTCATGAACCAGATATTGCTACCTATGCAGGGCGTAATGTAGTCTTAAAAGATGGCTACATAATAGAAGATAAGCAAAATCCACATATGGCTGGCTTAGTCGATGAAGGGGCTGTAAGGGAGCAAGAAAAGGTAGTAGCCGGTGAAGTAAAACCATCTAATAGTAAGCTGACTCATTCTGCGGATACGATAGAAGGGCGTAAGGATGATCTTACTAAGGTGGATAAGAAGCCGTCAGTTGATGACTTATATGACCAATTAGAAGAAGAGATAAAGCGAGGTGATGCACATGCTTAAAGAAGGCTTTTTGATGGCATGGGCATCCATTATCGCCAATAAGATGCGGTCCTTATTGACCATGTTAGGTATTATTATTGGGGTGGCCGCTGTGATTGCCCTTGTATCCGTAGGTTATGGCGTGCGGCAGCAAGTATCAGATTCTATTTCTAGTCTAGGGAGTAATCTTTTGATGGTCTATCCTGGCGCTCCGCGGACGCCTGGTGTAAGGCCAGCCGCTGGTTCTGATAAGACCTTAAAGGTAGGTGATGCAAAAGCCATTGCTAAATTGCCTGACGTCAGCGCCGTTTCTCCTGTTGTTAGCAAGTCTTATGTAGTTGTTTATCAAAGTAAGAACTGGACGACCAATGTAGAAGGTGTCAGTCCTAGTTTTGCGGATATTAACAATTGGACCATTAAAGCTGGTCGCTTTATTACGGATTCATCAGTGGAGCGACGAGAACGAGTGGCTGTCATTGGGGCTACGGTGGCTAAGAATCTATTTGGCACAGAAGAACCGGTAGGGAAGGATATACGTATCAACAATGACCCCTATAAGATTATTGGTGTATTAAATGCTAAAGGGTCTGGTAGTTTTGGTAATGACCAAGATGATATTATATTCATCCCTTATACGACGGGGATGGAACGTTTGCTAGGTAAAGATTATTTAAATATGATTTATGTAAAAGCTGCCGATGGCATCAACTTAAATCAGGTACAAAGCGATATAGAAAACATCTTGCGTGTGCGACACGGCATAAAAGATTCATCAAAAGATGATTTTAATGTACGTAATATGCAGACGGTTATGCAGACTATGGAATCGACAACAGGCACCTTGACTATGTTCTTAGGTGCGGTAGCGGCCATTTCACTTATTGTTGGTGGGATTGGCATTATGAATATTATGCTCGTATCCGTTACCGAACGAACACGGGAAATTGGTATTCGTAAGGCTCTAGGTGCTACCTATAACACGATTATTATGCAGTTCCTTATTGAAGCGATTGTGATTAGCTTGTTTGGTGGTATTATCGGTATTATCTTAGGTGTAGGCATGGCGGAGGCTATTAGTCATTTTTCGTCAATGAAGACGGTGATTACATCAGGACCGATTCTCTTATCCTTTGGCTTCTCGATGGCTATTGGATTAATCTTTGGTATTTATCCAGCACAAAAGGCGGCGCGGCTCAATCCTATTGATGCCTTGCATTATGAATAGTGGTAGCTGATACAAGGTAACTGAAATAGCTAAAATAGATAAGGCTGGTTGTAGGGGTGTTTACCTCTGTTAGAATAGCAATAAGTTAGAATAGCAATAAGTTACTTAGTTATATAAAATAGAAAGAAGGCGTTTCTCTGATAACAGAGGAACGCCTTCTTTTGGTATTACGTATTTGTTTTCTATTTTTGATTTACAAATTCATTCATAGCCTTAACTAAGGCTGTCATCCCCATACCACTGCGTTCAGCAGCCATGCCTAGGGTGGCTTTGCGAAGCATCATAATGGCCATTGGCGTTTTTAACATTTTAAACATAGGATTAATGGTTGGCATGTAAGTCTTTAAGCCGTCAAATTGAGAGAAAATTTCTTTTAACTTAGTATCAGCTGTTACTGTCATGGAACCAATTTGGTAGCTTTCATTACTGTTGGTAGCTGTGAGAGGTTCCTTAACTTGCTTAGTAGTTTTGCCAATTGTTGATGCGGTAGTATTAGTAGACGCATTTACAGAAGTGCTTGTCGTAGAGCCTTGGTTATCTTGCTTACGTTCATTATCCCAAGTTAATAGGGTACGGGATCCTTGGAGAGAACGAATATGCGTGCAGTCTTGCATCATTTCCAAGACACCACGGAAACGACCTTGTTCATCTCGAATGGCCGTGTACTTAATGTAGATGAAGGCTTCTGGCTTATTAATCCAAAATTCAGCCTCATCTTGTTCGCCACTACGGAATTTACTAATAATTTCTTCGACTAAGTGGACGCTGCGAGCTGGGTGGCAGTTCTGTACTTGGCGGCCAATTACATTGGCACTGCGAGGGAAGATGCGGTGCTCTGTATCGCTGTAGAATTTAACAAGTTCATTTTCATCCACATAGGATAAGTCGACAGGCATATGTTTAAAGAGTAAGTTAATTTGCTCTAAGGTTAATTTACCAGTCGCTACATCAAGCACATCGGTGTTTGATGATTTGGTAGATAGATGGTATTTAGCCAGTAAGTCTTGTAGGTCGTTAGCAAAATTTTGAGGGATAGAAGGGTCATCAGAAAGAGGTGTTGGTGCTTGTCCATTTCCATTATATAAGTCTGGCGGTGTAATTAGGGAAAATCCAATTTCATGGTCACCACGGCTCATGGTAATGAAATCAGCGTCGTCAATCATTTTATAGGAAGTAGGTAATAAGACTTCTCGTTCTTTACTGTCTAAGTCGCGCACGATATCTTCCATTTCGGCAAAAGCTTGCAAGAAGGCAGTTGGTGTATCATTTTCTAGTTTGTCATAGGCTTTACGGATAGCGTCACGTGCCTTATCATCGAAGGTCCACATGATTTTGGTTGGTCGGTCAAAGCCATAGGTTTCAAGAACGGGATACAGTTGGTTTTGCTTGCGGGATAAGTGCGTACGCCATGTATTAAATTGGTCAAATAAGCCTAACCATTGATTTTTAATGAATTCTTTTTTGCTGAGAGCGAGCCCTTGATCTAATAATTTATCCATAGCATCAATTTCTAACGCATAGGCATGAAGCGGATGATTTGATGGATAATCGTAAGGGGTACGTACGAGGATGCCGTCAAATAGTTCTAGTAAGTCGCTCATACGGTCAGTAACTTCTTCGTCCGTGTACTTGCCCTTTAATTGTTGTTCACCATAGGCAAATTCATCAGGTGTACAGGTACCGATTTTTTCCTTTAATAATTGGTGTGCTTTTTCTAAGGAATAGGTACCATTAAGGTACTTGTCTTTGATATCTACCATGGTAGCAAGGCGTTCTTTGTCGGTAATGGATAAGGCTGTTTCTAAGTTCTTCATCTTAAGTCTCCTTCTTTCATTCATATAGAACATGCATAAGTATAGTTGTTGATAATTAATTAATTTTTAAAGCAAATTCTAAGCAAGCCTTGATACTTGTGTGGCCTAGCTTATTTGATTTGTCCTACTAATTAATCATATAGTTTGCTAATGATTAGGATGATTAGTTGGTTTCTTCTACTTACTTTTATAGCAAGTAGTAACTATGCTATTAGAATATAGTAAATGAAATTTATTTTCAGTAGCTAGGGCGACATAATTTTTATCTTATAAAATGAATTCTTTTATTTTATAAGGACATACATATGTCTATTTTCTTATATATAGTAGAGGCAGAAATAGAATTTCTTCTTAGAAGGAAGGCAATGGCAATTAGTAAATACCGATTTATGATTGCGTACAATAGATGCTGATAGTCTATGAATCTAGCGGTTGTATGGTGTCTTGCCTTATAAGGTAAGGAAAATGTCTCGTTATTAAAAGAAGGAGTGTTTAACCTATGCGTATTGATTTAAGTTATGCAAAAAAGATGCCAGAAGAAATTGAGGTCGTATTGGATAATGAAAGGAGCTTAGTAATTCAGATAAAGGCACGGACAGATCATAAGAAACGAGCTGAAATGAAACGACAGCAAGAAGAATTGCGTAAACGACAGGCTGAATTAAAGATACTAAGAGAACTTTTTGAAAAATATATTACGTATGATATGGAAGAGGTATAGTTATGAGAAGAGAAGAATCGATTCGGATGAAGGTAGTTGGCATTGGTGGTGCGGGCACTGGAGCAGCTCCGTAGTTGCTCAATGTTGTAAAGAGTTAGGTATATTGACCGTAGCCGTCGTGACTATGCCTTTTCCCTTTGAAGGAGGACAACGCCAGGCTGTTGCTAAACAAGGTCTTAAGACCTTAACTAGTGTGGTTGATATCATTGTTGTAGTACAGAATAAGAATATTATGAAACTAGCTGAGCGACAGACGTCGTTAACAGATGCCTTTTTATTGGTTCATCTCGGATTTTGGGGGATTAGGATTTATCCTTGTTAAGTATAATTGTAGCAGATAGATAAGGCCTCTTATGCATTCATGTGTAAGAGGTTTATTTATTGTGTATCTCTAGATAAATAAAGGAAGAGGTTGTTGTAATCTCTTGCAAATCTTCTAGCTTTACCTTATACTTAAGAGGAAGTATTATTACTAGGTCATAAAAGGTGGTCATATGAGTCGGTTAAAGAAAGCAGAGCGTCAAGCACAACTACAAGATAAGTTGCATCAAACGCCCTTCGTGACTGATGATGAGTTGGCTGCCTTTTTTCATGTCAGTGTACCTACCATTCGTTTAGATCGGTTGGCCCTTGGTATTCCAGAAGTACGAGAACGTTTACGTCAGATGGCAGAGACAAATGAAGGTGATAGTCCTGTACATACAAATCATGGGGGACGTGGTATACTGATAGACATAAGTGCCGGACAGTCTGGTATTCTTTTCCTTAGAACGACGGAGGATATGCTGGATGTATCAGGCTATGTGGATCCTCAGTACTTGTATGGTGAGGCACATAATTTAGCTAAGCAAGTCATTGGCTTGCCGGCTGTTATGTCTGGCGTAGGTAATATTAAATATAAGAAGCCTGTACGAGCAGGTCATGAATTAGTGGCTAAGGCAGAAGTTGTCCGCCACAGAGGCGATAAGTTTTTTATATGGGTCTTTGTAACCGACAAGGGCGAAGAAGTTTTTCGTGCTAAGTTTATTATGGAGACACTTGAGAATAAGGTGTAAGGATGAAAATTGCGGTAGATGCCATGGGTGGCGATTTTGCTCCTGGTGAAATTGTAAAGGGAGCCGTTACAGCAGTAAAAACATTGTCAGATATAGAAGTGGTTCTTGTTGGTGATGAAACGCAGATTCATGACTTACTTGTTACGTATGGGGCTGCGGATAATCCTAAATTATCCATTCGTCATGCTAGTGAAGTCATTGAAATGGGTGAACATCCAGGACAAGCCATACGTAAGAAAAAAGATGCCTCCGTTGTAGTTGCTACTAAATTGGTACGTACTAAGGAATGTGATGCTGTGGTAGCTCCAGGTAGTACAGGCGCTGCGGTAGCAGCCGCCCTATTTGGCCTTGGTCGCATTAAGGGCATTGATCGGCCGGCTATTGCGACACCGATTCCAACCCTACGCGGGACAACAGTTATGTTGGATTCGGGGGCAAATGCGAATTGCAAACCGAAACATCTCGTACAGAATGCTATAATGGGGTATAATTATGCTAAGTTAATGTTTGGCGAAGAAAATCCAAGTGTTGGCTTATTAAATATTGGAGAAGAAGCTACCAAAGGAACAGAATTGGTACAGGCAGCTTATCCTATGCTACAGCACTTAAAAACGATTCCTTTTAAAGGTAATGTAGAAGGTCGTGACATTCCTAAGGGCACCGTTGATGTTGTTGTCTGTGATGGCTTTGTAGGCAATGTTATCTTAAAATTTGGTGAAGGTCTTGTATCAGCAGCGGTTCAGATTGCCAAACAGGCCATAAAGGATACTGGCTGGCTGGCTAAGTTAGGCGCTCTTTTATTGGTACCGGCTTTGAAAAAGATGAAGAAAGGCTTTGACCATAAGGAAAATGGCGGGGCTCCTCTTTTGGGGGTTAATGGTGTTTTCTTGATTGCCCATGGCAGTTCTAAGGAAAAGGAAATTGTTACGGCCATTAAGATTGCTAGTGACCTAGTGGAACGAAAAATTATAGACAATATTCAAAAGAGTATTGAAGCAGAAGGAGTTATTGAGGATGTCGATGTGGAATAAATCGATTGGTATTATCGGGACAGGTAAGTTTTTGCCAGATAATATTGTTACAAATAAAGATATCGAAAAGATGGTGGATACGTCTGACGAATGGATTCGTGAACGTACAGGCATTGAAGAGCGATGTATTGCACCAGAAGGGTTAAATACATCGGATATGGCTGTTGAAGCCGCTAAAGCAGCGATTGCTGATGCTGGTTTAAGTGTAGATGATATTGACTGCATCATCGTAGCGACTATGACCCCTGATATGAATATTCCGTCGACGGCTTGCTTGGTACAGGCTAAATTAGGTGCCGATAAGGCAGCTGGCTTTGACCTCCACATTGCTTGCTCTGGTTATATTTATTCCCTAATTACAGCTGTTAGTTACATCAATTCGGGCTTGTTTAAGAACGTGTTAGTTATCGGGGCGGAAATTATGTCTCGCGTTCTTAATTGGAAGGATCGGAGCACTTGTATCTTATTTGGTGATGGCGCGGGTGCTTGTATCGTTTCAGAGGTACCAGAAGGTTATGGCATGCTAAGTATGGATATGGGTATTAATGGTGGTGCTGGTATGAATTTAACAATCCCAGCCAGTGGCGTTGCTATGATACCGACAGATGCACGGGCAGCGGAAGGTCTTACTTACTTACATATGAATGGTCCAGAAGTTTATAAATTTGCTGTACGAACCATGGGCAAGACGGTTATCAATGCGCTTGATAAAATACATTTAACTGTTGAAGATTTGGATTTCTTCATTCCCCATCAGGCTAATAAACGGATTATTGATTCGGCAGCGCATCGATTGAAGCTACCAGCCGAAAAGGTATTTATTAATTTGCCTAAGTATGGGAATACAACGGCTGCGTCCATTGCTATTGCTTTGGATGAAGCTTTACACTCAGGCTTGATCAAGAGGGGCGACATAGTAGCTATGGCTGGTTTCGGCGCAGGATTAAGCTGGGGCAGCTTGATTGCTAAATGGTATTAAGGGAGGATAAGATGATACGAACGGAATTATGTGATTTATTGAATGTCGAGTATCCAGTACTGCAAGGCGGTATGGCATGGATAGGGACGGCTGAATTAGCCTCTGCTGTGTCAGAAGCTGGTGGCCTCGGGATAATCGGTGCTGGTCATATGCCTCCTGATTTGTTTCGCAATGAAATTCATAAATTAAAGGAACGGACAAGTAAACCATTTGGCTGTAATATTATGCTTATGTCTCCTTTTGTTAAGGAAGTTATGGAAGTTGTTATTGATGAAAAGGTGCCAGTTATTACGACAGGTGCAGGTAATCCAAGCTCCTATATTCCTCGCTTAAAGGAAATTGGTACGAAAGTAATTCCTGTTGTTGCTTCCGTTTCTTTAGCTAAACGCTTAGTCCGCGGTGGTATTGATGCTTTAATCGCAGAAGGTACAGAATCTGGTGGTCATGTAGGTAATATTACGACAATGAGTTTGTTACCACAGGTTGTGGATGCTGTAGATATACCGGTTATTGCGGCTGGTGGTATTGCTGATGGTCGTGGCATGGCAGCTGCCTTCGCCCTTGGTGCTAAGGGTGTGCAGATGGGAACGCGTTTTGTCTTGTCTGAAGAATGTATCGCCCATGAAAATTATAAGAATATTGTATTGAAGGCTAAAGATCGGTCTACGGTTATGACGGGCTTAACAACAGGACATCCAGTACGTATTATAGAAAATCAACTGGCCCGTAAATATGAAGAATTAGAATTTAAGGGCACATCGAAAGAAGAATTAGAAAAGTTAGGTGCTGGTACCCTTCGCATGGCGGCTATTGATGGGGATGTTAAGAATGGATCTGTTATGATAGGTCAAATTTCGGGTATGCTTCATGATATTAAGCCATGTAAACAGATTATTACGGATATTATGACAGAAACAGAAACTGTTATTAAGAATATGCAGTCGCTTGTAAAGTAGTAGGGGGCAGATAGAATGAAAACAGCATTTGTTTTTCCAGGACAGGGCTCACAAAAGGTTGGTATGATGAAAGGCTTATATGAAGCCTTTCCTATTGTTAAACAACGCTTTGAAGAAGCTGATCAAGCTTTAGGTTATTCTATTACAAAACTTTGTTTTGAAGGACCAGACACAGAATTAGTTAAAACAGCTAATACGCAGCCAGCTATTTTAACGGCTAGTGTCGCTTGTTATGAAATCTTAAAGGAAAAGGGTTATACACCTGATTTAGTCGGTGGTCATAGCTTAGGTGAATACAGCGCTTTGGTGGCGGCTGGTGTACTAGACTTTAAAGATGCTGTATATGTAGTTCATAAACGCGGAGAATATATGCAGGAAGCGGTGCCTTTAGGACAAGGGGCTATGTCTGCTATTATTGCTTTAGACCGTGATAAGGTTGTGGCTGTCTGTGAAAAGGTTAGCAAGGAAGTCGGTCCTGTACAGGCGGTTAATTTCAACTGCCCAGGGCAGATTGTTATTGCTGGTCAAACAGAAGCCGTAGAAAAGGCAAATGAAGAAATGAAAGCAGCTGGAGCTAAACGAGCTATTACTTTACCAGTTAGTGCCCCTTTCCATAGTACTTTAATGGAACCGGCCGCTCTTCGTTTGAAAGAAGAATTAGATAAGATTCAGATTTCGGATGCACAGATTCCAGTAGTTGCTAATGTAACAGGAACTATTTTGACAAAAGCACAAGATATTAAGGATTCCTTAGTTGTACAAGCAGCTCATCCTGTACTATGGGAAGATTGCGTAGCGACTATGATTAAAGAAGGTATTGAAAACTTTGTTGAAGTTGGTCCTGGTAAGGTCTTAACTGGCTTTACCAAGAAAATCGACCGCAGCCGCAAGTTGGCTAATGTGGAAGATGTGGACTCTTTGAATAAAACGCTTGAATTTTTGGAAGGGGTTCGCTAAAATGCATTTGAAAGATAAAGTAGCATTAGTCACTGGAGCTTCTCGTGGTATTGGACGCGCTGTGGCCTTGCAATATGCTCAATTGGGTGCTGATGTTGTTGTTAATTACAGTGGCAGCCAGGCGGCAGCGGAAGAGGTCGTAAAAGAAATTGAAGGCCTAGGTCGTAAGGCTATTGCCGTTAAAGCGGATGTGTCGCAGGCTGACCAAGTAACGGCTATGGTAGATAAGGCACAGGAGACATTTGGACATATTGATATTTTAGTTAATAATGCAGGGATTACTCGTGATGGTCTTTTCATGCGTATGAAAGATAGTGACTGGGATGAAGTTATTGCAATTAACTTAAAAGGTGTTTACCTAGTGACTAAGGCTGTTACTAAAGTCATGATGAAGCAGCGCAGCGGCCGAGTTATCAATATGACGTCGGTTAGTGGTCTTATTGGTAATGCAGGGCAGGCCAATTATTGCGCGGCTAAGGCTGGCGTGATTGGCTTAACTAAGACTTGTGCTAAGGAATTAGCTGGTCGGGGCATTGCTGTTAATGCCATTGCTCCTGGGTTTATTGCTACGGACATGACGGAAAAATTATCTGATAAGGTAAAAGAAAGTATTATGGCCTCTATTCCTATGAAACGGATGGCTCAACCATCAGAAATTGCGTCAGTAGCGGCTTTTTTAGCGTCTGATTTTGCTTCTTATATTACAGGTCAAGTCATCGTTGTTGATGGCGGCCTGGCTATGTAAGCAAATGACTATAGATAGAACGTATTGAAAGGAGGTGAACCCCTCGATGACTACATTCGATAAAGTTAAAGCAATCGTAGTGGAACAATTAGGTGTTGATGAATCTCAAGTAACTATTGATGCCACTTACATTGATGACTTAGGAGCTGACTCCTTGGATATCGTTGAATTGATTATGGCTTTTGAAGAAGAATTCAGTGTTGAAATTCCAGATGACGTTGCTGAAAAGATTAAGACAGTAAAAGATACGGTTGAATACATTGATTCTGTAAAAGAAGCATAATTCCAGATGCGCCAGCAGGAGACAAGCTTGTCTCCTGTATGGTTAGCACTGACAGGAGGAAACTATTGTGAAGCTCCCTGAACTTCGAATTGGTAAATTAGTAGCCAAAATGCCGATTATTCAAGGCGGCATGGCTGTCCGCTTATCAACAGCTCGTTTGGCGGCAGCAGTGGCAAATGAAGGTGGTATCGGTCTTATCGCCGCATCCGGTATCCCTTATGAAGAATTGCGTGCGGAAATTCGTTTAGCTAGAAAATTATCACCTACGGGTATTATTGGTATAAATGCAATGGTAGCAGCCACTCAGTTTGCTGGGTTGGTGCATACAGCCATTGATGAAGGCATTGACTTAGTAGTAGCTGGTGCTGGTTTCTCACGAGATATGTTTGGCTGGGGAAAGGAATCAGGTACACCGATTGTTCCTATCGTTTCATCTGGTAAGCTAGCTCGTATTTCAGAAGGCTTAGGTGCTTCAGCCGTTGTGGTTGAAGGAGCTGAAGCTGGTGGTCATTTAGGGACGGATCGGTCATCACGGATTATCGTTCCTGAAGTTGTTAAGGCTGTTAAACATATTCCTGTTATTGGCGCCGGTGGTGTTGTGAATGGGCAGGATATTGTCGATATGCTTAAATTAGGTGCGAATGGGGTTCAAATGGGTAGCCGATTTGCTGCCAGCGTAGAATCTAACGCGCCTATGGAATTAAAGAAAATGTATTTGCGTGCTCATGATGAAGATGACATTGTCTTAATTGATAGTCCTGTTGGTTTACCAGGACAGGCGATTCGCAATCGTTTATCTGAATCCGTTTTAGATGGAACGGTAGCGCCGCCAACAGAATGTGATCATTGCTTGAAGCATTGTTCTCATAAGTTCTGTTTAATTAAGGCCTTAGTTCGTGCTCAACAGGGGGACGTAGAAACAGGTCTGGTATTCTCAGGGAATAACATTCGTCGTATTGATGAAATTCTCCCTGTTAAGGAAATATTCCGTCGGTTGAAAGAGGAAGTAGCTGCTATTGATGAGTAGTTGCCTATTGAGGGAAGTTCCCATTAGCGTAAGAGGTGAAAGTTTTTGGAAAAACGTGTTGTAATTACTGGATTGGGTGCTATTACACCTGTAGGTACCGGTAAAGAAGAATTTTATAATGCATTATTGGCCGGTAAATCTGGTATTGGACCGATTACACGGTTTGATGCATCAGAATACGTAACGCGTATTGCAGGCGAAGTAAAAGATTTTGATGTAACAGCTTATGGCATTGAAAAGAAAGAAGCGCGTCATATGGACCGTTCCGCTGCTTTGTCTGTAGCGGCTGCTACCTTAGCCTTAGAAGATTCTAAGCTTGATTTGGATGCAGAAGATCGTGAACGTTGTGGTACGATTGTTGGTACTGGTATTGGCGGTATTGAATCTATCCATGATGTATATGTAACTTTATTTAATAAAGGGCCACGTCGCTTAAGCCCATTCGCAGTACCTATGATGATTGCTAACATGGTATCTGGTCGTGTATCTATTAAATTGGGTCTTAAGGGCCCAGCTTTGACAGACGTAACGGCTTGTGCTTCTGGTACTAATGCCATTGGTGATGCGTTTCGTATGATTGCCCGTGGTGATGTAGATATTATGTTTGCTGGTGGCTCGGAAGCGGCTGTATCGCCAGCAGCTGTAGCTGGCTTTGCTTCTATGAAGGCTATGTCAACTCGTAATGATGAACCAGAAAAAGCGTCTCGTCCATTTGATGCGGAACGCGATGGTTTTGTTATGGGTGAAGGCGCTGGTATTATTGTTCTAGAAGAACTAGAACATGCAAAAAAACGTGGTGCTCATATTTATGCGGAAGTTATTGGTTACGGTGCTAATGCGGATGCTTATCATGTAACAGCACCAGCTCCAGGTGGCGAACAAGCTCGTAAGTGTATGGAAGCAGCCATTAAAGATGCCGGTATTGATCCAAATGAAGTAAACTATATCAATGCACATGGTACATCGACTGGCTTAAATGATAAGAATGAAACAAAGGCTATAAAAGAATTGTTTGGTGATCATGCAAAAGATATTGCTGTTAACTCGACAAAATCCATGACAGGCCATTTGTTAGGTGCTGCTGGTGGGGTCGAAGCTATTGTTATGGCTATGGCTATCGAAACAGGTAAGATTCACCCAACTATTAATTTAACACATCCAGATCCAGAACTTGACCTTGACTATGTAAAAGAAGGGGCTCGTGAATGGAAGGTAAATTGTGCTTTGTCTAATTCCTTTGGCTTTGGCGGACATAATGCAACACTTGTTGTACGTCGGTATGAAGACTAATGGTAGAGGCAGACACGCATAAGGGTATGACGCAAGCTCGTGAGGATTTACTTCGCGAGCTTGTTGACCGTTTACACTTACCGGTAAAAAATATGGCTCTACTTGACCGGGCATTCACCCATACATCTTATGCAAATGAAAAGAAGAGCCAGCATGTACTTCACAATGAACGTTTAGAGTTCCTTGGGGATGCCGTGCTTGATTTAATTATTGGAGAATATTTATTTAGAGAGTATCCTCAAATGGCTGAGGGCGAATTGACAAAGATAAAGGCTGCTGTTGTATGTGAACAGTCTCTAGCTCCTTGCAGTGAGGACTTACAGTTTGGTAAGTATTTACGTATGGGGCGAGGAGAAGTCTTGTCTGGTGGTCGGCATCGACCATCCATTTTGGCAGATACTTTTGAATCGGTAGTGGGTACGATTTATATTGATGCTTCTTATAAGGCGGCCCAGCAATTCGTGTTGAGCCATTTGAAGGAACATATAAAAGAGGCCTTGGCAGGTCAGATTGGTAAGGACTATAAGACCTTGCTTCAGGAAGTAGTACAAGCAGGTGGTGAAGCAGATATTCACTATCGCTTGATTGCTGAGTCGGGTCCTGATCATGATAAACGCTTTACTATGGAAGTACAGGTTGATGGGAAATCTTATGAATCAGGCACAGGCCATAGTAAAAAAGAAGCGGAACAGCGAGCCGCACAATTAACACTACAAAAGTGGCATAAATCGTAAGTGTAAGGGAGTGGGTAACCACTCTCTTTTCATATATAGGAGTGTGGTTATGGCCAAACAGGATATATTACCTTTTTTTATTCCCCATTGGGGCTGTCCAGAAGGCTGTATTTTTTGCAACCAACCTAAGATTGTGGGGAAGCAGGGAGATTATCGCCCTTTATCGGGAGCCGATGTAGAAGAGGCTTTGGAGAAAATGTTATCTATGTGGGATTCACACCCAAGACGCTATCGAGAAATTGCCTTTTATGGAGGTAGTTTTTCTGCCTTGCCGGCTAAGTGGCAGAAGGACGTATTAGGGGCCGCTAAGCAAGCTAAGGATAAGGGATTAATCGATGGTATTCGTTGTTCGACGCGGCCAGATGCAGTTAGTCAAGAACAAATTGATTTATTAGTGGCTTATGGTATGACAACGGTAGAGCTAGGCGTACAGTCTACGGATGAAAGGATTTTACGCTTAGCCAAACGAGGTCATACAGCTCAGCAGGCTGAAGAGGCGGTTAGGCGTTTAAAGGCAGTGGGCTTACAGGTAGGGGTACAGCTCTTGGTTGGTCTTCCTGGTGAAAGCTGGCAGACCTGGATTCACTCTATTGTTACCGTAGCTAAGTGGCAGCCAGCCTATTTGCGTATTTATCCTTGTTTGGTTATTGATAAAACAGAGTTAGCCGATTTGTGGCGGGCTGGTCTCTATGAACCATTAAGTCTTACAGAGGCGGCAACTATGGCTGCTTTTGGCAAGACCTATGTAGAAAGTCAGGGCATTCAAGTAATTCGTACCGGATTGCAGGCGACAGAAGAGTTTGATGCAGGCCTAGATTTATTGGCAGGCCCCTATGCACCAGCCTTTGGAGAGATGGTTGTTAATGAGCAGTACCGCCAGCGCATCGAGTGGGTCTTATCTGATTATTTGGTTAATTATTCAATAGATAAGGTGAAAAATAAAACACTGATTTATCTTGTTTATACTAGGGAGAACACCTCTAAGGTTCGTGGTTTAAAAAAGGCCAATGAAATTTATTTTAAAAGGGCTTATCCAAGCTTCGATTGGCAGTGGATAGAGGCTGATGAAAAGAGCCGCAGGTTTATAAGCTGGCTTTCGTCTTTGTCAGATAAGGCGCAGGGATTGTTGACTCATGTTTTACAAATGCCTGAGGAGCAGACGGCTGATGACGGATCTTTTTATTGCCAGCCAATAAAGGAAAGTGATTTTTCAAAAAATAAAAATAGAAGCCATAAGTTAGATGCTGGTTGTTCTTTTAAAAGAGTTGGATTAGCGCCACTTTATTTGCTAATAAAAGATAAGCTATATATGATATAATAAGACGATAGTATATTCGATAATTTATGTATGAATAAGAAAGGGTCTTTATGCAGCTCCTACGATTGGAAATGAAGGGCTTTAAGTCCTTTGCCGACAAAACCATATTGCAATTTTCTCCGGGGATGACGGCTATCGTAGGACCTAATGGCAGTGGTAAGAGTAATATAACAGATGCCATGCGTTGGGTGCTGGGAGAATCAAATGTCCGTAATTTACGAGGCCAACGGGCTGAAGATATTATTTTTTCAGGAACAGAAAAACGTAAGCCTTTGTCATCAGCAGAAGTTACCTTGATCTTTGATAATAAAGATCATGCTCTAGCTGTGGATTTTCCAGAAGTGGCTATTACACGGCGCATGTATCGTAATGGGGATAGTGAATTTCTTATTAATAAGCGAACCGTTCGTTTAAAAGATATACATCTTCTCTTAGCCGATACGGGACTTGGTCGTGATTCTATGGCGATTATTGGGCAAAATCGGATTGATGCTATCTTGAATAGTAAGCCAGAAGAACGCCGGATCATCTTTGAAGATGTTGCTGGTATTGGTCGCTTTAAGTTAAATAAAGAAGATGCCTTGCGACGTATTCATAGTACAGACCGTAATATGGAACGCGTACGTGACTTAATGGCTGCCTTAGAAGAACAATTGGAACCGCTAGAAGAAAAGGCCAAGAAGACAGAGCAGTATATGAGTCTGTCCCGCCAAAAACGAGTATTTGATGGCGCCTTACTTTACCATGATTATAAGACAGCTGACCGCTTGTTTACACGGCAGGAAAATGAACAGTTAGCTTTGACGAATGAAGAAATTGAACTTCAAACACGGCAGGCGGCCTTAGAAGCGAGTAAACAAGAAACAAAATTAGCCTTGGAAAAGGCTCGTAACGGCTTAACAGCTTATTTGGATGCTTATAGTCAACGGCAACAAGAGTTAGAACGGTGTCGAGGTGACTTACGTTTATTAGAAGAACAGAAGCGGTCTTTAGGAGACAGTTTAGCTAAAGGTTCTGAACGACTAGAGCAGTTACAAGTGTCTCTGGCTGCTAATAAACAGCAGATTGTGCTATTAGAAAAATTAATTGAAGAAGAAAAAAGTAAGATAGAAAGCCTAGAAGAGGCTCATAAGCAGGCGCAAGCCTTATATGAGGACGTTAGCCGGCGTCTTACGCATAAGCAGGCAGATGTTAAGGCGCATCAATCGCAAGAGCAAGTGCGGCAGGAAGAGGAACGGCAGCGAGTGCGGCAGCAAGAAGCCTTACGGGCAGAACGACAGGCACTAGCTGATAAAATAGGCGATTTGCAAAGGCAGGCACAAGAGTGGGATGCATCTTATAGAGAAGCGGTACAGGCACTAGGAGAAGCCGAAGCAACCTATAAGGATAAACAAGTCACCTATACGAGTTGTGAGCAAACACTGCAAGTAGCGCGACAGGCTTTACAACAACATCAGACAGACATAAAAGAGAGTCAGCGGCGGGTAAGCCAAATCGAAAGAGAAAAGCAGCGTAAAGAAGGCCGCCTCCAGATTTTGAGTCAGTGGGACCAGCAGCATGAAGGCTATATGGAAGGCATTCGAAATGTATTGGCTAGTCAGAAACCTTGGTTGGCAGGTATTCGGGGGGCTATTGGCGATTTATTTACTGTTGAACCGACCTATGTAACTGCTATTGATATTGCTCTTGGTGCTAGTATTCAACATATGGTTACGACTACATCTAAGGTAGCATCTGAAGCGGTAGCCTATTTGAAAGGAACTAAGGGTGGCCGCGTTACGTTTTTACCTATGGAAGCCGTGCATGGACGTTTAGGTAGTGATGACGGCTTAGATGAACCAGGTGTATTGGGACGAGCGGTTGACTGTATTTCCTTTGATGAAGCCTATCGAGATATTTTTACCTATCTATTGGGTCGTACCTTATTGATTCAGGATATGCAGACAGGGATTGCCTTGCAGCGTAGGTATAAGGGCCGTCTCCGTATGGTCACTTTAGAAGGTGAATCTTTTCAGCCAGGTGGTTCTTTAACTGGTGGGGTTAGTAAACGGCGAAAGGCGTCTGTTTTGCAGCGTAAAGAAGAGGCTCGTGCCTTGGAAGACCAATTGGAAGCTCTAAAACAGGAAGAAAACCATTGGAATCAGTTGCAAAGTCAGGGACAGGCTCAAGAAGAAATCTTGCAAAAGAAAGAGGAAACGGCTCGGCAAGCCTTACAAGAAGAAAAATTGCAAGTGATTAGCAGTGAATCTATTTGGCAGACTAAAAAAGATGCTCTTAAACGGTTAGAACGCCAAGGTAATCAGACAAAACAGGCTTTAAGGCTAGCCTTGGATAGGCAAAAAGAATTAGATAGCCAGTGGGCTTCTTATAAAGATATAAAAGAAGAAGAGCCAGTAGAGACACTTCAGCTCTTAGAAGAATTAGAGGTCTTGCAGGCAGACCAGCAAAAGGCGTATGAAGAGCTTACACAACTTGCTATGGAAGAAGAACGGCTGAAGGAACGCTTACAAGGTCATCAGCAGGATTGCTCAGAACGACAGTCTCGTAAGCAAGAGGAGATAAAAGAAGTCGATCGTTTGAAAGAAGAGAAAAAAGAGCAAGAGGAACGCTTACAGGTGCTATTACCAGCACAGCTACGGACCTTAGAAGAGCGATTGAAGGGCTTAAGGGATGGTGGCTCTGGCAGTGAGCGACAAGACTTGGAAGCGCGAGTAAAACAGCAGGAAAGCGCCTTGCAGGCTATGGAGGAAGAAGACAAACAGCTGGGTGATCGCTATCGGTTGGTACAGAAACGTTTAGTATCTATGCAGAATCAATTGGCTAATTATAAGTTTCGCGGAGAACAGGCGCAGAAAGACTTATCCCAAATTGGTTATACTTTGGAAGAAGGGCAGGCCTTGCAGCCTCAAGGCGGCGTAGCTGATTGGAAAACAGCCCAAGCGTCTTTAAAGGTACAAATTGAACAATTAGGTGCGGTTAACCCAGAAGCGCCAGCTGAATGGGAGGAAGCTAAAAATCGCTACAGTTTCTATGAAACGCAGCGAGATGACTTAGATAAGGCTAAGGAGCAACTGGAAACGGTTATTGCCGAAATTGATAAGGCCATGTCTAGTCGTTTGTTAGATGTACTTGATGTTGTAGGACGACGTTTCCAAGAGATTTTCCAAGATTTATTTGGTGGCGGCAGTGCACAGATTGCCATAACCGGTGATGATGATAGTATACTAACAGGGGGCATTGATTTTTACATACAGCCACCTGGGAAGAAACGTCAGCAGTTAACGCTTTTGTCTGGCGGGGAACGAGCCTTGACGGTTATTGCCTTGCTGTTTGCCTTCTTGGATTATCGGCCGGCTCCTTTCTGTGTGCTTGATGAAGTGGATGCGGCCTTGGACGAGGCCAATGTAGAACGCTTTAGCCGCTACTTGGGGCATATAGATAAGACGCAATTTATTGTTGTATCTCATAGAAAAAAGACCATGGAATCAGCTAAGGTATTGCAAGGGGTTACCATGGTAGAACGAGGTGTATCTCGTTTATTGACGGTATCCTTTGATGAATGGGAGGAATAAATATGGGAATGAGTTTCTTTAATCGTATAAAAAAAGGCTTAGAAAAGACACGCAAGTCTTTTGTAAAAAGTGTAGAAACCGTTGTTATTGGTTATGCACAAATTGATGATGAATTTCTTGATGATTTAGAAGCCGTTATGTTAACAGGTGACCTAGGTGTTAAGACAACAGATTACTTAATGAAGGAAATTCGCCGAGGTGTTACAGAAGGTATTATTAATAATACCGGTGATGTGCTGCCTTTTATGGAGGAACGGATTGCTGAATTATTGGGTGAAAATGAAGAACAGTTAGAAATGCACCATCCGGAAGTTATCTTAGTTGTAGGCGTTAATGGCGTTGGTAAAACAACAACAATTGCCAAATTAGCCCACTACTATAAGGAAGAAGGTAAGTCGGTTATTATAGCCGCTGCCGATACCTTTAGAGCGGCTGCTTCTGAACAGTTAACGATTTGGGCTGACCGCGTAGGGGTGCCTATTGTTAAGCATCAAGAAGGCGCCGATCCAGCCGCTGTTGTTTTTGATGCCTTAGCTTCAGCGAAGGCTAAAAATGCGGATGTAGTTATTATTGATACAGCGGGTCGTTTGCATACGAAATCTAATTTAATGGAAGAATTAAAGAAGATTGGTCGTGTAGCTGACAAGCAGGTACCGGGGGCACCGCATCAGACTTTGTTAGTTCTTGATGGAACAACGGGCCAGAATGCGATTAGCCAGGCCAAATTATTTGGGCAGGCGGTACCGGTTAATGGGATTGTTGTCACTAAATTGGATGGCACCGCTAAGGGTGGTGTTGTCATTTCCGTTAAGGAAGAATTGAATTTACCTGTTCGCTGGATTGGCGTTGGCGAAGGCATGGATGATTTACGCCCATTTAATGCTAAAGAATTTGCTGATGCCTTGTTTGATAAAGGACAAGAACAAAATGGATAATGAGGTATATGATTTACCTTTTTTAGTTAATTATATAAAAAAGCAAAATGAAAAAGGTCAGTATGGGATACCAGAAGATAAGTATCTTGATATTGCCAATGCGGTTAGCTTTTTGCATAGCGGTATGTATCGTGTCTTAGTTCGCCTGCTTTTGTCTAATTGGAAGGAACTCAGTGCTCGACTGGCTACTTTTACAGAAGAAGACTGGAAGGATGCGCAAGAAGTGGCTGATAAGACGGGGCTAGATCGAACTATTATAGCTATGCTTCTAGAAACTTTTGATGGACCAGATACAGCCTTTGCTAAAGGGGGCGGTGTTATGACGCCAGAAGAAAAGAAAATGATTCATTCCTATGATAGAAAACGACCGGGAGAAGGAGACCATGAACGTTCCTGATTTACATAGAAATTTTACCGGAGAAACGGTGCCTTTTAAAGTAGAGGCGCCGTTTTCGCCTATGGGAGACCAGCCAGCAGCGATTGACTCGTTAGCTAAGGGGATTGAAGCAGGTGATTGGGCTCAAGTTTTATTGGGGGCTACAGGAACAGGCAAGACCTATACTATGGCCAAATTGATTGAACGGGTGCAAAAGCCAACCCTAATTATTGCCCACAATAAGACCTTGGCAGCCCAGTTGGCTAGTGAATTTAAAAGCTTTTTTCCTAACAATGCGGTGGAATATTTTGTATCCTATTATGATTTTTATCAGCCAGAAGCCTATATTGCGTCTACGGATACGTATATAGAAAAAGATGCGTCCATTAATGATGAGATTGATAAGTTGCGCCATAGTGCGACCATGAGTCTATTTGAACGACGGGATGTTATTATTGTTGCTTCTGTTAGCTGTATCTATGGTTTGGGTGATCCATCGGACTACAGTGATTTAGTTGTTTCTCTGCGTTTAGGTCAAGAAAAAAGTCGAGAAGAGATTTTAAAGAAATTAGTGGCTATCCAATATACACGGAATGATATTGATTTTAAGCGTGGTACCTTCCGTGTGAAAGGGGATACCATTGAAGTCTTTCCGGCAGCCTATAGTGAACGAGCCATTCGGATAGAACTCTTTGGTGATGAAATTGACCGCTTAACTGAAGTGGATGTGTTGACCGGAGAAAAAATTGTAGACCGTAAGCATATAGCTATTTATCCAGCATCACATTACGTAACGACTAAGGAAAAATTAGACTTAGCTATTACTCGTATTGAAGCCGAATTAGAAGATCGGCTAAAGGTTTTAAAGAGTAAAGACCGTCTATTAGAAGCCCAACGCTTAGAGCAACGTACCCACTATGATATTGAAATGATGCAGGAAATGGGTTATTGCTCAGGCATTGAAAATTACTCCCGCCTCTTGTCTAATCGTAAGCCAGGGGAGGCACCCTATACCTTGATTGATTATTTCCCTGATGATTTTATGATTCTTGTAGATGAATCCCATGTAACCTTGCCACAGTTGCGAGCTATGTACAATGGGGATAGGGCGCGTAAGGAAAATCTTATTGAATATGGTTTCCGCCTGCCGTCAGCCTTGGATAATCGGCCTTTAAAATTTGAAGAATTTACTCAACGGATTAATCAGATTGTGTATGTGTCGGCTACACCGGGACCGTACGAAATGGAAGTACAAAGCAATGTGGCAGAACAAATTATTCGGCCAACAGGCCTTCTGGATCCAGTTATTGAAATTCGCCCCATAAAGGGTCAGATGGATGATCTGCTTAGTGAGATTAAAAAGCGGGCGGCTCAAGATGAACGTGTTCTTGTGACTACATTAACTAAAAAGATGGCTGAAGATTTAACGGATTACCTAAAGGAAATGGGGGTACGCGTTCGTTATTTGCATTCCGATATTGTTACTATTGAGCGGGCGGAGATTATTCGTGACCTGAGGGCTGGTGTTTTTGATGTACTTGTTGGTATTAACTTACTTCGTGAAGGTTTAGATATGCCGGAAGTGTCCTTGGTGGCTATTTTAGATGCAGATAAGGAAGGTTTCTTGCGTAGTGAAACGTCTTTAGTGCAGACCATTGGACGGGCTGCTCGTAATGCGAATGGCTTAGTTATTATGTATGCAGATACGGTAACGGGCTCTATGGATCGTGCCATTAAGGAAACAGAACGACGACGGCAAGTACAAAAGGCCTATAATGAAGATCATCATATTACGCCAAAGACTATTCGTAAAGAAATTAAAGATTTAATTGAATTGACAAAGATAGAAGATGATGAGGCTGATGTAACAGCGGCTGATCAGGCTTTACGTAAGCAGGCGGAAGAGGCACAAGAAAAGAATAAAAAACGTCGTAAGAAACCACGCATGTCTGTTGTTCATCGTGGTCAGCATGTAAGTGAATATGATGGCGAAAAGCGGCAAGAACGACAAGTGGCTGAAGAAACGGCAACTTATGGCAAAAAAGTAGATAATAAGTATGCCGATTGGACACCTGAAGAGGTGTATAACCGGATAGAAGAAGCAACATCACAAATGAAGTTAGCAGCTAAGCAGTTAGAGTTTGAACGAGCGGCGGAATTACGTGATGAGTTAGGCGAATTGCGGCAGCTTTGGTCAGATATGCATGACGCAGGCACTAAGCCTAAGAAGGGACGCCGTAAGAAGTAAAGCCGAGGAGGTTTTGTGAAAGATAAACTAATCGTGCGGGGGGCACGTCAAAATAATTTAAAGAATATAGATTTAACATTGCCAAGGGATGCCTTTATTGTTGTAACTGGTCTTAGTGGATCTGGTAAATCATCTCTGGCTTTTGATACCATTTATGCCGAAGGGCAGCGGCGCTATGTAGAGTCACTGTCAGCCTATGCACGGCAGTTTTTAGGGCAGATGGATAAACCAGATGTGGATTACATTGAAGGTTTATCGCCAGCTATTTCTATTGATCAGAAGACGACCAGTCGGAATCCACGGTCAACGGTAGGGACGGTTACAGAAATTTATGATTATCTGCGTCTATTATTTGCTCGTGTAGGTCATGCCTTTTGTCCAAAGTGTGGTAAACCGATTAGCCAGCAGACGATTGAACAGATGGTGGACGCTGTGTTGGCTTTCCCAGAAGGCACTAAAATACTCGTTATTGCGCCTGTTTTGGAAGGTAAAAAAGGGGAGCATAAGCAATTATTAGATCGCCTTCGGAAGGAAGGTTTTGTGCGTGTTCGCGTTGATGGAGACGTACGAACCTTAGATGAAGATATTGTTTTACAAAAGACCAAGAAACATACCATTGAAATTGTCATTGACCGCCTAGTTGTAAAGGGAGGCATTACGTCTCGTTTATCGGATTCCATGGAAACGGCGGCTAAGTGGGGCGATGGTTTGGTTACGGTCCAAGAAGTCAATGGACCAGCGCATCTGTTTAGTCAGCATTTTGCTTGTCCTGATTGTCATATTTCCTTGCCACCAATTGAGCCACGAATGTTTTCTTTTAATAGTCCTTATGGGGCTTGCCCAGCCTGTGCAGGTCTAGGCAGTACCATGGAAGTGGATGAAGACCGGGTTGTTCCAGATCCGAATGTACGCTTTATTGATGGCGCTGTTTTACCCTTGAGTTCCAATCCTAATGCTTGGTTTATGCGTCAATTGGAAGGCCTTTTGAAGGCTCATGGCTATAGTTTGGAATCTACTTTTGGTGAGCTGCCAAAAGACTTACAGCATGATATTTTATATGGCACCAGTGAAAAAGTTAGCTTTGACTATGAAAACATGCGAGGCGAAGTAAAGACCTTTCATACGGAATATGAAGGTATATTACCTATGGTCAAACGCCGTCATAGTGAGGCATCGACGGATAGTATGCGGGAAGAGTTTGAAAAGTTCATGTCTATTAAGCCATGTACGACTTGCCATGGCGCTCGTCTTCGTCCAGAAGTGCTAGCTATCCGTGTGGGGGATAAAAATATTAATGAAGTCACTCAGTTGACCATTGCGGAAGCCAAAGCTTTCTTTGAAAATTTAACTTTAACAGATAGGGAACGCTTTATAGGGCAACAAGTATTAAAAGAAATACAGGCTCGTCTTGGTTTTTTGAATAATGTAGGCTTAGACTATTTAACAATGAGTCGTAGTGCCGGCACCTTATCTGGTGGGGAAGCCCAGCGTATTCGTTTGGCTACCCAGATTGGGTCTGGTCTAGTTGGTGTCTTATATATCCTTGATGAACCATCTATTGGATTGCACCAGAGAGATAATAATCGTTTAATTGCTACCTTAAAAGGACTTCGTGATTTGGGGAATACTTTACTGGTTGTTGAACATGATGAAGATACCATGTTAGCTTCTGATTATTTAGTGGATATTGGACCTGGCGCTGGTGAAAATGGCGGTCAGGTTGTGGCTCAAGGAACTGTGCAAGAAGTTATGCAAGTGCCGAATTCCATTACAGGACAATATTTAAGTGGTAAAAAGTACATTCCGCTTCCAGATAAACGACGGAAGCCTAAAAATGGCTGGTTAGAAATTCGCGGTGCTGCTGAAAATAATTTAAAGAATATTAATGTTAAGTTCCCTATCGGTTTATTTACAGTTGTCACCGGTGTCAGTGGGTCCGGTAAGTCTACCTTGGTAAATGAAATCTTATATAAGGCGCTAGCTAATAAGTTGTATCATGCCTATCATAAGGTTGGTAAGTATCGTACGATTAAGGGCATTGAGAATATTGATAAAATTATAGATATTGACCAAAGTCCTATTGGGCGTACACCACGGTCTAATCCAGCCACCTATACAGGTGTATTTGATTCCATTCGTGAACTTTATAGTCAAGTGCCAGAAGCTAAAATGCGAGGTTACAAGGCGGGGCGTTTTAGTTTTAATATTAAGGGTGGTCGCTGTGAAGCTTGTCGTGGTGATGGTATTATTAAGATTGAAATGCACTTTTTACCAGATGTATACGTACCATGTGAAGTCTGCAAGGGGGCCCGTTATAATCGGGAAACCTTAGAAGTTAAGTATAAGGGTAAGTCTATTGCTGATGTACTAGATATGGTCGTAGATGAAGCAGTTGAATTCTTTAAGGCCATTCCTAAGATTCATCGTAAATTGGTGACCTTGCAAGAAGTTGGCTTAGGCTATATTCGTTTAGGACAACCAGCTACGACCCTATCTGGTGGGGAAGCTCAGCGGGTTAAATTAGCGACGGAATTGGCTCGACGGAGTACAGGCAAAACCTTATATATCTTAGATGAACCAACCACTGGCTTACATTCAGAAGATATTCGTAAGTTATTGGAAGTTTTACAAAAGTTAGTTGATGGCGGTGATTCAGTTGTTGTTATTGAACATAACTTAGATGTTATAAAAACGGCTGATTATCTTATTGACCTAGGGCCGGAAGGTGGCTCTCGAGGGGGAACAATTGTGGCAACAGGGACGCCAGAAGCGATTTGCCAGGTAGAGGAAAGCTATACAGGTAAATTCTTAGGTCCTGTTATCGATAAGACTAGAAAGTATATGGAAGCGGATAAGCAGTCATGATTACAAAAGAAATTATAGATAAGGTCGGTCATTTTCCAACCACACCAGGTGTCTATTTGTGGCATGATGAACATGGACAAATTATCTATGTAGGTAAGGCGATTAATCTGAGAAACCGAGTACGGTCTTATGTGCGAAAGGATTCGAATCGAGCACCTAAGGTGGCGGCTATGGTCTCTCATGCAGCTGATGTAGAGTATATTCAGACGAAGACAGAGATGGAAGCTCTTATACTGGAAGCCACGCTAATTAAGGAGCATCATCCTAAGTACAATATTTTGCTTCGTGACGATAAGACCTATCCTTATATTAAGGTAACTATTCAAGAAGATTATCCTCGTCTTATGATGACGCGACGTATGGAACAGGATGGAGCTAAGTACTATGGCCCCTTTACGGATGTAGGAGCCGTCCATCAGACGCTTAAGGTCTTGCGACGTCATTTTCCCTTGCGTACGTGCCGTAATATGAATGTATCTCGTCCTTGTTTGCAGTTTCATTTAGGTCATTGCAAGGCTCCTTGTGTGGGACTCATTTTTAAGGAAGAGTATCGAATTTATGTAGACAAAATTGTGCAGCTTTTAGATGGTAAGCAAATCCCTTTGATTCAAGAATTAAAAGATAAAATGGAAGCAGCTGCCGAAGATATGGCTTTTGAAAAAGCAGCCATGTACCGGGACCAGTTGCAGAGTATTGAAAAGATTCAAGAAAAGCAGCGTATTGTACGGCAGCGAGGGGATATGGATGTACTAGGTCTAGCTATGGATGCGTCCTTGGCTTGCGTGCAGTTATTCTTTATCCGCGGTGGTCGTATGATGGGGCGGGAGAATTTCTTTATCCCTGTTGATGGAGATCAACGAGCTGATATTATTAGTCAGTTTATATCTCAATATTATGGGGGCGCTAGCTTCATCCCTAAGGAATTACTCTTGCCGGAAGCTATTGAAGATACGCAGCTCTTTGTCGATTGGTTTACGTCTATGAAAGGTCAACAGGTAGCTGTGGATGTGCCTCAGCGTGGTTATAAGCGGGATTTAATAAAAATGGCACAGGAGAATGCGTTAACCTTTTTAACAGAGCGGCGGCGTCTAAAACAGGTCACGGCCGATAAGACGGGTGGCCTATTAAAGCAGTTACAGACAGCATTGGGGTTGCCTCGTTTGCCTATGCGGATGGAGTGCTTTGATATTTCTCATAATCAAGGAAAGGAAACGGTAGCTTCCATGGTTGTTTTTCAAGGGGGGCGACCAGATAAAAGGGAGTATCGCCGTTTTCGCCTTAAGACGGTGGAAGGCAAGCCAGATGACTTTAAGTCCATGGCTGAGGTTGTTACGCGGCGCTATGGTAAGGAAAAAGACTGGCCTAAGCCTGATTTAATCGTTGTGGATGGTGGTAAGGGACAACTTCATGCAGTGGTGGATTTGATTCATCAATGTGGCCTTACAGATGTGCCAGTTATAGGTCTTGCTAAGCGTTTAGAAGAGGTTTTTGTAGAAGGTCGGCAGGAGAGTATTATCTTATCCCATCATTCGCCAGAATTACAGTTATTACAGCAATTGCGTGATGAGGCCCATCGTTTCGCCATTACCTATCATAGGCAACTACGGAGTAAGCGAAATTTAACGTCAATTTTGGATCATGTGGAAGGGGTAGGTCCGACGCGGTGTAAAGCCTTATGGGCTGCTTTTAAAACATTAGATGCTATGAAACAGGCCTCTGTTGATGAACTGGCACAGGTGCCATCTATGAATCAGAAAACAGCGCAGGCTGTGTATGATTTTTTGCGTTTAGATACGGATGCTAAGCGGAAAGTGATAGCTATTAGATAAGTGGAAAATGGAATTTGTTACACTTAGCTAGTTCTTCTTTTGATTATTAGCATGCAAAAAAAAATAAAAAGTATAAGTAGTATGAAAACAGAGACTATCTTTTTTGGATTAGGGTTTGTTATGATTTTAGTAGGGACTGAATTATCTAACCTTATTAGTGGTTTAGGTGCATTGTTTCTTGGTATTAGTTGGCTGTTATTTGACTAATACTGATAAATTTATGCATAAACTTATTGCCATATTACGTATAATGGTTATAATCAAGTATGTAAGTTTAGAGGAGGGATAGGTATGGATACACAAACAAGTGCAAAAAAAACACCTGAAATGAAAGACAAAGAAGTCAAATTCATTATTTGTCGTGTCTGTGGGTATATTGAAACAGCCGATAAAATCGATCAACCATGTCCGGCGTGTGGTTTTCCAAAAACTGTATGGATGGAATATAAGCCACCTCGCCCAATGAATGAACGTCGTCGTAAATTGTTGGAATTACATATGCATCCAATTGCTGTGCATTTTCCTATTGCTGTAACGACAATGATGTTTATTTTATCGTTAGTTGCTTTATGGCTTCCGTATAGCATTTCTTATGCTTTGTTTGGCGGATTAACGATTGCGGCTGTTGTATTGCCAGTGTTGGTTATCATTGGGGCTGTTTCAGGTCTCATAGGTGGCCAATTGCGCTATAAGACTTTGAAAGCATCAGCCTTACGCTTAAAAATTATTTTGAGTGTTGTTTATTTCATTCTGACTTTGATTAATGCGGGTATTGCCTATACTTATACGGTACGGCCAAGTAATGCGCTTATTGTCTTTGTTGTGGCTTTGTTGGCAACGGCTGTAGCCAGTGTATTAGGTAAAATTGGTTCTAAATTATTTGCTGGTCCTTTTGGTCCATATAGAGCTGGTTAAGTTGAGGTGAGTTATGCAGGTTAATCATGGTGTGTTGCAGATTTTTGATTTCACCTCATCTTTGGCTGTTTATTCAGAGCATGAATTAAAAGTTAGCGAATTGCCTATACAAGATTATTTGCAAAAGCATGTTATGAAGGCTTTTACTGATCCAGCTGGCCGAGTGGGGCAGATTTCACCCACTAGCCAGATTGGTGCCTTATTGATGTCTTATAAAGAGGGCACAATATCTTTAACAGCTTTGGCGAAAGATATAGGAGAAAAACTTTTTGACTATATGAAGCAAGCTACAGAACCATCGGTAATGGATGCGATTTTCTGTGATGTTATGGGTGAAAATCAATATATCTGTTTGTTAGTATGTCAGGCTCATGATGCATATACTCATCAATTATTTAGTGAAGAAGACGGTACCTTGACGACAGAGTTGGTAGAACACAAAGCGGTTCTACCAACAACCGGCCAAAAGGTACGGTCTTTTTTTTCTGTTTCACTAAGTGATTTTTCAGTACGTGTATTTGAACCTAAGGGTGAATATGATGGGGAGACTTGTTATATTCTAGCTGAAAAGTTGTTACAAATTGGGACTAATCCATCGTCTCGGGATACTGTACGTAAGGTACGGAATATTGTGGACAAGGTAGCCAAGGATCATGAATCGGATGGGGTCGCCGAAATGGTTATGGCTAAGGAATTGATTGCTAAAAATGCTGAGGTGTCAGATACAGTGAATCCAGTAACTATTGTGGATACCGTATTTAAAGATAATCCACAGCAGCAGGAGGCCGCCCATAAGGAATTGGAAGAAGCCCATATGATGCGGGATCTTCCTGTAGACCGGTCTTTTGCAGAAAAGCAAGGAGCGCAGCATAAGATAAAGACAGATACTGGTATTGAGATAACTTTTCCTGTTGCTTATATGAAGGACAGAGAGTTTATGGAGATTGTGACGAATGATGATGGGACGCTCCGCATTGAGCTTAAGAATATAAACAAAATTATTAATAAGTAGTATATCTTTATGCTTTTACCATAGTATGGAAGCAGCTGATGGTCTTCCGAGACTCCGTATTACGCACTTCGTGCTCCATAAGTCGCTCGTAAGAGACATTAGGTGCTTCGTGACATAGTGCTAGATAGAAATAACAAATAAAACATATAATTATTAGGCGCGATATAATAATTTTGTTTATTTCAAAAGCAGAAGGCTCCGCTCAAAATTGTTTAGATAAATAGAGTGGAGCTGAGCATTTGGTAGTAGGTGGAATGAAACGTGAGGTAGTGATGGCCGGAAAGAAAAAGTGGTATGCTGTACAAAAAGGGCGGGTGCCTGGCATTTATACGACCTGGTCGGAGTGTGAGAAGCAGGTACGTGGTTATAGTGGAGCCGTATATAAGTCCTTTTTAACTAGGGCAGAAGCAGAGGCTTATATGGGGCTTGCAGAAGAGGCATTTACAATTGGTGAAGAGTCTTTAATTGAAGAAACTGGGATTACTAGTGGTAAAACAATAGCAGGTGAAAATAAAAAGCAAAGTCTTCAGAGAAAGGTAGGAAAATCATCTACAGGTGAGATAGGACAAAGTTTATTTGACTATTTTGAAGGGGAAAAAGTTAAGTTAGAAGTTGATAGGGGTAAGAGAGACGAAATATCATTGACTGAATCAGATAAATTAGTGGCTTATATTGATGGTAGTTATAATAAGGCTAAGAAATCTGTTGGTTCTGGCGGTGTTATTTTTTATAAAGGAGAAAAAGTACCTTTCTCGTTTGGGACAAAGCAAATGCAATATACTAAGTATTGGAACGTGTCTGGGGAGCTCTTAGCGAGTTTGTATGTTATGCGATGGGCTAAAGAGCGTAGTATTTCTCAGCTTGCTTTATATTATGATTATATGGGCATTGAAATGTGGGCTACTAATCGGTGGAAGCAGAATAATCCATTGACGCAGTGGTATCGTACACAGATGGCTGAGTATATGAAATATATGAAGGTATCTTTTCATAAGGTAGCTGCTCATACAGGTAATCAATATAATGAAGAGGCAGATCAATTGGCTAAGGCAGGGACGGCAAAGATAACTGAAGTTGACCTATAAGGCATAGCAGGTGACTTGTCAAAGTAATTTAGTATGGCGTATGATGAAGAAGTCATTAGTATAAAGGTTAGAAGGAGTGTAATCAATGAAAATTTTAGTAGCTGGAGGCGCTGGTTATATAGGAAGCCATACGGTACGAGCTTTAGTAAAGGCAGGGCATACTCCTGTTGTGTTGGATAATTTGTCTCATGGTCATCGTGGGGCTGTGCCAGAAGGCGTTTTATTTAAACAGGCTAATATTGAGGATTCGGATGTATCGGCTTGGATGCGTCAAGAAGGTATTGAAGGTATGATGCACTTTGCCGCGTCCATTGAGGTGGGCGAGTCAATGAAAAATCCAGCTCTTTATTATAAGAATAATGTGGTTGGCTCTTATCATTTAATTGAAGCCGCTCGGCAGGCTGGTGTTAAGTACGTTGTTTTTTCTTCAACAGCTGCTGTTTATGGGGAACCAGACCAGGTACCGATTGATGAAGATGCTAAGCAGGTACCAACAAATGTGTATGGTCGCACGAAGTTAATGATTGAAACAATGCTAAAGGATTACAGTGATATTTACGGTATGAAATATATTGCCTTGCGGTATTTTAATGCGTCAGGTGCGGATGCATCAGGTGAAATTGGTGAAGATCATCATCCGGAAACACATTTAATCCCTTTAGTATTACAAGCAGCTGCGGGAAAGCGCAAGTCAATCACTATTTTTGGCACCGATTATCCGACACCAGATGGAACTTGTGTGCGTGATTACATTCATGTAACTGATTTGGCAGATGCTCATGTATTAGCTATGAACTATTTGGCTAATGGTGGACAGTCTCAGTATTTTAACTTGGGCAGTGGTAAGGGCTTTAGTGTAAAAGAGATTGTAGAAGCAGCTAAAAAAGTGACGGGAATTGATTTTTCGGTGGAATATGGTACTCGTCGTGCAGGCGATCCAGGAACTTTAGTGGCTTCGTCAGATAAGATTAAGCGGATTTTAGGATGGAATCCGACGCATAGTACGGTGGAACAGGTGATTGGGGATGCATGGAAGTGGCATCAGACGCATCCACAGGGGTATAACGATTAATATTCTTTGCTGTTCTTTTAGTTTGTCTTGAGGGCGGAAGCACCCTACGCATTCTCTCGGGAGCTGGTCACCTTCGGCAAAGGCTCCCTACGAGAATGGTAGGATGCTTCGTGATATAGAGGAAAAAGAAAGGATAAGTAGCTTAGTTCTAGGCTGGCGTTAATCGTTATAGAAGGAGGTGGATGCCTTCTGATATAGGCCGGGCGGAAGTGTGTCTTGGTAGGATGCTTCGTGACATAGAGGCAAGACGGAAAGGAAAAGAGAGAAAGTAAAGGAAATGGGGATTATAGTATGATATATGTGCGATGGTTTGTTAATCGAATAAAAAAAGCAGTACACAAGCGAGGGCGACTCTTTTATGGAGTCGCCTTTTTATTTTGCTTAATTATAGGTTTTGGGATTTGGAATGGTTCTTGGCAGGCTATTCATGCGATTCATCACCCGAGTCAGGAGGTAGATAGGTTAAAGGAAAGAGATAGTGGAAGGTTAGCTAATGATGGTGAGGTAAATAATAGGGATGAAGTGAATACTAGAGGTAAGGAGTCTATGAGAGGTGGAAAAATCAATAGTGGGGGAAATATAAAAGGAAATACTAGTAGGTATAAAAAAGATACATCGACTAAAAAGGATGGAGGAATAAATGATGAAATGAATGACAGTGACCAAGGAGGCAAGTTAGTCTTTTCCATTGGTAGTGCTTTACGGGCGACGCCTTTACGAGATGTTTTTGGTAGTGGTTATGGCACAGTAATAGGAGGGCAGGCTAGTGAAGGAAATACCTCCTCTCTTGCTAAGCCGGGTGAGAAGACGGGGAGAGAAAAGCAGGGGGGGCACCGATTAGACCATCCTACTAGTTTGGGAGGTAGTCCTATAGGCGATTATAAAAGTCGTGGTAGTCAAAGGACAAATCAGAGGCAAGGTGCTAGCGCTTCTAGCTCCAATCAGATAATTCAGAGGCCAGAAAGACCTACGGTTATAGGTGTTATTGAAGGGCAAGTTCCTATTGTCTTATTTTCAGTGAATGGGCAAGAAGTGGGCTGTACAATTGGTGAAGGCCTACAAGGCTATACGGTTGTGTCGGCGTCTTCCCAGCAGGTTGTATTGCGTGGGCCTAATGGATTGCAAACCTTATATTTATAAGAAAAATGGGTCTGTTATTTTAGAAAAAAGAGAGAAAGGATAAATAAGATGCTTAGGTGGAAGTGTTGGTTATATGATGGGTTAGGTCAGAGAATAGGGCTATTTTTTTGTTTGGATTGGATGAGCTGGACCTTTTACAAGATAAGTAGTAGTCGAGTATGGCTAGAAGAAGAAAGTT
The DNA here is from genome assembly GCA_945867815.1 of uncultured Veillonellaceae bacterium. Taxonomy (GTDB): domain Bacteria; phylum Bacillota; class Negativicutes; order Veillonellales; family Veillonellaceae; genus CAMBIX01. Next base: position 122,953 of record CAMBIX010000002.1, read on the forward strand.
TTCGACGGATTTGTGCTTTTATCATAGGCTTAGGTTTCGTCTTTTTTCCTCTTAAAGCGTCGGCACAAGTGACGATGCAAGTTAATGGAGCTGAGTTAGCAACGGTAGTGCAGTCTATAGCTCGTAGTGAAGGTTTGTCAATTATGGGAACGGAGTCCTTAAAAGGAAAGGTAACAGCTAGACTGCAGGGACTAAGTGGGAAAGAGGCTATTGAGGAATTAGCTCGATTGAAGCATTTTTCTCTTAGACAGGTGCAGGGGGTACTTGTTGTTGATGGGGCTGGATTAGGTGAGAAAGATAGTCGGTATACACTTTTGTTAGAGCCCAAACATATTTCACCCGATGCCTTACTCAAGGCGCTAGCCGTGGTGGTGCCTAAGGAACATATGGAATTAGTGCCAGGAGCGAATCAAATTGCTTTATCGGTTACACCGGCGCAGGGACGAGAGGTGGAACGTTTGCAGGCTCTTTTAGATAAACAGCCAGAACAAATTCAGTTGGAGGTGTCTTTAGTAGCCTTAGAGCATTCCTATAGTAAGGAAACGGGTATTCATTGGTCTTGGTTGGGGCCGCGTACAAGCGGTAGTGAAACTGGAAAGACAAGTACGACGGGCACAAGTGATACTAGTGAGTATACAAGTCTTCGTTTTGGCCATGCTTCGTTGGGACAGGCTTACGAAATGCTTTTAAAACCAACGATAAGTGCTAATGAAACGGATGGCAAAACGCTTCTGTTAGCTCGTCCGTCAGTAATGACAGAAAATGGAGAAGAAGCAAAAATTTTGATTGGTGATCGGGTGCCGGTAACGGTGGAATCAGTGCAAGATGGCATTAGTCGTACATCGGTGTCGTATCATGATGCGGGGATTCGTTTGCATTGTAAGCCTTATGTTATGCCGGATAAGTCTATTGATGTAGAAATTACTGCAGAGGTAAGTAATCCTACCTTAGTTAGTGAGTTGAAAGCTTATAAATTTACGACTAGGGAGGCTCATACGCGAGTTCGTTTACAGCCGGATGAAGTCCTTGTTATTGGGGGACTTATGGATCAGCGCAAGGGGACTCAGGTAAGTAAATTTCCTCTACTGGGAGATATTCCCTTGTTGGGCAAGCTTTTCCGCCATGCTAAGAAGACAAAGGATAGGGTGGAACTATTAATTATTGTGCAGGCAAAAGCTAAAGATGCCTTTAAAGAGACAGGAGCTTTTAAAACATGGAAGGATCCAGAACATATGATATAATTAAAAGATAATGAGCTGGAGGAAATAGGATGGAACGAATTCGAGTTATAGGATTAGAAAAGAATTTTGGCATAAAACCTGTTTTTGCTAATGTATCTTTTGAAATTAAACAAGGCGAACGATTAGGCCTAGTAGGGCCTAATGGAGCGGGTAAATCAACCCTTCTAAAATGTATATTAGGCGAAGAAGAGTATGATAAGGGGCAGATTGTATGTCCACCGAATACAACAATTGGCTATTTGCAACAAGATGTGAATCTTAGTGATTTGACATTAGAAGAGGAAATACAAAAGGCTTGGGCTGATGTACAAGGTTTACAGAAACAGTATGAGGCCTTAACAAAAAAATTAGAAATCGAGCCAGTTTTAGAAACAGACTTGAATCGATTGGCTTATTTGCAGGAACGATTAGAGTGGCTTGGTGGTTATGACTATGAACGACAATGCCGTCAGATAGCTTATAGTCTAGGTTTTACGGAAGGTGATTTTACTAAATCAGCTAATGAATTCTCAGGTGGGCAGAAGACACGGATCAATTTGGCAAAGGCACTTGTTCGTAGACCAGATTTTTTGTTTTTAGATGAACCGACGAACCATTTGGATATGGATATGCTGGAGTGGTTAGAAGGGTATTTATCGGCTTATCATGGGGGCCTTATTATCGTTAGTCATGACCGTTATTTTTTGGATCGAGTGGCAACTAGTATTGTTGAATTAAATCATCATAAACTAAAAAGCTATAAAGGCAATTATAGTCGGTATTTAGTTCAAAAAGAAACGGATGATAAGGCCTATCGCATAGCTTATGAAAAACAGCAGGAGCATATTAAGAAGACCGAAGAGTATATAGATAAATACCGAGCAGGTATTAAGTCTAAAATGGCTCGTGGTCGTCAGTCGCAGTTAAATCGTTTGGAACGTTTGGAAGCACCAGATAGAGATAATCATTTACATTTTACCTTTCCACCAGCAGAAATGAGTGCGGATAAGGTTTTAACGGTTAAAGAAATAAGCTTTCATTACGGGCATAAAGATGTCTTTGATGACTTATCCTTTGTTATTCGCCACGGCGAAAGTGTCGCTCTCATTGGTCCTAATGGGGCGGGGAAATCCACTCTGGTTAAGGCGATTGTAGGTGAGCTTTTAGTGCAGTCTGGCTTTGTACAGATTGGTAACCGCGTTAGTATTGGCTATTTCTCCCAAGAACATGAAGAGTTACATGATACGTGGACGGTTATAGAAGAAATACAAAATGCCTTCGCTTATTCGGAGGAGAAAGCACGGCGTGTTTTAGGATCTTTTCTTTTCCGCGGTGATGATGTATTTAAGTTGGTTGGCGATTTATCTGGTGGCGAACGAGCACGGGTGGCTTTGTTGAAATTGTTTTTACAGGGTAATAATTTTCTTATTCTTGATGAACCGACTAATCATTTAGATATACCTACAAGAGAGGTTGTAGAAGAAGCCTTACAAGGGTTTGAAGGGACGATATTGGCAATTTCTCATGATCGTTATTTTTTAGATAAGGTAGCTAAGCGTATTTTAGTTTTGGATAAGGGCCGCTTATCTTCTTATGAAGGAAATTATTCAGAGTATAAGACACAAATACAAAAGATGAGTAGCTCAGATAAGGTGCTTCCTTCAGTAGAAAAAGAAGAACAAGATAAGCCTCAAAAAGATAAATTGATAAAGGATAAAGTCTCTCTAGTAGAAAAAATCAAAGAGGATGTAAGGGCTAAAGACTCGGCAAAAGAAAATGCTTACATGCAAGAGAAACGTTTAGAAGAGATAGAAACAGAAATTTCTAGACTAGAAGCAACCTTAAAAATGTATGAAGTTCAATTAAGTGCGGCGGCTGAACAAGCTGAATTTGAACGCTTATCAGGAGAGATGGCAGAGAGCCAAGCCAAGTTGGATAGCTTATACGAGAAATGGGAGTCTTTATCTGAATAAAGTTTTATGTTTGACGGTATTCTTTTAGATTAGTTAATAGATGGTAATAGGTGGAGATGAGCCTATTGGATAGGAAACAAGATTTAAATGGATAAAGAATGTTGGCTATAAGGGAAAGGCATTAGTTAGATTGAAATTTGCTAGGATAAGGACCAGGGAATAGGAATGAAGCAGGTAGTTAGAGGACGTTTTGCACCGAGCCCGACAGGTTATATGCATATGGGCAATCTGTGGATAGCTATGCTTTCCTACGTGTCGGTAAGGCAGCAAGGGGGGCAATGGATTTTGCGTATAGAAGATATTGATAGGCAACGCTCTCAATCTTCTTATACAGCCGGTTTATTACAAGATTTGGATTGGTTGGGCTTTCAATGGGATGAAGGGCCTTATCAACAGAGTCGGCGTCAGTCCTTGTATGAATCTGTTTTGCAACAATTGGAAGCACATAATTTAGTGTATCCTTGTTATTGTTCACGAGCCCGTTTACATAACGTCAGCTCGGCACCACATTTAGGTGAAAAAAGGCATCCTTATGATGGTCATTGCCGGGAGTTAAGTTTAGCTGAGCGAGATCAACTAGCTAAGAATAAAAAGCCCTCTTATCGATTAAAAGTAGAAGATACAAGGGTTCAATTTCTTGATGCGTGGCAGGGGTTGCAGACGAAAAACCTTAAGGCAGGGTATGATGATTTTGTTATACGACGAGCTGATGGTATGTGGGCTTATAATTTGGCTGTCGTTATAGATGATTTGGTGATGGGGGTAACAGAAGTAGTGCGTGGATGCGATTTATTGGATGTAACGGCTCAGCAAATCTATTTACGTAATCAGCTTAGGGCTGTTTGCCATCAAGAGTCAGCATCTATGGTAATACATTATAAGCAGGCACCTGTACTTCTTGGACAAGATGGGTATCGCCTGTCTAAACGTCAACATAGCGTAACCATTAAAGACTTACGTGAAAGCGGATATACACCGGCTATGGTGTGGAGCTATTTTGTAGAGCAGGTTGGCCTAGGTAAGGCTTTGTCGGAACGGCGTAGGGTACATAGTCTCAGTGATTTATTAACCTTAGATTTAAATAGCAGTTTATTTAAGCAAGAGATAATTTACATGTAATGAAAATAAAAGTCGCTATTATTTAATATTGACTTTTATCGATATAGATTTATAATAAGAATAGAGGTGTTACTTATGACGATTGACCAGGCTAAAAAGTATAAAGTTTGGGCTGTGTTAGGTGCGACAGATCGTAAAGAAAAATTTGGTTATAAGATTTATAAGCACATGAAAGATATGGGCTATAGGGTATATGCCGTAAATCCTAATGTGAAAGAAATTGATGGTGACCCTTGTTATACATCTTTAAGTCAAGTGCCGGATACTTTGGATATGGTTGATTTTGTCGTACCTGAGCGAATTGGTAAAGAAGCGGTTAGTGAATGTAAACAATTGGGTGTTAAAGGTCTTTGGCTACAGCCAGGAGCCGATAAACCATCTGTAGTAGCAGAAGCTGATACGTTAGGTATGCCTTATATTAAGGATTGTGTATTAGTACAAATTAAGACGCCTTATAAGGCGTAAAGAAAGAGGTAATAAATATGGCAGAAGCAAAAGCAGTAACAACAGCAACATTTCAGAAAGATGTATTAGATGTACCAGGTGTAAGTGTTGTTGATTTTTGGGCTCCATGGTGTGGCTATTGCGTTCGTATGATGCCTATTTTTGAAGAATTAGAAGGTGGTATGTCTGATAAGGTTAATTTTGCAAAAGTAAATACGGATGAAGAAATTGACTTAGCTAAGCAGTATGAAATTGATGTATTGCCAACTTTCTTGGTACTAAAGGATGGGCAGGTTGTTGACCGTAAGATTGGCTATATGCCATTAGCTGAATTGAAGGCGGTTATTGAGGCTCATCTATAAGTCTTAGCGTGAGACTAGTTTTAACTAATAAAAAAATGTAAACTAGCGCATGTAATGATTGCAAGGAAAAAGGATTTAATCTACAACTTCTGTTATAGATTAAATCCTTTTTTAGGTTTCTTATGTTTTGGGAAAGATGATTTTAAAATATAGCCTCTAGTTCTATTAATTGTTATTTGGTCTTGTTAGAAATGATTAGAGGCTTAAGGCCTTATGGCTTTTTATTTACTGGGATAGCTTTTTTGATGCGGTTGTTTTTAGTTTTACTAGAGGCCCTGTTTACGTAAAGAGCGTATTTAGACCAGTCGATGGCTTGCATGGATAAATTGATTTTCTTTTTGTAGGAGATAGGACAATCGCTTGTATAGGTTGAGCGAATCTCTTTGACAACTTGTTGGTGGTCGGGATTGGCTAATTTATAACTAATACTTGTTTTAGTTTGTTGTTCATAGTGAAGGGCCTTTGTAGATACTAGAACAGATAGTTTATTTATTGGATGCTGTCCATAGGACTTGTTTAACAGTTGTTTTTTTACTTTGTGAATGGCGTAGGCAGCGCAGCGGCTGGCCCTTTTTGATGGGGCTGAGCCGTATTTTTTATATAACACTGGGAACTCCTTCTCTTTTGTTCTTACTCATTTTATTATTTACAATCTCTTAGGTATCTCTTTAAGGTCTAGGGGCATATTTAATCCAATTGCGGTTGGCCATTAGGATACGTTTTCGCAAGTAGGATTTGGCACGCGCCTTGTCTAAATTATTGATGTAGACAAGATGATGGATGGGCATATGAATCTGGGTTGAAATTGTATAGAGTACTTGAAAGGACATACCCTCTAAGCCAACGCCGCTTTCTAATTTTCCAAGGTAACCACAACTGATACCTGTGCGGTGGGCTAATTCTTTTTGAGAGAGGCCGAGTTGTCTCCGGCGATTAGAAATTTTACGGGCTAAGCAGAAGAAATAATTGGAGAGATCTGAATTGTCTTGAAGTGATAGAATACGCTTTGTCGGCATAGAAGACTCCTTCCGTATGTTTTACTAAAATGGTAATAAATAAAAACAATATGGATGTATTATACTATTAAAATTTTGATATGACTAGAGTTTTAGTAAAATAAATCATAAAACAATAAAATTAATTATAAATATTAATAAGTAATCGTTTTCCTTAGAAAATGATTCTTTGGAAAAGACATAAGTTTTTATGAGTTTATAAAACGGTAGGAGCGTGCTAGAATAGAATGGACTATTAAAAGATAAAGAAGGTATACAATGATAGCAGTAAAGGAAAAATTGTGGTCTGGTGAGTTTTTAGGTTTAGGTATTGCCAGTTGTTTGTTATATATTACGCAGTATGTACTCATAGCTACCTTACCTATTGTTATTACTAAATTATATGGTGGTTCCGATTTTGATGCAGGTATGGCTATGACCTATTTTCAGATAGGGACCATTTCTTGCCGTATTTTTGCAGGATCCATTGTGGACGCCTTTAATAAACGGCGGGTCTTATGGACAAGTACCATTTTCTTTTTCCTGGTTATGGCGGCTTTTAATTTTACGGAGTCGATTAGTCTTATTTTTTTATTGCGCTTTTTACATGGGCTAACATTTGCTATTAGTACAACGGCGACGGCTACGGGAGCGGTTATGGTACTGCCTAAGTCTCGTAAGGGCGAAGGTGTTGGTTATTTTGCTGTATTTTCTAACTTGGCTATGGTCATAGGTCCTTTCATGGGGCTTGTTGTGTTGAATGATTGTGGCGCTACGGTTCTGTTTTTAATGTTAACAGCTATAGGTATTAGCGTATGTGGCTTTGCTAATGGTAAGCCTTTAGCTGATAGCATCGCTTTACCCAAACATGATGTTTCCCAAAAGCGTTTTTCTGTTCATAACATTGTGGAAAAACGGTCGATTCCTTGGGCCTTTTTAACTTTGTTCGTTAGTTTTACCTACTCTGGGGTCTTAGTTTTTGTTCCTATTATGATGATGGAGTTTGGCGTAGGTGGGGACGCTAGTTGGTTTTTCGTTTTATTTGCTCTAGCTATCGTTGTAACTCGGCCTGTTATTGGACGTATTTATGACCGCTTAGGTTCGCCATACTTGTTATATTCTGGTTTTATTATCTTTTTATTAGGCATGTTACTTTTATGTTCTTCTCATGCAGAGGGGGGCATTTTATGGTCGGGACCTATTTTAGGCTTAGGCTATGGAGCCTTAGGCCCAGCTTTGCAGACGCTATCTGTGCAGGCAGCACCACCTGATAGGACAGGGGCAGCGACGGCGACTTTTTTCTTGGCTATGGATATTGGGGTTGGTTTAGGTTCGGCTATTCTTAGCTTGCTTGTGGAAGATATAGGTTTTAATTGGATGTTTTTTGTTAATGCTATGGTTGTTTTAGCTGGGCTAATTGTTTATCATTTTGGCATTAAGCGCTTTGCTGGACGCTTAGCTGATTAATGAAAGAGTTTAGCCCTAGTGTAGAACATTGATGGTATTTTGGGGCTTATGGCATAGTAGTGACATGGAAAGTGTGTTAACTTATTATAAATAGATTAGTTTACAGTTTTATCTGTATTTGGGATGAGAAAGGAAGAGTGTTTATGCAATTACAACCCGTATTAACAATAGCAGGAACCGACCCTAGCGGTGGGGCTGGGGCCATGGCTGATCTTAAGTCCTTTCAGCAACGGGCTGTCTATGGTATGGCTGTTATTACATCGGTGGTAGCACAGAATACACAGGGAGTAAAGCAGATTGAGCATTGTTCCTTAGCTATGGTAAAATCCCAATTAGATTGTGTGTATAGTGATATTTTACCTAAGGCAGTAAAGACAGGTATGTTGCCAACGGCTGCGTGCATGCAGGTGATTAAACCTTATTTGGATAGACAAGATATTCCTTACGTAATGGATCCAGTAATGGTAGCTACTAGTGGTGATGCCTTGAGTTCCAGTTCGGCCCAAGAAACCTTAATGGATGAATTAGTGCCTTTAACGACATTAGTGACACCTAATATACCTGAAGCAGAGACTTTGTCCGCTATGAAGATTACTTCTGCTAGTGATATAGAAAAAGCTGGTTATCGTATTATTCATGAACGAGGGGCTAAGGCGGTTATTATTAAGGGCGGTCATTTGGAAGGACAGGCTGTGGATTATTTGTTTACAAAAGAAGGCTTAGTTCATACATGGACGAGTCACCGAATAGCGACAGAAAATACCCATGGTACAGGATGTACTTTTTCAGCTGTGATAACGGCTGAATTAGGTAAGGGAAAAGACCTTTTAGAAGCTATTCACATAGGCAAACAATTCATAACAGCAGCTATAGAGCAGAATCCGGACTTAGGTCATGGTCATGGCCCAGTTAATCATTGTGTACGGGTCTAAGCCTGAGTTGATTTTATGCTAGTTAGTGGTTAATTACACATTTGTATTTTGACAGAGTTTAGTCTATTTAGTATACTTTATGTATTACCCGCATGGAGCGGACGATAGAGTCGGCATACTGGCCTTTGCCTCTTGTTGGGGCGGGGGCTTTTTTTATTGGAGGCATATGTATGACACAAGAGGAGTTACAGGCATTACAGTCTGAGGCGATAGCGCAAGTTGAACAAGCAACTACCATACAAGCGGTACAAGGGGTACGTGTAACGTATCTTGGTAAAAAAGGTAAGGTAACAAGTCTGTTAAAAGGCTTGGGTAAATTGCCTAAGGAAGAACGGCCAGCTGCTGGGGCTAAGATTAATGAGGTCAGAGTCGCAGTAGAAAAGGTTTTGCAGGATAAACAGACAGCCTTAGAAGAAGCTGCTTTGGCTGCTAAATTACAAGAGGAACAAATTGATATTACTTTACCAGGCCGTAAGGCACCACAAGGTCATATTCATCCTTTAACAAAAGTGAATGAATTGATTCAAGACTTCTTTATGAAGATGGGCTATACCGTAGAAGAAGGGCCAGAAATTGAAACGGATTATTTCAATTTTGAATGTTTGAATTTGCCTAAGGAACATCCAGCGCGTGACATGCAGGATTCCTTCTATATTACAGATAATATTTTGTTGCGTACGCATACATCACCAGTACAGGCGCGAACCTTGCAAAAACATGAACCTAATTCGCCGGTACGTATGATTGCACCAGGAAAGGTGTATCGTTGGGACTATGATGCAACCCATTCACCAGTTTTCCACCAAGTAGAAGGTTTGATTGTTGATAAGGATATTACCTTTGCTGACTTAAAGGGCACGTTAGAATTATTCTTGCGCCATATATTTGGGGAAGAAACGAAGCTTCGTTTCCGTACAAGTTATTTCCCATTTACGGAACCAAGTGCTGAAGTCGATATTTCTTGTGTTATGTGTGGTGGTGAAGGCTGTCGTGTTTGCTCGCATACAGGCTGGTTAGAAATTTTGGGTTGTGGTATGGTGCATCCTAATGTGCTTAAATTAAATGGGTATGATCCAGATAAGGTACAAGGATTTGCCTTTGGTATGGGCGTTGAACGTATTGCTATGCTTTTATATGGTATTGGTGATTTACGCTTGTTCTTTGAAGATGATGTTCGTTTCTTACAACAGTTCTAGGAGGATAGACAATGAAAGTCGGATTACATTGGGTCAATGAATATGTTCCTGTTGATATGAATCGTCACCCTCAGGAACTAGCAGATATATTAACTAAAAAAGGTATTCCTGTAGAAGCCGTTACAACGCCTAATAAGGGACTTAAAAAGATATATACAGGTAAAATTGTAGAAATTACAAAGCATCCAGATGCAGATAAATTGCAGGTCTGCCAGGTGTCTTGCTTATCGGAAGAGGGCGAACCGATTACTAAGCAGATTATTACAGCTGCTACGAATGTACGAGTGGGCCAGATTGTGCCTGTTGCTTACCATAAGTCTCGCTTGGCTGATGGCACGATTATCAAAAAAGGTAAATTACGTGGTCTTCCATCGGAAGGTATGTTCTGCTCGGTTGATGAAATGGGCATCCCAAGAGAATTGGTCTTACCAGAAGAAGCAGATGGTATTTATATTTTTCCAGCCGATACGCCAATTGGGAAAGATGTAAAAGACGTTTTAGATTTAGAGGATACAGTCTATGAGTTTGAACTTACAGCTAATCGAGCTGATTGTTTCTCTGTCGTTGGTTTAAGTCGTGAATTTGCAGTGATGACAGATCAAAAGGCCTCTTTGCCAGCTATTTCGGTAGTGGAAAGTGATGAATCCATAGACGGTAAGTTACAAGTGTCTGTTGAAGCTAATGATTTGTGCAGTCGTTTTTCTACACGCTTAGTAAAAGGGGTAAAGGTGGCACCATCCCCTTTATGGATGCAAAATCGTCTTCGGCATGCAGGCATTCGTCCTATAAATAATGTAGTTGATATTACTAACTATGTTATGTTGGAACTAGGGCAGCCTATGCATGCCTATGATTATGATCATTTACATGGTCAACAATTAACGGTTCGTAAGGCTAGCGATAAGGAAGTTATTAAAACTTTAGATGATACAGAACGAACATTAGATTCTGATATGTTAGTTGTTGCTGATAGTGACCGTGCTGTAGGTGTAGCTGGCGTTATGGGTGGCTATGATAGTGAAGTAACGAAAGACACGACGAATGTCGTGTTTGAAGCGGCTGTATTTAATGCGGCGTCTGTGCGTAAAACGGCTCGACGCTTAGGTCTTCGCAGCGAAGCCTCTGGCCGCTTTGAACGTGGTGTTAACTTTGCTTTTTCAGGGTTGGCTCTTGATCGGGCTGTACAATTATTACAGATGATTTGTCCAGACTGTCACGTCTTGACTGGTCTAGTTGAAGTGGCACCAAAAGAAGAAGCAAAGCGGATAGTTTCTTTTACGGCTGATCAAATTAATGCTTATTTAGGTACAGACATTCCAGAACAGACAATGGTGGATATTTTAACCAAGTTAGAATTTATAGTAGGGATAGATAAAGGAACTATGGAGGCGGCCGTTCCGTCTTGGCGGCAAGATGTAACAGGTATGCCGGATATAGCAGAAGAAATATCTCGTATTTATGGTTATGATAATATTCCGTCAACAACGCCAACAGCTAACTTGTATAGTGGCTCTATGAGTCGACAAATGCAGATGACACGTCAGGTTAAACATGCCTTGGCTGATGCAGGTCTATCTGAAATTATTACTTTTAGCTTTATGCATACAAATAGTCTTAAAAAGCTATTGATTCCAGAGTCAGATAGCCGTTATAGAGCGGTACCTATTTTAAATCCAATTACAGAAGAATTCCCTTATATGCGGACATCTTTAGTGCCAGGCATGTTGGATACGGCTTGTAAAAATGAAGCGCAGAAAAATTATGATTTAAAATTATTTGAAGTGGCGTCAGTATACGAACCAAAGGCCTTGCCAGTAACGGAACAGCCAAATGAACATATAATGGCTTGTGGCTTTTTAAGTGGCAATCAGGCTGATTTGCAGTGGTCAGAACCAGTAAGGTCTGTTGATTTCTATGATGTAAAAGGGATTGTAGATACTTTGTTAGCTGGTTTATTTGTTCCGACTTATACGATACAACGTAGTCAAGTGTCTTATCTGCATCCTGGGGTTAGTGCTGACTATTTAGTAGATGGTAAGGTTATAGCTAGTTTTGGGGAGTTACATCCGAAGGTGGCTAAGACCCATGGCTTTACTCAAAAGGCTTACTTGTTTGAAATTGACTTGGCGGCTATTTTGAATTTACCATTAGGGTATATTCATTACCAGGAAGTAAGTAAATTCCCTGGTATGGTTCGTGATTTGGCTATTGTAGCACCGAAATCTATGTCTTCGGCAGAGATTGAAAATGTTATTCGAACACATGGCGGTCAGTATTTGACTAATACCTTTGTATTTGATGTATATGAAGGCGAACATGTGGCTGAAGGTTATAAGAGTTTAGCGTATAAATTATCCTTCCGTTCGAATGAAGGTACCTTAGTTGATGAAGAGGTAGAAGGAGCGGTAAAGGCTGTTGTGGATGCTTTGGCAGATATTGGTTGCCAGTTACGATAAGATGCCAGCTTTTGTTAGACGTAAGCTTTTAGTGCCTAATTTGGCGGATAAAATATATCTTTACAGGGTTAGTTGGAGTATGGTACACTAACAAAGGTCGCGTAGCGGCAAACGGAGGCGAAGTAGTCGAATATCCGACGGATACTTCAGCTTTACGAGATATTTTTTAGGAGGATATAGTACATGTTAACAACAGAAGCAAAAGAAGCAATTGTAAAAGAATTTGCCACTCATGAAGGGGATACAGGATCTCCAGAAGTACAAATTGCTTTATTGACGAATCGTATTACGTATTTAACAGAACACTTGAAGGAACACAAGAAGGATCATCATTCCCGTCGTGGTTTGTTAAAATTAGTTGGTAAACGTCGTAATATGTTAAGCTATTTACGTCGTAAAGATATTGAACGTTATCGTGCAATCATCGAAAAATTGAATTTACGTAAATAATAGTATTATTTATGTAAGTAAGAATAAAAGAGGCGGCTCTGGCTGCCTCTTTTTTATTACAAGGTTGCTAGGTGCTTGTGTTACATGATAAGATATAGGATAGACGTGAAAAGATAAGTATATAGGAGGACGAAGGAATGGAACAATTCCAAATGGAATTAGCAGGTCGTACATTGACCATTGAAACAGGAGAGTTGGCTAAACAGGCTAGTGGTTCAGCCTTAGTACGCTATGGAGATACGGTTGTCTTAGTAACAGCTACAGGCTCTAAGGAACCAAAGGATACAGATTTCTTTCCACTAACGGTTGATTATGAAGAAAAAATGTATTCGGTTGGCCGTATCCCTGGTGGTTTTGTTAAGAGAGAAGGCCGTCCACCAGAATCAGCTATCTTGTTTAGTCGTTTGATTGACCGTCCACTCCGTCCGCTTTTTGATAAAAGAAGCCGTAATGAAGTACATGTAGTGGCTACTATTTTATCTGTTGATAAAGATAATGCACCAGAAATTTGTGGTATGATTGGTGCTTCGGCAGCGCTTTCAATTTCGGATCTTCCATGGAATGGGCCTATTGCTGGTGTTCGTATGGGCCGTGTAAATGGGCAATTTGTTGTTAACCCAACAGTAGCGCAATTAGAAGAAAGCGACTTATCCGTTTATGTAGCTGGTACTAAAGATGCCATCTTGATGGTTGAAGGTGGCGCTAAGGAAGTACCAGAAGATGTTCTTTTGGAAGTTATCATGACGGCACATGAAGAAATTAAGAAAGTGGTCGCTTTCCAAGAAGATATCGTAGCTAAGGTAGGTAAGGAAAAACGAGAATTTCCAGTAAAAGATATTGATGAAGATGTGGCTAAGGCTGTTCGAGAGTATGCTTATGATAAATTGGATCAAGCGGTACGTTGTGCTGATAAACAAGAACGTGATGCACGCCAGCAGGCTGTGTTTGATGAAGTAAAAGGGCATTTTGAAGATCGTTTCCCAGATCAAGAAGCTGATATTGTAACTGTCCTTGATGCCTTAGTTAAAGAAATCGTTCGTCATATGATTACCGTTGAAAAGATTCGTCCAGATGGCCGTCAGTTAGATGAAGTGCGTCCTATTTCCTGTAAGGTCGGTCTTTTGCCACGTACGCATGGGTCTGGCTTATTTACTCGTGGACAAACGCAGGTGTTAAATGTTTGTACTTTAGCGCCTTTATCTGAAAAACAGACTATTGATGGCATTGGCATTGAAACAGAAAAACGGTATATTCATCATTATAATTTTCCATCTTATTGTGTAGGGGAAACGAAATCGTCTCGTGGTCCAGGCCGTCGTGAAATTGGACATGGTGCTTTGGCAGAACGGGCCTTAGTGCCAGTTATTCCTTCCGAAGAAGAATTCCCTTATGCCTTGCGGTTGGTATCGGAAGTATTAGAGTCCAATGGATCCAGTTCCATGGCTAGTGTTTGTGGCAGCACCTTGTCTTTGATGGATGCAGGGGTACCTATTAAAGCGCCAGTCGCAGGTATTGCTATGGGTCTTGTAACACAAGGGGAACATTATACGATTTTAACGGATATTCAGGGTATGGAAGATGCCTTAGGTGATATGGACTTTAAAGTGGCCGGCACAGAAAAAGGGGTAACGGCTATTCAGATGGATATTAAGATTTCTGGCTTATCACGTGAAATTTTAGCTGAAGCCTTGCAGCAGGCTCATACAGGACGTATGTTTATTATGGGCAAAATCTTGGAAGCTATTGATCGTCCACGAGGTTCCTTGTCTATGTTTGCACCACGCATTACAACTATGCATATCAATCCAGATAAGATTCGTGACGTTATTGGCCAAGGTGGTAAGACCATTCGTGCTATTGTTGATGAAACAGGTGTTAAGATTGACATTGAAGAAGATGGTACGGTATACGTAGCTTCTGATGATGCGAAGGCGGCTGAACGGGCTGTTGAATGGATTACGAACTTAACGAAGGAAGTTGAAGTTGGGGAAGTTTATATGGGCCGAGTAACTCGTATTATGCCATTTGGTGCCTTTGTTGAAGTCTTGCCAGGCAAGGAAGGACTTGTTCATATCTCTAAATTAGATACGTCTCGGGTAGAAAAAGTAGAAGACGTTGTTAATGTAGGCGATGAAATTATGGTTAAGGTTATCGAAATTGATAAACAAGGCCGTATTAATTTATCTCGTAAAGATTGCCTATAATTTTAATTAAAGGTGTTACTTATAAGACCTTAGTAAAAATGGCCTTATAAATTCCTTAAAAATGAAATGATAGAGGACGGTTATATATGGATATTCGAGGGTTTGAAGTTGTTTCAGCTTTTGATGGACAGAATATTCAGCTGCCTACGCGCAAGACAGCTGATAGTGCTGGCTATGATATTGAAAGTGCAGAAACAGTAACAATCAGGCCAGGAAAGACGGCTTTGATTGCTACGGGGCTAAAAGCCTTTATGAATTATGATGAGTATTTAGCTATTTTTATTCGTTCGAGTATGGCTATTAAACGGCATATGATGTTGGTTAATAGCACAGGTATTATCGATAGTGATTATTACAATAATGAAGAAAATGAAGGTCATATAATGATACCTTTATTGAATATGGGCGATGAAGTGGTTACCATTCAAAAAGGAGAACGTATAGCCCAGGGGATTTTTCATAAATATTTATTGACCACAGATGATAAGGCCACAGGTACAAGAACGGGTGGTATTGGTAGCACGGGGAAATAAAAAGAAGTCTAACTCTTTAGGGGGTTAGACTTTTCCTTTATAGGAGGTATATATGGCTATTCCAGAAGAAAAACAAAAGAGTTCAGACTTACGCTTTGATGGTAAGTTAATAAAAGTTACCTACGATATAGCGGATATTGCAGGTAAAGAAGCTTGGCGTGAAGTGGTACATCACCCAGGAGCCGCTGCTATAGTTCCTGTGCTTGATGATGGACGTATTGTTATGGAGCGGCAGTATCGTTATGCGATTCAGACGCCTTTGTTGGAAATTCCTGCTGGTAAATTAGATGGCTCGGAAGACCCTTTAGTTTGTGCAAAACGGGAATTACAAGAAGAAACAGGGTATACGGCTAAGCATTGGGACTTTTTAGGCACCATTGCTACTAGCGCTGGCTTTTCTAATGAGAAAATTCATATATATTTGGCTAAAGGGCTTACAGCTGGTCAGACACATTTTGATGATGATGAATACGTAGAATTATCTTATATGAAGGTGCCTGATTTATTGGAGGCTCTTCGTAAGGAAGAAGTTAAGGATGCTAAGACATTAGCTGCTTTGTTATTGGCTTTGCCAAAGTTGATGTAGATAGTAGTTAGTCGTTTATTGTTGAGGAATCGTTATGTTTAAACGGATTATTGTATTAGTTATGGATAGTGTTGGCATTGGTGATGCACCAGATGCAGAAAAATTTGGTGATAAGGGTGCTGATACGATAGGGCATATTGATGTAGCTGGTGCTTTACAAGTGCCCACTTTACGTTCAATGGGGCTGGGCCAGATCGCTCATGTTCGCTCTAATGAAAAGGAACCTGCTTGCAAAGGCCTATATGGGCGAATGACAGAAATAAGTGCTGGTAAGGATACGACAAGTGGTCATTGGGAATTTATGGGTCACCCAGTAGAAGAGTCGTTTCCGACTTTTCCTAAGGGGTTTCCAGATGAATTAATAAAAACCTTTACTAAGGAAACGGGTTACGAAGTACTAGGTAATGAAGTAGCTTCTGGTACGGAAATTATTGAACGATTGGGCCAGGAACACATAAAAACAGGTAAACCGATTGTGTATACATCGGCTGATTCTGTCTTTCAGATTGCCGCCCATACGGATGTTATTCCCTTAGAGGAATTATATCGCATTTGTAAGATTACAAGAGAGAAAGTTTGCCAAGGTAAGTATAATGTGGGCCGTATCATTGCCCGTCCTTTTATAGGTCAGCCTGGCAGCTTTGTACGGACGGCGGACCGCCATGATTATAGCCGAAAGCCAGTGCATACATTAGATACAGAAATACTAAAAGAGGCCGGTTATCAAACTATTGGCGTCGGTAAGATAGGGGATATTTATGCCCATATTGGTTTGACAGCTTCCTATCCGACACGAAGTAATTCGCATGGTATGAATAAGACGGCTGAATTATTAGGCGGGGAATTTAAGAAAGGTCTCTTGTTGGTTAATTTAGTGGAATTTGATAGTCTGTTTGGTCATCGGCGCAATGTAGATGGTTATCGTCAGGAAATTGAACACTTTGATTATCAACTTAAGGGGCTATTGCCTTTGTTAGAAAGAGATGATTTGTTGTTGATCACAGCTGATCATGGCAATGACCCGACCTGGACGGGGACAGACCATACGAGAGAACGAGTGCCTTTATTAGGCTATACACCACAGTTAAAAGGCTTAGTTGATGTGGGGACGCGGACGACTTATGCAGATCTAGGGCAGACAATTTTAGATAATTTTGGCTGTGAAAATAGCGCTCTTGGTAAGTCTTTTTTACCAATGATTAGTAATGGGTTAGATATATAGTAGGAGTAAGATATGAAAGTAGCAGTAACTTATGCAGATGGTAAAGTGGGCCAGCATTTTGGGTCTACAGAATATTTTAAAATCTATACGGTTGATGGTGATAAGGTTAGTGAAGGAGAGGTTGTATCGACAGCAGGAGCTAGTCACCATGCCTTAGTTGATTTCCTGCTTAAACAAGGTGTGGATATCGTTATTTGTGGGGGCATAGGGGCGCCTATGGTTACAAAGTTATCAGCTAAAGGCATAAAAGTATATCCTGGTGTAGAAGTTGATCCTGATAGGGCTGTTATTGATTTATTAACGGATAACTTAGTGGTCAATC
This sequence comes from uncultured Veillonellaceae bacterium, assembly GCA_945867815.1. Lineage (GTDB taxonomy): Bacteria > Bacillota > Negativicutes > Veillonellales > Veillonellaceae > CAMBIX01. The sequence continues at coordinate 140,434 of CAMBIX010000002.1, forward strand.
AAGACCGTGTGCATAGTGGGTGTAAGCATAATCATTCGCATTAATACAGATGAATTTTTGGCTTTTTATGCTCGTTGCCGTTTAAAACAAGCAGCTATACCGATGCCTGCTAGGGAGAACAGGAGGGCTACTAAGAAGGCTGAATGATAGCCGGTTAAGGTGGGTCCGATACCTGGTGCCAAACCAATAACTGGGCCAACAAGGCCCATAGCACTACCTCTTTGATTTTTAGGAAAGATAGTTAACATGATTGTTTGGATTAATGGTACGGTAATTCCTGTGGCGACCGCTTGGATTAAACGACCTGCTAAAATAGTATGGAATTGGGTAGCCAAGGCACAAGTTAATGTTCCGATGGTGAAAATGAAAATGGCAGTTAAATAAAGCCATTTGAAGGAACCACATATTAGGACGAGAATTATAAGTAGACGATTGAAGGGATGGCCGTTTATATCGGTTATTGTTTTTTTTTCTAGCATAAGAGAGTGGCTCCTTTTTAATATAGGTATAGGTATAAGGTGCTTGAAAAAGCAGGGGGAATAAAGACGTTTTTTCTAAAAAGAAAAAGACAACAAATTTTCATTGTTTCTTGAAATGTAATTATAAAATTCTAATGTAATTATACAATAGGTTGTATATAAGAGAAAGTATAGATAAGATGGAATGAAGGATGTAATTTACGCCCTAAAAATTATCTTAAATTAAGTGTTGACAGATGCTAGGCTTATACGTATAATAGTGATTGTTCCGATGTGCCGGAGTGGCGGAATGGCAGACGCACTTGACTCAAAATCAAGCGGTGAATAACCGTGTGGGTTCAAGTCCCACCTCCGGCACCACTAATGCTTTCCATATATGATTATAGCGCATAGTCCCTCAAGGTTAGTTAGTAGCTGGCTTTGAGGGACTTTTTTAGGTTCTATAATAAATGTTGGGGTGACACCGTCACCTCAACATTATTTTTTTACAAAAAAACGAGCATATGAACTCAACATACTTTACAATAAAAGTGACCAAACATTCAAGAAAGGATGTGATTTCATATGCTCAACAAGAATTATATCGAAGTTTTGCATAGTTCATAATAATTTTTACATGCCTATATATCTTGGGGACAGTAACGGGTATGATTTCAGCGTTTAGTGTTATGAGTCGTGCGGCCGGCCAGCCCTTTGCCGTTACCGGCGGTGTAGGTGAGGCTTTGATTGCGGCAGCTTCAGCGAGTGCTATGGATCTACAGAAGAAAGTACCTATTACGATAACATCGGATGGTACCTTATATGTAGAAGATAGGAAAACGACAATTGACGGAATGGCTCGTTATATGCAGGCTGAGCAGGCTAAAGGAGAAGATGTGACGGTTATTATTAGAGCGGATACGCATGCTCAGTATGGATTGTTTGTTACAGTTTTGGATACATTAAAGAAATTAAACATTGATAAAATTGCGGTAGCTACCGATGTACAGTAGTGGGAGGCTCTATGACAAGAGAAAGGCAAGCTGCTGAAAAAAAGAAAATCCCTTTGCATCAATTTATACAAAAAGATGGAAAACAGCCTTAGCGATAGCGCTGATTATTAGTGCAGCTTTGTTTATTTCCTTCGGTGTATGGTTGAAAATCAGTTCATTACATCAGGATAAACTAGAAGCTGTTGAAATATCTATGGTTACGGCACCGACCGTTTTATCTATATCCCAACCGGAAGGTGACGGGGTACATATAGGTGCTGTACGGGTTATTATTAATTTAGATGCTGATGGTAATCCGGTAGGTGCCAGTGCCGTGTCAGGACCGGCTGAATTATATGCACGTAGTGAAGCAGCTGCTATGCAGGGGTCTTTTAGCCCTAAGCGTGTTGACGGGCAGGGCGTCCCGGTGAGAGTGGCTTGGACCTTTCATTATGACCTTGCTATTTGATATAATGACAATATTTTTACAGGTCTTATTTATAGAAAGGGACCGTTATAAATACATTTTATAAGCTTGTGTGGTCAAAAGTAAGAAACGGTTATGTAGTTACGTCTGAATTAGCCAAGAAGAGGGCTAACAGTTCAGAAACAAGTAGACAATGGCACGGAATTCGTCAACGACCATGAACAGACAAAACGGGAGAGCCCGTTCGAAAAGGCAGTCAGGAAACAGGGGATGAAGCTGTGGAGGACGCGGCCCTATTCGCCATGGCAGAACGGCAAGGTAGAGAGAAGCCACCGGGAAGACGGGAAGATTCTGTACGGCCGCAGAATCTTCACAAGCGAGAAAGAGCTCAAGGAGCAAGTTGCAAGGCGCGAAAAGCGCTATAACAGCACGGTCAAGACATCCCTTGCATTCAAAAGCCCGAACCAAGTTGTAACAGAGTATTTCTCACATTCTGGTGTGTAATATATGTCTTGACAATCAAGAACTTTTTATAAAAAGTTGGTACTAACCTATTGACAAAAAAATACGGGGGGGGTATAATATTTAGGGTCATATATTAATAATTTGTATATTGAGCTGTATATCTGGTGGTAAAAGTAGAAAAGATGTAAAGATGTAAAGATAAACGAATTTTTGGTACATCGGAATAGTTTTTACCAAAAATTATGTTGTTGAAGCATAAGAAATGTATGATGATTAGAAATGAAGAAAGGAGTTTTTTGTTGAATAAAGTTTACAAATTGGTTTGGTCTAAGGTGCGGAATTGTTATATGGTTGTTTCTGAACTGGCGAAAAGTTACAGCAAGAATAAATCAATGCGCAGTTCTGTTCGTAGAGGCGCATTTTTGATGTTACTGGGAATGCTACCGATGGGAATGGTGCCGGCTGCAACCCCTGTAACCCCTAGTCAAACACACTACTATAGCGTAGAGAGCAGTTTGACGGGCGCAGGCTCCAACTACAATAACGATGGCGCTAAAGGCGAGAACGCACTGGCCGCCGGCAGCAATGCGTCTGCGCAGAAAGAATCCGTTGCGATAGGATATATGGCGCAGGCCCAGGATGAGCGTTCCGTCGTTATTGGTAAGGAAGCAAAAACCGTGAATACGACCGATGGCGGCAGTGTAGCTATTGGTTTTGGATCGCAAGCTGGTCAAAAGGTGAATTCGGGAAGCTCGGGCCTTGCTACCGCTGTGGGAATGAACGCGAAAGCAATCGGATGGGGCAGCAGCGCCTATGGCGTAGGGGCTGAAGCACAAGACGCATGGTCTACCGCCATCGGAAATCAAGCGAAGGCAAAAGGAGTTGGCGGCACCGCAATCGGTGATAGCGCCAAAACAGGCGCAGCATATGCGACGGCTGTTGGACTTGGCGCTGAGGCAATGGGACGTAATGCTCTGGCAGCAGGACTCCAAGCCAAAGCGAATGGCTTTTCATCTGTTGCTATTGGTGATAATGCTGTGGGCACACAAAACAATTCCGTCGTCTTGGGCGCTCACTCGACTGATAGAGCTGCAACAAAAGAAACAAAAGGCACCATCACCCTTTCTGATGGAACGACGAGAGTCTATGGAAAATTTGCTGGCACGAATCCTAACGGCGTTGTCAGCGTAGGAGCGGAAGGCAAAGAAAGACAGATTATCAATGTGGCAGCCGGAAAAATCAGTGCTGACAGTACGGATGCTGTAAACGGAAGTCAGCTCTACAGCTTGGCTAGTGAAGTCGGCAAGAATGCTGAAGATATACGAAATACGAACCGTGAAGTTGGGCGCGTCGCAAATGGCCTCAACAGGCTCGATGTGCGGGTGAACCGTGTCGGTGCTAACGCTGCAGCTCTGGCGGCTCTTCATCCCCTGGATTTTGATCCTGATGATAAGTGGGATTTTGCCGCGGGCTATGGGAATTATAAAGATGCTCACGCGATGGCTATAGGTGCCTTCTACCAGCCTAATGGCGATATCATGTTCTCCGTAGGCGGTTCTTTTGGCGGCGGCGAAAATATGGTTAATGCCGGTCTTTCTCTTAAACTGGGACAGGGAAATCATGTGTCGAGAGCTAGAGTGGCGGTAGCTAAGGATGTATCGGAACTGAATGCTAAAGTTGCCCGCTTGGAAGAACAGAATCGGCAGCTTATGGATACGGTTTCAAAGTTAGTGGGTGTATCGGGTGAACATTTGAATGTGAACTTCCCAGATGTGCCGAAGAATCACTGGGCTTATCAGTATGTAAAATCCTTGGCGGATAGAGGGTATTTGCAGGGATATCCGGATGGTGAATTTAAAGGCGACCGTCCTATGACACGTTATGAATATGCCGCCGTTATTTATCGGGCTCTTCAGAACGGAGCTCCTGTTGATGCGGACATGGGACGATCCTTAGGGGAGTTTGGTCCGGAAATTGAAAAGGTGGCTTCGGCTGATCGTTTCCGTGTGGATCGGATTGCCGGTAAGGACAATGACCGGTATAAGATTGAACGTGTACGGGTAAATGATAAAGATGATAAGGCGCAGAATGATTTTAGAGATGTGTATGGAAGCCATATTCATAAATAATGAATAGTAAATAGAAATGCTGAGGTGACAATTGTTGCCTCAGCATTTGTTATAGAACCTAATTTTGCCCATTTTTGACCACTGGAAAAGTGGGCAAAAGCTAGATAATTATTTATTAAATTATTAGATGACTTTTAAATTTAGCCCATTTATTTTCTCAACTAGAGCTATGCGCGCACGTTCTGATACATGAGTATACACACTGAGCGTTGTTCTAGGTCGTGAAGGCCGACTCTGTTCATAATAGCCTTTAGAGGTACATTCATTTCAGTCAATAGACTTATATGCGTATGCCTAAAGATATGCGTTGACAGGTGTTTGCCTGCAATATGAACCTTTCTAAGTCTGCGGTTAACTCAGAATTTTTATAAAGTAAAGAAAAAGAGCCACAGTAAAATACTGTAGCTCTTTTTCTTAAGTGAATAGGTAGGTTGACACTTCTACATCTCCTAATCAGTAAAAACCTCTGGTGACGGCTGCCCGTTCCGTCCTCTGATTCACTTATTTTCTATAACTACAGTATATATGCCTTATAACAGTTTGTCAAACTTTATAGGACCTCCTAGATTGAGAGGGGAGAGGCAACTAGTAATAATTAATAAAACATTGTGTTTTAAGATTATTTTAGGCAGTATGTAAGTAAGCGGGATGCTGGGCTGTGGTGTTGGTCTTGATAAAGGGGGTATTATAAAGTAGGCAAATGGGGAATTGAAAAATATTGCCAATATAACTTAGACATTTGTATTGATAGTAACACAAGAACTGACTAAAATATGGTACAATACCATGCGTAGTAATGATTTTTGCTGGCATAGAAAGAAGCGAAATAAATGAAATACAAACAATTAGGAGATAAGGTATATTTACGTGTAGATAAGGGTGAAGAAGTGGTCGCTTCCATTTGTAAGACTTGTGAAGACCTGCATATTGCGTCGGCGACCTTTCATGGTATTGGCGGATGTAGTCAGGCCATTGTAGCCACTTATATTCCAGATAAGCACGATTTTGATGACCATGTGAAGAATGGTATGTTAGAAATGACGTCTTTATTAGGTAATTTGATTCAGGAAGAATCAGGAGAGCAGATATTTCATGCTCATGCGACCTTCTCCTTTTTAGATGAAGAAGGTCAGGTTACCATGTTTGGAGGCCATCTTAAGAGCACAACCATCTTATATACCGGTGAGTTTGTTATAGAGCCAGTACAAGGTGGCATTATTCGTGATGAATGGGACTCAAAGGAGGGTATTAAGGTGTGGAAATTGCCGGACTAGTAGACGCTTTTTAGTCTTATTTATACGTTTTATATAGGGAGATTATATAATGACTACAGTAGACCAAGTATTGGATGCGATGATAACTTATTATGGGCCAGATGCTAGACGGATTAATCATTTCTTAAAGGTATATGGTTTTGCTAAACAAATTGCTGCCCAAGAAGGGGTTGATGGGTATACGCAAGAGCTTGTAGAGATAACAGGTCTTACTCATGATATAGGGATAAAAATAGCTGAAGAAAAATACCAGAGCGCGGCAGGAAAATATCAAGAACAAGAAGGGCCAGCAGAAGCTAAGAAGATGCTACAAGCTTTGCATGTGGATGATAAAATGATTGAAGATATTTGCTATATTATTGGTCATCATCATACTTATACACATATAGATACCCTAGCTTATCAGATTATTGTGGAAGCTGATTTTGTGGTAAATGCCTTTGAAGATGGCTTAAGTAAGGAAGCTATTCAAAAGGTATATGATAGAATTTTTAAGACAGCATCAGGTAAGCAGTTGCTTAAGGGACTTTATTTATAAAATAGGGATAGGGTGAGGATATGTTATTAGCCGGATTGGATTATCAATGGTTTGTGAGTATTAACAGTATAGCAGGGGCTAGTCAAGTACTTGATATGTTGATGGTTTTGATTACAAAAGTAGGTGTCGCGGTCCCTGTTATTTATTTATTGTATTTATGGTTTAGTGGTCGGCAAGGAGAAGAGCGCTTCTTAAACCGGCGATTAGCTTTGGTGGCGGTTGTAGCTTGTGTCGTAGCCTTTATTATTGATTACTTCTTAGGCTTAGCTTGGTATCGGAACCGGCCATTTGTTGATCATCAGGTAGTGTTACTAGTTAAGCATGCGGCGAATAGCTCCTTCCCGTCGAATCATGCGGCAGGTGCCTTTGCTATTGCTATTTCTGTTTGGGCTTCATCGCGTCGTCGCTGGGCTGGATTTTTTCTCTTCTTATGGGCGATTGTTATTGGGTTCTCACGTATCTTTGTAGGTGTTCATTATCCAACAGATGTTATGGCTGGTTTTGTCGTAGCTCTTGTATCTACCTTTATTGCTTATATTTTGCGTCCGGTTATTGTTCGTTACTTGGGTCGATTCCTAGGTCGCCCCCATAAGAATAGTTAATGGGATTAGCTCATAGTTATTAGAAATAAATTTGATAACTATGGGCTTTTTTATTTTAAGTAAATACAGTACAATAATAAAGATATAGAATTGTACTGAAAGTGAGTTAATAGGATGAAACGATTAAAAATGACAACAGCTAATAAGATTCGTTTATTTGTAACTGTTGTTTGCGTACTCTTGTTATATCTTGGCTATTTAGAATGTCCTGTCTTTTATCAGGATATGTGGAAAATTTTGAGTACAGGTGATATTCAATTAATTGCACAGATTATTCAGGGCTATGGGAATATGGCCATTGTCATTGCCTTTGTTATTTGTGTGTTTATTAATGCGGCTGGTGTTTTTCCGGCTATTATCTTTTCTGTAGCTAATGGGCTCTTGTTTGGCCTTGTACCAGGAATTTTATTGTCTTGGATTGGTGAAACAGTTGGCGTCGTTATTAGTTTCTTAATTATGCGGGCTTATTTTCGAGAAGGCGCAGAAAAGCTTATTAAAAAGCATCCCTTTTTAATGAAGGTGGATGATTTTAGCGGTAAAAATGGGCTAGAAACGATGATTTTTGCTCGAGCTATTCCTTATATGCCATCAGGGCTAATTACAGCCTTAGGGGCTCTTAGTCAGATTAGTCTAAAAGATTATGTTATTGCTAATTTAATAGGGAAGTTTCCATCAACGGCTTTTGAAGTGTTTGTAGGGCATGATGCGGTTATGCTTAAACAAAATTTAACACGGTTTACTATATTAGTCGTAGGCGGTACGATTGTCTATATCATTATTTGGCAGTTGTATAAAAAGCATAAGCAAAAGAAGAGTCAAGAAGGATAAGAAAGCTAGATGAAAATATATTAAATTAAGGGGGAGAGGTTAGGTACTTTTCTTTCCATTGGATGACTGCACTAGATTTAGGCAGTCATTTTTTATTTTAATAGGACATCATTATCTTATATGGATACCATAATAAATTTTTATAGCAAATTTATAAAATAGACCTGATTTTCGCATCTTTTATGATACAATAGATAAAGAACGTTTATTTCGTTCTCATAATAGATATATTTTGAAAGTAGGTGTTTTATATGGGTTGTAGTAGTGGAAGCAGCTGTGAAGGTTGTCCATCCGCCTCTGGTTGCCATAGTGCTGATAAGAATCAACAGGCACCAGATATGACGGCTCATTTAAGTCAATATAGTGATGTCAAACATGTCATCGGTGTCGTTAGTGGCAAGGGTGGCGTTGGTAAGTCCTTAGTGACTAGCTTATTAGCTATTACTATGGCACGAAAAGGCTTTAAATGTGGTATTTTGGATGCAGATATTACAGGACCATCTATTCCTAAGGTGTTTGGCGTATCAGGACAAGCTAAGGTGGATGAATTAGGTATGCATCCAATGACTTCAGCTGGTGATGTAGATATTATGTCTGTTAATTTGCTTTTGCCGAATGAAACAGATCCCGTTGTTTGGCGGGGACCGATTTTAGGTAATGTAGTAAAGCAATTTTATACAGATGTTATATGGAGTGGTATTGACTATCTTTTTGTAGATATGCCACCAGGAACAGGGGATGTACCCCTTACTGTATATCAGTCCATTAAATTAGATGGTATTATTATCGTCACATCGCCACAAGACCTGGTATCCATGATTGTGGAAAAAGCAGTAAAAATGGCTGATATGATGCAGGTTCCAATTATTGGTGTGGTAGAGAACTTCTCTTATTTCCATTGCCCAGATAATGGAAAAGATTATCAGATTTTTGGACAAAGTCATATTGATGATATTTTAAAACGATATGGCCTTCTTTTATTGGGGCGGTTGCCGATTGATCCTAAGATTGCGGAATTGTGCGACCAAGGGAAATTAGAAGACATACCTAAGACGGGATTAGAAAGTGTAGTTCTGCCTCAATAGGGATATAGTATTGATGGAAACCTGTTTGCTTGTTTGAGTAAACAGGTTTTTATATAGGCAGTTTGAACCGTAGCTGTCATTTATGTGGTTAGGTCATATAGGGTTAGAAAGGATAGTCTATGAACAAAGTCTTATCTTGGATTATTCCGATTGTTGTGGGCCTTGCGATTTATTTTACACCCGCACCAGCAGGGGTAACGACACAAGCCTGGCATTTGTTAGGCATTTTTGCTTTTACTATTTTGGGATTTATTTTACAGCCATTGCCTTTAGGCGCGGTGGCCTTTATTGCGGTAACCGCAGCGTCTATGACGGGCACTTTGAAGATGGGAGAAGCCTTAAGTGGCTTTGCTAATTCGTCTATTTGGTTAATTGTAGCTGCCTTCCTGTTTTCTCGTGGGTTTATTAAAACAGGCTTAGGCAAGCGTATTGCCTATAATCTTGTTAATCTACTTAGTGGTAGTACTTTAAAATTATCTTATGCCTTATTACTTAGTGATTTGGTTTTAGCACCAGCAACACCGTCAAATACGGCTCGATGCGGTGGGGTTATTTATCCTATCGCCCGCAGTTTGTCTAGTGCTTTTAAATCGGAACCAGACCAGGGGCCACGTAAGATGGGGGCTTTTTTGATGCAGTCTATCTATCAAAGTGATACGATTACATCAGCTATGTTCCTAACATCTATGGCAGGTAACCCATTAATAGCCACCTTAGTAGCGCAGTCTTTTGGTTATCAGGTGTCTTGGATGATGTGGTTTGTAGCTGCTATTGTACCAGGTGCTGTTGCTTTAATCGTTATGCCTTTGGTATTATACAAGTTATATCCGCCAGAAATTAAGGATACGTCTTCCGTTAAAGGCCTGATTACAGAAGAATTAGAAAAAATGGGTAAAATGACTAAGCAAGAATGGATTATGCTTGGTGTATTCATTTTAGCCCTTGTTTTGTGGGCAACTGCACAATTTTCTGGTCTTAATGAAACAGCTATTGCTTTCCTAGGTATTTCTATTTTGTTAGTAACTGCTGTTTTAGACTGGCAAGATGTTATTCAAGAAAAAGGCGGCTGGAATACATTAATGTGGATGGGCACAGTTATGTGTTTGGCTACCTTCCTTAATAAATTGGGTCTAATTCATGTATTTGCACAGACAATAGGGGCTCAATTTGATGGCTTTAGCTGGATTTACACCTTAATTGCTTTGGCAATTATCTATTTGTATGCTCACTATGTCTTTGCTAGTTTGACGGTACAAGTAGCTGCTATGTATATAGCCTTCGTATCTATTGCTTTGGCAGCAGGGGCACCGGTATATCCAACCATTTTCGTTTTTGCTTTCTTCTCTAACTTATGCATGTCCTTAACGCAGTATGCTGCTGGTCCAGCACCAGTTGTCTTCGGTGCAGGGTATATAACGCAGGGCAAATGGTGGCAGTTAGGATTTATTGCTTCTGTTGTTAATATTATCATTTGGCTTGGCATTGGCTTTGCTTGGTGGAAACTTATCGGTTTATGGTAAGGTGTGAATTCTCTGTTAGCTATAGAGAATGAAGGTTCATTGGTAGTAATAGAATAATACGGTTCATTGTGTACAGTGGGCTAGATAAGCATATTTTTATAAGTCATTTCATTACGAAAGCGCCTTAGGTGATGGATAGAAAAGATGCTTGTCTGGCTCGCTGTATTTTTTATTTGTTGGACTTAGTAGGCATGGTATAATTTTAAGTAATGATAGTAGCAGTAATATATATTGGCAATGAGGTGTTAGTATGAGTGATGTGGAAGAATTATTTACCTTTATTAAGCAATGTCCGTCTCCTTATCATACGGTGAAAACGGTAAGTCAGCTATTGGAGGCTCATGACTTTACGCCCCTGTCTATGGAAGAAGAATGGCACCTAGAACCAGGTGGTTACTATGTGCCTGTTTATGGGACAACGATATTTGCTTTTCTTATAGGTCAAGATATACGGCATTCTATGCGGATTGTGTCGGCTCATACGGATTTTCCAGCACTTAGGGTGAAACCCAATCCGCTTGTGCGTGAAAAAAAGTACGGTAAAATCAATATTGAGACTTATGGTGGCTTACTATTAGAACCTTGGTTGGATCGTCCCTTATCTATGGCTGGCCTTGTTGTGACTAAGGGAGCTGATGCTTTTACTCCTAAGACTCATTTAGTTAATATTCGTCGGCCTATTTGTACGATTCCGCACTTAGCTATTCATATGAATCGTAAGGCCAATGAAGGTGTTGCTTTAAATCGGCAAATTGATATGTTGCCATTAGGCATGATGTGGCCAGAAGAAGAGACGGATGATAGTTGGTTAGCTTGGTTGGCTGATGAAATTAATGTTAAGAAAGAAGATATTCTATCCTATGAATTAACCTTATATCCTGTTGAAGATGGTATGGTCTTTGGCCTTTATGATGAATTTGTTTCCTCACCACGGTTAGATAATTTGACGTCTTGTTACGCGGCCTTACAGGGTTTGCTGACAGCTGCTGAAAAAGATACTAAGGGCTTGCGTATTATGGCTTCGTTTGATAATGAAGAAGTGGGTAGCCGCACTAAACAGGGGGGCGCTTCTCAGCTCTTACCTAATATATTAGAACGACTCTATATGGCGACGGGGCATAGCAAGGAAGAATGTTTAGCCGATACAGCTGCTGGCTTCATGGTGTCTGCTGATGTGGCTCATGCTTATCATCCAAATCATGGAGAAAAGAATGACCTAACGAATATACCCGTTTTAAATGGTGGGGTGGCTCTTAAAGAGGCTGCTAGTCAGTCTTATGCAGGTGATGCGCAGGCTATAGCAACTATTAAGCAATTGTGTAAGGATAATAAAATTCCTTATCAAATCTATGTGAATCGGTCAGATATTCCTGGCGGTTCAACGATAGGGTCTATTACATCAGCTTTATTAACTATGCGTACTATGGATGTAGGTATTCCTATTTTGGCTATGCATTCTGTTCGAGAAACTATGGGGATAGAAGATCAAGATAGCTTGACGGCCTTGCTGACAGCCGTTTTGTTATAGTGAATAGATATCAAAATATATGATAATCATCTTTAAGCGTAGAAAAAAAAGCGAATGAATAGAAGTCGCAGGCTTAGTAAAATATTGTATACATAAGTAAAAAAGCTTGTTTTCTATTTACGTAACTTTTACAATATAACCAAAGATAATAGGAGGGATTTTAATGAAGAAAATCAAATCCGTATTGGTAGCTAACCGTGGCGAAATTGCCATTCGTGTATTTCGTGCTTGTAACGAAATGGGTATTCGTACCGTAGCTATCTTCTCTAAGGAAGATGCTTTATCCTTACACCGTAATCAGGCAGATGAAGCCTATTTAGTAGGGAAGGGCAAAAAACCAGTTGATGCGTATTTAGATATTGAAGATATTATCCGCATTGCTCATGAACATAATGTAGATGCTATTCATCCAGGCTATGGTTTTTTATCAGAAAGTGCTGAATTTGCAAAACGATGCAAGGAAGAAGGCATTATTTTTATTGGTCCACATGTAGAACACTTGCAGATGTTTGGGGATAAGGTTAATGCACGTATTCAAGCAGAAAAAGCACATATTCCTATGATTCCAGGCAGTACTAAGCCTTTAAAAGATTTTGATGAATTGAAGGCTTTCGCTGATAAACATGGCTACCCATTAATGATTAAAGCTGTTAATGGTGGTGGCGGTCGTGGTATGCGTAGTGTTATGAATGAATCTGAATTACGTAACGCCTATGACCGAGCTAAGTCCGAAGCTAAGATGTCCTTTGGCGATGATCGTGTATATGTAGAACGCTTAATCGTAGAACCAAAGCATTTGGAAGTTCAGATTATGGGTGATGAACATGGTAATGTTATCCATATGCATGAACGTGATTGCTCTGTACAGCGTCGTCATCAGAAAGTCGTTGAAATGGCGCCGGCTTTTGCTGTGCCAAAAGAAACCCGTGAAAAGGTTTGTGCCGCCGCTGTTCAGATTATGAAAAACGTTGGCTATGTCAACGCAGGGACTTGTGAATTCTTAGTTACAAAAGATGGCAGCTTTTATTTTATCGAAGTTAACCCTCGTATTCAGGTAGAACATACAGTAACAGAAATGATTACGGGCATTGATATTGTTCGTACGCAGATTTTAGTTGCTGAAGGCTATGACTTGTTTGGTAAAGAAATTAACATGCCAAAACAGGAAGATATGCCTTGTAATGGACAAGCTATCCAATGCCGTATTACTACAGAAGATCCAAGTAACAACTTCATGCCAGATACAGGTAAGTTAATTGCTTATCGGAGTAGTGGTGGTTTTGGTATCCGCTTAGATGCAGGTAATGCCTTTAATGGAGCGGTCGTTACTCCTTATTATGATTCCTTATTAGTTAAGGCTACTGCTTGGGCTCGTACGCATGATTTGGCTATTGACAAGATGATTCGCTGCTTGCGCGAATTCCGTATTCGTGGTGTTAAGACTAATATTAATTTCTTAATTAATGTATTGGACAGTCCTTTATTCCGGTCTGGTGAATGCAACGTTAACTTTATTGATGAACATCCAGAATTGTTTGTTTTCAAAAAAGAAAAGAACCGTGGCTCTAAGATGCTGAAGTACATTGCGGATGTGACGGTTAATGGTTTTACTGGTACTGGCGCAGAAAAGCTTCCTAATTTTGAACCATTGCAGTTGCCACCAGCTATTGAAGGGGCTGCACCAGCTGGGACAAAACAAAAATTTGATGAATTGGGGCCAGATAAGTTTGCTAAATGGGTATCAGAACAGAAAAAGGTTCTGTTTACCGATACGACTTGGCGTGATGCCCATCAGTCCTTGTTGGCTACTCGCTTGCGGACCATTGATATGGCTCGTGTAGCTGGTCAGGCCGCTAAGGGTGTACCTAATTTATTCTCCTTGGAATGCTGGGGCGGGGCTACTTTTGATGTAGCTTATCGTTTCTTACATGAAGATCCATGGGAACGGCTTCGTATGTTCCGCAAGGAAGTACCAAATACTTTGCTTCAGATGTTAATTCGTGGGGCTAATGCTGTTGGTTATACTAGTTATCCGGATAACGTGGTTCGTAAATTTATTGAATTGTCGGCTAAGAATGGTGTTGATGTCTTCCGTGTATTTGACTGCTTAAATAGCGTTAATAATATGCAGGTAGCTATTGATGAAGTTCGTAAGCAAAATAAGATTGCTGAAGTGGCCTTATGTTATACTGGCGATGTACTCGATCCAAGTCGTCCAAAATATAACTTAGACTATTATGTAAAAATGGCTAAGGAACTACAAAAGGTAGGAGCTAATATTATTGCCATTAAGGACATGGCTGGCTTATTAAAACCACAGGCTGCGTATGAATTAGTATCGGCCTTAAAAGATGCCGTTGATTTGCCGATTCATCTGCATACCCATGAAGGGGCTGGTAATGCCATTTATTCGTTGGGTAAAGCTATTGATGCAGGTGTTGATATTGTGGACGTGGCTTATTCGTCTTTTGCGAATGGCACGAGTCAGCCAAGTATGAATGCCTTATATTATGCACTCACTAATAATGAACGGCAGCCAGATATGGACATAGACTATATGGAAGCTATGTCTCGTTACTTTGCAACAGTTCGTCCTTATTACAGGGGCATTGATCATACCTTGCCATATCCAAATACAGAAGTTTATCAGCATGAAATGCCTGGTGGACAGTATTCTAACTTGCAGCAGCAGGCTAAGAGCGTAGGTCTTGGTGATCGTTGGGATGAAATTAAGAAGGTATATCATCAGGTTAGTATGATGTTTGGCGATATTATTAAGGTAACGCCATCGTCTAAGGTTGTTGGCGATATGACCTTGTTTATGGTACAAAATAATTTGACAGAACAAGATATTTATGACAGAGGGGATACCTTAGACTTTCCACAGTCAGTTGTTGAATTCTTTGAAGGTCGTTTAGGCGTACCATACCAAGGGTTCCCAGAAAAATTACAAAAGATTATTTTAAAGGGGAAAAAACCAATTACAAAACGGCCTGGTGAAGTATTAGAACCAGTTGATTTTGAATACATTCGTCAGCAATTAGAAGAACAAGGGGCACCAACGACAGATGAAGATGTCATTGCTTATTGCTTGTATCCTAAGGTATATGTTGATTACCAGGCCTTTAATAAGGAGTTTGGTGATGTAACGGCCTTAGATACACCAACCTTCTTCTTTGGTATGCGTCGTGGTCAATCTGTTCATGTACCAATTGAAAAAGGGAAGACCTTTATTATTAAGTTGATTCATGTAGAAGAAGCGGATGATGAAGGGAATCGTGTGGTAAGTTTTGAATTTAATGGGCAGCCACGAGATATTACCATTCATGATAAGAACGTTAAGACAACCGGTGTTGTTCGTCATAAGGCAGATAAACAGATTCCTGGTGAAGTAGGAGCTACTTTGTCTGGATCGGTTGTTAAGATTTTGGTAACGACTGGTCAGGCTGTTAAGAAGGGTCAGCCATTGGTAGTAACGGAAGCTATGAAGATGGAAACGACTATTACGGCCCCTATTGAAGGGATTATTGGGGTCATCTATGTTCATGAAGGAAGCCGCATAGAAAGCGGAGATTGTCTATTAACGGTAGAAGACCGTCAATCGCAAAAATAGAATATAGTACTTGATAGGATATAGAGGCACACCTATCTCTCGGAAGCTGGTACTATCGTAAGGCTTCCTACGAGATAGGTGTGCCTCTTTCCTTATTTAGTGTTTATTGATATTCATTTTAGAATCTATAGACTGGGTTTATGTGTTAATAGACAATAAGGGAAGGGAAAAAGGAAATGAGAGTGATTGTCTATCGCCTAGGGGGTAAATATGGTATAATAATTCCAATTAGATAGATAATAGAGAGGCTTGATAATAGATATGTTCAGTTACGCGAAAGAGCAGTGGCGGTTAGGACGCCGCATTTATGGTTATCATAGTTGGCGGGAAAAACGACGAATTACCTTATTTACTTTGCGGGCCTATAAAAATAAATCCGTTATTGAGGAAATGGAAGAGTATTTTAGACAATATCGGCCTTTTCCTAATATGTTGACGGAGCATGAAGGCTTATATGAGGTTATTAGTCGTATCTTTTTATATAAAAATTCGACGCCTCAAGAGCGCTTGCAAGCCTTAATGGATCATTTCAATATGTTGCCTGAGTATTTTACGGAACAGGCTATTCGGAATATGTATACTGATGATGAGACGAAGGCTGTTTGCATTTGGGATAATGAAGAATTGAATTTGCAGGCTACCTTATGGTTTCATACAGGCCAGCGCAAGGAAGGTTTTTTAAGTCTTTTCTTATTTCAAGGGGACGAAGGAATTTATCATATTAACTTCCGGTTAGGACGAGGGTTTCATGGCGAACCTTGCATTTGGGTCGGCACCATTCAGGGGTATCCAGAAGGACGAGCTAATGCTAAAAAGATAACGAAGAAAATGTTTGGTTATCGGCCAAAGAATTTTATGTTTTTCTTGCTGCGCCAGTTAGCTACCAATATGGGCATTGATAAGATTTATGCCGTGTCTGATGAAGGTTTTTATACAAACACGCATTTAATTCGTTTAAATCGCTCCAAAAAAGTTCGTTTTAATTCGTTTTGGGAGGAACTAGGTGGCCATGTTTGCCAGGAAGATAGCCGATTTTATGAGATTCCTTTAGAAGAGGAACGTAAGACTTATGAAACGGCAAAGACGCATAAACGGAATATGTATCGCAAACGGTATGAAATGTTAGATTCCTTTATAGATGAATTGGCTCAGCGTAGCCATGAATATTTGATTACAAAATAGGAGAATGGAACATGCGGTGTCCATATTGTGAAGCAGCAGATACGAAAGTTATGGATTCACGGGCAACTGACGATGGCAATTCCATTCGTCGTCGACGCTTGTGCCAGGTTTGTGGTAGACGGTTTACTACCTATGAAGTGATAGAAGAGCAGCCACTTATGGTTGTTAAACGGGACGGCCGTAAGGAGCTATTTAGTACAAATAAAATTTTTAAGGGTGTTATGCAGGCTTGTAGTAAACGGAATTTGCCCTTAGAGAAAATTGAAGCGATTGGCATTCGAGTGGAAGCTAAACTTCGTGATGAAGGGGCTGTAGAAGTGCCAACAGAACGAATTGGGGAAATGATACTTGATGAATTAAAACAATTGGATCAAGTAGCCTATATTCGTTTTGCTGCTGTTTATCGTAAGTTCGATAATATTGATACCTTTATTCAAGAACTAGAACGATTAAAATAAGGAGTTGCCTATGGATATAAATCCTATCATAGCTGAACGTTTTACAGATCACCTAGATGTGTTTGGTAAGACGATGGAGCACATGGAAGAAATAGAAGTTATTGCTGAACGCGTTGCGTCAGCTTTAACTAGTGGACATAAAATATTTTTTTGTGGTAATGGAGGCAGCGCCGCTGATGCGCAGCATTTGGCTGCTGAGTTAGTGGGGCGTTTCCAAAAGGAACGACGGTCCCTAGCAGCTATTGCCTTAACGACGGATACGTCGATTTTGACAGCTGTTGCCAATGATTATAGTTATGACCAAGTGTTTGCTCGGCAAGTAGAAGGGTTGGGTCGTGCAGGTGATGTTTTAATTGGCATTTCTACGTCAGGTAATAGTAAGAATGTTGTTGAAGCAGTCTTAAAGGCGCGAGATATTGGTATGCATACTTTTGCTTTTACTGGGGAAGGTGGCGGAAAACTAGCTGACCTTTGTGACCTTGTTTTTGCTGTGCCGTCTAAGGTGACAGCGCGCATTCAAGAAATGCATATCCTGGCTGGTCATATTATTTGTGAATTGGTGGATGAAGACTATGATTAATGATAGAATTGATGCCTTTTTATTACATAGTCTACCTAAATTGCGCCTAGCTGTTCTTGGCGATGTTATGGTTGATCGCTATATATTTGGCGATGTCAGCCGTATTTCTCCAGAAGCACCGGTGCCTGTCAATTTAGTCTCCTCTATAAAAGAGGTTCTTGGTGGAGCTGCTAATGTAGCTAATAATCTGGCTCATTTAGACTGTCAGGTAGCTTTAGCCGGTATAGCAGGTATTGATGACCATGGCCGTTTATTAGAAGAACTGTTACAGGATAATCGGATTGATGATAGTGGCATTTTATATGAATCGACGCATAAGACCACGACAAAAATGCGAATTTTAGGTAATCAGCAACAAATGTTGCGCCTTGATTTTGAAGCAACAGAGTCAATTAATAAAGAGGAAGAAAATCGCTTACTTAATTGGCTAAAAAAACAGTTAGAAAAAGGTTTAGATGGCATTGTTATATCCGATTATGGCAAGGGTGTTTGTACACCGTCTTTGTTAAAACAAGTATTTGGTTTAGCTAAGGCTCATCAAGTGCCGACTATTGTTGATCCTAAGGGAAATGATTGGACTAAGTATAATGGGGCAACTTGTATTACGCCTAATATAAAAGAGTTAGGTCAATGCTTAGGACGGAGCTTAGCCAATAAAGACGATATTGTTGTGGAAGGGGCTAAAGAAGTTTTAAAAAAAGTTGCTATCGATTATATTATTGCTACGCGGTCAGCTAAGGGCATTTCTGTTATTAGCAAGGATCAGCAAGTTTGGCATAATCCAGCAACCAAACAAGAGGTTTTTGATGTGAGTGGTGCTGGCGATACGGTAGTTGCTATGATGATTACGACTATGGCGGCCGGTTTGTCTATCCGCACAGCGTTACATGTAGCTAATACGGCGGCAGGTATCGTTGTCTCTAAGGTAGGTACCTATCCTATTCATCGTCAGGAACTTATTGATGAATGGAATGAATTCCGCAATCGAACACGGCGGCATACAGGGGTCTTGTCTTGGGATGATATGGCTAGACAGATTAAGCAGTGGCAGGACAAGGGGGAAACTGTTGTTTTTACGAATGGTTGTTTCGATATATTGCATCCCGGTCATATTACCTATTTGGCGCAAGCGGCTGACTTAGGAGACCATTTAATTGTAGGTCTTAATTCGGACGCTTCTGTTCGGCAGTTAAAAGGAGAGTCACGACCCATTAATAAGCAAGAAGATCGAGCGACTATGCTTATGGCCTTATCATCGATTGATGGAGTCGTTATATTTAATGAAAATACGCCGGCTAAACTTCTTTCCATCTTGCGGCCAGATATCTTAGTTAAGGGTGGTGATTATAGACCAGAGACTGTTATTGGTGGCGAATTTGTAGATCATGTGGATATATTACCTTTTAAGGAAGGGTATTCCACAACGGGGTTAATCCATAGAATAAAGGCATTAGTTAAGGAAGGCAAACTATGATTATTGTAACAGGTGGAGCTGGCTTTATTGGCAGTAACATTGTAAAAGAATTAAATCGTCGTGGACGTACAGATATTTTAATCGTTGATGATTTAACGGATGGTAGTAAAACACAAAATTTACAATTGCTAGATTTTTGTGATTACATTGACTGTTTAGATTTTGATGCGGCGATTGCAGATAATACTTTTGACTGTGGCCCGATTGATGTTGTTTTTCATGAAGGTGCTTGTGCGGACACCATGAACTATGATGGCCGTTACATGTTAAAAAACAATTTTGAAGGAACAAAGAATTTATTCCATTATTGCCAAGATCGTCGTGTGCCTTTTATTTATGCATCATCGGCATCTACCTATGGTAGTGGTCAAAATGGCTTTAGAGAAGATCCAGCTTGTGAAGAATCCTTGAATCCTTATGCCTATTCTAAGCTTTTATTTGATCGCTACCGCCGTCAATTTGATGATGAATTGACAGCGCAAGTGGTAGGCCTTCGTTATTTTAATGTTTATGGACCGAATGAAGTACATAAGGGGAATATGGCCTCTCTCGTACGGCAAAAGTTCTATGATTTACAGAAAACGGGTAAGATAACCCTTTTTGAAGGTACAGATGGCTATGCAGATGGTGAACAGCGTCGTGATTTTATTTATGTAAAGGACGTCGTTAATGTAAACTTATTCTTCTGGGAACATCCAGAGATTAGTGGCATTTTTAACTGTGGTACAGGTAAGGCGCATACCTTTAATCAGTTTATGGAAGCTGTTATTGCTTATAATGGATCTGGTCAGATTGAATATGTATCTTTTCCAGATAAGTTAATTGGTAAATACCAGTCCTATACACAAGCGGATGATAGTAAGTTGTTAGCAGCTGGTTATGATAAGGGCTTTACCCCATTAGAAGAAGCCGTTAAAGAATATTGTGAATTATTAGATCATAATAAAGGGTATTTACGTCGATAAGAGGAGTAGCTATGCGAAAGGTCTTGTTCCTTGATCGAGATGGTGTCATTAATAAAGATGTGCATTATTTATACCGCAAGGAAGACATGCATTTTATCGATGGCGCACCGGAAGCCCTAAAAAAAGCGGTAGAGGCAGGCTATGATTTGATTGTAGTAACCAATCAGAGTGGTGTGGCTCGTGGCTATTATACAGAGGAAGACGTGCAGGTTTTACACCAATATATGGGGGACTTATTGGCTCAGTCGGGTGCCCCTATTTTAGCCTTTTATTATTGCCCTCATTTAAAAGGGGCTAAGATTAAGGCGTATGATAAGGATTGCTCCTGCCGTAAGCCCAAACCAGGCTTATTACTGCAAGCTATGAAGGATTATTCGATTGATAAGAAACATAGCTTTATGGTTGGTGATAAACCAGGTGATGTAGCAGCCGCTAAGACAGCTGGTCTTAGGGGCTATCAGTTTACGGGTAGCAATTTAGATACCTTTTTAGGCCCTCTATTAGAAAAGGAGAAGCGGCTATGACGGTAGATATGAGTCGCCTTCTGCTTATAAAAATGAGTTCTTTAGGCGATATTGTTCATGCTTTGCCTACACTTTATGCGATTCGTAAGAATTGGCCACAGGCTCATATTACGTGGGCCGTCCATGAACAATTTAAAGAACTCTTACCAGGGAAGCCTTGGTTAGATGAGGTTATTTATATTGATAAAAAACAGTTAAAGAAACCGTCCTACTTATGGCACTTGCGTAAAGAGCTTCATAAGCGGCATTTTACCTCTTGTTTGGACTTACAATGCTTGGCTAAGAGTGCACTTGTAGCTATGTTGAGTGGGGCACCGGTTAAATATGGGTATTGGGAACTTAGAGAAGGGAGTTCTCTTATTGAAAAGCCCTTAGTTGGTAGTCACCAATATGATCATGTTATTGAACGCTACTTAGATGCAGTGCGAGCCTTAGGCGGGCAGGTAGAAGGGATTCATTTTCCCTTACCAGTTCATAAGGAAGCTAAGGAATCCTTAGCTCATTTATTAATCTCAAAAGGGTATATAGCTGGGAGTCCTTATGTAGTGCTAGCACCAGGAGCCCGTTGGATACTTAAGGAATGGCCGCCCCTTTATTTTGCAGAGCTGGCTAAACGGATAATGGATACGAAGCGTTTTGTCTTTTTGATTGGCAGCCTGGAGGATACTGATAAGAGTCGTCTTATTGAAGAGCATGTGCAGTCGCCTTATTTAATTAATTTAAGTGGGCATACGTCTTTAGCACAGTTAATTGAGCTAATAAAGGGGGCAGCTTTTTATATTAGTGCGGATACGGGTCCTCTTCATATAGCTAATGCAGCGAATATCCCCTTAATTGGTCTGTATGGGACGACATCACCAAAGCGGACCGGTCCTTATGGAGGGGCTCATGTACACGTTATCGTATCGCCGACTTCAAAGGCAACGCCAGAGTCTCCTTTGGTCGATGATCCTCTTTGTATGCAGCAAATTGATGTGAATCGAGTTTGGTATTTGTATCAAACATGTGTAAATGAGTTAGGCATGTAGCTATTAGCTGAATATGCTGAATATATATTTTTTTATTAGTGGATAGCTAAGATAAAATTGTTTGTTTTTTATAGAATCGTTTATAGTTTGTATAGATTCATTAAGTAAGATAAGGACATTATAGTCGAGTAAATAATCTGTGTGTATAGTCGTTGGATAGGGTAGGTTGATTCATCGATACGCAGGGGATGAATAGTATGATGGAGTTAGATCACAAGAAAATAGTCGTTACTTTTTTGATGCATTTAGGCGATGTTATGTTAACAACGCCTTTTTTGCATGTGCTTCGGCAAGCGGCACCGCATAGTGAAATCACTTATGTGGTTGATGAAAAGTTACAAGATTTAATTTCAGAAAACCCTAATCTTGACCATGTAGTTACGGTAGATAAAAAGGGAAAAGATAATAGCATTGGTGCCTTGCGACGGATTGCAAAAGAGATTCGTCAGACCTATGCCCCAGATATTGTCATTAATTTACATCCCAATGAACGAACATCATTTTTAACTTGGTCGATTGGGGCACCAACAGTGGTGGGCATGAGTCATTTTTTATTCCGGCCTTTTATGACTCAATATACACGGCTGGATCGAATTCATTTGCATGCAGCTGATATGTATATCGATGTATTAGCTCAGTTAGGTGTTAGTGATTTATCTAATAAGGGCTTAGAACTCTATACTAAACCTGAATGGGACCAAGAAGCGGATTCTTTTTATCAAAAGCACCATGTAAAAGATGCGGATGGTGTTATTGGTTTTAATGTAGGTAGTGCGGTGCCCCAGAAGCGTTGGCCTAAAGAACGGTTTGCCGCTGTAGCGGACCACTTTAATGAACATGGGTATAAGACGGTCTTTTTTGGCGGCTCTATGGATTTAGAGATGGTAAAAGCTGTTAGAGATGCCATGAAGAGTGCCCCAATTATTGCGACAGGGCAGTTTGGATTAGGTCCCTTGGCAGCAGCCATTCGGCGATGTAATATTTTTATTACCAATGATTCTGGGCCTATGCACATAGCGGTTAGTCAACACGTACCAGTATTAGCCTTGTACGGACCATCTAATCCAGCCTTATATGGTCCGTATACGAAGAATTGTAGTATTTTAGAATCTATGCATACTTACGAAGTGGGAAAAAGTATGAAAAAAATTATTCGTGAAGGGCATTACAAGGGTTTATCAGTCATACCAACAGAGGATGTCATTCAGGCGGCTAATGCCTTGCTTACGCCAGAGGATGAGCTGTAATGGCTTATATTATTTTTGATTTGGAATGGAATCAGCCTTATGGAAATGATATTAGTTTTATGAAGCGCACAGGTTTTCCTGTAGCTGGTGAAATTATTGAATTTGGAGCCGTTAAGCTGGATGACCGTTTTAAGATTATTGATCAGTTTAAGATGTTGGTAAAACCTAAGTTTTTGCCCCGTATTAATCGGCAGGTAGCAAAGCTCACTCATATAAGTCAAGCTGATTTGCAATATGGACTGCCCTTCCCTAAGGCGTATGAACATTTTGTTAAGTGGTGTGGCTTATCGCCTATTTTATTGTCTTGGGGTCCGGATGACATGACACTTTTGCAGGAAAATTGCTTGATTTATAAGATACGGCCTAAAAAAGAATTACGGTGGTATGATGCTCAGTTTTTATATGCCTATGAGATTAATGGCGACGCTCAGCAAGTTTCTTTGCAAAAGGCGATGGAGCAATTAGCCGTACGGTCCGATGATTTACCGGCCCATGATGCTTTGAATGATGCCATTTTTACAGCCCGCTTGTGTCAGAAATTACATATTAAGGAAGGGCTAGCTGCTTATGAAGCTCATGTGCAGGATACCAAGCATTTTGAGTTTTTTCCTAAGCACATGACTTTTTTTATGTATGAAAATTTTGATACAAAAGATATAGCTCTTAGAACTCGTAAGGTGCGAGAAGTTTATTGTCCCTCGTGTTTACAACGGATGCAGGTTGAGCCTATGGTGCGTTGGACGGGTTCTAAGTATTTAAGCTTGGCCCATTGTCCTAAACACAAAACGTATGCTGTACAATGGCGTCTAGGAAGGTATTTGACTAAGTTAGGTCGAAGTAAGTACTATATAGGCAAATTGATTACTGAAGCGCCGTCACAAGTAGAGGCCCTATATAGACGTAAATATATAAGGCATAAGGAAAAAGAAGCGGCTTATCGTGAACGGATGCATAAATAAGAAAGGATGACAGATCATGATTGAAAGACCTAATGCATGGACAACCTATACAGATGCAGATAAACAAGCGCTTGAAAGCTTAAGTTGTGGTTACATTGATTTTTTAAATAAAGGAAAGACGGAACGAGAATGTGTAGCGGAAACGATTAAACAGGCTGAATCTAAGGGTTACCGCAATGTAGTAGATGTACTGGCTAAGAAGGAAGCTATTAAGCCAGGTGATAAACTTTACTATGCACACATGAAGAAAGCTATTGCCTTATTTGTCATAGGTACAGATGATATAGAAAAAGGTATGAATATCTTAGGGGCACATATTGATTCGCCACGTCTAGATGTTAAGCAAAATCCTTTATATGAAGACAGTAAATTAGCCTACTTAGATACTCATTATTATGGGGGCATTAAGAAATACCAATGGGTAACCATGCCATTGGCCATTCATGGAGTTGTGGTTACTAAATCAGGACAGACTGTGAATATAACAATTGGTGAAAAAGAAGATGATCCAGTATTCTGCATTACTGATTTATTGCCACATTTGGGACAGGAACAAATGGAAAAGAAGGCTGCTAAGGTCGTTGAAGGTGAAAATTTAGACCTTCTTATCGGCAGCCAGCCAGCGGATGCGGAACTGAAAGAAGGTGTTTTGTCTTATTTACAGACTATCTTTAAAGACCAGTATGGTTTTGAAGAGAATGACCTTCAGTCAGCCGAACTTGAAATTGTTCCCGCTGGGAAGGCTCGTCATATGGGCTTTGATAGAAGTATGATTTTGGCTTATGGCCAAGATGACCGTGTATGTGCTTATACATCCTTGGTAGCTATGTTAGAAGTGGAACAGGTAAAACGGACCACTTGCTGCTTATTAGTTGATAAGGAAGAAATTGGTTCGGTAGGGGCCACAGGTATGCAATCTCATTTCTTTGAAACTATTGTTTCTGAAATCGCCGAAGCTATGGGGCATACTAGTGTTAATGCTACACGGCGCATTTTAGCTAATAGCTGCATGTTGTCTTCTGATGTGAGTGCTGGTTATGATCCTCTCTATGCATCAGCTTTTGAAAAGAAGAACAGTTCCTTTATCGGTAATGGTGTTGTTTTCAATAAGTTTACTGGTGCGCGTGGTAAATCGGGTTCTAATGATGCGAATGCAGAATTCGTTGGTTATGTACGTCGTCTAATGGAAGACAATAAGGTTAATTTCCAAACGGCAGAACTAGGTAAGGTTGACTTAGGTGGTGGCGGGACCATTGCTTATATTATGGCTTTATATGGTATGAATGTTATTGATAGTGGGGTAGCTGTTCTTAGTATGCATGCCCCTTGGGAAGTAACAAGTAAGGCCGATATTTATGAAGCTAAGAAATGCTATGTAGCCTTTTTACAGGCTGATGGCCAAGTTAAATAAGAGTAGGGTTTTCTATGGAAGAAAAGAAAAAGACCGTACGTATTGATATCTATGATATCCCAGAGGATCAGGCTCAAACCTTTTTAAAGGATCGAGAAGAGACAGCGGAAGCGGCTGAAGCCGTTATGAAGCGCTATTGTGATACAGTTAAACGTGATACCTTGGACTTAGAGGAAGGACAAGGTGTTTACGGCTATGATAAAGAAGGTTCCATCTTATTAAGTGTTATGCTGGACCCCTTTGAGATTCCCGTTATGAAAGTAGCTATGCAGCGGGGCAAGTTAGATGAATATGTCTTGGCCGCTAATGGATATGTAGAAGGCGATTTGCCTGTACGTACAGACAAAGAATAAGATAAGAAAGTAGAGCAAACGATGTGTTTTCTAGGTGACTAGCTTCTAGTGAGTTAGTCATTTAGGGGGTACATCGTTTTGTCGTGTTAATTATTAGCCTCTATGTCTCTTGTATATTTACAACTAGGGATATGGTAAAATTATTTTGTATACAGTTTTTGGTATTAAATAGAAACGCTTCTATGAAGGTGTTAGTATGTAGCCTTTTTGGTAGAAGGTCTATTTTAATGCAGTTTAGGTAGTCATGTTATATGGATGAGGTAGGAAATGGTTGAATTATTAGCACCAGCAGGAACAATGGAAAATTTTAGAGCCGCTTTAGAGGCTGGTGCTGATGCCATTTATTTAGGAGGCCAGCAATTTAATGCACGGGCTCATGCGGATAACTTTAGCCTTGATAAATTAGAAGAAGCGGTGCGTTTAGCTCACTTGTGTGGGGCTGCTGTGCATGTAACTGTTAACATCTTAATTGGAGATAAAGAGTTAAGCCAATTAGAGGCCTATTTAAGAGACTTGGAACGTATCCATGTAGATGCTATTATTGTGCAGGATTTAGCAGCAGCTCGTTTGGCACAAAAAGTAGCGCCTCATATTCAGTTACATGGTAGTACGCAAATGACAGTGACTAATATAGGGACTATTCGCTTTTTGGCTAAGATGGGATTTAGCCGTGTTGTTTTGGTTAGGGAATTAAGTTTAGCAGAGATTAAAGAACTTTGTGCTCAGTCACCTATTGAAGTGGAAGCTTTTATCCATGGCGCCCTATGTGTATGTTATTCGGGGCAGTGTCTCATGAGTAGTTTTATTGGCGGCCGCAGTGGTAATCGTGGCGATTGCGCTCAGCCTTGTCGTTTGCCTTATGAATTGGTTGATGAGACGGGTAAGGTCTATAATGCTAATAATGAATCCTATATTATGAGTCCTAAAGATCTTAATTATAGTGCGTCGTTACAGGAATTAATGGCTGCGGGCGTGACGTCTTTTAAAATTGAAGGGCGCATGAAAAAAGTTTCTTATGTGAAACAGGTAGTGGGTGCCTATCGGCATATTATTGATACCCAGGGAAAGGTAGATAAGAGAGATAGTAAGCAACTCCAAGAAGGATTTAATCGAGGGTTTGCCGATGCTTACCTGCAAGATGATGTTGGTAAGACTATGATAACCGGTTTTATTCCTAATCAGCGGGGTAAACATATAGGTACTTGCTCTATACATAAGGGTAAGAAAGTGCTGTTAGTTAATGAAGAACTGTTTAAAGGAATAACCATCAAGATATACACACCACAAGGCGATGTGGTGCATGCAAAAATTGGCAGTGATTGGCAGGCTCTTAGTGGACATACCTATCTTGTACCTAAGACAGAGGACTTACCATTAGGCGAGGTGTATGTGACGAGCTTGCAACATGAAAGTAAGGAACGCCTAAGCGATTGGCAGCGTCGGCAGTCTCTTACAGCGTATTTGGAAGGAGAAGAAGGGCAAAGTGTAAAATTAACTCTCTGCCTAGATTCAGGCTTGGCAGTAACCGTTACGGATGCATCTTATCAGTTGCGAAGAGCTGATAAGAATCCAACATCAGAGGCTCTTCTTTATAAGCAGTTAGGACGTTTAGGGGGGACGACCTTTTTCCTAAGAGAGGTTATCTATCCTAAGGGGGATTATCTTTGGCCGTCTAGTGTTTTAAATCATCTTCGGCAGGCAGCGGTGCAGGCTTTAGAAGAAAAGATAGTGACTGCTTATGAGGAAGAAAGACAAACCTTTATAGAAAAAGCAAGAAGAGAAGTAGCAAAGAGACTGGCTAATGAGGTGAATGGATTAGGGCGTATTAATGAGGGTGAACAAAATCTCTATGGGTTTAAAGAGGAAAAAATTGATACTAAAAAGAGTCCTCTATTAACAGCCCATCTGGATGAATGGGACCAGGTAGAGGCTGCCGTAGTAGCGGGCGTGACTTGTATTTATTTTGGTGGTGACCATTTATCAAGACGGCCCTATACACAAGATATCTATCACCGCCTTGTTGTCTATTGTCATGAGCATGACGTCACTTGTATATTAGTAACACCGCGTCTTGTAAGGCAAAAGGACATGGCTTCGTATAAGCAGATTTTACAGGCTATGGTGATGGCCGAACCAGATGCGATTAGCATACATTGGTATGGAGCCTTAGAATGGTTAGCCGAGTTAGGTTATAAAGGGCCAGTAGAAGGCGATAGTAGTTTACAGATTTTTAATAGAGAGGTCTTACAGGTTAATAGGAGCCTAGGCCTATCCTTAGTAACACTATCGCAGGAATTAACCTTGCCTCAGATATGGCAGCTAAATAAAAGTCATATGTTACCTACGCAGGCCATAATTGATGGACGAACAGAACTAATGGTGTCTGAGTACTGCGTTATTAATGCCTATGCAGGCAGCGGGCGAAAGAGAACATGCAAAAAGACTTGTTTGCAGCAGGCCTTTTATTTACAAGATCGAAAGGGCGTTAGATTCCCTCTAAAGACGGATGCTTATTGCCGCATGCATATTTTGAATGCGAAGCGTTTGTCTATGGCGGCTTATATACCAGAACTCATGAGGAGTGGGCTTAGTCGCTTGCGACTAGACTTACGGCAGATGGACGTAAAAGAAGTTAGTAAACGAATCAGTTATTACCAGGATATATTGTCTGGTAAGCGGCCAGTCCCAAGTAAACAGGCAGACCAAGCGGTTACGCGGGGGCATTATACGAAGGGTATTTGTTAGAAAGATTATATATAGATATAGATAAAGTTGAGGAAAAAGAATGAATGATAGTTTAGCTTTATTGGATTTTCCCCTTATACGGGAGAAACTGGCAGCGGTGTGTTCCTCACAGATTGCTAAGGAACTAGCTAATCAATTGCAGCCTATGTACCAGAAAGAGGCCATTCAAGAAGCCTTAGATGAAACCGTTGAGGCTATGAATTCCCTAGACCAAGAGATGGAACAGCCTTTAGGTGGGACGCGGGATATACGTAAGGCCGTTAGTAAGACACGGAAAGATATTGTCTTATCGCATGATGAGCTGTGGGATATATATACAACTATCACGGCCTACGACCGCATGTATAAATTTTTTCATGAAAAATATATGACCTATCCGCTCTTGTCCCTTCATTTGCAGGATATGGTACGACAAGATCGGTTAGAGCGACAGTTTGAGCGGACCTTTGATAAAAAAGGAGAGTTACTAGATTCGGCTACACCAAAATTGCAGCAACTGCGGACGACTATCAGTCGCTTGCGTAGCCGGGTGCGGACAGATTTGCAGGAAATTTTACACAATCCAGACAACCAGAAATACTTTCAGGAAGCCATTGTTACCCAGCGTAATAATCGCTATGTTATCCCTGTAAAACAAGAATATCGCAGTGCCGTTGATGGCTTAATTCATGACCGTTCAGCTACAGGGGCGACCTTGTATATAGAACCTATGCGGCTTGTTAATTTAAACAATGACTTGCAAGAAGCCTTATTGGCAGAAGAACAGGAAGTGCAGGCTATTTATCGTCAGTTGTCTAGTGAGATTCGTAAGCAAAGTGACGACCTATTAGATACATGTGAAGCGGTGTCACATATTGAATTTGTTTATGGTAAGGCCCAATTAGCCTTACAGATGAAGGCACACCCAGCCCATATAAGTGATAAGCGGGACGTAAAATTATTATCGGCTCGGCATCCGCTTTTACCGGCTAATGCGGTAGTTCCCGTAACGATTACTTTAGGCACTAAGTACCGAATTTTGCTTATTACCGGTTCTAATACAGGCGGTAAGACGGTGTCTATGAAGACGCTAGGTCTTTTAGCACTGATGAACCAGGCAGGCCTTTGTATTCCTGCTGAAGCTGATTCTGTCTTGCCTATTTTTGACCATATTTATGCAGATATTGGGGATGAACAGAGTATTGAAGCCAGCTTAAGTACCTTCTCAGCCCATATGACCCAGGTAAGCGAGATTTTACATGCAGTGTCTTCTAGGGATTTAGTCTTGCTTGACGAATTAGGGTCAGGGACAGATCCAGAAGAAGGGGCCTCCTTAGCAGTAGCCATTTTGGATTATTTTAAAAGTAAGGGGTGCCTTATGATGGTAAGCACTCATTATAATGAATTAAAACATTATGCCTATGAAACGGATGGCGTGGAAAATGGACATGTCGAGTTTGATGAACGGACATTACGACCAACCTATCGCTTGCATATTGGAGTAGCTGGCAGCAGTCATGCACTTAGCATTGCTGCTCGCTTAGGCCTGCCTAAGGAAGTCATCGCCCAGGCTAAGGCATATAGAGATGAGCAACATAGTGAAAATATGGAAGCCGTCTTAAGTGAACTAAATGAACAACTGCGTAAGGCTGGGGAAAAGGAGCGGCGTTTGCGCAATCAATTGGCGGATGTGAAAAAAGCTAAGCACAAGGTAGAACGAGAAAAACAAGAAGTGAGTGCTAAAAAACAGGCTATCTTGGAAAAAGCGAGAGAACAAGCGGAAACGATGAAACGCTCTGTCCGCATTGAAAGCGAACAAGTGATTAAGGCTTTGAAGGCGCAGTTCTCTGAAAAAAATAAGGAAAAACGACAACAAGCCATTGCAAAGGCTCGTAAGGGAATTTCTAGTATTGCTATTCCTGAAGGAACTCGTGAAGAACGCCAGGGATTAACAGAGAAAGATTTAAAAGTCGGCTTAACCGTTTATGTGCCATCTCTTAGGGCGACAGGTACCATTACTGCTTTACAGGGGAAACGGGTACAAGTGGATGTTAATGGCTTAACGGCGACCTTAAAGTTAAAAGAAATTGCTAGGGCAACGCTTGATGAAGAGCGAGCTTTACGGCATAAGGATAGGAAGACGAGCCCAGTTAAACCACGGAAACGAGCTGGCGGTGGCGCCATTCGGCGCCAGCAGGCAGCTACGACAGAAATTAATATTATTGGTAAGACCGTTGATGAAGGGGTCATGCTAGTAGGGCAGTTCATTGATCAGGCTTTATTAGCTGGTATTAATCAAGTTCGCATCGTTCATGGTAAGGGAACAGGTGCTCTAAGGGCTGGGATACAAGGTTATTTAGATTCACTGCCAGTAGTCAAACGGTATGAAATGGCTGGCTATAATGAAGGCGGTGCAGGCGCGACTATCGTATATTTATAGGTGGATTTGTGATATAATAGCGAAAGTGATACCCTTTTGCGTATCAGATAACTATCGACTAAAAGGAGAATGCTATGAGTAGTATGCGATCTGGTCGTTCAGCTAGACGTCCTATCCGTGTGGGGCATAATGGCTCTATGGGTACGGGAGGGCCTCGGCGACCACAGCGCCCTGATATTAAGAAACCAGGCGGACGACGGTCTATATGGCTTATCATTGTATTTGTATTATTAATCTTAGGCGGCTTAGTTTTTGGCTATGTAGGGGCGGCTATGTCCTCCTTGCCGGATGTAGCCAATGTGCAGCCGGCGGCTTCGTCGGAAATCTATGATGCGGATGGTAATTTAATTACGACCGTTCATTCCGCAGAAAACCGTATTCCTGTGCCCTTGTCACAAATTCCTAAGAACTTGCAAAATGCATTTATTGCAACAGAAGATTCTCGTTTTTATTCCCATCATGGGATTGATCCTATTGGGGTCTTGCGGGCTATTGCGGCCAATATCATGCATGAAGGGATTGCCGAAGGCGGGAGTACTATTACTCAGCAGTTAGCTCGTAATGCCTTCTTAACGCAGGATCAAACTCTAAAGCGTAAGATTATGGAAGCTTTACTAGCTATTGAAATCGAACGGCATTATACAAAACAAGAAATCTTAGATATGTACCTCAATCAGATTTACTTTGGTCAAGGTGCTTATGGGGTGCAAGCAGCAGCTCATGTTTACTTTGGTAAGGATGTAAAAGACTTAGATTTACAGCAATGCGCTATGTTGGCTGGGTTACCGCAGAGTCCAAACTACTACTCTCCATTTAACAATTTAGCGGCTGGTAAAAAACGACAGGCCGAAGTGTTGGGACAGATGGTTAAGTATGGTTATATTTCCCAAGGTACAGCGGATGAAGCAAAAAATGCTGATTTAGGCCTTGTATCTAAACCAGAAAGTGTACATTCCGATAATAATGCCTCTTATTTCGTGGATTACATTATTGCCCAAGTTTCTAAGAAATACGGTGATGATGCTATTTATAAGGATGGTATGAAGATTTATACCACCTTAAATATGAAAGACCAGGATGCAGCGGTAAAGGCTATGCAGAATTTACCAAATATGTATACGGATAAGAAGGGATTAGAACAGCCACAGGGTGCTTTAGTCGCTATTAATCCACATAATGGCTATATTGTAGCCATGGTAGGTGGCCGTGGTAATGATTCCTTTAACCGGGCCGTCTTAGCCGAACGACAGCCGGGGTCAGCCTTTAAGCCGTTTGTATATTTAGCAGCTTTGGAAGATGGTATGACACCAGACGATACTATCGATGATAAACCAGTTGATTTTAATGGTTGGAAGCCACAAAACTATGAACGAAACTATTCAGGTACGGTTACTTTGCGGTATGCTTTGGCTCACTCCATTAACGTACCAGCCGTTGAATTGGCTGATAAAGTGGGTATGAATAAGATTCTTGATCTAGCTAAGAGTCTAGGTATTTCTACTTTGGTTACGGAAGGTACACCAAATGATGATAACTTAGCAGCCGCTATTGGTGGTTTGACCCATGGGGTAACACCACTTGATATGGCTGTGGCTTATGCAGCGATTGATAATGGTGGGGTTAAAGTTAATCCAATTGCTATTACTAAGATTGTAGATCGCAATGGCCAAGTCATTGAAGAAAACACAACGGAAGAAAAACGCGTTGTCGATGCTAAATACGCTTATATGTTAACCAGTATGTTAGAATCTGTTATTACCAACGGTACTGGCGGTAATGCAGCTATTGGCCGGCCAGCAGCTGGTAAGACGGGGACAACCGATGATTCTAAGGACGCTTGGTTTGTTGGTTATACGCCAAACCTTGTTTGTGCGGTTTGGATGGGTGATGACTATGGTACGCATACGCTAGATGGTTTGACTGGTGGTACTGTACCAGCTCAGATTTGGCATGACTTTATGTCAGCCGCTTTGGCTGATACGCCAGTAGCTAACTTTACGGTTCCAGATGGTATGCAGAGCTATGAACCATCGAATGTACAGGCACCGTCTAGTTCGTCCTCCGATGATAGCAGTAAGGACACAGACAAAAAAGATAAGAGTAAAAAGCAGGATGCAGTAGCGCCACAAGAAAAGTCTAGTGATGATACGGCATCTTCAGACCAAGGACAGTCATCGAAACGACATAGTCGGAGTGGTTCTAGTTCTAAAAATAATGAATGATACGAGTAGATAAAGGTGAGATAGGTATGAAATCTGTACAAGAACAATTACGCCTTATGGAGTTTGGTGTAGATACACTACTTCCAAAGGAAGAGTTTGTAGAAAAATTAACAAAGGCTGTTAAGGAAGATAGGCCGTTAATCGTAAAATTAGGTCTTGACCCGACAGCACCAGATATTCATTTAGGTCATACAGTGGTTCTTAGAAAATTAAAAGTTTTTCAAGATCTAGGCCATCAGATTGTTATTGTTATTGGGGATTTTACAGCCCGTATTGGGGATCCGACTGGTAAAAGTGTTACACGGCCACCACTTGATGAAGAGACAGTTGTGAAAAATGCAGCTACCTATAAGGAGCAGATTTTCCGTATTTTGGATCCGAATAAGACACAGATTCGTTATAATAGTGAATGGCTAAGCAAGTTATCTTTTGCTGATGTATTAAAATTGGCTGGTAAATATACGGTAGCCCGTATGTTAGAACGGGATGATTTCCATAAACGCTTTACAGAAGGTCGTTCTATTGGGGTTCATGAGTTTATGTATCCTTTAATGCAGGGCTATGATTCTGTAGCCTTACATGCGGATGTGGAATTTGGTGGAACGGATCAGACCTTTAATTTATTGGTCGGGCGTCATTTACAAGAAGAGTATGGACAAAAACCACAGACTATCATTACTATGCCGTTATTGGAAGGCCTTGATGGCGTACAGAAGATGAGTAAGTCCTTAGGCAATTATATCGGTATTGATGAAGCGCCAACTGAAATGTATGGTAAGGCTATGTCTATACCTGATGAATTAATGATGCGCTACTATATGTTGGTAACGGATGTGCCAATTGAAGAACAGGAAGCCTTAGCTGAAGGCTTAAAAAATCAGACTATCCATCCGCGTGATGCGAAGATGCGCTTGGCTTATACGATTGTTCGCTTATATCATGGTGAAGAAAAGGCTAAGGAAGCACAGGAACAGTTTATTCGCGTTTTCCAAAAAAAGGCCTTGCCAATAGATATTCCAGATTATAAGGTAGACGATTTATCGGCGCCTATTTATATTCCACAGCTCTTAACAGATGCAGGGGTAACTAAGAGTAATAGTGAAGCGCGTCGGTCGATTAAGGCGGGAGCCTTTAAAATCAATGGAGAAAAGTGCCAAGAAGAAACAGTGCAGTTAGCTGCTGATATGGTGTTGCAGGTAGGAAAACGGAAATTTATTAAGATTAAATAGAGCGGATTTTGGTTATCCCTTCGAGACTCCGTTCTGACGCAAGTCGCTCTCAGGGATAATCAAAATCCTTAAATGAGGGTTGGACTATAAAAGATAAAGGTTAATATAGTGTTGTAGAGAGGTCATATACATCCCTCGCGAGTTAGTACTTTGTAAGGCTCTTTAATGGGATGTATATGACCTCTCTTTTTATACAGCCGGATTTTAGTATTGGTATTGAATACAAATGCAAGAAGTTATAAGAAAATCAGATAGTTTACTAAAATTGTATAGAAATAGAGTTGACAGTCACTAGAATAGAGTATACTATATACCTATAAAGATTAAGTAGCATGCACTAATTAAAGGATAGTGTAGTAAACTTTAGGAGGGTATTATGAAACAGGAAGAAGCTTTTGTTCTATGGTTTGACGAATTAAAACGAGAAGACGTGGCTTTGGTTGGTGGCAAATCGTCTTCCTTAGGTGAGATGACATCATCAACGAATGTTCCTGTACCTTATGGTTTTGCTACAACGGCTTATGGGTACCGCTATTTTATGCAAAAGACAGGCCTAGAAGATAAGATTCGCACTGCCTTAGATGCTCTTGATGATGTGGAAAATTCAGTGCTGCTTCGACAGGTCACGGCATCGATTCGGGAAATGATTTGCCAGGCGCCTATGCCAGATGAATTGGCAGAAGCCATTCGTAATGCCTATATAGAATTAGGGAAAAAGGCCGGTGAGATGAATCCTTTCGTTGCTGTCCGTTCTAGTGCCACTGCTGAAGATTTACCAGATGCTAGTTTTGCTGGTCAGCAGGACACCTATTTAAATGTACGTGGTGCGGATTTAATTATTCAAAAGGTAAAGGAATGTTATGCGTCAACTTTTACAGATCGCGCAACTTATTACCGAGTAAAACAAGGTTTTGATCATATGAGTGTAGCCTTAAGTGCAGCCATTCAAATGATGGTTTACTCCAAGGCAGCTGGTGTTATGTTTACGGTAGATCTAGTAACTGGCAATGATGATAATATCTTAATTGAAGGTTCCTATGGCCTTGGAGAATATGTAGTGGGCGGAATTGTTACGCCAGATAATTTTACGGTTAATAAAAAAGATATGACTATCGTTAAACGTATGATTAATGATAAGAATATCGCCCTTGTTCGTCAGGAACAAGGAGACACGGTTGAAATTAAGGTGCCAGAAGAAAAAGCGAAGGCGCAGGTTATTTCTGATAAACAGATTTTAGAACTAGCTTCTTATGCTAAGGCGATTGAAAAGCACTATGGCTGCTATATGGATATGGAATGGGGCGTAGATGAACGAAATGGTAAGATTTGGATTTTACAAGCACGTCCAGAAACTGTTTGGTCTCAGAAAAATAAGAAAAAACAAGAAGAGAATGAAGGAAAAGGCCAGGTAACGAGTGAACGGAAGATTGTCGTTAAGGGGTTACCAGCTAGCCCTGGTAAAAACTATGGTAAGGCACACGTCATTCGAGATCCAAAGGATATTAATAGTTTTAAAGAAGGAGAAGTTCTTGTAACGACGATGACAGCGCCGGACTGGGTGCCAGCTATGAAGAAGGCGCGAGCTATTGTTACAGATGCAGGCGGGATGACCTGTCATGCGTCTATTGTTAGTCGTGAATTAGGGATTCCTTGTGTGGTTGGTACAAAGAGTCGCAGTCAAGAAGCAACGCAGACCATTCAAGATGGACAGATGATAACCGTTGATGCCACTAATGGCATTATCTATGAAGGTATCATTGAGGATGTGAAGCAAAAAGAAGAAGCGCAGACAGTACAGGTACAAGAAGCAGTACCCGTAACTGGGACTAATATTTATATGAATTTGGGCGATCCTGACCTAGCTAAGAAGTACGGCCTTCTTCCGTGTGATGGTATCGGGCTTATGCGGGAAGAATTCATATGGACGACTTATATTCATGAACATCCTTTACATTTAATTAAAACGGGACGTAGTCAGTTTGCGGTAGATACTCTTGCTGATGGCATGCGTAAGGTTTGTGAAGCCTTAGCACCGCGTCAGGTTGTGGTACGCCTGAGTGATTTTAAGTCCAGTGAATATAGAGATTTAAAGGGTGGCGATGAATTTGAGCCCCATGAATCTAGTGCCTTATTGGGTTGGCGAGGGGCTTCTCGTTATTATGATCCTAAGTATGCACCAGCTTTTCAATTAGAATTACAGGCGATTAAAAAGGTACGTAATGAATTTGGTTTTAAGAATTTACAAGTAATGATTCCTTTCTGCCGTACGGTAGAGGAAGCACGAGAAGTGACGAGCATTATGGCTCAGAATGGCTTAAAACGAGGGGCTGATTTTAAAATTTGGCTTATGGCGGAAATTCCAGCTAATATTATCTTAGCTGATCAGTTTAATCAGTTTGTTGATGGTTATTCTATAGGTTCTAATGATTTGACCATGTTGATTTTAGGTTGTGACCGCGATAATGAAACGGTACAACATATTTATGATGAACGGAATTTAGCTGTTCGTCGGGCTATTCGCCATTTAATTGAAGTGGCTCACAAGGATGGAAAGACTGTATCGATTTGTGGACAGGCACCGAGCGTTTATCCTGAATTGTGTGAATTTTTAGTACAAAGTGGTATTGATTCCATTTCGGTTAACCCTGATGCTGTGGTAAGAACGAAGAAAATGGTAGCTCATATAGAACAACGAATCCTATTAGATGCGCTAACTCACAGGGGACGAGTTGAAATAGACAATTTAAAATGGTAGAGTAAGAGTAGTGATGACAGACGGCTGTTAGAACAGCCGTCTGTTTTGCAATAAAACGAAGGAAGGAGCGCACGATGGAGCTCACCAGTAGACAGGAAAAAATTATAGAGATAGTGAGAGATGAAGGGCCAATTACAGGGCATACTATTGCCGATAAATTAGAGGTGACCCGCTCTGCCTTACGGTCTGATTTGGCCATTTTAACCATGATTGGTGTCTTAGAGGCGCGTCCTAAAGTGGGCTATTATTATGTAGGTAAGTCCGTATCTAATCCCTTAGCCGATGAAATTGGTAAGTATACAGTACGACAGGTTATGGGCCGGCCAGTAGGGGTTACACCTAAGACCAGTCTCTATGATACGACCATAGCCATGTTTACAGAGGATGTAGGGACACTTATGGTGTCTGACGATGGTTACTTGCAAGGTGTCGTATCACGTAAGGACTTGCTTCGGTCAGCCTTAGGTAAAAGTGATCCTATGAAAATGCCAATTTCTATGGCTATGACGCCGACCAGTAAGGTTATTTGTTGTACGCCAGATGACCATGTGATTCAGGCGGCACAACGTATGGTTGACTATGAAGTGGATTGCCTGCCCGTTGTTGAAGAGGTAGAAAAGACGGGAAAACATAAGTATAAGGTTGTGGGGCGCATTTCTAAAACAACAATTACTAAGTTATTCTTGGAATTTGGTTTACAATAGGAGGCTAGTATGGCAGGAAAAATTATTTTTGCAATTTCAGATTCGTTAGGGGAAACCGCTGAATCTGTCGCGAGAGCCACAGCTAGCCAATTTGATAAGGAAATTATTGATATTGTACGCATACCTTATATCAATAATAAGGAACAAATTGATCGGGTTATCCAAGAAGCGGCTGATGGAGGCCATGCTATTTGTCATACTATTGTATCGCCAGAATTGCGGGCTTATTTACATAATCAGGCGGCTGCAAGGAAGATTCCAGCTGTAGATATTATGGGACCTGTGTTAGCAGCTGTTGGCAGTGTCGCTTCAACGCAGCCACGCTTAACAGCTGGTATGGTTCATAAGTTAGATAGGGAGTATTTTAAAAAGGTCGAAGCCATTGAATTTGCTGTTAAATATGATGATGGAAAAAATCCAAAGGGCTTTGAAAAAGCCGATATTGTTATTATCGGTGTGTCTCGGACGAGTAAGACCCCCTTATCTATGTTCTTAGCCTATAAAAAAATAAAGGCTGCTAATTTGCCTTTAGTACCAGAAGTACCTTTACCAGAGGAATTATTTGCAATTCCTCCCAAAAAGATTGTGGGACTTGTTATTGATCCCTATAAATTGAATTTTATCCGTAGTGAACGGCTTCGTTCTATGGGACTTGATACAGATGCCAATTACGCAACGATTTCTCGCATTGAAGAAGAATTGCAGTATGCACAGACAGTTATGCGGCGCATTCATTGTCCAGTATTGGATGTGACGAATAAATCCATTGAGGAAACGGCTTCGTTTGTTATGCAGATTATTGAGAGAAATCGTGCTGCTGAAGGGGGACGGCAATTATAATGAATCCAAGAGAGAGCTTTGAAGAACGAGAATATCAAATACTATCACCCTTAGCAGCTAAAAGCCGAGAGGCTAAAAGGGATAAACCCATGCGAGAGGATCCCTTGCGGACCGCTTTTCAGCGTGATCGAGACCGTATCTTGCATAGTAAGTGCTTTCGTCGTTTGAAGCATAAGACCCAGGTCTATATTGCACCAGGAGATCATTATCGGACACGCATGACGCATACCTTAGAGGTAGGACAAATTGGACGGACGATTGCTAGAGCCTTATGCCTTAATGAAGATTTAGTTGAGGCCATTGCTATGGGTCATGATGTAGGGCATACGCCTTTTGGACATGTAGGAGAATATGCCTTACGTGAATTGGTTGGCCATTTTAATCATAATGAACAGAGTCTTCGTATGGTAGAGGTCTTGGAAAAGAACCATCAAGGTCTCAATTTAACACGTGAAGTGCGTGATGGTATTTTAGGACATACGGGTCAACATATCCCAGTGACTTTGGAAGGGCAGATTGTCCGCACGGCTGATCGTATTGCCTATTTGTGTCATGATTTTGATGATGCTCAGCGGGCTGGTCTTTTGCAAGTAGATGAATTGCCCAGAGGTATTGCTGAAGAGTTAGGGCAGACGCCGTCACAGATGATTACTACTATGGTAACGGATATGGTAGAAGCTTCCTGGGGACAAGTTTCGATTCAAATGTCAGGACGGGTGCAAGAGGTAATGGATGCTTTTAGGCAGTTTATGTTTACGCATGTGTATATGTCTAAGGCCTTAGAACCAGATCGGACGCGGGCTATGCATGTAGTAAAAAATTTATTTACCTATTATGTAGCACATCCAGAAGAAATTCGTCATGAAGTACAACATGACCGCATTATTACTTTGACCGATATTGTCGATTATGTGGCGGGATTGACAGACCAGTATGCAATAAAGTTATTCAAAGAGATTTATATTCCCCGTATTTGGGATGTGTAAAGGGATAGGGCTATATTGTTGTTATAAATGGCTAGTAGGTAATAGCTTTTAAGTAATAATAGAAAAAGTATTTAAAGAGGTATAGAAAAAGAGCACTGTTGAATCATACCATGGGTATTCAACAGTGCTCTTTTCATAGAGTACATGTACTTATAAAATTTACGCGCGTGTAATTTTATTAGAACGAAGGCAACGAGTGCATACGTTAACTTTTTTTGTTTCACCGTCTACAATTGCTCGTACTCTTTGGATGTTAGGCTTCCAAGTCCGTTTCGTGCGGATGTGAGAGTGACTGACACTCATGCCGCTAGCTGTGGATTTACCACATACTTCACAAAGGTTTGCCATATTTCCACCTCCAAGCATAATATTACATAACGTATGTATTTTATCATAAAGAAGAGGGGAGTGCAATAGGGTGGCCTTATAAAATTTTAGTAGCATATAAGTGCAGGGTGCGGGGTATCTTATACTTCTTTTCAGGGTATGGAAGCACCTAGTATTTCTCTAAGGCTCCTGACTAGCGTAGTCGCCAGCGAGAAATATTAGGTGCTTCGTGATATAGAGCAAAAGATATAGTAATTACAGAGCACGGAAGCACCTAGTATTTCTCTAGAGCTCCTGACTAGCGTAGTCGCTAGCGAGAAAAACTAGGCGCGCTTCGTGAGATAGTGTAAAGAATATAGTAAATGCAGGAATTTAGTATTTCTCTAGAATTTATGATTAGTGTAGTTGCTAGCGAGAAACACTAGGCGTTTCGTGACATAGTGTAAATGATGTAGAAAATAATATTTACATAGTACATATGTATAGTATAAAATAATAAATTATAAAATAGACTTAAGTTTGCCAGAAGTGA
Source organism: uncultured Veillonellaceae bacterium (assembly GCA_945867815.1). Classification (GTDB taxonomy): domain Bacteria; phylum Bacillota; class Negativicutes; order Veillonellales; family Veillonellaceae; genus CAMBIX01. The sequence continues at coordinate 180,833 of CAMBIX010000002.1, forward strand.
ATGAGGTGAAGACGCGACATGGAAGAGGCTTTGCAGACGATAAAGGGTGTAGGCCCTGGTAGGGAACGACAGTTGCATAAGTTAGGGATTACTTCTGTGTCGGCCTTGTTGACCTATTTCCCTAGGGAATATGAAGATCGGTCTAAGGTGGTACCAATAGCTCAGTTAGAGGCTGGGCAAATGCTTAGTGTGGTTGGTCAAGTTGTACATGTGGCAGAAAAAAGACCTCGCCCACGACTTTGGATATTAGAAGTACAGGTTAGTGATGGGTTAGGTCGCTTGAAGTTAGTATTTTTTAATCAGCGCCATAAAAAGGCTCAGTTTCGCATGGGACAACGAGTTTTTGCTTATGGCAAGGTGGAACGCGGCTATGGTATGTGGCAGATGAATAGTCCGCAAGTGGATTTTTTAGCTAAAGAGGAAGTCATTCATCCATCGATTGTGCCCGTGTATCCTTTGGTAGAGGGAGTTAGTCAGTTTGTTGTGCGCCAGTCGGTAGCCAACTGGTTGACTGCACATGCGGAGTTACCCTCAATTATACCTGATGGAGTAAGCCGTAAATCCTCCTTATCTCGCTATGAGGCAGTTAAGGAGATGCACTTCCCTACGTCGAGCAAACGGCAAGAAGAGGCTAGACAGCAGCTGGCTTATGAAGAATTATTTATTATGCAAACGGGTCTCTTGTTGTTAAGGGCGCAGGAACAAGGCGGACAGGCACCACAAATGGAAGCGGATGGATGTTTAGTTAAGGCATTTTTGCAGTCAATTCCTTTTCAATTGACAGGTGATCAGGAAAAGGCTTATCAAGAGATTGCTTTAGATATGCAGGCAAAGCGACCTATGCAGCGACTTTTACAAGGAGATGTAGGATCAGGTAAAACGATAGTGGCTTTTTTAAGTTTATTAAAAGCTGTCGAAAATGGCTATCAAGGGGCTTTGATGGTGCCTACTGAGATTTTAGCTAAGCAGCATAGAGAAAGTTTTGAAGATCTATGTGGTGGTTTAGGCTTAAAGGTAGTTTTGCTAGTAGGTTCTACGAAGAAAAAGGAAAAGGAGGCTATTTATCAAGGACTAGCAGAGGGCACTATTGATATAGTCATAGGTACTCATGCCTTATTACAGGATATGGTGGATTTTAAACGGTTAGGTTTAGTTGTTATTGATGAACAACATCGTTTTGGTGTGGAACAACGGGCATCATTACAAAGAAAGGGGATTAGTCCTCATGTGTTACTTATGACGGCGACGCCTATTCCGCGGACGGTTACTTTGTCTGTATATGGAGATTTAGAAATCAGTTTAATTAAGGAGATGCCTCCTGGGCGTAAGCCGGTTAAGATGTATGCTGTGGATTCTTCTTATGAAGAGCGTTTGCTTACTTTTTTTGCCAAGGAAATGGCACAGCACCATCAGGTGTATGTGGTGTGCCCTTTGGTAGAAGAATCAGAAACTTTAGATTTGGCGGCGGCTGAAGAGTTATATGAAAAATTGAAAGTTCGGTATAAGAACCAGTATGAGGTAGGTCTTGTTCATGGGCGCATGAAGACGCAGGAAAAAGAAGCGGTTATGACAGCCTTTCATGAGGGACGCATTCAGCTCCTCGTATCAACAACGGTGATTGAGGTAGGCGTTAATGTACCGAATGCGACGATTATGTGTGTGGTTGGAGCGGAACGCTTTGGCTTATCTCAATTGCATCAGTTACGGGGCCGTGTTGGTCGTGGGCAGGCACAAGCTTATTGTATTTTAGTAAGTGATAGTAAGGGTAGTGAAGCTAGGCAACGCCTGCATATTATGGAGACGACGCAAGATGGATTTAAGTTAGCTGAAGAAGATTTGCTCATACGAGGGACAGGACAATTATTTGGAACAATGCAGCATGGACTGGCAGACCTTCGTGTGGCTGATATTATTAAGGATTTGCCTTTGATGGTAGAGGCTAGGGCGGACGCTAAGCGATATATTAAGCGAGTTGGTTTAGCTGAGGCTAAGGTGGCCATGGAAGGGGAGCTTAGGAATCGCTTTGGAGCGTCGTTTGTTCGGGTACTTTATGCATAAGGCGAAAAGTACTGTCTCCCTCGGATCTGGTACTATCGTAAGGCTCCTTGCGGGAGACAGTACTTTTCTTAAATGAACGCAGGGGGTGGGAGAAACTTGCAATTCGTGATATAGAGTAATAGAGACGATTATGTGCAAAGTACGGAAACGCCTAATGATCCTACGAGACTCCGTTCTCCGCTAACGCTCCGCAAGTCGCTCGTAGGAAACATTAGGTACTTCGTGATATAAAGCCATGAATATAGATGGGCTTAGGGTATGGAAGCATTTCGTGATTTAGTGCTTAGTAGTTGTTAGTGCGGTGTGAAAGAGTAACTGTTGCCTTACAAACTAATAAATTACAAAAATTAATAAAAATCGCTAATAAGTTAGTGAAAAAGTATATACAAAACGTCGTTTTTGAAGTATAATAAACAAAATATTTTTTTATTCTTATTTTTTATTTGCTGCTAGGAGGTAAGGATTATGCCATTGATTCATGTGGAATTGGTTGAAGGTCGTACGACGGAACAAAAGAAAAAATTAGGGGAAGCCATTACGAAGGCGGCTATGGATATTGTAAATGTACCAAAAGATGCGGTAAAGGTTATCTTTGTGGACATGAAGAAGGACAATTACATGGAAGGCGGCATTATGCGTTCTGAACGCAAATAAGGTCGTGTGATTAGAAAGAGGTGCGTTGAGCAGCGCACCTCTTTCGCATACATAGGGATATATTGGCACTGGTAATATACCTACTTGTTGTAGTAATATATAATAAGTAGGGTATAAGCCAAGTGCTTTTAAGGATTCCTATAGAGTCGATATCATTATAATCATAGGAAAATTAAAAGAAAGGACACTTTACATGAGAAAAGATAAATTTGGCTTACGCGGACTAACATTTGATGATGTATTATTAGTACCGGCAGCATCGGATGTTCTGCCTTACCAAGTAGATTTAAAGACCCAGTTAACTCGTGATATTCAGTTAAATATTCCTATGATTTCCTCTGGCATGGATACAGTTACGGAATCCAGAATGGCCATTGCCATGGCTCGCCAAGGCGGCCTAGGTATTATTCATAAGAATATGTCTATTGAAGAACAGGCTCATGAAGTTGATAAGGTAAAACGGTCGGAACATGGAATTATTGTAGATCCAATCTATTTGAGTCCTAAGAATTTATTAGCTGATGCGGATGCCTTAATGAAAAAGTATTCAATTTCAGGTGTACCTATTACGGAAGGTGACAAGTTAGTCGGTATTATTACTAACCGTGATATGCGTTTTGAATCGGATTTATCTAAGCCGATTGAACAAGTAATGACACGAGAAAATTTGATTACGGCACCAGTGGGAACATCGTTAGAAAAAGCGAAAGAAATTTTACGTAAACACCGTATTGAAAAATTACCTCTTGTTGATGATAATGGTAATTTGAAGGGTTTAATTACTATTAAGGATATTGAAAAAGCAATAAAATATCCCAATTCGGCAAAAGATGGTTCTGGGCGTTTACTCGTTGGCGCCGCTGTCGGTGTTAGTAAGGATTTATATGACCGCATGCAGGCTCTAGTTGATGCTAAGGTGGATGTTTTGGTGGTTGATACAGCGCATGGTCATTCGGCTGGCGTTCTTCGTACGTTAAAAGAATTAAAGAAATCGGTACCACATACACCAGTTATTGCTGGTAATGTAGCGACAGCCGCAGCAACGGAAGCTTTAATTGAAGCTGGTGCTGATGCCGTTAAGGTAGGGATTGGACCAGGTTCGATTTGTACGACCCGTATCATTGCTGGTATTGGTGTGCCACAAATTACAGCTGTTTATGAATGTGCTAAGGTTGGGCAAGCTCACAATATTCCAATTATTGCCGATGGAGGCATTAAATATTCGGGCGATATTGCTAAGGCTTTAGCTGCTGGTGCGCAAGTGGTTATGATGGGTAACTTGTTAGCTGGCACGGAAGAAAGCCCTGGAGATACGGTTATTTATCAGGGACGTAGTTATAAGGTATACCGCGGTATGGGTAGCTTAGGAGCTATGAAGCTTGGTAGTAAAGATCGGTATTTCCAATCGGAAGCTAAGAAGTTAGTACCAGAAGGTATTGAAGGCCGTGTACCTTATAAGGGGTCTGTAGCTGATACGATTTTCCAAATGGTTGGCGGTGTACGTGCCAGCATGGGGTATTGTGGTTGCCATAATATTAAAGAAATGAATGATAAAACGCAGTTCATTCAGATTACTGCAGCCGGCTTAAAGGAAAGTCATCCGCATGATGTAAGTATTACAGTCGAAGCACCTAACTATAGTGCTGACTAAGATAGGTAAATTATTAATTGAGGTGTTAACAAGTGCGCAATCAAATTAGCGTATTGTCTGTACCGATTGATACTGTTACAATAGATGAAGCAGTAGATAAGGTATATCATTTATCTAAAGAACCAGGTTTTCATATGGTGGCGACGGCCAATGCCGAAATGGTCATGATGGCACAGAATGATAAAGAGCTGCATGAGATTTTGACAAAAGCTGATTTGGTTGTACCGGATGGAGCCGGCGTCCTATGGGCGGCGGAACAAAAAGGGGAGCATTTCCCTGAGCGAGTGGCAGGCTATGATTTAGCCTGCCGTTTGTGCGCTGCAAGTGCTAAGGATTCTTTGCCTATTTATTGCTTAGGCGCCGCACCAGGTGTAGCTGAAAAAGCCATGGCTGCTATGCAAAAAGAATTTGGTTCTCTTCCGGTGGTAGGTATTCATGATGGCTATTTTAAGGAAGCGGATGAAGAGGCCTTGATTAAGGAGATTACAGAGTCTGGTGCTAAACTTGTTTTATTAGCCTTGGGTGTGCCTAAACAAGAAAAATGGATGTATCATAAATTACAGCATTTGGATGGCGTGGTGGCCATGGGCGTTGGTGGTTCTTTCGATGTTATGGCTGGCATGATACCGAGGGCACCAAAATGGATGCAGGAACATCGATTGGAATGGCTCTATCGGCTCTTTAAACAGCCAAGTCGTTTGATGCGTATGATGGCTTTACCTAGATTTATGTGGAAAGTTAAGACAAGTAAGTAGAGAGGTTGTGGAATATGCCGAAAAGATATATTGTAAAGGAAGGAATTCCTTTTATTTTTGGCGCCTTTATTATTGGTTTTCTATTGAGTTATTTTGTTGTTTGGTATGCAGGAATCATTCCTTATTTGTGGGGGATTTACTTCGCTTATTTCTTTCGCAATCCTCATCGCCGTATCCCACAAGGGGATGATACCTTGGTGTCGCCGGCAGATGGCAAGGTCATGGAGATTAGCGAGGTCTATGAAGATACTTGTCTACATGCTAAGTGCAAGAAGATAACCATATTTCTCTCTGTCTTTGATGTGCATGTAAATCGGGCGCCTATGGCAGGTAAGATTACTTTCCGCCAGTATATTTGTGGGAGTTTCCGTCCCGCCTATAAGGATGCGGTTGGTTATGAAAATGAGCGACATGCGATTAGTATAGATAATGGTAAGTTTACTATTTTAGTGACGCAGATAGCTGGCGTGTTAGCTCGCCGTGTTGTGTCCTGGATTGATTTAGGGGATGACTTGTCAAAAGGACAGTTGTATGGCATGATTAAATTTGGCTCTTGTACAGAAGTATTTATGCCTCTTGATACAGAGATTTGTGTGGCTAAGGGTGATAGAGTAAAGGGCGGGGAAACCGTCATTGGGAGGATAGGTCATGAATAAGTCTATAATTCCAAATTTGTTTACAGCAGCTAATTTGGCATTTGGTGTAATTGGTATTGGCTTGACAGCTGGAGGACATTTTATTGGTGCTGCCATTTGTGTCTTCTTATCTATTATTGCGGATGGCTTGGATGGTCGAGTGGCTCGTGCTTTAGGTGTAGCTGGTCCTATGGGACGTGAACTTGACTCCTTGTCGGATGTTGTTGGCTTTGGCGTATCGCCAGCTTTCTTGATTTCAACAATGTTCTTGCATGATATTGGCTGGTGGTCTTATATCCCGTTTGTTATTTTCTCTGTCTTAGGTGAATTTCGCTTGGCTCGCTTTAATATTAATACGGAAGTTGTTCATGGCTATTTTCAGGGGCTACCGATTCCAGCAGCTGGCTGTTTGTTAGCGACTGTTGTTTTATCAGGGATTCATGTAGCTCCTTGGGTTATGTTTGTCACTTTATTAGTGGTTGGCTATTTGATGGTGAGTCAAGTCCATTATCCTGACTTTAAGGGACATTCAGATGAACCAGTTAGTTTAGTGGCTTTAGGCGTTATCTCCGTAGTGGCTATTATTGGCCTCGTATGGGATTGGCATTCTTGGCCTGTATTGATTTTTGCCTTGTATGCTTTGTATGGTATAGTGAATACCATTGTTTCTATTTTCAGACGTTAGGGGTTAGGTATCGATGAATCACTTTCTTGACCTCATCATGATTCCCATACAGGTCATTATTGTATATTATTCGATATACTATTTTGTATTGGCTGTATGCGGAATGTGGCGCCGGAAAGAAAAAAAGAATTATACGCCAAAGAATACCTTTGCAATTATCGTTTGTGCCCATAATGAAGAAGCTGTGGTAGGCCAATTGGTGGAGAATTTAACGATATTAGACTATCCGCGGGATATGTATGATATTTTTGTCGTAGCCGATAATTGTACGGATAATACGGCTAAGGTGGCGATAGAAGCAGGGGCCAAGGTCTATGTCCGTGAAAACAAGACGGAAGTTGGCAAGGGTTATGCAATGGGCTGGATGTTTGATCGTGTTTATGAAATGGATCGTAAGTATGATGCCTTTGTCATCTTTGACGCCGATAATTTAGTGCATCCACAGTTTTTACGTGAAATGAACCATCATTTGGAAAAAGGTGAATCGGTTATTCAAGGCTATTTGAATGCAAAGAATCCAAGTGATACGTGGATATCTGGCACCTTTGCTATTGCCTTTTGGATGGTTAATCACATGTGGCACTTAGCCAAGTATAATCTGGGATTATCCACAGCTCTTGGTGGAACAGGCATGTGTATCCGTACGGATATTATTAAAAAATATGGTTGGGATTGTAACTGCTTAACAGAAGATATGGAATTTTCCATGAAGTTATTGATTCATGGGGTTAAAACGTCTTGGGCTCATGATGCGATTGTTTATGATGAAAAGCCGCTTACTTTTATGCAGTCTTGGAACCAGCGTAAGCGTTGGGCTCAAGGGCATTTTGATTGTGGGGAACGTTATATTCCTAAGCTTTTTACAGAAGGAATTAAACAGGGTAACTTACTAATTTTAGATGGGATTTTTCAGATTACTCAGCCTTATTTTTTGTTATTCTCTACTGTATATTTGGTAATGACTTATATTAATGCTTTCTATCCTATTTATACAAACATTATTTATCAAGTCTTGCCAGTTACGGTATGGAAGGTTATTGGGGTTATCCAATATATTATTCCGTTAATCGTGTTATTGCAGATAAAAGTACCGCCTAAAGTATGGTTCTATTATTTGTTATATCCAATTTTTATGTATACGTGGATTCCCGTTACTTTCTTAGGTTTCTTGCACCGTCATGATACGGCTTGGTCACATACCAAGCATACGCGGGGGGTTGCTTTGGGTGAAGTTAAGCTAACACGTATGGGCAATATGAATACGAAAAAGTAGTGGGATTAGCAATTAGTAGGTAGTTAGTTTATAAAATAAGAATTGACCGATGGCAGACAGACCATCGGTTTTTCTTTTAGAAAAAGGTATAGGCTTAGACCTATGTGTGATGGGGGAGAATCTCCGAGAATTGTTGATAATAAGAAGAGAAATATTCTAAAATAGGATTCGACCATATAATTAGAAATAGAAGATGAGTATATAAAAGGAGAAAGAAATGCATATCTTACTTGTAAATGATGATGGTGTACATGCTAAGGGGATACGAGCTTTAGCGGAGGCATTGGCTCCTTACCATAGAGTGACCGTTATTGCACCAGAGCATCAGCAGAGTGCCCAATCACATGCCTTAACTATAGAAACGCCAATTCGTATGCATGAGTGGTCAGAAAAAGGAGCCAACCCTCTTTATTTATCTTTAACGGGGACACCTACCGATTGTGTTAAGTTTGCTATGTCTTTTTATTTAAAAGAGGATAAGCCAGACTTGTTGATTTCTGGTATTAATGCGGGCCTTAATGTAGGCTCCGATGTTTTGTATTCAGGTACAGTAAGTGCGGCTATGGAAGGCTTATATTATGATATCCCTTGTTGGGCCTTATCGGTGGATAAATTGTCTGATGAACGGTTAGAAGAAATTATGCCCTTTATTTTAGAATATTTGCAAAAAGTCTTTATTGATGGGCAGTTTATAGGTCTATTGAATATGAATTTTCCTGCCAAGGGGCCTTGTACGTGGGACAACTGTAAGGTTTGCGTACAAGGAATGGAATATTATGATGAAATTATTGAAGACTGTGTTGATCGTAAGGGAGATCATTATTATTGGATTGGTGGGACTCATCGCTATGATAAGACGGCTACGCAAACGGATGTTACGTCCATCCGGCAAGGAAATATTACAGTTACTCCTTTAACATGGCGGCAGGATGATAACTTTGGTCATGAACAGTTATTTCATATTTTGTACAGAGATTAGGTAGATTGAGGATTAATTAGTAAATTAGGTAGACTATATATAGAAGTAGTAAGATGGAAATATTTTAGGCTAACTATATATATGCATCGCCTATGGAGTTTGGAAGCAATTGAGTCATTGATGGAATACGGTAGACTGTAAGAAATATGTGCAGATGGGGCAAGAGTGTGTTATAATACATACATTGCAGCTGTGGCGGAATGGCAGACGCGCTGTCTTCAGGCGGCAGTGTCTTCGGACGTGCGGGTTCAACTCCCGCCAGCTGCACCAAATTGTATATTGAGATGGTTGATTCTGATAATGGGAATAGACTATAAGCATTCTTATTTAGATAAAGTTAGAGGCTGTACTAAGGATAAGCATTGTGCTTTCTTAGTACAGCCTCTTGTTTTATTTATTGTCATAATGGCCTTTACAGGCAATGATATATACGATGTCTTTTTCTTCGTAATATACAATACGGTGTGCAGCGTCAATGCGGCGGCTCCATAGGTTCAATGCCGTCCCCCCGTAAAGCTTTGGGTTTACCTAATCCAGTAAAGGAATGACGTTGTATATCTTTTATGAGTGTGTTAATACGTTTAATCATTTTTTTATTTTGACTTTGCTAATAAAGGTAGTCTGTCCAAGCTCTTTCTTCCCATAATAAACGCATATTACTCCTCTATGAGAGAATGCTCTTTAAAGTGAGCCTTTTCTTCTATAATATCGTTAACAAGAGTTTTTAAATAATTAATATTATTTTCGGAATAGAAAGGATCAGCAGAAACTTCGAAGGGAATACGTCGTTCATTACCAAGCTTTTTTAGATAAATAGTAATAGCGGTAGACATAGATAAGCCCATAGCCGCACAGGCTAGTTCAGCATTTTTTTAACAGTATCATCTATACGTAAATTAATTTGTGCCATAATATCAGCTCCTTTGTAGTTATACTATATACTATGTCTATAATATGTAAAACCGATAAGTAGTAAGAAGATTATGAATTATCTATCTAAAAAAGGGTTTATAAGTGTTTGGGGACAAGAGATACAGTAAAATAGTAAAAAGGTTTAAATTGTAGCTTGAGACACATATTTTTCTTAAGTCGTTTATTATACTTATACTGTAAGATATGACAGATTAGAAAGAGTTTATAAGGAGACAGATGATGAGAAAACATGTAAAAAATAATGTGAGTTGGGTTGGTTATATGGATTGGGAATTAGATAAATTCCATGGTGATGATTACTCTATTATTAATGGTTCCAGTTAGAACTCGTATTTGATTGAAGAAGAAAAGACCGTCCTAGTTGATACAGTATGGGCGCCGCATCGTTTTGAATTTGTGGAAAATTTAAAACAAGAAATTGATCTTCATAAAATTGATTATATTGTTATGAATCATGGAGAAGTCGATCACTCTGGCTCCTTAACAGCTTTATTGGAAGAAATTCCAGGTACACCTATTTATTGTACGGCGGCTTGTGTTAAGAGTTTAGAAGGCCAGTATGGTAAATTAGACTGGAATTTTCATGTAGTGAAGACAGGCGATACCTTAGACGTAGGTAATGGCAAAAAATTAATCTTTGTAGAAATGAAAATGTTACATTGGCCTGATTCTATGGCAACCTTTTTAACAGGTGATAATATTTTATTCTCTATGGATGCCTTTGGCCAGCATTTTGCTGTAGAAGAATTGTTTAATGATAAGGCAGACCAGGCCTTGCTTAACAAGGAAGCTATGAAATATTATGCTAATATTTTGACACCATTCTCTATGTTTGTTACGAAGAAATTAGAAGAAATCTCCGATTTTGGTCTAACGTTTGATATGATTGCGCCGGCTCATGGTGCTATTTGGCGTGATAACCCTATGCAGATTGTAGAAAAATATGCGAAATGGGCTGATGCTTATCAGGAAGATCAGGTAACTCTTGTTTATGATACTATGTGGGATGGTACGAAGAAATTAGCTCACCATATTGCTGATGAAATTCATGTACAGAGCCCAGATACAGTTGTTAAAGTATATTGTATGCAGACAGCTGATAAAAATGAAGTTATGACTGAAGTTTTTAAGTCTAAGGCTATTGTTGTAGGGTCTCCAACCGTAGGCAATGATATTTTATCTTCTATGACTGGCTGGCTAGGTTTCTTGAAACAGTTAAAATTCAAAGGTAAACGCGGGGCTGCTTTTGGCACTTATGGTTGGAGTGGTGAAGGCGTTAAAATTATTAAAGACTGGTTAGCTAAATCGGGCTTTAATGTTGTAGATGAAGAAGTTCGTGTTAATTGGAATCCAGAAGCTGAAGATTATGCTAAGATTCCAGCTATGGTTACGGCTTTGTTGAAGAATTAAGTTTAATTGGCATATTTGCTAAGCAGACCGTATTAAGACGGGTGTATATATTGTTTTGAACGTCTTAGTTTGCTTATAGTGTGCTTATGGAAGGCTCAGAATGTGATTTATTTTTCTAATAGTATACGATTGTGCTAGGTACAAGTAGTGCAAGTAGTGAGATGGAAAATGCACACAGTAATTTCACTAGTAGAGAGAAAAAGATTTTTCTTTGAGAATAGCGAAATATAAAAACAGATAAAATTATATAAGGGACGTCTTTTAGATAAAAAATGTAAAAACGCGTAGCGAAGAGCTACGCGTTTTGCCGTATATAGGGGTAAATGTAGGAAAAATTAAACGGAGGTGTTCAAGGCTTTGAGTTATATGACCAATAGGGTTGAGCTTATAATCCAAAGTTATAGTAGCAGATATAAATTTTAGCTTATAGAGAAAAATCGATGTTTAGGGTAATGAAGTGAAAAAGGAAAGAGTTTTGAAAAACGGGGTAAGTATAAGTAACGAAATGTATGAAATGTTATACAGTGCAAGGGCAGCGCAGTATGATGCGGCAGCAAAGAAGCTTTTGTCTAAGAAGGAAATTTTAGGTCATATCTTAAAAATAAAGGTAAAGGAGTTCGCTACTAGTTCTGTTAAAGATATAGCTGAAAACTATATAGAAGGGGAACCAGTTGTTAGTCAGATTCCTATTGATAAGGATGAGACGAATGCTGAAAAAGAAGAGTTATTAGAAATTAATACTGAGAGAAAAGGCGGTTATGGAAAAGACGAAAACAGATATAGTTCTTGTAAAAATTTAGGGATGAATAGATATAGGTTGGCTACAGCGATTCAGGGCAGTAAAAATGAAGGTACGAGCCAAACGGAAGGAACGATTTTGTTTGATATTTTATTTCGTGTTATAGTACTAGAAAGTAAGGAGCAAATTATGAAGTTGTCAAGATTGGTCGACACTTTTTTTACAAGAATTTATATCAAGCAGTTACCTGCTGTGATTCGTTATACCTTTTAAGCTTAACCATTGGTGGTAATCCACCATTTGCGGAACAGATTCGATGGTTATTCCAATAACTCTCAAAATACCGCCCAATTATTGTTTTTAATTCATCCACAGTCATCTTTTCTGTATCATATCGACCATATAACAGCTCTTCTTTCATACGTGCCCACATACTTTCACAACGGGCATTATCATGACAACGACCTCCAGCGCTATTCATACTTTGTATCAGATGATGTCTCTTTAACGCTTTGCGATAAGCATCACTTGTATACTGAGCACCACTTCATCCTATATTATTACAAAAAAAGTATGCCCGTGTAATCGCTTTATATGCTCAAAAGCATGCTATTTCTTTAGATGAGTCATTAGATATATTCTATCAGTCACAGTTATATCAGCTTATGCGAGAAGGTGTATTTGATTTACATTGTATGAGTGATGGATATGTGGTAGAAAAATTAGATGTTGAACAAGCAGGTAGAAGTGCATAGGTGATTCTGCTGAGTGAGATGGAAGACCTGTCAACTATTTGAAGGTAAGCGTAGCATTGTGTGGAGGAGCTTTCTAAGAAGAAAGTAGTATATAGGAAGTAGCTCTTGTAGTATAAAAAAGATAGATAAATGATACACGAAGTGAATATAGAATGCATAAAACTTAATAAATATAAATATTTGTGTATATTATTATATTGCTCTAATAAAGATATAAGTGAACTTGGTGTGTTTTTTAATTGATTACTTGATGATGACTGTAATGATAACAATCAATAAATTTATTATATAAATAGTTGAGAAAATTACTTATATTGTATTGATTAATAGATATAGTAAGCAAGGGTGTTTGGGTTAAAAGACCTAGTCTTATGCGTTGGATATAGATGGGGGGGATAAAAAAATTTTTTTAAGTATAAAGATTGCAAACAATTAAATTCGTAGCTATAGATATAGAATAGATATTCTTATTTTTGTTATGCTGGTACGTATAAAGTTAAAAGGGTGATTGTTTATTTTTTATAGATGTTTTTTTAATATTAATTTATAGTACACTAAAAATGTCATCAAAAAAAAACGTATAAAGATAAAAGTAATAAGTCAGTAAGTAGTATAGTAAGCTTTGTGTATACAAAGAGAATATGATAAACTATTACAGTATATAATTATAAAATAATTTATCTATTTTTATTATGAACTAGCATTGAATTGCTAGAATAGATGTTTCATATTTTCTTTATGAAGATATGAACAAAATGAAATAATAGGTAGTCTTTTTTTCTTTTATTGGCCGTATAAATTATTGCAGAAGTTATTTGGGAGAATGATATCGTGAATCGGATTTTTAAAGTTATTTGGAGTCGGACGAAGCATTGTTTCGTAGTTACTTCAGAATTTGCAAAAGGACACACTAAAATCAGTAAATCGAGTGTGGAACGGAAGAATCATCGCACAGATTTGGCTAATAAGACAGTGGCTGCCTATGGGGCCGTCATGTTTTTAATGAACACGGCGATTCCTATGGTTCAAGCTGGTTATATTACAACGAGTAGCGCAACGGAAGTTTCTCCAGAGTGGAATACGAACACATTAGGTAGGAATACTCTTACAATAACGGGTGCGAATGGTATAACAGCAACAGCAACGGTTACATCAGTTATAGGTCCAGTTCTATCGGGGAATACCAATCAAACATTAACGATAGGCTTAGATAGTAAGGTAACGACGGCTATTAGTAGTAATACGAGTACAGCAAGTACAGCTTTGGAGACGGCTAGTACGGCTCAGTCAATAGCTATAGATGCAGATAGTAAGGTGGATTTAACGCAAAGTTCAGTTCGGGTTGGCAATAATACACAGAATGTTGGGAATAAAAATGTTATTATTGGACAAAATGCAAAAACAACAAGTAGTGCAACTACGGTAAATGTTACCTCTGCAATTGATAATACGGTCGTCATTGGAGCCAATACAACCGTTAATGCGGGCAATACAGTTGCTATCGGTGCTGGGGCTCAAGTTAGTGGCGCTACTACTAATTTGGCAAATGGAGCTATAGCCGTAGGCACTAATGCAAAAGCATCAGATATAAATGCAGTTGCGTTAGGGCCAAGTGCTAATGCTTTGGGGAATAGTGCTGTAGCCTTAGGTAGCGGAACTAATGCTAGTGGGTTAAGTGCCATTGCGATAGGGCTTTATGCTACAGCATCAGCTGATGCCTTGGCTATTGGAAATTCCACTAAAGTAACAGGCGGTATGGCTACAGGCGTTGGTTTTGTAAATACTGTTAATGGTAATAATGGTATAGCTGCAGGGGATCATAATACTATTGAGGCATCAGCCGACAATGGAATTGCCTTGGGACAAAACATAAGTATTAGTTCAGCTAATGGTATTGGCATTGGATTTAGAGCAGGAATTGGTCCGTCTGCATAAATGCTATAGCTATTGGAAATAATGCTCATAGTGCAGATGCGAATTCGATTGCCTTAGGTTCTGATTCAGCTACATCACCAGTGGTGGCAACAATGAGCATGATGGTGGCTGGTAAATCTTTCTCTGTAGCTGGGTCTAATCCAATAGGAACACTAAGCGTTGGTAACGATGATGGTAATGGCGGTCAGCGAACGATTACTAATGTAGCAGCCGGTCGTGTTTCATCTGATAGTACGGATGCTATTAATGGGTCTCAGCTTAATAATGTTATCGAAGGTGTGAGGACAGTCAGCTCGAGTCTTACGAATGTTAGCACAGTAGCTAATGAGAATAAGGCAAGTATTAGCACTGTAAGTTCCTCGTTAATGAGTGGTATTAATTCAAATGCATCGGCAA
>CAMBIX010000003.1 GCA_945867815.1 uncultured Veillonellaceae bacterium
CCGGATTGGTATTTGTTACAATGATGCTATTATCACTGGATTCAACCGTTGTCTGTCCAGCCTTCATCTGACCCAAGTTAACAGCATCGGTATCAGCAGAACCTGCCGCTACACCATGAATCTGGTTGCCGCCATTATTCAAACCAGCATTAGTTAAGGATACATTCTTACTTGCCCCTGCCGGACTAGTAATGGTCACACCGCCATCATTCATTGTTGTATTGCCGGTTGTTACCGACTTAGCGGTTACATCCTTGAAGTCCGGCGAATCAGTCATGCTGATACCTACCATGCCGTTGGAGATGGTGGTCTTCAAGTTCTTACCAAGATACGTGCCGCCCTGCGTTGCACCGCCTGTGGTCTGACCGGCATCTGCTGCGGAGATGGACAACGTAGACCCTAAAATCTGTTTGGTGCCGCCGACTGTATCATCGTTACCAGTTACGGTAATCGGTTTAACCATGACATTATACAACTGCTTGCCGTTGATAGCATCTGTCGATGTTGCACTTACTTCACCAGGTGCTACATTAACGATCTGGCGTGTTAATTTCGGCTGCGTTACTTGTGCAGTCGACACAGTTTCCGAACCGACACTGACAACGCCAATCGTCAATGCACCGTCTTTTTGCGCATTGTCATAAGAGACTGTCTTACCCTGTGCATCGGTAACCTGGCTTTCTCCTACAGCAACTGCTTTCTTATCCATAGAAGAGCTACCTAAAGCAACAGATCCTTCATTTTCAACATCTGCACCTACACCAATAGCGACACCATATTTAGCATTTTCACCTACCAAGGAATTATGACCTAACGCTACGCCATCCTGTGCATAGGCTCTTGCTTGAAACCCGTTAGCAACAGAACCTGTTCCATCGGCTTTCGAATAAGCTCCGGTTGCCGTTGCCTTATTAAGAGCCTGTGCATTATAGCCTAAAGCAGTAGCCAAATTCCCATCTACTTTATACCCAGATTGTTCGATTGTATTACCGCGCCAGTTCGTATGCGCGCCAGCCCCTAATGCTACAGAACCGGCTCCATACGTATCTGTGTGTGAACCTACGCCTACTGTTTGATCGTCATGAGTTTTAGCTTGAGAACCTAAGGATACGCTGTTTCTTCCTTCCGCCAAGCTGCCGCTACCGATGGCCTGGCTCCAAGAGACGCCATCCTTAACAGTAGCAGCGCTACCGATAGCAACGCCTTCTATACCGCCATTGGAAGCACCGTTACCAATAACAACGGAGTTAGTGTTGGTTGCTTTTGCTGTGTTACCAATAACAACGGAGAACTGATCTGTTGACGTATTCTCATTACCGATAACGATGCTGCGGTTTGGATCTCGTGCCATATTATCATCACCGATGACAATCGTCCGTCCTGATACTCCTTTCCCATTCACCGGTGGCACCGTAGCATTATAATCTACCGTGTTTCGATTCCCATAAATGACACTGTCAAATGTTCGTTTGTCAAAATTCGTAGCCACCGGGATGCCGGCTGTATCCTTGGATAAAATTTCTTTATTGGCATTACCAACCATAACGGTATTCTGGCTAAGTGCCTGGTTGTTATTACCAACGGCTATAGTATTCGAT
Organism: uncultured Veillonellaceae bacterium; assembly: GCA_945867815.1. Lineage (GTDB taxonomy): Bacteria > Bacillota > Negativicutes > Veillonellales > Veillonellaceae > CAMBIX01. Next base: position 1,599 of record CAMBIX010000003.1, read on the forward strand.
TGATCAGCTTTCGTGTTTTCCCCTATAGCAATCGCCCCATTGCCGGCTGCAATAGCGCCTTCACCGGCAACAATCGTATTATTTGTTCCGTTCGAAATACCTGAATTTGCATAACTTACACCGGACGCTGTCGCCAATAAAGCCGCCAACACCGGTGCCAATAAAGCGGTCTTCATCATCGATTTATGATGTACCCGTTTGGTTGTCTTCTGATTGCGGCGGGCAAACTCCGACGCAACAATATAACAGCCTTTAGCCTTACTCCATACAACATTATAGATCTTATTCACAAATATTCCTCCACCTATGCATCTTACAATAAACCGTTACCTATACGTATCTACTATTAACCACGCTCCTCTACGGTGACTGCGGCACGACTATCCTCTCTACCTATAAACGGAATGGCATCAATTACCTGTCTCAATAAAACGCATTACCAGACCGGTCTTCTTACTATTTTCCTTTTTTTATAGATAAATAATATACGTAAACAATATACTTTATATATTATATAATTATAATGAAAAAAACAACTTTAATTTATTTTAATTAAAGTTGTTTCACAAATTGTTAATAAAATATTAAATTGTACACGCAAAAATCCAATAATTAAGGTTCTTTGTCAAATGTTGGGGTCTCTCCCATCTATACCCCTTTCTACCAGCAGCTCTCTTATATACTCGCATCTTAACGATAATCTCGTTAAATAAAACAAACATGTATATAGAGACCTGCTCTTTTATTCTTATAGATAGACTTTTAACTAATTCTACCCTATACGCAATAGGTACCTATAGTTACTATGTACTCTATCCTTATACGGCAAAAAGACCTAATACAGTAGCTAGTGCCAAGGAAATCCAAGAAAGAATCCACATATATGGTGCGCAGTAAACAATTAACTTACGTAAGGAGATACCTGCCAAACCGCAAGCTAAATACGTTGTGGCCGCCTGTGGCGTTACCAATACGCCGTAGTTCTTACCAATTAGCATAGCCATAGACATACTTTCTGGACTAACACCAAAGCTCTGACCTACATTAATAGCCAGTGGCATTAAGCCAAAGAAATAGGAGTCTGTCCCTAGCAACATACCAATTGGCACAGCTAAGAAGCCAAATACATCCTGCAGATGTGGCCCTAAGAAGTTAGGAATAACAGCTACTAACATTTCTGCCATCGAATGCATCATACCTGATTTATCAAGGACACCTAAGAATACACCAGATGCCAATAAAATCATCGGCATCGATACAGCTGTTGCTGCATGCATTTTCATAGCCCGTGCCTGGTCTTTCGCCTTAGGGAAGTTAACCATTAAAGCTAAGGCAAGGCCTATCATGAAGGCACCATACATAGGAATCTTCGTAAAGCATAACAAGGCGATAACCCCTAAAGTAAGCAATAAGTTAAACCAGAACATCTGTGGTTTTTTCATAAACTTAGCATCTTCTTCAGACAACTGGTCATCAGCAGAAATTTCTTCATTAGATGTAACCATCATAGCTGCTTTACTACCTGGTACCGGCACAATACCAGCACCACGCCGTTTTTCTACAATCCCCATATACACAGCAAAAGCAAGGTTAACTAAACAGCCTACAATCTGTAATGGGATTAATTTATGCCAAATAATATTAACGTCAACGCCCAATACAACGCCTGTACGAGCAACTGGACCGCCCCAAGGCATTAAGTTCATAACACTGAAAGCCGCCCCGATAAGACATACCAAAACAACAGGGCGCATATGCATCTTTTTATAAATAGGAAGCATAGCTGGAATAGTAATCAACATAGTAGCTGCCAAAGCCCCATCCAAATGGGAAATGGTAGCCAAAATCATAGTTGATACCGTAACCATAATAGTGTTATTACCAGCTTTTTTTACCAGGAAATTAACCAATGGATCAAATAAGCCCAAATCACTCATCATGGAGAAATAAATAATTGAGAAAATAAATAATACCGCTGTTGACCAAGTAACACCAACGCCTGTTTTCATAAAGCCAAAAATTTCCGCTGGAGAGTAGCCCGCAATAAGCGCGGCAATGATTGGTACAAAAATGAACAACGGTACTGGCTGTCCTTTACCAGATACAAGGGCTGCTACGATGACAATAACCATCAAAGCGCCAATAATCCCTAAAAACATACACTTCCTCCTTTAGGAATAAAACAATTTTTCTATAGTCTTATTTAATTAAGACCATAAAATAAAACTATATACTCGTGTAAAAAAAATAATTTCACCACGAGCCCAATACTATACCAAATACCCGATACTAGATAACAAGAACCCTATACCAAGATTCATTACCTATATGTATTAATTAAATAGCCAACATATCTCAGTTAGAGGATCTAGCCCTCTAACTGGTATATGTCAACAAGACTAACTCAACTTAGTCTAATGGTTTACGAACAACGTCGATAATAGAGCCATCACGATATTCAACGATAGCTACGATATCTTCGTCTTTATCGCTAACTTTAATATCTTCTGGTTTACCTACACGGTCATAAGCCATTTTCTGCAATTCTTCAATTGTAAAGATTGGCAAATCAGAACCTTGTAATTTTTCAATTAAATCCTGACGAGCTGGATTAATAGCTAACCCACGTTCTGTTACGATAACATCAACAGAACTACCTGGTGTGATAACCGTCTGTACATGATCACGAACCATTGGCAAACGACCACGAATTAATGGGCAAGTAATAACTGTTACTTTAGCACCAGCAGCTGTATCACTATGACCACCAGAAGCACCCATCAATACACCATTAGAATCAGTCATACAGTTAACATTAAAATCTGTATCTACTTCAGTAGCACCTAAGAACACCACATCTAAATGATTAACCATGCAGTCTGTCCAAGGATTAGCATACATAGAGGCACTCATTTCAATATGATTTGGATTGTTGTGCAAGGAAGCAGCTGCTGCTGTATCAAATGTCTGCGTATCATATACAGCCTTAATCAACCCTTCTTCTAGCATGCCAGCTAATACACCTGTAGCACCGCCAACACCAAAACCACCAACAACGCCTTTTGCTTTTAATTTTTCACTAATATTCTTAGCCACAGCCAATGGAGCCCCACCAGCACCTAACTGGAAGGAGAAGCCTTCTTCAATAATGCCCGCTTCATCTAAGAACTGAGCTGCCATTTCAGCAATTTTAAGTTGTACTGGATTACGAGTAATGCCAATAGCACCAGAGGCAATGCCGTTCGGATCACCAATTTCTTCAACGGCTACCACATAATCAACGTTAGTCTGTGGAATGCTGTACGGATATACATAATCAACCAAATTATCTGTAATTAAAACGGTCTGATCTGCATATTGTGCATCAACCATAGCATAACCAAGAGCACCACAAGCCGATTTACCAATCATGCCTGTTGCATTCCCGCGAGGATCACAAGTTGGTACACCTAAAAAAGCTACGTCAATATGTACATCACCACAAGTTACAGCACGAGCACGACCACCATGTGGGCGAATGACTAACGGCCGTTTTAAAGCACCTGGATTCTGTGTTAAGAATTTACCAAGCGCATCGCGAACACCTGATGTTTCCAAAGCAGTTACCGTGCCATCCTTAATCATATCGATTAAGAAATCATGGCAAGGAGACAAGGAACTTGTCGCAATCGTTAAGTCCTTAATACCTTTTTCATGGATACGGTCCATAACGAGTTTCATTACATAGTCACCATTACGGAAATGATGATGGAAAGAAATCGTCATGCCATCCTTTAAGCCTGTCTTTTCAATAGCTTCATCAATAGAAACTAATACTTTACTTGTATGAGCTAGCGTCGTATGCATAGGACGACCAGCCCGTTTTGTTTTTGCTTCTAAAGCAAATTCCCCTTGATAGACTTCACGACCTTTTAATGCTGGAATAGTCAAAGGAATTTCTCGATTTACTTTATTTAACATCTCGTTCAGCTCCTTCTTCTAATTCAACTTTAATTCCTGCAGCCCATGCCTTATCTACAACGCGCTGAGCTCGTACTACGATAGGACCATCAATCATCTTACCATCTACGGCAATAACACCTTTGTTATTACGTAACGCATCAGCATAGCTATTCAAGACTTTTACAGAGTGAGCGATTTCTTTTTCACTTGGAGTAAATACATCATGAATAATCTTAATCTGACTTGGATGAATACAAGATTTGCCATCAAAGCCAAGAGCCTTAATGAATTCCACTTCTTCACGGAAGCCTTCTGGATCTTTTACATCAGAGAATACCGTATCAATAACACGAATACCTGCTTCACGAGCGGCTAATAAAATAGTTTGCCGTGCAAATAACAATTCTACAGCTGGTTTATTTTTAGTTGTACGAAGGTCAGCTCGATAATCTTCAGCCCCCAAGGCAATAGCGACTACACGAGGACCATGGCAGATTTCACGTACATTATATAAACCTTTTACGCTTTCAATAGCTACGATAATATTAATCGTGCCTTCTTCCCAACCATTGGCTTTTTCTACTTCTTCGATTTTCTTAGCTACTAATTCAACTTCCGATACATCTTCTGTCTTAGGCAAGCGAATCAAATCAGGTTTAGCTGGAATAATAACATCCATATCATCTAAACCATACGGTGTCTGTGTTGGATGATTGATACGAACAACACGTTCCCCTTTGAATGGCAATTTTTTTAGTGCTTCAGCTACCAACAAACGAGCTGTATCTTTTTCCGTTACTGGAATGGAATCTTCAATATCAAACATCAAGCTATCAGCACCGTGAATATCCGCACTGTTAATCATTTTAGGCGAATTGCCAGGCACGAACATCATGGAACGGGACAAGCGTTTTTTAGCGTCTTCTGTTAATTGACTCATTAGGCCTTGCTCCCCCTTTCTAATGCACCAAGTACGCGGGCTTTAATAGTGTAATCCCATGCGTTCTTATCTTGGGCTATTACTTTAACGCCATCAAATCCAGCGTCAGCTACTACTTTCTTAATGAATTCTTCAATATGTTTACCATATTGATGCATAACCTTAGATGTTAAGTCCACTTCTACACCCGATGCGATTGGTTCTACCGTAACAAGTACGTCGTTCTTTTCATCGAATCCGGCTGTAGCTGCTTTCACTAACTTAGCCATATGCCTATCCTTTCTATCTACCACAAGAAATCACTATTTTTACACCTTTATTATACGCACGCTTACTGGTAGAAAGAAAATAAAAAGTACTTATAGGCGATATAAATTATCTCTTACGATAATTTTATAATCCATATGCGTTTATGTAATATTAAAAAGGGGTGGCTCCCTAGCAAGCCCATACTATCGTAAGACTTGCTAGGAAACCGCTCCTTTTTATATGCTATTAAGTTTGTGGTATACGATGCTTATAATATTCTAAAACATACTCAATAAAAGTACGTACTGCTGGTAACTGCATGCTTACTTTATCATCATAATATAGATATGTTGGTCTCGTTAAAGGCTGCCCTTGGCTATCAAAAATAGGCTCAATATAAATACCTTCATCACGGCAACTGCCAAGACCCATATAAGGTAAAATTGACCAACCTAAGCCTTCTCGTATAAAATGGCGACAAGTAACCATAGAATCAAGTTCCATAGCTGACTGGGTACCTGCTGGCAAGTTTTCACTACACCAATTATCAAAGACCGTTTGTATAGATGGATCCGTACGATACTGTATCAAGGGACGCTTAGATAACTCTTCATGGCTAATCTTATCCTTATTAGCTAAGCAATAAGGTTCATCTAGCAAGAAAACCTGTTTGCCCTGTCCGCTATAAGCACCACGTGCAATAGCAACATTTACCTCACCAGTATTATACATCTTTTGAATTTGCTGACTATACCTAGTCTTTACCTGAATATGAATCTTAGGATATTTAGCTGTAAACGAATGCAAAAGAACAGGCAATTCATAATCAGCGAAATTAATAGACGCCCCAATCTTCAATGTTCCACTAACTTCACCCGTTAGTTGTCCCATAGACTGCCGCATCAATTCCGTTTCCTGCACCATTCGCTGGCAATACTCATAGAAAACTTCACCTTGCGGCGTCAAAGTCATTCCATCATTGGTACGAAGCAATAAAGGACAATCCATTTCCTCTTCCATATGCCGCAAACGATAACTCAACGCCGGTTGCGATAAAAACAACTTCTCCGCCGCCCGCGTTATATTCCCTTCTGTTACCACCGTGATAAATGTATGCCATTCCTTTTCGTCCATACGTGCCTCTTATATTAATTACCTCTTACATAGTCTATCTCTGCACTTTTCTATATCCCGCTACCGCGCATTCGCCTGTCCTTCAAAGACTTTTCCACGTGCACCATCGACAGTGACAACCACACCGTCATCAAGCATGCGCCCATCAACACCTAAGACAACAGGAATTCCATAATTCATGCCTACAATAGCGGCACCAGACGTAAATCCATCTTCTAAGGAAATAATAGCTCCTGCCCGTTTCGTATAGGCCGCCATATCTGCTTCCATCGTACCAATGACTAACACATCACCATCTGTAAAACGATCTTGCCAACCAACCTTAGTTGTATTACATACACGACCTGTCGCTGCCTTTTTACCAACACCATTGCCAGCCAAAAGAACACAACCGACAACATGTACACGGATCATATTGGTTGTTCCTGCTGTACCTGATGGTACACCAGCTGTAACTACAACCAAATCACCTGAATCAATTTTACCTGATTCTGCCGACGTAGCAATCGCACTACGTACCATATCATCCGAATTCGTTTCCTTCGGAGCTAATTGTGCCTCTACACCCCAATACAACTGCACCCGGCGAATAATTTCTTCATGCGGCGTTACTGCAATAATTTTACAATCTGGCCGATTGCGAGCGACTGACAAGGCCGTCCGTCCACTTTCTGTGCAGGTCAAAATAGCCGCAGCTCCTAAATTTTCTGCAATCCGCACCGTTGCATCACAGACCGCTTCCGTTGTTCTAAATTCAGCTTGGTCAAATTCATGGCGCATCTTACGGTAAAGATCCGACGATTCAATAACCGTAGCGACCCGCATCATAGTCTTAACCGCTTCAACTGGATAATCACCACCAGCTGTTTCTCCACTTAACATAATCGCACTCGTACCATCAAAAATAGCATTAGCTACATCGCTGGCTTCTGCTCGTGTTGGTCTTGGATTATGTGTCATAGACTCTAACATCTGTGTAGCCGTAATAACCGGTTTAGCAGCTAAATTGCACTTGGCAATCATCTGCTTTTGCAAAACAGGCACTTCTTCCGCTGGAATTTCTACACCTAAGTCACCACGAGCTACCATTAGTCCATCAGACATTTTTAAGATATCATCAAAATTATTAAGACCTTCCTGGTTTTCAATTTTAGAGATAATCTGAATGTCAGCCCCTTCATCTTCTAAAATACGGCGAATGGCTACCACATCAGAGCCCCTCTGCATAAAAGAAGCCGCTACAAAATCTACCTTCTGCTGACAACCAAAACGCAAGTCCGCTTCATCCTGCTTGGATACAGGCGGCAAAGACAAATTAGCTCCTGGTACAGCCACGCGTTTGCGGTCACTCATAGACCCGCTATTTTGTACCGTCGTATAAATTTCCGTACCATCGATTTTATTAACTTTCAAAGTAACTAAGCCATCAGATAATAAAATATCACTGCCAACTTTAATATCATCGACAAGACCCGCATGATTAACACTACAGCGATGCACATCACCTTCAATATCTTGCGTCGTTAAGATAAATTCTTGCCCTGCCTGTAATTCAACCTTACCCTCTTTAAATAAGCCTAACCGCATTTCTGGACCTTTAGTATCTAGCATTAAGGCCACTGGGCGGCCAACCCGTTCGGCTGCTTCCCGAACCATCTGCATACGTTTTGCATGATCTTCATGAGATCCATGTGAAAAATTAAAACGAGCCACATTCATCCCCGCTTGAATCATAGCTTCCAAAACACCTGGTGCATCTGTACTCGGTCCAATAGTACATACAATTTTCGTTTTCTTTAACATCTGAAACCCTCCTTGCCTGCATCATTTTCTACATATACATACTTATACTAATTCAACACTGTCTTTACCTAATATATTCTCTATAGACTGGCAAATCTCTTTTGTAGGTGTAAAATAAAAAGCTTGGCTCGCTGGTATTTGTTTACGCTGTGCCTCAATCTGAAAAGCCACCGGCGTTGTTCCAGCCGTTGCTAATAGTAATTTTCTAAGAGCCTGACTGGCTTCTGGTGTATCATAGCCTTTACGGATATGAAGTACCACCTGCCGTGCATTTTCCATTCGCACCCGTAGAGGTTTTACTGAATCCGCAATCAACTGAATGCCTTTTTCATCAGCGTCTAGCCGACCATGCACTTTTACCGCCATATCTACAGCCAAATAGGTCTGACTCTGTTGGTAAATTCTAGGGAAAACAACCACTTCCATAGAGCCTGTATAATCTTCAACTTGGATAATAGACATAACTTCATTGCGTTTAGTCATAATATCCCGCTTATTAGTAATAAGACCACCAATGGTCACTTCTTTTTTATCCAGTCGCTCTGGATTATCCTGAGCCTTTCCTAGTTCAAAGAGCTGATTCAATATATCTTTATATTCATCCAAAGGATGCCCCGTTATATAAAAACCCGTATATTCCTTTTCATCCTTAAGCTTTTCAACATCACTTAAATCTGCCACCTGCGGTACAGCCACGGCATCGGCACTTTCCTCAGCTTCTCCGAACAAGCTCATTGTGCCAAGAGCCTCATCTTTTTGTAACTTACTGCCTAAAGCCTGCACTTGTTCATACATGGCTAAAAGCTGACCTCTAGTCTCACTAAAAGAATCCATAGCCCCGCAACGAATTAAGCTTTCCAAAAGCCGCTTATTGACTAAACGTGCATCCACTCGTTTGCAAAAATCTAACAATGATGAATACCTACCATGAAGCTGTCGTTCCTTAATTAAAGCCTCAATAGCGTTGTCACCTACTTGCTTTATCCCGCCAAGGCCAAAGCGAATAGCGCCCTCTTGTACAGCAAAACCTCGTTCACTCGCATTAATATCTGGCCCTAAAACCGGCACACCATGCTTTTTACATTCATTAATATAAAAAGTTAACTTTAAAGGATTTCCCATAAAACTTGTCATAGTCGCCGCTAAAAACTCTGGAAAATAATGAGCCTTCAAATAAGCCGTCTGATAAGCAATATAGGCATACGCCGCTGAATGAGACTTATTAAAACCATAGCCGGCGAAATAAACAAGCAAATCAAAGACTTCCTTGGCTACGTCTTCATCAATGCCATTAGATAAAGCTCCTTCCATGAAGGAGGCTCGCTGTGCCTTCAAGACAGACTCTTTCTTTTTTCCCATAGCACGCCGCATCAAATCAGCTTGTCCCAAGGAAAAGCCACCCATAGCCGAGGCTATCTGCATAACCTGTTCTTGGTAAAGAATAACCCCAAAGGTATCCTTCAAAATCGGCTCTAACAAAGGATGTAAATAAGTGACTTCTTTTTCACCATGACGGCGCTTAATGAAATCTTCTACCATGCCACTACCTAAAGGTCCTGGCCTGTACAAGGCAACTAAAGGAATCAAATCTTCAAAATGACTAGGCTTTAAATCCATAACAAGGCGCGTGATACCTTCCGATTCTAGCTGAAAAACACCAGCTGTATCTCCCTTTTGCAAGAGCTGGCAAGCCGCCTTGTCATCTAAAGAAATAGCATCTAAGTCTATACTAAGTCCCCGATTCTTCTTAATAAGTTCCAAGGCATCATTCATAACTGTCAGGGTGCGAAGGCCCAAAAAGTCCATCTTCAAAAGGCCTAGCTCTTCAATATTATCCTTATCGTACTGAGTCACATAGCCTTCTTCATTGGAATTTTGTATGGGCACAATATCTTCCAAAGGTGCCGCCGAAATTACCACACCCGCCGCATGGGTCGAGGTGTTACGGGCTATTCCTTCTAATTTTAGGCCATAATCAAACAGTTGTTTAACTACCGGATCTGATTCGTATTTTTCCTTTAACTCCTTACCAGCTAGGGCCTTTTGCAAGGTTATCCCCAGTTCATTAGGAATCAACTTAGCTAGGCGATTAACCTCCGCCAAAGGAATATCTAATACGCGACCTACATCTCGAATAACCGCCCGTGCTGCTTCCGTACCAAAGGTAATAATCTGAGCCACTCGTGCCTGTCCATACTTACGCGTTACATACTCAATGGCCTTGCCTCGTTTTTCATAGCAAAAGTCAATATCAATATCAGGCATGCTAACACGTTCTGGATTCAAAAACCGTTCAAAAAGCAGGTCATACTTTAAAGGATCTAAGCCCGTAATCCCTAGCAAATAGGCAACCACAGACCCAGCCGCACTACCACGCCCTGGACCGACTAATATATCATGGGTCTTAGCGTAATGCACATAATCCCACACAATCAAAAAATAATCATCAAAGCCCATAGTATGAATAATACCAAGCTCATAATCCAGCCGTTCAGTCACCTCTTTAGAGGCCTCGCCATACAAACGGGGAATCGCTTCTTCACATAATTTACGTAAATAAGTCGCAGCCGTTTCCCCTTCTGGCACCTCATAATGAGGCAAATGATGGGCATCAAAATCAAATTCTACATGACAGCGGTCAGCAATAGCCAAGGTATTCTCCATTGCCCCTGGAATATGTCCAAAGAGCTCCGCCATCTCATCCCCGCTCTTCATATAAAAAGAGTCATTAGGAAAACGTAAGCGGTCGATATCGGACTGCTTACGACCTGTAGAAATACAAACCTTAATATCCTGCGCTTCTGCGTCTTCTCTGTTCACATAATGAAAATCATTGGAACAAACAAGTCCTACCTGGTATTCCTTGGCCAATTCGATTAAAACATCCTGCGCCTGTAACTCCTCTGGTATTCCATGGTTTTGCAGTTCCAAGAAAAAATTATCCTTGCCATAGGTATCTAAATACCATTCTAGGGACTGCCGGGCCTTTTCCATATCCCCTTGAATAATGTACTGAGGAATTTCCCCTTGAATACAAGCACTCAAAACAATAATTCCTTTATTGTAAGTTCTAAGCAAATCGTGGTCAGCACGTGGCTTATAAAAGTACCCTTCTGTAGACGCTTTGGATACAATTTTTACAATATTCTCATACCCTTCTTGCGTCTCAGCCAATAAGATTAAATGCTTTAATCGGTCACGCTTACTCCCCTCCGGCTTTTCCAAGCGACTGCCTAGAGTCACATAGACTTCACAACCAATAATGGGCTTTATTCCCGCTTTTACAGCCTCTTTATAAAAATAAACGGCCCCACACATATTACCGTGATCGGTTATAGCCAAAGCCGGCATATTCAGTTCCTTAGCCCTAGCTACCATGTCAGGAAGCCGGCTAATCCCATCCAGCAAACTATATTCTGTATGTGTATGTAAATGTACAAATGGTTTCATTTACGGCCTCACTCCCCTTCCTGCCTATATTTTCAATCAATTTACTTCTCATTTATATTCTTATACCGTAACCGCATTACAAGACGTCCGTCGGTAAAAAACAACCATTTCTCTATGAATCCACCAATACTCTGGTTCCATATCCTCAACAATAGCATAGAAACGTTTCGAATGATTCAATTCAATAAAATGAGCTAACTCGTGAATAAAAACAGCCCGTAAATACTCTGGTTGACCCTTAACCAATTGTATATTTAGACTAACCCGCTTTCGTCCTGGCGTACACGACCCCCATCGACTCGTCATCCAGCGAAGTTCAAGCTTATCTAACTCTATAACATAACCGTGCTGCCGAAATTGTTTCAACAAATAGTTACGTAAAAAGGCAACGCATTCTTTTATTTGCGTCACATAAAAATCTTCCATCAATCGCTTTTTTTCTTCCACACTTAAGGGATGTCCTTTGAGATAATAAAAAACAAGATAGCGCCCTTCTACTTTGATAAAGGGTGCCGTCATATTCTGTATACGTATATCCTTATCCGTCTCAGAATTTTCAGTACCTCGCCCTTTCTTCTCAGTCTTTCTTTGTCTATGTTTAGCCACAAGTTCTTCCTTGCTAACCCCTTTTAACACAATTTCATAGCCTAGGCCCCATAGACAAACAATATCACCTTTTTTATAATCGATTCTCTGTCTCTCTCTATCCTCTCGTTCTTGACACAAACGCTCTTGCCCAGAAGCAATAAAATCAGAAGCGCCTATAACAAAATCATCTACGCTTTTAAGTGACACACCCCTAGGCGCTGATACCTTTACTAGTCCATCCTTGGCTATACGCAGATTATAGCGTTTGACCGACTTTATAGTCAGCCTATAAGTAATGCGGCCATATTTTCCCATAACCGTTCGTTCAAGAACCGTTCCTAATCTCATACTCAATATTATATCCTATTTTATGCTTATCTTAGCACACTTTTACAAAGCTATATTTTTACTATGCTAAAGACTTTCTAGCCCTAAACGATACCCAGATGCACTAAATCACGAAGTGCCCTGTGCTTCTCGTAGGGAGCCTTCACCGTAGGTGACCAGCTCTCGAGCGAACGTACAGGGTACTTCCATACCCTGCTCATGATGTTAGACACACTACTTATATTATAGCAGACAAAGCACATAAAGAACTCATAATAAACAACTCATAATAAACAACAAAACCGGCAACAGTAACGTTACCGGTTTTATGTCATAGAGACTAGCTATATTCGCTCTATCTTATTTTTTATTTTTAGCTGCTTTAGCACGCGCACTGCGGTCTAAAATAGCCTTGCGCATACGAATGCTCTTCGGCGTTACTTCAACCAATTCATCATCATTGATCCATTCCAAAGCCTGTTCCAAACTGAAAATACGAGGTGGAACCAAACGTACGGCATCATCCGACGAACTGGAACGCGTATTAGTCAAATGCTTAGTCTTACATGGGTTAACATCCATATCCGTATCACGAGCATTTTCACCAATAATACGACCCATATACACTTCTTCATTAGGACCAACGAACAAAGTACCACGGTTCTGAATAGAGTCCAAACCATATGGCGTTGTTTCCCCATTTTCGAAAGCAACCAAGGCCCCACGTGTACGACCTGGAATATCTCCCTTGTATGGGGCATAACCATGGAATACATGGTTCATAATCCCATTACCCTTAGTAGCTGTCAATAACTGGGCACGGAAACCAATCAAGCCACGAGCCGGAATAACAAATTCCATACGTAAGTAACCTGCTACTTCAGCCATATTAATCAATTCAGCCTTACGCTGACCAAGGTTTTCCATAACAGCACCCATAAATTCTTGTGGTACGTCAACAGTTAAGTATTCCAATGGTTCGCATAATTGGTCATTAATGCGTTTGTAAATAACCTTAGGTTTCCCAACCTGCATTTCGTACCCTTCACGGCGCATGGTTTCAATCAATACAGCAATATGTAATTCGCCACGACCAGATACTTTGAAAGAATCTGGTGATTCTGTTTCTTCTACCCGCATAGATACGTTCGTTTCTACTTCGCGGAACAAACGATCACGCAAGTGACGGCTAGTTACAAAGTCCCCTTCTTTACCCGCAAATGGAGAGTTGTTAACGGAGAAAATCATGGACAAGGTTGGTTCATCGATGGAAATAGAAGGTAAGGCTTCTGGTTTTTCTGCATCAGCTACGGTTTCACCAATATTGATATCTTCAATGCCGATAAAGGCAATAATATCGCCCATAATAGCTTCGTCTGTTTCAACACGTTTTAAGCCGTTATAAGTATATACACGACCGATACGGCCTTTCCGTTCACTATCGCCATCCAAAATGGCTACCTGCTGATTTGGTTTCATGCGGCCACGAACGATACGACCAACAGCTACCTTACCAACATATTCATCATAGTCAAGTGTAGTAACCATGAACTGTAATGGCGCATCTACGTCCCCTTCTGGTGCTGGAATTTCTTTAATCAATACATCAAATAATGGATCCATGTTATCTGATTCATCATCCATGCTTAATTTAGCGATACCATCACGAGCTGAAGCGTATACAACCGGGAAATCCAACTGATCATCGTTAGCTTCTAGTTCCATAAATAATTCCAGAACTTCTTCTTCTACTTCACTAACACGTTGGTCAGGACGGTCAATCTTGTTAATAACAACGATTGGTTTTAAACCCTGTTCCAAGGCCTTTTTCAATACGTATTTTGTCTGAGGCATTGGGCCTTCAAAAGCATCAACCAATAATAAAACGCCATCAACCATGTTAAGTACACGCTGTACTTCCCCACCGAAATCAGCATGGCCCGGAGTATCTACGATATTAATCTTTACACCGTTATGCATAACAGCCGTGTTCTTAGATAAAATAGTAATCCCACGTTCACGTTCAAGGTCATTAGAGTCCATAACGCGGTCAGCTACTTTTTCGTTTTCACGGAAAATATGGCTTTGTTTTAACATAGCATCAACCAAGGTCGTCTTACCATGGTCAACGTGCGCAATAATGGCAACATTACGAAGATTTTCGCGAATCATAATTGTCTCCTCTGTGTATCTTCTCTATACAAATGATATATCATTAAATCTAAAATAAATAACAACGCTTAATTATATCACAAAATACATAAATAACAAAGGAACTTTATTATTTACATACTTTTAACAGCTTTCCAAAAAGGCCTTCACCACATCATTTTTCGCTTTCATAGCTTCAATCTCATCAGGCTGCAACACCTGCACCTTATCACGGTCTAAATTAACTAAGCATAAAAAGCCTACGTAATCCCCTTTATTAGCGCGAAACTGATGAACCATCCGGCTAGGTATTTCTATAAAATCGCCTACCTTAATATCTGTCACCTTATCATCTAAGAGAACCTGTCCATGACCACGGAAAATCATAACCATATGCGTATGGTCATGTCGTTCTAAGGTAGAATAGCCACCTGGTTTTACTTCAAAATACCGAAATTGGCAGGGAATATCCTTAGCGCCATTAAAGAGCACCTGCCGTGTTACATCCTTAAAAGGGCTCCCGTCCTGCTTATAAACTAATGTATCTACACCATCCCAAGTATAGCTAGATTCATCAAACTGTTTTATCATTTAATATGCCTCTCTATTTATATTCCTTATACTGAAGAAAATACGCGCAATCAGCTAACTTTATTAGATAACAAACAATTTCTTGTCTTGTAATTTAGTTGCTAGCACCAGATACTGACAACATAGACACTACCAATAGTCCTCTCTTATCTTTACTTCCATAAGTAGAAAGGGATTGCAATATCATAAATTGCAATCCCTTTCTACTTCATATACTAGCTAATTAAGAACAAAACTAACAATGTCTCCCCTATAGATGTCACTTCAATGCTAAAACTACAGCAAAGTATCATCAAGTTAACTGTTTAATCTCGGCTTTTCTATTCTTATCTATTAGCTAAATAATTTTTTAATTACGCTGCCTACGCCATGATGATGGTGATGCGGTGCATCCGTAATACCTGTTACTTCAAAGCCTGTATCATCGATGGCTTTGGAAATCTGTTCTTCTGTCGACTTAGCGCTATCAAAGGAAATCGTTACATCTTTAGTCTTCAAATCTACATCACAAGACATAACGCCTGGCATACCTAACGCAGCACCAGTAACCGTTTTTTTGCAGTTATCACACATCATACCAGGTACTTTAAATACTTTAGTTACATTTGTTCCGTTGGCTTCACAGCCGCAATCTTTACACATACTATCCCTCTCCTTTTATTTGTCAGCTTCTTTTTGTTTCTGATCGTTTTTAGCGCCCACTTCAACATCAATTGTTTCTACTTTTGCTTCCGTCTTAACTGGCTGTTCTGTTTTAGCTTCTGACGGTGTTACAGCCCCTTTAAATTCTTTAAGGCTTTTACCAATAGCCTTACCGACTTCTGGCAATTTTCCTGGGCCAAAAACAACCAATGCAATTACTAAAACTAAGATCAATTCAGGCGTTCCTAAATTAAACATGTATGTCACCTCTCTGCAAATACCAATCTACTTACCTAGTGTAACAGTTTTCTTGTATTTACGCTAGCTGAAGCCTCCACAGTTAATTATAATTTTAACTTTCCACCGGCTGCTTCATCAACGTACCAGCGCACCTCATCTTGCGATAAGACCGCCCCTGGCAACACATGACCAATTCGATCCTGCCAAGTATCATCCTGATAGGTCTCCCGCTGTCGCAAGACACGAGCTAAGGCAGCCATCTTGGTCTCACCTACAACAGCAAACCACACATCCTTTGTTTTAGCTAAGAAAGGAAAGGTCATAGTCACACGATCCCATACCTTACCACCAGGCACGGCTCGAACCGACAACTCTTGTTCTTCCAACACTGGGGACTTAGCAAATAAAGACGCAATATGCCCATCGTCACCAAGACCAAGTATAAGGATATCCGCCGCCTCTTTTTCACAAGCACTAAGTACTGTCGTCAACTCTTTATCATAAAGAGTTGCTACTTCCTCTAAAGTACCTGCTTCTGTTTGTACGGGATAAAAGTGACAGCAACCGCTAATATGTGAAAACAATCGTTCCTTAGCACGATGAAAATTATTATCCTCACTTGACTGCGGAACAAATCGTTCATCCGTCCAAAGGAAGTATATATTCTCCCAGTCTATACGGTCTAAATACGCCGGCGACCGTAAAAGTTCTAAGAAGCCATTCACTGCTCGCCCCCCAGAAATAGCTACCACACAGGTACCTGTCTCTTTAATGTATGCTTGCGTGCGTGCTAAAAAATCCTTAGCCACAGCTTCCGTTACGCCCTGCGGTGTTACAAATTGACGTATCACATCTTTTGGCATCGTACAGAACTCCTTTCTCTTCCTGTATACGCCTACTCTAGCACATTCGAGAGCGTAATTCAATGTCCCCGTATAATTTTCTCAATAACGGATACATAGGCTCTCTATTTCAAAGTTATTGAGTTATAGAACCCAAAAAGACCTCTGCGGATATACCACAGAGGTCTTGATATAATCTCGTTTCCAAATTAACGTTTGGAGAACTGGGATGCTTTACGGGCTTTCTTAAGACCGTATTTCTTACGTTCTTTCATACGTGGGTCACGAGTTAAGAAACCAGCCTTCTTCAAAGAAGAACGAAGGTCGCGGTCAACGTCTAACAAAGCACGAGAAATACCATGACGGATAGCGCCTGCCTGACCAGATGCACCACCACCAGCTACGGTAGCAATAACATCATACTGGTTTGTAGTGCCAGTTAATTCCAATGGCTGTTTTACGATTAATTCCAAAGTCTGACGACCGAAATATTCGTTCAAGTCGCGTTTGTTGATAGTGATTTTGCCTGTTCCCGGTACGAGACGAACACGGGCAACGGAAGATTTTCTACGGCCTGTACCGTAGTTTTGAGCTACTGCCATTTATGAGTTCCTCCTCCCGGTAATTACCGAATATCTAATTCCAATACTTCTGGTTTCTGAGCCTGATGCGGATGTTCTGGACCAGCGTATACGTTAAGTTTACGATACATCTGTTCACCCAAACTATTCTTAGGCAACATGCCACGTACAGCAATTTCTATAACGCGTTCTGGCTGTTTAGCTAACATATCCGTAATTGGGATAAAGCGAGAACCGCCTGGATAGCCAGAATGACGGAAATATGTCTTCTGTAATAATTTCTTACCTGTTACACGAACTTTTTCTGCATTGACAACGATTACGAAGTCGCCTGTATCTACATGCGGTGTAAATGTTGGTTTGTTTTTGCCCCGAAGAACTTTAGCTACTTCGGCAGCAAGACGGCCTAAAGTCTTACCTTCAGCGTCTACAACATACCATTTACGTTCAACCGTATTTGGATTGGCCATATATGTGGTCTTCATGCTGCAATTCCTCCTAAAAATGATGATATGTTACGAAGAAGCATTTTGTTTCTCATTCCGGGGCTAATTGGAATCGGAATCAAATATGCTTACCGAAACATTATACTCAGTAATATTTTATCTGTCAATAATAAAAGGTCTTACCCTCTATTTGTTTTTATTTAGACGTATCCACGTCTTCACCAATCAGCCGCACTTCTGGTTCCAGCTGAACTCCATGGGCATCCATAACCCGGCGCTGCACTTCATGAATTACACCTAGTACATCTCTTGCCGTTGCAGCGCCCTTATTAATAACAAAGCCAGCATGCTTTTCAGACACTTGCGCATCCCCTACAGATAAGCCTTTAAGACCTGTTTGTTCAATTAGCGTTCCCGCATAATAACCAGTCGGCCGTTTAAAAGTAGAGCCCGCACTAGGATATTCTAGAGGCTGCTTAGACTCACGACGCACCGTCAATTCATCCATCCGCTCTTTAATCTTATCTGCTTGACCTAGCTGCAACTGCAAGTCAATTTCGCCAATAATTTCACCATTATCATGAAAGAGACTATGACGATAGGCAAAGTCCAATGCAGGTCCTACGTATTCACGTATGACTCCATCACGACCAACCGCACGTACTGCATGCACCACTTGACTCATTTCACCATCATAAGCACCAGCATTCATAAAAACAGCACCACCAAGGCTACCTGGAATACCAATAGCAAACTCTAGTCCCGTCAAAGAATGCCGCCAAGCAAACTCAGACACGTCCTTTAGCATATACCCAGCACCAGCCGTTATTACCGTATCCTGACAAGCTAATTTTTGCTTCATATTTGCCAAAGATACAACTACACCGCGAATACCCCCATCTCGTACCAAAACATTGGAGCCCACCCCATGAATGGTCATAGGCACGCGTGCTTTACCAATTTCTTCCATAACAAGACTGAGTTCTGTCATATTAGCTGGTTCGATAAAAATATCCGCCGGTCCACCAATTTTAAAGGTCGTATGAGCCGACATCAATTCATGCAAATGAATCTGCTCTACATTTACCCGTTTTTGTAGAGCCAGGCACAAGGCCTGCAATTTACTGTTTAGCTTTTTCAAGAATCTTCATTCCTTCAGTAATTGGTTCACTAATAATACGATAAATATCATTAGACACCTGCGTCCAACGAACATGAGCCTGCAAGTAAGCCTGAGCACCCGAATTAGCCTGTACCATAGGCATTAATTCTTGTTGCTCCTTCATAAAGCTTTCTTCTTTGTCCTTATCACCAGCCATCTTAGCATATTCCCACTGCATCTGCTGCATTAAGAATTTTTCCACTAGACCCTTGGCCGTGTCATCATTTTCAATAGCCTTCTGTGCATCCATTAAGGCCTTATATTCTTCACTATCTCTCATTTCTTTCTGCAATGCATATGCTTTATCGTAATTCATATAAACTCCTTTTCAATTACCCTGTAAATCACTCATATCATATAAAATTTAAATCAATTTCTCAAGCCGTACGAATAAAATCGTGCTCAATAAATTATTTCCACTACTACCTAGCACTACCAGGCGTATTAAGATGTACCCAACCACCCAAGTTCTTTAAATCCGGAAAGTGAAGTTGGCGCATAGCTTCATAAGCGATAATAGCTACCGAATTAGATAAATTAAGAGACCGTGCTTCTTCAATCATAGGAATGCGAATGCAATGGTCTTCATTTTTAGCTAACAATTCTTCTGGGAGCCCCTTTGTTTCCTTACCAAAAACTAACATATCTCCAATTTGATACTGCACTTCATCATAGGTATGTTTAGATTTAGTAGATGCGTAAAAATAGCGACGGTCTGGATACTTATCATAGACTTCCTGCAAATTTTCATGTACCTGCACATCCACCAAATGCCAATAATCAAGGCCGGCTCGTTTTAAATATTTGTCTTCCAAAGAAAAACCCAAAGGTTTAACTAAATGCAGGGTCATATGATTAGCTGCACACAAACGGGCAATATTCCCTGTATTTCCTGGAATTTCTGGTTCTACTAAGACGATTTCCACACTATTCCTTCTTTCTTGCTATCTTAATTCTATCCTATCATACCACAGATACACTGATTACCAACCTTTTTTAGGCATCTAAAACGCATACGCCAGCCTATGACTCCTGCCGCACAAAATGCCCACTCTTACCGCCCTCTTTTTCAAGGAGATAGACGGGGCCTATGACCATTGTCTTCGTGACCGCCTTGCACATATCATAAACTGTTAAAAGGCCAACCTGAACAGCGGTTAAGGCCTCCATCTCAACACCTGTACGCCCCTTGGTCTCTACGATAGCCCGCACCTCAACTTCATCACTTTCTGACAAAGCCTTACAGTGTACATCTACCTTAGTTAAGGCTAAAGGATGACATAGAGGAATTAAATCGCTCGTCCGTTTAGCCCCCATAATAGCCGCTAATTGAGCTACAGACAGAACGTCTCCTTTTTTTACCGTGCCAGACGTAATTTTCTGCATAACCTCTGGTCCCACTTGAATCCGCCCTTCAGCTATAGCTCGGCGTTTTGTTATATCCTTGTCGCCTACATCAACCATACGGGCGTTACCATCTTCATCAAAATGTGTAAATTCCATAAATAAATCCTTTCCATACAAGTTTAATAAAATTTTAACAAAAACAAGGGCTTTCAAAAAGGATTTTCATCAATGTATAGAGAAATTTCTATCTAAGAGCGATGCGATTTAATGATAAAGCTTATAAAATAAAACGCTCATTTCTAATTAGTAAGAATTGCGAGGCGATTGCATTGAGTACAAACTTAACCTACTATGGTCACGCTGCCTTTATGGTGACCCACAACGACACGTCTTTATTATTTGACCCTTTCTTAACTGGCAATACTTGGAATGTAGCCAAGCCAGAAGACATTAAATGCCAATACATATTCGTCAGCCATGGTCATGATGACCATTATGGCGATACAGCGCAAATTGCCAAAGCTAACAAGGCCCTTGTCATATCCACCGCTGAAATGGCTCATAAGGCTGAGGAAGATGGCTGCCAAGTTCATGCTATGCATTTAGGTGGCAAATTCGATTTTCCTTTTGGCTCACTTCGCCTTGTACCCGCCTTTCATGGAGCTGGTGTAGCTGGTGGCCACGCCGCTGGTGCCTTAGTCGATTTCTTCGGCACAAAGATTTATTTTGCTGGCGATACAGCACTCTTCTCTGATATGAAATTACTAGACCGCTTTGGCCAAATCGACTACGCCTTTTTACCTATTGGCGATAATTTCACCATGGGCCCTGAAGATGCCCTAATCGCAGCTAACTATATAAATGCTCGCGTCACGATTCCTATTCACTATAAAACATGGCCCGTTATCGATGCGGATCCGAATCAATTTGTTAAAGACTTAAAAGATAAGTATCAATTAAAAGGTCGTGTTGTCGAACCAGGCATAACGATTCCGCTATAAAATATTCCTTATATAAGAATAACCAGTTATTATAACTGGCTATTCTTATATCTCAATATGGACAAACCGTAAGCGACGGTCTTAACGGTCGCCATTAACAAGGCTCTCAATCCGAGCCCGAAGTTCTTCTGTTGTTTCCTCTTCAATTGGGTCAAAATGATTAAAAATGACCCCCAATTGGCGACGCAAAAACTGTTTCTGCGAATCTTTCAGACGATATTGTTTCCCATTAAAAGCAATTTGCTTACTCTTAGCCAAAGCCCACAAATCATATACAGGATCTTCTGGTTTTTCTTTTAGGTCAGCTAACTCATCAAGGGATACATTATAATATACGGCCAAGCGCTTTAAGGTATCTAAGTCTGGTTCCCTATACCCTGTTTCATAATTAGATAAGGCCGCATTGCTAATCCCTATAGTAGCAGCCACTTCTAATTGACTCTTGCCCATGCGTACACGCGCTTGTTTTAAATTCTTTGCTAACGTCATTCATAACTCCCCATTCCTGCCCCTTGCTTACAATCGGCACGTTAGTCTGTAATACCTATATTATACACTAACTTTCATTTTTTATGTAATAAACGCACTAAGTTTTCTTATAAATATTATACATTTTATTTATAGAAAGGTGGCTCTTATTATGAATCTTTCCATCACAGAACCTCTTGGCATTTCCCAAGCTAAGGTTGACGAATTAAGTGAACAATACCTACCAGCTGACGTGGAAGTAACTTATTATAATACACCCACTGCCGATGAAGCTGAAAAAATAGCTCGCGCCAAGAGTGCTGACGCTGTTATCATCGCTAATTCTCCCTTCAAAGACGACGTATTGACAAAATGCCCTAATTTACGTTTTATCAGCGTCGCCTTTACTGGCGTTGACCATCTAGGCATGGATTATTGCAAAGCCCATAATATTACCGTATCTAATTGCTCCGGCTATGCCAACGTAGCTGTTAGCGAACTTGTTATGGGGCTAGCCTTATCTCTTTATCGCAAACTTCGCGACTGCGATGATGCGGTTCGCACTGGTGGTACCCGCGATGGTCTTTTAGGTTTAGAACTGCACGGCAAAACTTTCGGTGTTATCGGCGCTGGAGCTATCGGTCTGCATACAATTAAACTCGCCCAAGCCTTTGGCTGTAACGTAGTAGCCTATAACCGAACACCTAAGTCCATCCCTGGCGTTACCTTCTTATCTTTGGATGACGTCTTAAAGCAAAGCGATATTGTAAGCTTACACGTTCCCTTAACCAATGCTACTACGCACCTTATCAATGCTGATAAACTAGCCTTGATGAAATCATCCGCTATCTTAATCAACACGGCTCGTGGTGCCGTTGTAGATAATCAGGCCCTAGCTAATGCACTAGAAAAAGGCACTATTGCTGGTGCTGGCATTGATGTATTTGAAATGGAACCACCTATTCCGTCCAAGCACCCATTACTTCATGCCCCAAACCCTCTACTAGCACCCCATATTGGCTTTGCTACAGCTGAAGCTATGGAAAAACGAGCTGTCATAGCCTTCGAAAACGTAGCCGCTTGGCTTAAAGGCCAACCTCAAAACGTACAATAAGACTACCGTATTAAAGCTGAAACAATAACATATAGACTAGTAATACTTAGGCTAGTACCACCTAGACTAGTATTGCGGCGGCTACTACTAGCTAGGCTATACCAGCTGAGCTAGTAACACCTAAACTAATAACTCAAGTTTATAAGTGCTAACCTAACATATTTTTATAAAAGGCACCTATTTTAGCCCAAAATAATATCCACTTAGTAAAACGCGAGGAAAAATTGCGGAATCTGCATTTTTTCCTCGCGTTGTTTTCTTTTCCGAACCATTTGCATAATCTAGACACTAAAAAAGCGTATACACATACCTTTAGATCTAAATCACGAAGCGTCTAATATCTCTTTCTTTCCCTCACCAAACCATTCGCATAATCCAAACACTTAAAAGCATATATACATACCCTTTGGCTCTACGTCACGAAACGCCTAATGTCTCTTCAAAACGACTTGCGAGCGTAGCGAAGGACGGAGTCTTTGAAGACCATGAGACGCTTCCGTACTCTGCTCTCCAACGATATACGTATACGCTAACATATAAAATTAATTATGCAAATGCAACTCCTCATCGCCTTGATGATGATGCACATGCACATGATAATGTGGATCTACCAAATTAACCTTCTTCAACAAACCCGCTTGTTGCACAATATCCACCGCTTTTCCGTCGGCTACCAAACTGTGGTCTTCTCCAAAAAGCACAATCCGTTCCACCATCTCATGAACCATATGAATATCATGAGTCGCAATCAACAAAGTCTTCCCTTCTTCGTGAAGTTGTTGCAGTATATCTAATAACAAGACCTGCGTCCGCGGATCCAAGGCCGCCATCGGTTCATCCATAATAATCATATCTGGATTCATGGCCAGTACCGCTGCAATGGCAATCCGTTTTTGCTGGCCCCCACTGCAGTGATAAGGCACACTATGGCGAAGCCCTTCAATATGTAATAAAGCTAGTACATCAGCTACCCGTCCTTCAATAACCTCATCAGATAGACCCATCTGTTCTAAGCCAAAGCGAATCTCTTCCTCTACCGTCGGACAAAATAGCTGGTTCTCCGAATTTTGAAACACATAGCCTATGCGCTGATGAAACAATCGAGACGTCTTCTTGTTTTTCAAAACTTGGGGCGTAATCTCTGTCCCATCAAATACGTACTTACCTTTTACAAGCGGCAATATACCGCTCAAAATCTTTAGAACCGTCGTTTTACCGCACCCATTAGCCCCCATCAAGGCCACAGATTGTCCTTTATCTATGGATAAAGACAAGTCTTTCAACAAAGGTTTTTCATAGTCATACCCATACGTAATATTTTCTAGTGCTATATACATAGTTGTCCTCTTTACCTATTTTAACTACTCTTCAGCTAGCAAAACCAATCCAAACCTATCCCTATAAGCCTCTTGTCTGCCAATACGTATACAGTAAGACCAAAGTCACCACAATAGCTAGCAAATCAGCCATTTGAATTGACCCTTTTTTCTTAACAAATACATATTCACCTGTAAAGCCACGACATAGCATAGCATCATACAAGGCTTTCGCTTCTTCTTGAGACCGTAAAAACAAGGTACCCATAAGAGCCCCCATACTTGTTCCTTTCTTATGATTGCGACCTACAGACCGTAATTGCATAGCCTGCAAGAGGGACAATGACCGCTGGCCTAAGACAAAAATATATTTCATCGTAATATGCAAGATAAAGATAAAAATATGAGGCACCTTAAAAAATCGTAAGGACCGAATGGTATCGTTCCAAGAGGTATTAAAAGCAAAGAGCTGCATGCTGCTTACCGTCAAAAACAACTTAAAAGGAACCACCCAAAAGAGCTTGTTTCCCAGCCATATAAAAGACGGCAAAAACACTAAGGCATTGATAATCATGGCTAAGAAAGATACTTTTAAGATTACCGATAATTGCCGACTCGGCGCCAAGGCCAGTTCCACCATAATCCAAGCCAAGGCCATATACAAGAATTGTAGACTCTGCGTCAAAGCGACTAAAAGAACAAAAATAAAGGTTGTAATTAACTTTTGTATAGAATGCCCATTGCGGGATACGGCTGACGCATCTACATAACGAAAGCGTTCCAACACATGGAGGATAGACTTAATAGACTTACGCAAGAAACGATCATTATCAACTTGCGGTTGGTAGTCTTCCTTTGCTAAGAGCCAAGGAGGCAGACACACCCGCTCCTTCTCTTCCATAAGTATCCTCCTTTCACTTAAATTTCAAATGCCCACGTAAGCACAGCATTACGTCTAATATTTATCTATAAAAAACTTCAGCACAAAGCAAAACACACGACTAACTCCATACAGGTCTATACAGGTAAGAAAGAAATAAGTCTTCCCCATATCTTTCCACTCACCACAAAAACATATAGCTATGCTGTCTGACGACGACCTGCACTAAACAATTTAAAGACAATAACCAGCAAGGCAATACCAATAATTGCCGACAAAATATAGCCCATCGATTCTGGCAAGCCCGTTACCGAATAATCAGCAAATAAAGGTGTCCAATCAAAGCCATTAGCCATACCGCTTGGCACGAAGCCTAGCGGCACACCACCAGTTATAACATCTGAAATTTCATCAGCACCCCATTCGCCCCAAGCGCCAGCCGAGGTTAATAAGCCTAGTGGGCACAAAACAACAAGGGCAATAATCAAACCATATAAACGTTTAGCCCGTATATGAACAGACGTAGCCGCATCACGCAAGGTTGACGAATCAGCCTTACCCACAAAGGAATAAATGCCTACCGCAAAAATAGCTTCGGCTAATCCCGCAATGGTTAAATGGGGAATCATCATAGCTGGCAAAGAAATAGTTAATGGATACGGGCAATATAAAGGTACCCCGGCCGCCGTATGAAAGAGGGCTGGCTGTACGCCAAATTCAACGGCCGCACACAAGGCTGCCAAATTAATTCCTACATAAGCACCAATCGCTAAGGACACTAATTTAGGCAACCACTTTTGCAATACTACATATAAACCATAACCAAGGAAAGGCATGACAATAGCCATATTAAAAATATTCGCACCTAGAGCCAAGATACCACCATCACCAAAGAAGACAGCCTGTATAAATAGAGCTGCCGCCACACATAAGCAGGCCGCCTCTGGTCCTAAGAGGGCCGCAAGCAGAGTGCCTCCTACGGCATGCGCACTGGTCCCGCCTGGTACAGGAACATTAAACATCATTAGCAAAAAAGAAATCGCCGCGCCAACACCTAACATAGGCATTTTTTCTGCTGGCAAATGCTCTCTTACCTTTTTAGCACATAAAGCAACAATAGGAAAAGCGACAACCGCCATAACACCACACGTCTCAGGGCTTAAATAATTATCTGGTATATGCATCGTATCCTCCTCTTATTTTGCACACTCATAAACACTATTTAGTCTCTAAAAAATAGATAAGAACTTCTATCATTTAATTTGATTATACAATTACAAATTCAAATAGTACTAGCTCATTATATATGTTATGAAATATTCTTATACGTCTTAAAAAGAGTTACTTTAATAACTCAATAATCTTTTTGTCACTTAAGAAAATCCACATACCATAATAAACGGCAGCAATACAAACGGTAAATTCTATAAGCAAAAAGCCCATGCTAATCCATATATCATGTGTCAACATCGCATTAGCTAAGCCACCGGCATATTCTGAAAAGGTAGTAAGGCCACCACAAAAACCTGTCGCAAAAAAAGCATACATATACTGCCCGCCCCATCGTTTTAATAAGGCAGCCATAATCATACCTATAAAAAAGCAACCGACTACATTACACACAATAACAGCCCACAAGCCAAAAGTATAGGCTCCTATAGCATCAATAACATAATTACGCACCATGGCCCCAAAGGCACAGCCTATGCCTATCAATAAATACTTTTTCATTTTACACCCATTCCGTTCTAAGCAAGCAATCAATTATTAAAAATGTAAAATACCATTAATACCTATAACAACAATAATTCCCAAAAAAGCGGCTGTAATCGCTGTTGTTGCTGTATTAATCCAATAAGCCAGGCCTAGTTGAGCCCGTCCTTCCGCAAAATAACGAAAGACTTCCAATGAAAAAGTAGAAAAAGTTGTTAACCCACCGCAAAAACCAACGCCAGCCATCAATTCTACACTTGGGACTAGCATGTGCTTATAAGTCAAACCAATTAAAACACCTAAGAAAAAACAACCCAGTACATTAGCCAAAAACGTACCATGATACACAACAGACTCGCCCCCATTAAAACGATTGCCTAACCAGGAACGCAAGATACCTCCAAAAAAGGCACCCAATCCAACCAACAAATAATTATAAACAACGTCCATACATACCTACTCTTACTTACTAGTGGTCATTCTTCCGTAAGGCTAACGGATCATAACCCTTAACTTCTTCTCTAAAATAATTAATACTACCAAAAATAGTTGACCGCAGAGCATGATTATTGGCGCCCAAAACACGGACAACAAGCCCACATTTTTCAAGTTTCGTTACCCCATACAGGCAATCTATATGGTGCGCTTCTAAATAGTCACGCATGCCATCAATAACTGTTTTATCAATGCAGTCATCAATGATAACAACTGAGCCATAAGCTTGATAACCTTCAAAATAACCTAGCCCATGCATATCATCTAGTTTAGGATTACAAATCAAATAATCATCTAACACTAACTCTCCGTCACGATGAATGACTGTTTTTAACCCCACTTCATCATACTGAAAGGGTTTATCATCAGGAGACCAGCCAGCAGTTAACCCATCTGAAAAAATGAGAGTCGACCCCTTAGCCATTTCAATACGATTTTCCTGTAGATAATAGGCATTTTTATAGGGAATCACTGGATCCGCATAGTATTCCAATATACCTTGTTCATCAATGCGAATGTCGACCTCTTGCACGGTCTGCTTATGATTATTACATTTAAAAATATAAGTCGGCGCTTGCGTCGTTACTACCGCATGCGCTTCTGGTTCCACTTCCATTGAGGCCGTATACGTTTCACCCTCAATAAATCCACCACCTACAGAAATCAGAAAATAATAAGGCACTTCTATATATTTCCTAATGCCCATACCGGCTGATACACGTGAATTACCATGATGATAAATCTTATGCGCAACTGTACGCTCGCCTCTCCGCTGAAAACCTAATTCAATAACACCTGCTGGTTCTTTCATTCATACACCTCTATCGTATGCTTTTCTATATTTCATATGACCTTCCAGCCTATACAAGGAGTTCATATAAAATAAGCTGTCTTAAAAACCGTCTCTTAGTCTAGGCCTTCTAACAAACAATCCCGTTTAATCCAAGCGACTACATCATCAAGGCCTTCATCTTTTTTCAAATTTGTAAATAAGAAAGTACCATTAGGTCTAAATTTCTTAGAATCTTCCCGCATACGATCTAAATTAGCGCCTACATAAGGAGCTAAGTCTGTCTTATTAATAATAAATAAATCCGACTTAATCATCCCCATACCGGCCTTACGAGGAATTTTTTCACCAGCTGCCACATCAATAATATAAATAGAAAAATCAACAAGTTCTGGACTAAAAGTAGCTGCTAAATTATCGCCACCACTTTCTACAAAGATAATATCCAAGTCTGAAAAGCGATTTTCAAGTTCATCAATAGCCGCTAAATTCATAGAAGCATCTTCACGAATAGCCGTGTGTGGGCAGCCTCCTGTTTCCACACCAATAATATGATCTTCTGGTAATACCGAATTATTACACATGAAAATAGCATCTTCCTTGGTATAAATATCATTGGTAATAACGCCCATTTTATAATCATTATTCATACGACGTGTTAATCGTTCAATAAGCATGGTCTTACCAGAACCAACAGGCCCACCAACACCAATACGAATAGCTCGTTTCATACTATCCCTACTTTCTTTATTACAACTAGGCTACCTATCTAACACCTAGCATCTAACCATTACTAAATAGTAACCATTTCGGATTTTCCTAACCCTTTTTATAAACCGCAAAAGCCCGATAAGACAAATCTATTAAGACATGAATAGCCGAGCTAATTGCGTTTCATGGCGAATTTGTGCCAATTCTAATCCTGGTACATTAGCCCCTAGATACTTACTATTTAAGTGTTGTATCCGATGATACAAGTGACCAATCAATTCTATTGTATCATGCAGAATAACTTGCCCTTCCTTCTGCCCTAATGGAATCGAACGAACCGCATTTTGTACTAAGGTCGAGGCTACATTATACCCATACCACAAGAAAGCTTCTTTTAGAGGCAGCCCTTTATAGTAAGCAAAAATAGCAAAGACTATTGCTGGATTACCAAAAGCTTCCTTTTGCTTTATCTTATTCAAATATACGTCCAGTAAGGGAATGTCTTCACTAATCAAATGCAAGATATCTAGCATTTGCTTAGCAATGAGTTTAGCTCCATTTCGTGTTTCTGTAGCAATGGTTGATACCGTAATCGTATCATCATAAGTCCACAGACGATCAATCTTATCTTCCTTTAAGGCTTCATAACAAAGCTTAACTAAAAGACCTTCACCATAAGTAAACTGATTCATATAATACGACGTAAACCACTCTTTAAATTGCGGCGCCTTCTTAATCCGACCATCGACAATATAATTTTCCATTCCAAAGGAATGATTAAAGGTACCTACAGGAAAGGTAGAATCACAAATCTGAAAAACTTCTAACAAGGTAAGTGAATCCACCTTATGAAGACCTTCATCAATTTGATACCCTTGTTTTACTGTAAGAGCATTTACTTTATGTTTTTTTATTTCTTCTGCCATAGCCATTACCTATTCATGATGATGTGCATGCGTATGTACTAAATCTACATAGGAAAGAGGATTATCTAATTCTCGTTTTTCTACCCTATATTCAATTCCCTGTTGTTTTAGTGCATCCATAACGACAGGATCCGTAAATAATATAATCGTTCCTTCTTTCACTTGGATAGGCTTATGTAAATTACCTAAAAAATGTGCTACTTCCCCCATTTGATCAATGCTATTAGGCTTAATAACAATCATTTCATCAGGAATAACACGCAACACTAATAGTTCATGGTCAGACAATTTAAAAGTGCTACCATTTTCTAATCTTGGCCCATCATCGTCAATACGAATGCCATATTCATGATTATGGTCAGAGGCAACTCGCAAAATACGTTTGTGCAAATCATCACTCTTAACCATGCATGTTTCTACATGATAATTATCTATGCCTGGAATATCTTTTATATTTCCCCATATTTCTGTTAATACCATAGTATCACCTCTAAAAAAAGCCGAGATAGCTTTTTCTATATGACTATCTCGACTTTCCTCATCAACAAACCTAACTTTCTGTATCAACGGCCACTCTTACTTTCTGTGCGTAATAAGAACCTGTATAATACGTCGTCGATACAGACTTACCTTGCTAGTAGCAAATCTTAGAACAAGTAATACCGTTGTGTTAATGGCAAGGTATCTACTGGATCACAGTTAATCAATTCATCATCAATGAATACTTCATAAGTCTGTGGATCAATGCGAATCGTCGATGGTACATAGTTATTTAATTTCATGTTCCGTTTTGTTAAATTACGTGTATTATGAACAGGCAATACAATCTTATGTAAATCTAATTCATCCGCAATGCCATGTTCATAGGCATAGGTGGATACAAAGGTAATACCACAAGTAGCACTACCAGCAGAACCAACACTGCCCCACAAATCACGCATAAAACGAGGTTCTGGTGTTGGCAAGCTAGAACCAGCGTCACCCATAACACCATAAGCAATCACACCAGCTTTTAATACCATTTCTGGTTTTGTACCGAATTTAGCTGGATCCCAAATAACAAGATCTGCGTATTTACCAACTTCGATAGAACCTACATAATCCGAAATCCCCTGTGTAATAGCTGGGTTAATTGTGTATTTAGCTACATACCGTTTAATACGTGTATTATCATCATATTCGCTATCTGTACCTA
Source organism: uncultured Veillonellaceae bacterium (assembly GCA_945867815.1). GTDB lineage: Bacteria > Bacillota > Negativicutes > Veillonellales > Veillonellaceae > CAMBIX01. The sequence goes on from CAMBIX010000003.1 coordinate 32,643, forward strand.
GTGGCCCCCGTTGTTTTTTCATCTTATCAGCCAACTGCCATGTACGCATGCAGACTTCACCAATACGACCCATAGCCATGGTATCGGATGTCATCATACTAATAGCACCCATATCATGCAATACGTCTTCGGCTGCTACTGTCTGTTTACGAACACGAGATTCTGCAAAAGCTACGTCTTCTGGAACCTTTGGATTTAGGCTATGACAAACCATAGTCATATCGAACAATTCATCAATAACGTTCTTGGTGAATGGATTAGTTGGGTTGGTAGAGGATGTTAAAAAGTTATCCTGCCCAGCGATAACCATTAAGTCTGGTGCATGTCCGCCGCCAGCACCTTCTGTATGGAAAGCATGGACGGTACGACCACCAATAGCATTAATCGTATGACCTACGAAACCACCTTCATTCAAGGAGTCTGTATGAATAGCTAACTGTACGTCATATTTATCAGCAGCTTTTAAGGAGTTATCTAAACCAGCAGCGGTAGCGCCCCAGTCTTCATGGGTTTTAATACCTGCAGCACCAGCTTCGATCTGTTCACCAATCACTTCTGGACGGGCACCAGCCCCTTTAGCCATAATACCAAAGTTCATGGAATAATTTTCAACGGCTCTTAATAATTGATGAATATGATATTTACCTGGTGTTGTTGTAGCTGAGCAAGTCCCATTAGCAGGACCCGTACCGCCACCAAATACAGTCGTAATCCCATTATCCATACCAGCATGAACAATACCTGGGGAGATATAATGAACATGTGTATCTAAACCACCAGCCGTAACAATCATACCTGCCGCATTAATTGCTTCTGTACTGGATCCGACAACAAAGTCAACATTATCCATATTATCTGGGTTGCCACCTTTACCAATGGCTACAATTTTACCGTCACGAATACCAATATCGGCTTTAATAATGCCTGTATAGTCAATAATCAAAGCGTTACTAATGATGGTATCCACAACTAATGGATTTTCAGAACGTAATTCCATAGGATTTATACCCATACCATCACGCAATACCTTACCGCCACCAAATTGGCTTTCTTGGCCTTTTACAATATAATCTTTTTCTACTTTAGCAAATAGATTGGTGTCGCCTAAACGAACACTATCACCTTCAGCTGGTCCATATAACTGTGTATAATGGTCTCTATCAATTGAAAAGCTCATATCTTTACCTCTTCTCTGTAATAGACAAAGTCCCTTTGTCTTATATGAAGTCAAATCTGTGTTCAATAATTAGTATGTAATGTGTAATGTTACTACTTGTTAAAAATATAGAGTCTAATTATTTCTTAGCGATTGGACGTTCATGATTATCTAAGGCACCGTTAACTTTATTATTGAAACCAAAGATACGACGTTTTCCGCCATAATCAACTAATTGTACCGTTCTTGTTTCACCTGGTTCAAAACGAACAGCTGTCCCCGCAATAATATCTAAGCGTTTGCCATAGGCTTTTTCTCGATCAAACACTAGCCCTTGTTCATTAGCTTCATAAAAATGAAAGTGCGAACCTACCTGTACAGCACGGTCACCAACATTTTTAACTTCAAGAGAAATAGCTTCATAGCCTTCATTACAAATAATTGGTTTATCGGACAATTTATATTCGCCTGGAATCATTATAAATCCCTCCCTATCTTATTGAATTGGATCATGAATTGTAACAAGCTTTGTGCCATCTACAAAAGTAGCTTCTACTTGAATCATCTTAATCATTTCTGGAACGCCTTCCATTACGTCTTCACGAGATAAGACTTCACGGCCTTCCTTCATCATGTCAGCTACCGACTTACCAGCCCGTGCTCCTTCTAAAATATGATCTGTAATTAAGGCTACACTTTCTGGATGATTGAGTTTTAATCCAGCATCTTTACGCCGTTGCGCAATCATTGCTGCCAAACTAATCAACATTTTTTCTCTTTCACGTTCTGTTAACTGCATGTGCCTCGCACCCTTTCTTTTACGTTAATAGAAAATTTATTTCCAAAGGCCTAATAACATATAGAAGCCTGGAATCCAAGCGGTAACAATCCCTTCAATTAATCCAAGCCAACCAACAGCCTTGCCCAAATTAATCTTTAAATTGTTTTCAATAAATCCAGTCAACCATAGGATACCCCATGCCCACCAGATAAAGCCGTACCATTCATTACCACCAATATTTTGCATGCACAACAAACCAGCTGGCACCGTATTAATAGCAACAAACAAACTATACCAACCATATAAACGACCATCTAAATCGAATGTTGTATTAACGGCTACGTACAAGTATGTAAAAGCAAATAAGAGGCCTGTTGCACTCGCATAGAACCACAAAGGACCTTTATCAGCACAAATACCATAACTCATGGCTACGATATTCATAATCAAGCCAAGGCCACCAGTAAATACGTTCATAACAACAATTGACTTATCTGTCATGCCCTGAATCCGGTATAGACCGTTACTCATTAAGACCATACCTACATAGAGTAAAATTGTCCCTAATAAACCCATGTTAATCACTTCTTTCTACGAATATTGAATCTCAATATCATCTGTGTTTTAAGAATAAAGGATTAAAAACACCAGCTCTTACTCCTCTTCCTATTCTATTTATCATGACCTAATTGATAAGCCGTTTCTTCCAACAAGACATTATCAATGCCTTTTTCAATATCAGCCTGTGACGGGCGAATATTAGTAATGGCTGCAAATATTTTCAATAAAATATAAGTACCTACAAAGGCCAAAATAGCTACTAAGACAGCACCAAAAATCTGTACGCCTAACTGCGTCCAGCTAGCACTAACGCCATTAACCGTAGCATCAGCAAAAATACCAATTAAAATAGTACCAGTAAAACCACCAATACCATGTACGCCCCATACGTCTAAAGCATCATCCCAACCATAACGTAAACGTACTGATACAGCCACATTACATACGATAGCGGCAATCGCACCCACTAATGGTGCATAGGCAAAATCAATATAACCAGCACAAGGGGTAATGGTTGCCAAACCGGCTACTGAACCAGTCAATACATCTAAGAATTGAACACGGCCACGGAACATTTTAGCAATAACCATCCACATAACCATAGCCCCTGCTAAGCCCAAAATGGTATTAGTAAAAGCAGTGGCTGCTAACATATTGGCTTCTAAGGCACCGCCAGAATTGAAACCAAACCAACCGAACCATAATAAGCCCGTACCAATCGCTGCCGCCATCAAGTTACTTGATTTAGCTTCACCTGGTTTTAATTTACGGCTGCCTAAAACAAATACACTAGCTAAGGCTGCAAAACCCGCTGACGTATGAATGACAGTACCACCAGCAAAATCAACGAAGCCCATTTTCTGTAAGAAGCCACCACCCCAAATCCAATGAGCCACTGGGATATAAATTAATACTGTCCAAAAGATAAGTAATAAAATATACCCCCGCATATTCAAACGTTCTGCAAAAGCCCCTGTGATTAAAGGTACCGTAATAACACAGAACATCATTTGAAATAAGCAGAATAAGATAAATGGAATCTTTGCTGCATATACCGCATTTGGCACTAAGCCTACATTAAACAAACCAAAATAATCACTAATACTACCAATCAATCCGCCATGGTCAGCCCCAAAAGCCAGGCCAAACCCACCATAAATCCAAATCAAAGTTACAATACCCATGGCTACAAATGACTGCATCATGATATACAAGATGCTACGTTTCCTTGCTAAACCGCCATAGAAGAATGCCAGTCCTGGTGTCATTAGACAAACAAGAGCCGTACATAACATCATAAAGACGGTGTCGCCGTGATTTACTAGGCTATCCACGTCATCAACTCCTTCGGCTTATGCCGTAAAAATTTATTATTAACCCCATTGGTTAATACCATGATTACAGACGCTATTCTATCTCATAAATTATGTTAATGGTGTGATAATCGAAACAAATGATAGATATTTTTCAAAATTACTTTATCATTTATATAAAAGGTTCATAAACATACTTTCTACATATGAATTAACTATCTTAAAAAGGCAACACCTTAGGATTATTGTTATTTACTAGCTCAAAGGGCTTATTATCCCAAGAAAAAGGCACCTTTTGCCAACCCATCAGGATACCTTTATCAATCAAATTATCCCGCAAGTCGACTAATCGATTAACGGCAGCATTCAAGTCTTCCTCTGTATCTACCGTATGTGATGTCTGCTGATCTATCTTATCAAACCAGCCTTTTCGCTCATCATCACTAATATCCGCTGCCTTTATGGCATCTCTAAATTCAAAAAAAGTATCAAAAGCCATATCTAAAAATAGACTACGTTTTTCCTTAAACTCTTCCGACGTCATATACCTACCTCCACCTTACACTAGCTTACTATCAACTTCGCCACAAAACTCTTTTCTTCCTCTTCCCATTTCAAAAGATTTTTAGAAAAAAGCTTTTCCCAATTCAAATTTAGTCCTTTCCCCACTAACCTACCCAAATCGCGCTTATCCAAATTGGATAAAAGGGCACACGCCCGCAAGGGTCTTCTCTTCTTCTCCCTCTCACCCTAATTAAAGAAAAGAATGCAAAAAAGGGCCCTCTTCCCGTTAAAGAGCCTTTATCAGATTTATTTTCATCTTTTACTTATAAGCTCCCCAATCACACTCATCCTTATTGAAGAAAAGGGCATACTCCTGTAAGGAGCCCTTACCGAAGATAACTAGCTCCGAGGGAGTATGCCCTTTTCATATTATATATACCACGCCATATCTTCTGTCATGTCTTCTGGCACAAAGGCCACGCGTGGTCGATGGACCCGCTTGCCTCCTACCACATGTACATCTGGCTTGTGCTGCCGACGTACGACGTGTTCTGGTTCCGTTTCATAGATTATTACATCTTCTGGTACGTCACGCTTAATCACCAGGTTACACCCAATCTTACTACGGTCACCAACCGTAATGTCTCCCAGCACCTTTGTGCCAGCCCCAATTAAGACATTATTGCCAACCGTTGGATGCCGTTTTACTGCTCGAGAACTCATACCGCCTAATGTGACACCATGGAAGAGGGTTACATCTTCACCAACAATAGCCGTTTCCCCAATAACAACGCCCATGCCGTGATCAATAAATAAGCCCCTGCCAATTGTAGCGCCTGGATGAATCTCAATACCTGTTACATGCCGCGAATGTAAGGCCACACGTCGTGCCAATATGCGATGCCCATGTAAATACAGGCTATGTGCGATATGATGCCAAAACAAGGCTTTTATATGCGGATAAGTCCAAATAACCATCCAAGCCGACGTAGCCGCTGGATCTGACTTCATCGTCCGCATTATATTGTATTTCATATCTTTCCAAAACGTCCCCATAGCCCCTCCTTAGGCACTCTCATCTCTTAATTACTCCTAACTTATGCCTTTACATAGGTTACATCATCAAAAGCAAGCATGGATAAGTATTTTTCTACGCCATCTGGTGCAATCGCTACCACAATATCACTTGGATGTTTCTTGCTGTACTCCTTAGCTGCAAAAATAGCTGCACCAGCAGAAATACCAATGCTGACACCACTTTCACGCATAAAGGTCTGTACCTGACCCATAGCTTCTTCATCGGTAACGGTCATAACTTCGTCCATTAAGGATTTATCAAAGTTTTCTGGGATAAAGCCAGCGCCAATACCTTGAATCTTATGAGCACCACCCTTACCTTGAGAAATCATTGGTGAACCAGCTGGTTCAACTGCAATGGCCTTAATATCTTTATTATACTCTTTTACCTTACGAGCGACACCTGTAAATGTGCCGCCTGTACCAATACCAGCAATAACAGCGCCAACTTTAGGTACCTGTTGAATGATTTCTTCACCTGTTGTTTCATAGTGGATACCAGGGTTAGCTGGGTTAACGAACTGACCTAGAGTAACCGCAGATGGGTTCGCATCCAAAATTTCCTGAGCCTTAGCCAAAGCACCTTTCATACCCGTTTCTTTTGGTGTTAAAACTAACTGAGCACCATAGGCCTTAACAAGTTCCCGACGTTCTTTACTCATACTTTCTGGCATAATGATAACTACTTTTAAGTTAAGAACAGCACCAAGCATAGCTAAAGCAATGCCTGTATTACCACTCGTTGCTTCAACCAAGATCGTATCATCTTTAATCTGCCCCTTTTGTTGTGCATCACGAAGCATACCATAAACAGCACGGTCTTTTACACTGCCACCTACATTATATTTTTCCAATTTTACATATACATTGGAATCCCCAATCTGATACATTGGTGTATTACCAATTAATTTTACTGTGTCATTTGTAACTATAGCCATTGCTAATTACCTCTCTTCTATAAAAATTTTTGAATGATGATGTTAAAAGCAGGCAATAAAAAAGCCCTTGCTTGTCATCTGACAAACAAGGGCGTACTATCGCGGTTCCACCTTGCTTATGTCCTTATCCTTAAGTAATACGTCTACCACTCAAAAGATAAGCCACATATCTTTACCCTTATAACTAATCTACACACACTATTAGTCTATAAGGCTTACGATAACGGTGTAAGTCCCGAAAGAAGCTCCCCCAGTTGGCTTCGCCTCTTTAACTCCAAGATGCACTTCTCTATATCTCTCATGACTCCTTCTCAGCAACGGAGCTCTCTTTGCAATCCTTATATAGATACTTTTCTTTTCATCGTCATTCCTTATTAAGATAAACCTACTATAACACTATGAATTAAAACTGTCAATTCTATTTATTACATTGTAGCATTTTATTTGGTTCTTCACGTTTTTCTGGGGGATGGCATTAAGCATGTCTTGTTTGTATCCAAACATCTTTCATTTGCTTATCTCCATTAAGCGCTTTCATTAAAGCATAATTAAAATAATGTTTAGCCTTTTTTTCATTCTTTTTAGCCCATAAAATTGTCTCCGTTGAATGAGTAAAACAACGACAGCCTAAATTGGGTGGTGGATTTGTCTTTTGCCAAGTTATATTATTAAGGATTTTAAAATTTTCTTTTTCCAAAGCCATACCAACTGCATAAATATTATGCAATGTACCAGATACCCACAATGTTCCATGTAAAGACAAAACCTGAAAGCATAAAGAAATCCAACATCGGTTAAAAGCATACTTTTCTTCTAAAGACAAGCCTTTATCCCAATTACCCTTATTGACAGATACCATATGCCCACCTTTGCAAGAGATGCCATCATTACTCAAAAAATAAGGTGGATCCGCAAAAATCATATTTGCCTGTTTATCAACCAATGAAGGTAAGATACGGAATGTATTTCCTAAATATAAGCTACATAAATCATCTTTATAATATGCCTCTACCATGTGATTCTTCTCTACTTCTCCTTTCTTTATTCATAATTACGTACGATAACTTCAAAACCGGTCCTCTTATCTGCCTTTGAATTAATCATTCGTTTCACAGGAACGACTTCATAATTAAACTGTCCATACAATTCCCGAATCAGTGGCGTATCATGATTAGTTAGCATACAATAGCAACCTTTATCTGTTAATCCCCTAAAAACTCGTTCTAACCGACGATGTTCTTCCTCAGCAAAACCTTCCTTTGTATAGGCCTCAAAAGAATCTTCCTTTATAGGTGCATAAGGGCTGTCTAAAAATAAAAAATCACCCGATTTAGCTTTTTGACAAATCCCCTCAAAATCACCACAAGTAATCTTTACAGCCTGTAATTGCGATGAAACACAGAATAAATTCTCTTTCACATAAGAAGGTCGCACCGACCTATTATAAGGTACATTAAATAAACCTTTTCGATTAAGCCGATATAAGCCATTAAAACAGTGCTTATTTAAAAATATAAACAAAGCCGCCGTTTCTATATCGTAGGTATGTGTTAGCAACTTTGTATTATATAATTCTCGAGCTTTATAATAAAATTCCTGCTTATCTTGGTTAATTTTCTCATCTAGCAGTATTATTGCCCCAATTAGTTCCTCTACATGATCACGAATTTGTACATAAACATTAATTAAAGCTTCATTTAAATCATTAATGATAGCTTTTTTAGGTTGCAAATAAAAAAATACAGCACCGCCTCCTACAAAAGGCTCTATGTAAGTATTAAACTTTGGCGGCAGTCGTTTTTCTATCTGTGAAAGCAATTGCCTCTTGCCGCCAGCCCATTTTACAAAAGGTGTAGCCTCTTGTTTTACATCTATTATCTTATTCATTATATCTATACTAATTTCCTTATCAATCCATTACCAAATTAGGTGTTTGTCCTCTAATTAATTAGACTAGATAAATAGTCACAAGAACGGACTACCTACCTAGCCTCTCAATAAATTAATTTATTATCTCTTACAAATTACTAGCCAATTCATACGCATCCCAAATAGCATACATAATATTAGCCACCTTACGGGCATCCCCAATCTTATATACATTAGGTACATCGTATTTCAGAGCCTCGTAGATACCCGCCTGACTCTTATAGCCAACGGCTAATACAACGGTATCGGATGGTATCGATTCTGTCTGTCCCTGTCTTGTAACAAGCAGACCTTCGTCACCTACCTTATCTACCTGCGTTGACGTTAAGACCTTAACGCCTTTGAATGGCAATAGTTCTTTTAACATATCTGAATTAGCTGAGCATAAAGGTCCATTTTTAACTAATAATTCGTCTTCCACTTCCACAAGAGTAACATCATGCCCTTCTTCTTGTAACCACAAGGCCGTTTCACAACCAACAAGACCGCCACCAATAACAGCTACCTTTTTACCAGCCGGCACTTTACCTTCTAATACATCAGCTGCGGTTACCACTTTATCAGAACCAAAATCTATCAGCCTAGGTGTCGATCCAGTTGCTACAATAATAGCATCTGATGGAATCCGCGTAACGTCTTCCGGCCCCATATGTGACCGCAAGTGCACATCAACACCCAACTTATACAATTCCTGCATATACCACTGAGCCAAACGATGTTCATCTTCTTTAAAGGACGGTACCCCTCCCGGCAATAAATTACCACCTAAATGATCCGTCTGCTCATAAATAATCGGTTCGTGCCCACGCAAGGCCAAGACGCGAGCTGCTTCACAGCCAGCAACACCGCCACCAACGATAAGAATTCGTTTCTTACGCTGAGCTGGTTTTAAGCCCCCATCAGCTTCTCGACAACATTCCGGATTAACTGCACAATTAAGAGAAGAGTAATGCTGAATCCGTCCCATACAACCTTCTTGACAGGATATACAAGGTCGTGCCGTCTCTTCTTTATCACTAGCTACCTTATTTACATAATCTGGATCGGCTAACAAAGGCCGACCTAGACTGACAATATCACAGGCTAACTGTTGCACTGCTTCTGTCGCCCTAGCGGCATCATCCATGCGTCCCGCACAGATAACAGGAATGCTAACAACTTCTTTTACCTTCTTAGCAAAAGGAATGTATAAGCCTTTTTCTTGATACATAGGCGGATGATTCCACCACCACGCATCATAACATCCAGCATCCACATCAAGGGCATCGTAGCCATATTTTTCTAATAATTGAGCTGCCGCTAACCCTTCTTCTATGTCACGCCCTTTTTCTTCAAAGGCCTCACCAGAAAGAGCCCCCTTGCGCCAATCTTTAATAAAACTCTTTAAGCTATACCGCAAAGTAACTGGAAAGTCCTGACCACAACGTTTTTTAATCTCTTCTACAATTTCCTTAGCAAAGCGTAAGCGGTTTTCTAGGCTGCCACCGTATTGATCCGTCCGCTGATTAAAGAAAGAAATAGCGAATTGGTCAAGCAAATAGCCTTCATGGACAGCATGAATTTGTACGCCATCAAAGCCAGCTCGTTTAGCATTATAAGCCCCTTGTCCGAATTGTTCGACAATATGATGAATTTCATCAATAGTTAAAGGACGGCAAGTCTTATCTAACCAACGATGAGGAATCGCGGACGGCGCTACTGGGTCAGCTTCGCCTAAATTCGTTGGAATGGTTACACGACCAAAGCCAGCACTCATTTGCAAGAAAACCTTAGCATCATAAGCATGAATACGTTCCGTCATTTCACGAGACGTCCTCACAAAATGAACTGGATTATGTGTTGACGTCGGGCAATTAGGACGACTATGCACTTCTATCACGTCATCCACCATAGTAACGCCTGTAATAATAAGGCCAACACCACCTTGGGCACGACGCACATAGTATTCAATGCCCCGTCTATTAAAGCCACCTTCCGCATCAGCTAAGCCCAATGGACCCATTGGCGCCATTGCAAAACGATTTTTTATCTCTACCTTGCCTATTTGCACCGGTTGAAATAATGTCGTGTACTTCATGTCAGCCTCCCATAATTTATGCTAATAACCAATCCATCAAGTTCAAAGCCTTTATTCCATTATACGAGGTAATATAACTTCTATCCATCGATAAAATAATTTTTTCATAATTATCTGCAATCATCTGCAAGTGTCTAAGTTCACGTTCCCTCGTTTCTGGCGATTGCATACTTTCCATTACTTGAATATATATCTTTTCATTTGGCTTTTCTGCTATAAAGTCAACTTCCGTTTGCCCCACTTTTCCAATATATACACAATACTCTCGACGCAACAATTCTAAATACACTATATTTTCTAAAATATGTCCTCGATCAGCATCCCGATACCCTAAAATCATATTTCTAAATCCCATATCAATAATATAGTATTTTTTTAAGGTCTTTAACAACTGTTTTCCTTTAACATCATACCGTTGCACTGATGAAAAAATAAAAGTATCGCACAGCATCTGAATATACTTAGCTATCGTTTATCCAGACATAGCCTTAGTTTTTTTACCTTCTAACTCACCTTCGTTAACTAATACTTTTCCTATATTATTAGGCGAAATAACACTACCAATGCTAGAACATAAATAAAGCATAACTTTTTCTAATGTTATCTGATTAGCATTCTCATTTCTTTGTAAAATATCTCGCAAAATAACAGTTGAATAAATATCTTCTAATGCTTGATTACTCCTAGCTTCATTAAAACGATATTCTCTCAAAATAGGCATGCCACCAAATTGTAAATACCGCTGAAATTTGATTTCAATTGATTTAAATAATTTGGTCGATTAATTAACGTCGCCATTCTAGCCTGCCTTCTTCTAATTTTCCTAAAATTTATAAATTTATTATACCGAAAGTTATAAAAAAAAATAAAAGTTTCCAATATAGACATTGAAAACTTTTATTTTTTATGTGATTCTAAAAGTGCATATATGTAATTTATAGAATTCAATTACTATTCTATAATTCTAAAATACTCCTTTTGCAATAAGCCCCTCCCACCTTATGCCAAGCGCACCATATGCCTCGTCCGTACTAACACACGCGTCAATATAGGTGCTACAACAGCCGTAAAAATACATCCCGGCAAAGACAAGACTAACAGGGCTAACATAGCCTTGCCAACAAATATCGATAAAAAGACCCTGGCTAGCAAAGAGGCAATGGGGCCCGCCATAATTAGACTCCACATGCGATTTTTAGCTAACCACAAAACAAAGCCTACGACTAAACGAAATTGCATAGCTATAGCCACATTTAATACATTCTGTGTGCCCAACCCCAAACAGATAAGACTTGATAAACACCCAGCAATAATGTATTTCTTAAAACCAAAAGCGGCACAAATAGCTACCGCAAAAGGTGCCGATAATTGAAACTCTACCCCTGGAAACAAACTAGGTAACTTAAAAGACCCTGTTACCGTAATAATCGCCACCAACAAAGCCATTTCGCATATATCTCGTGTCTTCATCTTATATTAGACTTCCTTTTTACTAGAAAACGCCTGTAATCCTTCAGATAAAACATCCGCTACCTGCGCAAGTTCCTCTTCTGTATGTGCCGCCGTTACCGTTAAGCGTAACCGGCTTTGTCCTTCAGGCACCGTTGGCGGTCGAATAGCTGATAGCAATATACCTCTATCATACATATAATCCGCTAACTGCAAGGCTCGTTCATTACTACCAACCAAAATAGGAAAAATAGGACTCTCTGTCTGGCAGGCAATGCCCCTATTATGTAAAAGTTTTTCCATAAACACTTGATTACGTACTAACCGTTTCTGCACCTCTGGATGTTCTTTCAACTCAATTAAAGCTCCCAAGGCAGCCCCTATCGTTGCTGGACTTAAGGCTGTAGAAAAAATAAAACTACGCGCCTTATTCACTAAATAATCACGAAACTTCTGCGAGGTCGCTACAAAACCGCCTTCCGATGCTAATGCCTTACTTAATGTACCAACTTGTAGGTCCACACGTTTCTGGCAATTAAATGCATGAGCCGTACCTCGACCGCCTGCAATCACCCCTGTCGCATGAGCATCATCAATCATAACCAAGGCATTATACTTACCTGCCAAATCACAGATGTCTGAAACCGGTGCCAAATCACCGTCCATACTAAAGACTCCATCAGATACAATTAACTTAGGTACCTCTACCGGAACCTCTTCCAGCAAACGTTCTAGCTGACCCATATCTTTATGGGCAAAGACCCTTGTTGTCCCTCGACTTAACCGACAGCCATCAATAATCGACGCATGATTTAAGGCATCGCTAAAAATATAGCCCTCTTTGCCTATTAAAGAACTAATAATACCTACATTGGCCATATAGCCTGTATTAAAGACAAGAGCCGCTTCCGTTCCCTTAAAATCAGCTAAGGCCGCTTCCAACTCCTCATATAAAGGATTATTCCCTGATGTCAACCGAGCACCACCAGCCCCTGTCCCGTATTGATGAATCGCCTGTATGGCTGATTCTTGTACATGCAAGCAGTCTGTTAAACCCAAATAATTGTTAGAATTCATTACCAAATACGGCTTACCCTCTATCGCTACATGCGTACTATCAATGGGGCGCTGCGAGCGAATGTGACGAAACCCTTTTGCCGCCTTAATACGAGTCAATTCCGTCTCAATTAACTGCTTTTCCTCTCCCGCTAACATACAAGTCTCCTTTTATAAACTATTATCTGCTCTTAAGCCCTATATCACGAAGCGCCTACTGTCTCTTCAATACGCATAAACCCTTAGGATAATTTTGATAACTTTAAGCGCAACAAAAACGGCGTCTTTAAAACTCATTAGGTACTTCCATACTTAGTTTGAGATATAGGTTTTAGCTCTATATCATGAAGCGCCTTTCTCTTATTTAAGGACTTACATGCTTCTCCTAGGCGGCTACGCTAGTCAGGAGCCCGAGAAAATCTACAAGGTGCTTTCGTACCCTATCTCAAAGCCTATTCAAACATAGCCTTTAAGACCTCAATATCCGCCGAAAGCTCCGTAGCTCCTTGCGACACCTTTGCAGCAATAGGCACGCCCGCCATCTTCGTAATCATAAGTGCATTATCCACTTCCATAGGATTCCCCAACCAGTGATTCAAAATTACACCCTTTACTTCTATACCTAGAGACCGAGCATAAGCAACTGTCGTAACTACTGCATTAATGGTCCCTAGACCTGCTTCTGCTACAATCAAAACACTAAGTTCTAACATTTTTATAAGATCCGTCAAGTATAAATCTTGTGTATCATCAATTCGAATCGGGCAAACAATGCCGCCACTGCCTTCCATAAGAACATAGTCATATCTAGCCGCTACTTTTTTATAACCTTCTTGAATAACCTCTTTATCAATCGGCCGTCCTTCCCAACGGGCGGCTAAATGAGGCGATACTGCGTTTTTATATAAATAAGACAATAATAATTCATCATCTTCTTCCAGTCCTGCTATCTGTTTAACATAACCAGCATCGCTATTCTTTATAGAATCAGCCCCACTAAGTGCGGCCTTATAATAACCAACAGATAACCCACTATCTTTTAACTTTTTAGCCAATAAAGCCGTCACATATGTCTTACCTATATCAGTACCTGTACCAGTAATAAATAAGCCCTTTCCCATCAATACCACCTCTATATCAATATGATCTTTAACTTAACCGTTTGTTACTAACACCGGCTGCTCTTCTAAATAGACCTTTAAGGCTCCTACATCGGTCTCCGGTTCTACAAAGAAGACGCGGCCACCTACAGGGCTACCAAACTCTTTTAATCGACTAATCCGATGATAAGTCTGTCCATACGACACGTAACCAGTTATATAATCTGGATCATCAGATAAACAAAGCTCACCTAGAACTCCTTTAGCTGACAACACTTTAGAGGCCAACACCAAAGCTTCTCGTATATGTTCCCCCTTATAGTGATGAGCTTCTAGCCAAAACTCCATATCCTTCGGATTAGCAAAACCCATACGAGATACACGTACACCTCGGTCGCCTGTATTATCAAGACGGTCTCCTGTAAAAGCATCTAATAGAGCTGCGCCCCGCATTTTTCCACCAGCTGTCAAAATCGTTTCCCATGCCTTCTTTACTACCTTCCGAGGCAAATGTATTTCCTTATGAAGAAGTTTATAAATCTTCGTGTGTCCCTCTTCAATAGAGGCCACATCAGTCGCCTTTATAGCTAATAAAGGAATCCGTTGAATGGATTCTTGTGGAATTTTATCTATAGTAATTCGTATAAAATCAGCTGTTCCCTTAGGATGGCTCAAGGCTCTTCTTACCAAAGCCTGTGCTTCTAAAGCCAGTTCCTCTTTCGTCAACAAGCGTTCCGCCCCTGATATATGTCGGCCACCCCTTTCATGAGGTCCACCTTCAGCTGCTCGCATGCGGATACTATATAAATCATTCTGAGACCTTAGTAAATCCATTTAACCTAGCACATCCTTCATAGCTTTCTGCATCCGTTCAATCGCCTGTCGATACGTATCCTTCGTTGTTGTTAGTGGTGCATTAAAATACAATACGTCACCTAAGGGTCTAAGCAAAAGCCCATAATCTAAGGCCCGTTTATAAATAGCGTACCCCGTCCGTTTCGACGGATCAAACGGCTGTTTTGTCTCCCTATTAGCTACTAATTCAATGGCATTAATAAGGCCTATATGACGAATTTCTCCTACATGTTTATGACCACCAACGGCTTCTTCTAAGGTTTCATGCAACCACAGAGCTCGTTTATTAGCTTTTTCCAGCATCTTATCTTCACGCATAATTTTTTGTACGGCTAAGGCCGCTACACATCCTAGCGGGTTGCCTGCATAGGTATGACTATGTACAAAAGCCTTGTGTTCTAAGTAGTCCGCATAAAAAGCATCATATATCTGCTGCGTCGTAATCGTAATCGACATAGGTAAATAACCGCCAGTAAGCCCTTTAGACACGGTCATAATATCTGGGGATACCTGCGTATGATTAAAGGCAAACATCTTCCCAGTCCGGCCAAATCCCGTAGCAATTTCATCAGCTATTAAGAGAACCCCATAAGCATCACAAAGATGACGCAGTTTTTCCAAATATAGAGCTGGATAGATACGCATCCCCGCACTACCTTGCAAGAGTGGCTCTACTATAATGGCTACCGTATCATGGCCATCTCTTTCAAAAGCCTTTTCTGCCTGTTCAAAACACTGACACTGGCAAGATTCTCTCGTCAATCCATAAGGACACCGATAACAATCCGGTGCTTCAATATGTATAGTCGATTTCATTAGCATAGGCTGATACATTTCAGCAAATAAATCGAGACTACCCACCGATAAAGCGCCAATAGTTTCTCCATGATACGATCCTGTCAGGCACATAAACTTAGTCCGTTGAGCCTGTCCAATCTGATGTTGGTACTGAAAGGCCATTTTAAGACCCGCTTCGACTGCACCCGATCCATTATCATTAAAATGGAATTTTGTTAACCCCTTTGGCAAAATCTTTATTAATTCGTCACACAAGCGAATGGCTGGCTTATGACTTAAGTTAGCAAAAATTACATGTTCTAATACCTCTAATTGCTTTTCTATAGCCTTAGATATGACTGGATTACAATGTCCCAATAAATTAGCCCACCAAGAACTAACAATATCTATATATTCTTTGCCATCAATATCATAGAGGTAGGAACCTTTACCGTGGTCAATAACAATCGGCGGTAAACTTTCATAATCCTTCATTTGTGAACACGGATGCCAAATATGTGCCAAATCCTCTGCTACCCACTCTTGTGTTGTCTTCATCAAATCACTCCTGCTACTTATTAATAATTAAGATTTCATACGTAATAACTAATACTCAACACCTAATAACTAAACTTTGCCTATCAATCGTTAATCGTTAATTATTAATTGTTAACTCTAAATCATTGTTATTCGTTTACAATATACTTGTATTTAATCACCAGCGAGAGGTATTGTCAATATAATTATTTTTATCAGTTTACAATATCTTTTATACCTACTTTGTACTTTTCTAGTTCCAGCTACACGTACAAGCAATTGTTTCCCTCGTGCCATGGATTCTCTTAATTCATAGCATACATAAACTCTCTTAATTCATAGCACCTATAAATTCTCTTAATTCACGACGACTTATTTTATATCTATCAATTGCTCCCTATTCGATACAATGAACTACCCATGAGGACTCCTACTACTAATGATTATCCTCGCCTAACAATTTCTCTTATATGCTCCCTATAAAAACCATTTTCTAGACGAGCTCGCCCATTTACTATATAATGAGCTTAAGATATATGTATAGTAAACATTATTAAAACAACTCTTAGTAATAGTTAGCTGTAAGTATTAATTTCTTGCCTTTTTATTTCAAAAATGAATCGGCTAATCTATCATATGATTCAAGTATCTATCTAAGGTGATAAACTCACTTGTAGACAGTTCGCTAGCCCTGCCTTAGGCCAATGGCTAAACCTCTCATCGTATATTACCTAGCGTTGTATCGTTATTTTGTTGTATTGTTATATAGTTGTAATTTTTAAGGAGGTTCCCATGACAACACCTGTTGCTCAACCCAATCGAACCTGGCTGCAAAATGCCGGCCTCATTGGTGGCTTTCTTCTCTTAGCCATCATTCTTTTCTTACCAACACCTGCTACGCTATCAACCGCTGGTCACCGTATGATTGCCATCCTCTTCTTTTCTATTGTTATCTGGATGACATCAGCCGTTTCTTATCCAGTTAGTGCCACCATTATCACCGCCATGACCGCCCTCTCCCTAGGGTTAGCACCTGATATGGCGCACCCAGATAAACTATTAGGTACTTCTAGTGCCTTAAAAATCGCCTTATCTGGTTACGCGACTCCAGCTTGGGCACTTGTAGCTGCCGCTATGTTTATCTCCGTAGCTATGATGAA
This sequence comes from uncultured Veillonellaceae bacterium, assembly GCA_945867815.1. Lineage (GTDB taxonomy): Bacteria > Bacillota > Negativicutes > Veillonellales > Veillonellaceae > CAMBIX01. Next base: position 49,913 of record CAMBIX010000003.1, read on the forward strand.
AACTGGCCTTGATAAGCGCATTGCTATGCTGGTTCTTTCCCGAGTAGGTACCAAAATATCTTCTATCTATTTAGGCATTATCGTTACTGGCTTCATTCTTGCCTTTTTTGTACCTAGTGCGACGGCAAGACTTGCTTGTCTAGTGCCAATTATTCTTGGTATTACCGAAAGTCTAGGTATTAATAAAAAGAGCCGCTTAGCCGTTCTTCTCATGGTTGGAGCCACTCAGGCCGATACCTTATGGAATATCATGGTACAAACAGCCGCTGCTCAAAACCTAATTACCGTTGGCTTCATTAATACCCAACTGCATACACAAATTCCGTGGTTCACTTGGTTACTCGCTGCCGCTCCTTTTTCTCTCATTATGGTTGTTATCTATTTTTTCCTCTCCATGTACCTCTTAAAACCAGAAAAACTAGATATGACAAACGGTCTTGAACGTATCAAACAACTTCGTAAAGAAATGGGGCCTATGAGTCTTGATGAAAAGAAGCTATTAATCATCTCCATCCTATTACTCTTTACTTGGGCTACTGGTGGTAAACTTCACCATATTGATACATCTACCTCAACCATTGTAGCTATCGCCCTCTTTTTAACACCTAAAATTGGTATTATGGACTGGAAATACGCCCAACCTCGTATTGGCTGGGGGGCTATCGTTATGTTTGGTGCGGGCATCAGCCTAGGTACCGCTCTATTGCAAACCAAAGCCGCTGTATGGCTGGCTACCATCTTTATTAATGCCTTCTCCTTAATGGATGCAGCCTTTCTAGGCCTTATGGCCATTATGTCCCTCTTCCTCATCTTAATCCATCTAGGCTTTGCTTCCGCTACGGCATTAGCTTCCGCTATGATTCCTATCATAATATCCATTTTGCAAAAAGTGCAAATTCCAGGTGTTGATATCGCGATGGCAACCATGCTCTTCCAATTCGCTGTTTGCTTCGGCTTCATCTTGCCTGTTAACTCCCCTCAAGGTATGGTGGCCTACGGGACAGATACCTTTGAGGTAAAAGACTTCATCAAAACTGGCGTTCCTATTACTATTATTGGATATGCTATGCTAATCCTCTTGGCCGCTACCTACTGGCATTGGATTGGTATTGTATAAATTTTTCTTGCTTTTCTCGAACCAATAGGCTATAATTATCTCGTTACATATGCCGGTATAGCTCAGCTGGTAGAGCATCTCATTCGTAATGAGAGGGTCGTTGGTTCGAGTCCAATTATCGGCTCCAAAAAATAAAAAGGAAGGGTCTGGAATAAAATTCCAGACCCTTCCTTTTTATTTTTTATTTCATCTAAGTTACGAAGTGCCTGACGTCTCTTACGAGCGACTTACGAGCGAAGCGAAGAACGGAATCTCGGAAGACCGTCAGGTGCTTCCGTTCCCCGAAACTAACCTAAGCAATTAACGCCCTTTAGTCCAACGTCTTCTTACGAGCCACGCCCGTCTTAATAGCCGTTTCTGCAACCGCCTTAGCTACTGCTACTGGTACCCGTTCATCAAAAGCATCAGCCACTACATAATCTTCACGCAAATCTTCATCACTAATCAAATTAGACAAAGCATCAGCTGCAGCCAACTTCATTTCATCATTAATCTGTGTTGCATGCACATCAATAGCGCCACGGAAAATACCTGGGAACACATTAACATTGTTAATCTGGTTAGGTGCATCACTACGACCCGTCCCCATAACACGTACACCTAGAGCCTTAGCATCATCATACATAATTTCTGGCACTGGATTAGCCATAGCAAAGACAATGCTGTCTTTAGCAAGACCTTTAATAATATCAGGTGTAAAAGCATTAGCAGCTGATACACCTAATAATACATCAGCGCCCTTAGCCACTTCTGCTAAGGTTCCTGTCTTATCTTCTTGCCCAAATAATTTAATCAATTCAGCCTGTAAGGAATCAAGACGTTTATAGTTCTTGTTTAATACACCAGAACTTACCATTAAGGTAATATCACGAGCACCGGCTAAGTATAACAAACGAGCCATATTAGCACCAGCAGCGCCCGACCCATTAATAACGATCTTAACCTTAGCTAAATCTTTCTTTACAAAACGAAGAGCTGCTTTTACACCAGCTAAGCAAGCAATAGCTGTCCCATGTTGGTCATCATGGAATACAGGAATTTCCAATTCTTCTTTTAGGCGTTTTTCAATTTCATAACACTTAGGCGAAGAAATATCTTCCAAGTTGATTCCGGCAAAGTTCTTCTGCACTAATTTTACTGTATGAATAAATTCTTCTGGATCCTTTGTATCAAGTACCAATGGAATGCAGTCTACATTACCAAAACGTTTAAACAATAAGGATTTGCCTTCCATAACAGGAAGCGCAGCTACTGCCCCAATATCACCTAAGCCAAGTACTCGCGTGCCATCAGAGATAACAGCTACCATGTTACTACGGCAGGTTAATTCAAAAGATTCTTCTGGATTTTTCTTAATACGTAAGCAAGGTTCTGCCACACCTGGTGTATAAGCAACCGATAAATCGTGACCGTCTTTTAATGGATATTTAGTACCCATCGTCAAAAAACCACCAAGTTCTCTTTTCTTTTCAACTGCTTCTTCAAATACATCCTTAGCCATAAAAATGTCCTCCTCACTTAATGGACGGCAAATTGCGCCCATAAAAAATTTCTAACATTTCTTGCCGTAATTGCTGTCGAATATGTTTGCGTTCCTTCGGTGATAATTCATCCTCCGTCACCCCAAACAAATAATTATTCAGGTCAAACTCTTTCAACATCATCTTCGTATGGAAAATATTTTCCTGATATACATTAACATCAATCATATCGTATCGATTTTTAGTCTTAGTATTAATATAATTTTGAATCGAATTGATACGGTGATCGATGTATATCTTCTTACCATTAATATCCCGAGTAAAACCACGTACCCGGTAATCCAAACTCAAAATATCAGAATCAAAACAACCAATCAAGTAATTCAGCGCATTTAACGGTGATATTTGCCCACAAGTAGATACATCAATATCAGCCCTAAACGTACTAATCCCTTTATAAGGATGACTTTCTGGATAGGTATGCACTGTTAAATGACTCTTATCCAAATGGCAGACAACATCTTTCTTTTCCACCTCTTCTTCTGAGATTAAAATGGTAACGCTGGCTCCCTGTGGATCATAGTCTTGCTTAGCCACATTTAATATATTGGCCCCAATAATATGAGATACTTCTGTCAATATATCCGTTAAGCGACTAGCATTATAAACTTCATCAATATACTCAATATACTGGCGTTTTTCTTCTTCTGTACGGGTATAGCAAATATCATAAATATTAAAACTCAAGGTCTTTGTCAAATTGTTAAACCCATAAAGTTTCATTTTCTTAATAGGTTTTACTGGTTTTTCCATCAATGTGTATGCCTTTCTTTATACACTCGCATAATTACTATTACTATCTTTTATACTTTATTTACGCTTTTATTGTAGCCAAGACAAACAAGGCTTGTCAATAATGATTATGTATTAAGAATCTAGCTTTCTATTACCAATTATAAGTAGCTAATTTCTTTAACAATGTGGCAATTGCATGTCCTCGATGGCTAATTTTATTTTTCTCTTCTGGCAATAATTGCGCCATTGTTTTCTTATAATCTGGCAAGTAAAAGTAAGGATCATAACCAAACCCATTAGTCCCTTCTGGACTTTCTTGTATATACCCGTTACAAGTACCGAAAGTAACTAGTTCTCGTCCATCAGGGAACGTTAGCAACAGCGAACAAGCATAGTGCGCCATTCGTTTTTCAAAAGGCACATCAGCTAATTCACGAACTAGCTTTTTATTATTTTCTTCATCGCTGGCGTTTTCTCCTGCATAGCGTGCCGAATATACACCTGGCGCTCCATCCAAAGCATCCACCAAGAGGCCTGAATCATCCGCTAAGCAAGGCAGTTGACAAGCCTTCATATAATACTGGGCCTTTTGTCTGGCATTTTCTTCAAAGGTAGAACCGGTCTCTTCCGGCTCTTCAATAGACATTAATTCCTTAATCCCCACTGCTTCAATACCTAAAGGCTTAAGTAGTTCTTTAAACTCTCTAATTTTCCCCTTATTATGCGTGGCTAGTACAATTTTTTTATGTTCCATGAATTTATAACCCTTTCTCTACTCAGTGACTTAGAGTTCTTCCGACAGTCCCTTACCTTCATCAGCTATAACATAACGTTTAGCTTGACCTTCTTTTTTTCGACGCCACAACTCGTCATAGGCCTCTTGTCGGCACACTTCATCTGCCTGCCAAGGAATAAACATTCCCATTACGTGTTGGTGTCCATAAGGGCCCGCTGTTGATTGCGAATCAATTAAACGCCAACCCACTTGATGAGGATATAAACGTACCGTTTCATGCCGTAATTCACTAATGCCAGTTTCATCATAATAAATACGTTTTTCTGTTTTATATATGTCTCCATAGCGACTTAAAGTCTTAGCCTTCAATTGATCACGCTGAGCCCACTGGACCTTCCACTGGGCAATAAGGCTTTCAATATACCGCGTTACATCATCTGTCTGCGCATACTTAACTGAATCAAAAGCCGGTTCTATAACCTGACTATAATCAAGGCCTGCCATAGAAAGAACAATGCCTGTGTTGACATATGGCAGGGCTTCTTTTACAGAATAACCCCCTTCTAAGACAGCTATATCCGCCTGCAATATGTGGGCAAGTTCTGCATAGCCCTTGGCCGTTACATTCATATTAGCTAAGGGATCACTAAAATGATTATCCTGTCCAGCCGAATTAATAATTAAATCTGGCTTAAAATCATCCAATATAGGCTTAACCAATTCCGTCAAAACTCGATGGAGGCCCTTATCCCCTGTGCCTGGTGGCAAGGGGATATTAACATTAGCCCCAACTGCCTGCGGTCCGCCAAATTCATCCATAAAACCGGTTCCAGGATATAAGGTTCGTCCATCTTGATGAAAGGAAATATAAAGTGTATCTGGGTCATGATAAAACATATCCTGTGAGCCATCCCCATGATGTACATCCGTATCTACAAAAGCTACACGACCTACAGGATAGTGCCGCCGTATATAGGCCAGCATAACTGCTTCAATATTAATCGTACAAAAGCCACGAATACCATGTACCATTCGCATAGCATGGTGTCCTGGCGGACGCACCAAGGCAAAGGCTCGTTTTACGTCACCTTCCATAAGAGCTTTAGCCGCTGCTATAGCCCCGCCCGCTGACACACGGTGCGCTTCTGTTACCCAATGATGTAAATCAGGTGCACCTACGTGTACACAAGCAATATCATTCCAATCAGCCACTAAGGGATTATACTCACGAATGGCCGGATGATCCAGAAGACCTTCTTCTTCTAATTGATCACGTGTATAGAGAAGGCGTTCTTGCCGTTCCGGATGTGTCTCCGATATTTTCCAATCAAAGGCAGGGAAAAAGACCAAACCTAAGGCTGGTTTATCTTGTTTTTGTCTCTTAGTCTCTAACATAAGTATCTACTCCCGCCTTTCCTTGTAAATGAAGATTCATAATTCGGCATTCTCTATAACCCCCATCTAAAACAGGAAAATCCTCTTTGGCAACCACTTCAACTATAAGATTCTCTTGAATACCCATCTGCTTAGCCAGATCTTGCAAATAACCTTGTCCTTTAGCCAATAGCTCTGCCATTGAGTAAATACCAACGTTACTCTCCTGTAAGCCCAATTCTGGTACCGTTAACTCTTGCTTACCTGTATGACAGTATAAGGATACTTGTACCGTCTCTTTAGCTAGTGCTGCCCCTATGGCATTAGCCACCGGCGCTTCCTTAGGGGTAAGGACAGATATATGCATAGCCTTAGCCACTAAGGGAGCCAAGGCACCTGCCGTACCGCCTACGCCTACTAGACTTTCTGGCTTAAACCTATGTGCCTCTACAATATCCTGTACCGTATAAACAGCCCGTTTATTTTCACGAGTAACTGCTCGTCTTATACCTTCTTGAATGGTATCTACAGCTGCCTCTATAATAGCCTTAGCCACTTGCTCTACCTTATCTTTATCTACTTGTTTAGTGATAACGGCTTGCTTTTGCCCCTTAGCCTGACCTAACTCTACTCTTTGTTTATTAGTACTAAACGTCCCCATCAAAACAGTCAATTGCGTAAGACCTTGCCAAGCCCATTCTTTATCTCCAAAATCAGCATACCCAGCTACAATCAAAGCATCACCTAAAGTAGGACTTTCACCGCCTAAAGCCATGGACGGCCCACGCCGCTCTGGACCTACCTGCCAGGTTCCATCTTTTCTTAACGAAACATAGGACTCGCCACCGATACCAACAGACTCTACCTGAAAGGACTGTACCGCTGACGGATAGTCCCTAATAGTGACACCTCCTCTAGCTCGAATGGGTTGTCCTTCCTTCCACAAAGAGATATCCGTCGTTGTTCCCCCCATGTCTAGGGCTACGGCCATAGAGGTAGGCATACCACCGAGTGCTTTCATACCTAATACGCTGGCTGCTGATCCTGTAAAGACGGCTTCAACTGGCATTTGAGTTAAGGCTCCTATAGGTAAGGAACCGCCATCAGCCTTTAACATATATAAGGGAGCCTCTATATGCCGAGCCTTTAGAGCGTCCTGCACACCCTTAACGAAGTCTGAAAATGTAGTCTGCACAGCACTATTAAAATAGGCACTCACTGTCCGCCGTGGAAAATGAAGGGCGCCACTTAACTTAGTTCCTTCTGACACCAGTCGATAACCACTTTGTTTAGCTAAATCACTTAACGCCTGCTCTTCTGATGGATTTCGAATGGCGAATTTAGCTGATACCGCCGCCGGCCTATGTCCAGCCTGTACCTCTTGTTTCATCAACGCCTTTACTTCTTTCCGATTAAAATACGCTACCACTCGGCCTTGGTGATCCGTATAGCCTGGAATTTGTATAGGTTTTACTGGAAAAGCTTCCTCTACATTACGGCCTGGTCCAGGAATAACATATAAATCTGTTTGCTCTTCTTTACCTTCAATAACCACATTCGTTACTATCGTTGTCGACAAGGTCACTTTTTCTATTTGTTCTACAGGTACATCTTTACATACCGCATCAAGAACGGCTAAGAGGCCATCCATAATTTGTCCATGTGTCGTCCGACGTTTAGCAAAGGCCCGCATATGCCCTTTGTCTAAAACAACAGCATCTGTAAAGGTTCCGCCTACATCTATCCCTATTTTCATTTCTCGACCTTCTTTTTATGTTTAAGTAACGTCATCCTTATTGATTCTTACTTTTTATTATATCATGCCAGCCCAATCAGCTTTTCATCTACTAGAATGCTTTTGTTAACGTCTACTTCTCTAGCAAAAGCCTTCCAAAAAACTCTATGCTTATCTTATCGCAAAAGGCTAACAATAACTAAAACCCAAACTTACAAAAGAATAAAAAAGAGCCTCAACAAAGACATCTCTGTTGGGCTCTTCTGCTTTATATTTTATTGTTGTTCCCGCGCTACTGATGCAAAATTCTTAATAATAACAATAGGCGTCATCTGGCTATCATTACCAAATGGATTGTTAATCAAAATACGGGCAATCCGTTTTGGATCTAGGCCCCGACTATGGCCAAGTACAGCCGACCGTTTCAAGTCATTTACATCGGCAACGACAGCTCCATAGCAACCCGTGCGTTGAACAATCTGTTCTGCTACTTGGTTAGGATGTTTTGGACCATATACAATATGCTTATCAAAAGGAGGCATCGTCCCTGTTACATCATCTGTCAAGGATGCCTGACGGGCTAATTGATAGAAAACCCCGTTTTTACGGAAAATCTTAGCAATCGCTCCTGCAAAGAAACAGAACATGGTCTTCCATTCCCCTTCTAAGTTCATTGCTGCCTGCATACCATAAACAGAACTCATCGAACCATCAGCAGGAACAAACCGGCATAAAAAACGCGCCTTCCAAGACGGTTTTAATTCTTCTGGACGAGTGAAATGTCCTTGTGTAATTGCGACTACAGATTCTGCTACACATACAATGTCTTCTGGACCAATATCCTGTCCTGCATACTCTAAAATTGTATTTACAATATTATCTTTAGGTGTCAAAATTCGCGTATGTACAGGAACCAATTCTAATTGTGCCATGAAAGCCTCCTTACTGACGCATTGCCTGTTCTAATTCTTCGGATGTTAAGACTAAACGATTCTTGGAAATATGCCAATCACTGCGACCAACAACTTGGTAAACAATATCAATAGGCATGTCAGGGAAATTCATCAATTCCTTGCGAATATTTCCATCTTTTACGCTCATAATGACGCGCAAGCGAACCGTACCACCCTTACGTGGTGGAATAATAACAGATTCCCAATACCCATCATGACGAGGACGGCTCACATCCATAGTCCAAGACTCAATATGAACACCATCAAATTGTTCTTCTGGCATCAAATGACGAGGATACAAATCCATAATCGTCCCATTTTGACGGCCCTTATTAACAAAAGGAATATCACATGTTAATGTAACCTGACTAAAACTAATATCTTCTACAATAAACGGTGTGTGTCGTTTAACCAACATAACAATTCGTTCATTGCCTTGCTGCCAAGCATATAACCTAAATAATAGGTACAAGACAGCTAAAATTAAAATAATCGCCACTATAATATTAATCAGCGTAGACAAAAACATGCATCTTCACTCCTCACAAGATAATTTTTTGAAGCGTATACTCCGACGGTAATAAAAACTGACCAGCCAACTCTCTAGCCACTTCGATATTTTTAGTAAAGCACAAATCAATATGCCCCGTTTCTCGTTTTGGATTCCACAAATGTTGCGATGTTAAAATCCGTTTAGCCTCATTGGCTGTTTCATAAGACGGATCCACAAAGACAATATCTCCTTCCGCCATCTGCTCCATAACGGGCTTTAGAAAAGGAAAATGCGTACACCCTAATACTACGGTATCCGCATCACTAGTCAATATCGGTTGTAAATACGTACGCAAGGGTTCTTTTACCTGATCATCAATAATATGTCCCGTTTCTACCAAATGGGCCAAATCAGGACAGGGTACTTCCAAAACAGATACATTCGCATCTACTTTTTTGACTGCCGCTCGATGCTGATGACTATTAATGGTCGCCACCGTCGCCATCACGGCAATCGACTTTTGCGGGCTAATACTAATAGCCGTCCGTACGCCCTTACACATACCAACCACCGGAAAGGAAACGGTATTACGCAAAACCTTTGATGAAACAGCTGTAAAGGTATTACAAGCAATAACAGCCATCTTGATAGGTAAAGATTCCAATCGCTGGGCAATCCGTAAAGCAATACGGTTAATGTCCGTTTCTGGTAAATTACCTACTGGATTATTGGCATTATCACCAATAAAAACAAAATCTTCATGGGGAAACATAGACCGTAAAACACGAAGCACAGTCAATCCACCAACACCTGAATCAAATACACCAATAGGCAAACGACTGCGTTCAGCCATATGCTGTGCCATTATTGTACATCCTCCTTAGCCAATGCCTCCATAGGCCGATAAAACTCATCTGGAAGACGTATAATTTTACCTGTTTTTGCATCGGTAAACACATTTTGTGTATCACCGGTACAAACAACCGAGTGGTCTTCTCGATAAATAACATAATGTAAGGCACATTGTGCCCTTGTCATCTTGGTTACAGTAACAGCAATGGTCAACACATCATCAAACCGTGCTGGCTCCTTATATTCACAGCTTACTTTGGTAATAGGAAATACAATGCCCTTATCCATCATATCCCATAAGCTAATACCTATACTGCGGAACAACTCAACCCGCGCCACTTCAAACCAGCGAATATGATTACTATGATGGGCTACCTCCATCATATCTGTCTCATAAAATCGCACCTGCACCGTCGTAGTAAACATAGTCATTCCCTTCCCTGTAAAAACAATTCATGCTTGATTGTACGCCTAGGGAATGCTCATGTCAAACTATTTAGAGTCAGCCGTTAAAAACGGGGTGAATTTCTGTGCCGATTCCCTATGAGATGGTTTAATATAACGATTAGCTATTTTAAAAGCAAAGGCCACAACAGCTGCGTCATCTAACCAACCTACCAGTGGCACCTTATCAGGAATAATATCTGTTGGAATCATCAAATATCCTAAGGTCCCAGCCAAAATAGCCTTAACTAATTTCGGTGTATCTTCATCACGCAAACAGAAGAAAAGTATCAAGGCCTGACGCATGAAAACTAAATTCTTACCCATCGTATTAATAAAGCTCATAAAACGGCTGGGAGAAAAATACTTACCATATTTTACTAACTTTAACGGATTTAGCATACAACTCACTCCTTAGTATTTATCGCTTCGTAAGTACTATTTACAAAGATTATCTTTAATCGTCTGTACCTTTTCACTAACCTTAAACAAGGCATCACACGCATCTGATGTGACAGTACTTGCTAAATCATCACTCATCATAACAGATTTAGCTGCTTCCACAGAACCAACAGCCATACTTTTTGTTAAATCAGCTGCCGATTCAGCTAATACCAACAATAAAGAACCAATACCACTGGCGGCATGTGTTAACCCATCAATAGAATCGCAACTATCCAACTGATCCTTCAAGGCACCGCCAGCCATACCAACAATGCTAGCTAAGGCACCAACGGCACTTTCAAGACCTGCCTTGCCAAATACTTCACCAGCACCATATAAAACAGTAGAGCCTAAACTTTCTACCTTAGTACCCGTTTCTGCAATAAAATCCCGTGTTTCATCACCAAGTGGCGTATGTTTCAATGGATTAGGTGCCAACATATCTACGGTTGTCTTAATATGAGTAAAGACACGGGATAGTTCTTCTTGACAGCCCGTACCTTCTAATGGCAAAGGCATCCCCATGCTAATCCAGCGTTTAGCCGCCTGTCCTATAGCATAGGTCATGCACATAGCTACTGGCACTTTTAAGGCTTTCATTGGTAATAGTTTATTAAGAGCCACGCCTAACAAACTGCCACCTAGTCCAGCCAAAAAGCCCATAATAGCACCTGCACCAACATCTTTACCATAAGCACCAGCAATACGAGTAACCATATACACATCATTAGCACAAATAGCAACTGTTGGTAAAACAGGAGAAATAGACAAAACACCAGCGCGAGCTGCTCCCCAACGACATAATTGTTCCGCTTCTTGATTCATTACATCTGTTGTCATTAATTCATTACTCATCTTTTCCATGATACGCTCCTTCACCTATACGCGAATATATCATAAAATCGTATGTTTACATGTTTTCTATCTTTTATTACTTCTCTAAAAAAAGCCTATATCCTTTTTTTTAGTTTTAATTTTATCTTACCAACTTGTTAAGCCCCCATCAATGGTCCAGGCAGCTCCAGTTACAAAAGACGCCTTATCGCTAAGCAAAAAGGCAATAACTTCCCCAATTTCTTTAGGTTTAGCAATGCGTCCCAGCGGATAATGCATAGCCATTTCTTCCAAAGCCTCTTCCCTAGAAGAATCGCTTTCAGCCAATTGCTTTGCTACCAAAGACGTATCCACATCACCTGGGCAAACACAATTAACGCGTACATTATGAGGCGCCATTTCTAAGGATAAGGACTTAGTAAAACTAACCACAGCCCCCTTAGATGCACCATAGACAGAGCAGGCTACATTCCCCTGTAGACCTGCATCACTAGCTATCGTAACGATACTGCCCTGCACCCGCCTTAGATAAGGCAAGGCCGCCTGGCATAAGAAAACAGTCCCCTTTACATTAGTACCAATCATTTCATCAAAGGATTCTTCCGTCACATCACCTAGGAGCTTTTCTTCATAAAAGCCCGCCGCTGTTACAAGGGCATTAATAGCGCCAAAACGTTTAACTGTTTCCGCTACAATTTGGCCACATTCACTAACCTTGCTCACATCCCCCGCTACAAAACGCACCTTAGAGGATATACGTCTAAGTTTAACAACCGCATCCTGTCCCCGTCGTTCATTACGGCCATTAATAACTACGCACCAACCATCCTTTAAAAGAAGCTGTGCTGTAGCAAAACCAATACCTGACGTACCACCACTAATCAAGGCAACCTGTGTATCACTTCTATGAGGCATATAAAATCCTCCTTTTTATCATATACAAAGTATATACAAAGAAAGTACTTGCATTAATTACAAAGCAAATCACTCTATAGGAAAATAGAAACATCTAGTAAAAACAAAATCTATCCTAAGGCACCAGATAGCGTATAATCATAAACTAGTTTTATTAGCATGCCAGCCGTCACCACAATAAGCAACAAGCGTACTAGGCGTGTACCGCCAGTTAGAGCAAAACGAGAACCTAAAAAAGCACCAATAACCTGACCTACTGCCATGGACAAACCGTATAAAATATCAATTTGCCCCATTGTCAAAAACAGACCCAAGGCTGTAATGTTGGTAATAAAATTTAATACCTTAGTATTGCCTGCCGCCTGCAAAAAATCAAAACCTAAGAGCAAAAAGGCAATGGTTAAAAACGTACCCGTCCCTGGTCCAATGAAGCCATCATAAAGGCCAATACCAAAAGCCATAGTCACAAGTATAACTTGCTGTTTATAACCGCCCTTATGAAAGATATTCACCTCGCCCCAATCACGTTTAAAAATGGTAAATAAAAGCACAGCGATTAAGAGAGCAATAACAATCGGCTTCACATAGGTAGGCGACAACCACATAACTAAAGCCGCCCCTCCTAAAGAACCACAAAAGGCCAAAGGCACTAACCGACCGACTACGTCCCAAGATACAGCTCCATGCCTCGCATAATTAATCATAGCCGTAAAGGCACCAAACACACTGCCTAGCTTATTAGAGCCTAGTGCTGTCGCTGGCAGTAAACCTGTTAATAATACGGCTGGCACCGAAATCAATCCGCCACCGCCAACAATAGAATCAACAAAACCAGCTAAAGTCCCAATAAAGGCTAAGATAAGAGCTATCTCATAGGCACTCACGGCGTTTCACCTGCATCCTTTTCTTTCAAACGATTAAGGACAAGCACGTAACCATCCGCTCCATAGACTAGACTGCGTTTAACACGGCTAATCGTCGCCGTACTAGCCCCTGTTTGCTCAACAATCTCTTCATAAGATTCACCGGCTTGTAACATTTCTGCCACTTCTAACCGTTGGGTTAAGGCTTTTAATTCACTAACTGTACAAATATCTTGAAAAAACTCATAACATTCTTCCACCGTCTTTAACTGCAAGACCCCTTCAAACAAACGGTCTGTAGCCTGACTCCGTAATTTTTCATTAACACTCATAGATAACACCTTATCCATTTACTATCGACTATCATATGATTTATCTGCTTTCATGCTTTATTTCATTATAATATAGGCCTAATAAATAAAAAAGAGCGGATAAACAAATATCCACTCTTCCTATAGAGACTGTCTCACACTTCTCTTATCTATTTACTTCTTATTCAATTTGCGAGACCACATATCCCCACCTACTTGGGCTATCTGTACCATAACCACTAAGATGACGATGGTAATAAGCATAATCGTCCCATCAAAACGTTGGTATCCATAGCGAATCGCAATATCACCTAGGCCGCCGCCACCAACGGCACCAGCCATAGCCGAATAACCAATTAAGTTAATAATTAGAACCGTAATATTATCAATTATAGTCGGCATAGATTCTGGCAATAGCACCTTACAAATAATCTGATAAGGAGAAGCTCCCATAGCCCGTGCTGCTTCTACGACCCCACTATCTACTTCACGAATAGACGTTTCCACTAAGCGTGCCAGGAAAGGAATAGCCGCAATCGTCAAAGGCACGCAAGCCGCCGTTGTACCAATAGAGGTGCCTACAACCAACCGAGTAAAAGGTATAATAGCAACCATCAAAATGATAAACGGTATAGACCGTAAAATATTAACAATGACTCCTAATATATGGTTAACTGAATAATTTTCTAATATTTGGTTCTTACTCGTTACAACCAAAACGACACCTAATGGCACACCTACAATGATAGCAATCACGGTAGATACAACAGTCATCTGTAAGGTTTCTAAGAACCCAGTCCACATTAAATCAGCCATCATCTCACTAAATAGTGGCATACCCAATCACCTCGCTCCGAATTTGTAACTCTTCTAAATAGGTTAAAGCCTTACGAACCTGTTCTTTTTCACCATCCAAGGCAATAATTAAATGACCAAAACTAGCCTCTTGAATGAAATCAACACCACCAAACAAGATAGTAACTTCAATACCAAACCGACGAATAACACCGGCAATGACAGGTTCTTTTGTAGAACCGCCCATAAAGGCTAAGCGAACCACTGGTTTGGTGCCTTCATCCCAAGCATCATGTAAGTCCATATGTGCTTTTACTTCATCTGGTAAGTCATGACTAATCACAGAGCCAACAAACTCTCTCGTTGTCTGTTCTTTTGGATTGGTGAAAACATCAACAACTCGGCCCTGTTCAATAATTTTGCCACCTTCAATAACGGCTACATGATCACAAATATCCTTTACGACCTGCATCTCATGCGTAATGATAACAATGGTTAAACCCATTTTTTTGTTAACATCTTTTAGCAAGTCTAAAATAGACTGCGTTGTCTGTGGATCTAGAGCAGATGTAGCTTCATCGCATAAAAGCACCTTAGGATTCGTTGCTAGGGCTCGGGCAATACCAACACGCTGCTTCTGCCCACCAGACAATTGTGATGGATAATTATCTAACCGATTAGATAACTTAACAATATCCAAAATAGGCAAAATCCGTTCTTTTATTTCTTTTTTACTATATCCTTGTAATTCCAAAGGAAAGGCTACGTTTTCATAGACCGTTCGAGATGACAACAAGTTAAAATGCTGAAATATCATACCTATATTTTTACATTCTTCCCGCAGCTCTTTATCTTTTAGCTTGGTAAGCTCCACCCCATTAACCGTCACCGTGCCAGATGTAGGGGCTTCCAACATATTAATACAGCGAATCAAGGTGGATTTACCTGCCCCAGACTGGCCTATAATGCCATAAATCTCGCCTTCTTTAACTGATAAACTAATATCTTTTAAGGCTTCTACGCGCGCGGCGCCGCCATACACCTTGCCAATGTGCGAAAGCTCTATCATATACATGTCCTCCGTATGATCGACCTAAGCCAACCCTTCGTCTAATACTTTATTATAACCATCAGCTAAGCGTTGGCTAACTTTACCCGGCTTACCATCTCCTACTGGCTGTCTATCTAGTGTCGTCACCGGAATAACACCACCAATAGTGTCTGAGAAAAAGATTTCATCCGCATTCGCTAAGAATTCCTTATCAAATTCTTTTTCTAATACGGTAATACCTAAACTTGGTGCTACCTTCGTCACAACCATCTGCCGAGTAATCCCTTTTAAAATAAAATGATCAGCTGGATGTGTATAGATAATCCCGTCTTTTACAACAAACACATTAGAGGTACTACCTTCTGTGCAGATACCGTCACGAAGGTAAATCGCCGCATAGGCACCCTTCTTTTCCGCTTTTGTCTGAGCTAACACATTAGGTACTAAATTAAGCGTTTTGATATCCACGCGAGCCCACCGTTCATCAGGCAAAGTAATAGCCTTAACCCCATCAGCCAACCTATTGACTTCATCCATATCTACAGGGTGAATAGACATTAAGAACTGCGGTTCTAACTTAGAACGGTCATACGCATGATGGCGAGGTGAGACACCACGAGTAATCTGTACATAAATATAACCTTCGGTAATGCCGCTTTGTTCTATAATAATTTCATGTAATTCTTGAAAATCATCTGGTGGCATGCGTACAGGAATATCCATTTCACGCATGGACCGATACAAACGGTCTTGATGATAAGAAAAGGCAAAGCAACGCCCCTCATGCACACGGGTTACTTCATACACACCATCGCCAAAAGTATAGCCACGGTCATCGAGACTAACACATTTAGCACCTGGTTCAACAAACTCTCCATTAAAATAGGTTAATTCTTTCATCATTACACCCCCAAGAATACCTCGATATAATAGCTTTATTATATCACAATAATCCCTATCTGCTTAACGGGATTTAATTAATAGGACTCAAAATAGCCTTAACTCTAAAATATATAAATAATATTCACTAACTAAATCATATTATGCTCATCGCCCAATTAGAAGACACCGCAACCAAGTAGGACAAATTTGGAATAATCGCGTGCAAAAATAAGACAGACAAATTGTACACACATATAAGGCTACAACTACTAAGGCTGTAAGTAGCATCTGCATCTTGGCCAACACCGTCGTCAATATAATGAGCATAAACGGATGAACTAAATACATGCCATAAGACGTATCCCCCATGCCCTTCCAAAAAGCACGCATAGCACTCGACAAAGGCGTAACCTGAAAGAAGAACAAGAAAAAGATAATTCCCATGGCTGTATAGACCATCCCCATAGGACTTAGCTGATGAACCGTATAAATAGCTTCTAACAAGGTGTAATGCCATTGTCCCATAACATAATAATAGCTACCTAACATAAGTCCCACAGAAATAAGGAAGCCCACCGTAACAAGCAGACGGTATTTCCATAACCAAGCCGTCACCACTTGATAGCGTTCCGCTACAACAGCACCAAATAAAAAGACCCAAAAATAATGGAGTATCCAATAATTAAGCCGCTGAGCCAAGGCATATTGTGCTAGACTATTCGATAACACAATATGTCCCGCCAAATAAGACGACCAAAAGTTAATACCTGTTTGAATCAGCCATAAGCCAATCATCCAAGCCACTGGCGCTTTCAATATGGCTTTAACCGCCCAACGCCAAAGAGGCATTAAGAGATAAAACCAAATCAAAATAACCATAAAATACAAGTGGTAAAAACCATTACCAAAGAATAAAGTCACCCCAAAATGGTGAGGCCAAAGACCGCTATAATTATGGGCGCCTATAGCACTATACAAAACATAGAAAAACGACCACACCACATAAGGTACGAAAACGACTTTTAAACGGTGTTTTATAAACTGCTTATAAGAAAAATCAGCTGTCACCGGCGTATGATAAAACAAGCCAAAAGCAGACAAAAAGAAAAAAGCAGGCACACAAAAACGCGATAATATTTCAAGCACGCTAATAAGCTGTACATTAGCTAAAGGATTACTAATAGCTATAGAACCTACATGAATGGCAATGACACCTAACATACAAAGACCACGCATGTAAGTAATCTCTGGCAAAAAACGAGGCTTTTCCATTTATTGTACCTGCCCTTGCTGCATAGCGGCTTGTGCTGCGGCAGCCGCTGCAGCAGCTGCTCTAGCCTGTGCTTCCGCTTCTTGACGAGCACGTTCAGCTGCTTCACGCTGCTGGCGAATCTCTTTTTGCAGCGGCGCTACCGGCTGGTCATATACATCAATTTCTGTTTCAAATAAACGTCCCCATGGGAAGCGTGCTGATACGGTTCGCGGATTAATTTGCAAATATTTTTGAGCAAAATCTTGTACTCGTTCATCCATATATTCTTGCAACTTATGGTTTAACGTTCCTGTATAGCGTACGTTATCATTACGAATAGAATCTTGCATGCGATAAATATCCTTACGAATATTAGCCTGATAAGCCCAGTTATCTAAGTACTGCTGGGTTAGCATATTCTTATGTGCCTGCGCTGACATATCTTTACCCAAAATGCCTTGTGCAATAGCATAACCAACTGTATTACTAGCCGTATTCCATCCATTGTAAGCATCTAATTTATATAATAGGTTTCGCTTATATAAACCATACACAAGCGTATTATCTGACCCATTCGAATAAGAAATATCAGCGAGACTAACCGATACACCTTCATTAATAGCGGTTTGAATTTTATCCAAGAAGGCATTGGTGCTGGCTGAAATCATAGGGAAGTTTTCAAAGGCTTCTGATTCCCCTGTCGTCGTTGTTAACGGTGTATTAACCGCCAACAAAATATATGGCTTACCTTCTGTAACTTCCGTACCACCTACAGCTGTAATATGTTCAGAAATCGTCTTACCTATAGTCTGATCTTCATAGTGAGGAATCGTTTCAGCCCCACCTCCCAAAGGATAAATGACTTCAAAAGTAGGGTGTAAATTATTTTTAATCACATGATAGCGAGCCATAAGCAATAAACCTAGCTGGTCCGCGCCAGGGAAACTATCATACACCGTTGGCGGCAGCCCCTTACTATATTCCTTTAAGTAGCGGCTTTCTAAGGCTGACTGAGATAGTTGACTTGTATCATCATGACCAAGAGCAAAATATGAAAAGACACCCTGTCTTGTTTCGTCAATTAATTCTTTATTAACAACCATATTTTTCTGACGACGGTTAAACCAATCCTGTAAGTAAGACACAGGCACCGTAGCCATTAATGAAAACAACTTATTCTCCTCTTCCGCACTAATCTGCCCCGCATCCAACTTATCCTGCAAGGCCGCAATTTGGAAAATAGTCGGCCCATACGTATCATAGTAAGTTGGTTCTACGCCGCCCCCACTTGCACGAGGTGACCGCATAACCGTACCAAAGCCATAAATAGGTACATTGGGATATTTCTGATGTAATTCCGCAATCCGTTTAACCCGTTGTGTTAAGGTGTCAACAGACAAATTATGTTTTCTCGAATCAACTAGGCCACCGTAAATCAAAGAATCCGTACTTAAGACCATAGCATCCGCTTGACTCGCATGCTGGTCAACCCAATTCCAAATTTGGTCCGCATCTCCATGAAAGGTCTGCCCTGATAAATACACTTGCGGCGGTGTTATAACCGTGTATCCGGCCCCTTCCGCTGTATCGACTGTATATAATAAACTAACTGGACGGTCGTCTTGTGGCACATAAAGGATAGTGCTGGCCGACGCCGTTGATATGCCCCCTAAGACAGCTAAGGCAACAAGAGCTGCACAAAAGGAAACGCCTTTCTTCATCGTCTCACTCCTCAAACAAACATGCATTAATAATTAATTATATAATGAATCAACTATAAATGCTATAATAAATCAATAATACACATTCTTTATCCGAGATACATTTTCGAATTATCTAGCATCAATATCTACCAAGCTCCTTCCAGCTTATACCTATTGCGTCTCACCTAACGCCTTATCTAGCGTTTTCTATAAAAGCACAGCATTTCACAACAACTATATTCACCCGCATTTACCAGTATAAGAATATCTACTAAAGAAAAAGAGCTTTCTCTATGACACCTATCAAAATAAAAGAAAATCTTCTTACCTATGCACAAAAAAACTTACACATTCCCGCTATTGGTATTGCCTCTTGGCCCCTACCTAATGACGCCATACAACACATTACCTCTAGTGAAGGCTGCCCTTTTACACCAGGCACGCTAGCCGAACGCCTGCAAGGGGGCACTCAATTAACCAATCCACAAACAGCCATTGTCTGCCTATTTCCCTACTACCTGCCAGAGCCTCAAGAAACCCAACCGAATCTAGCCCGTTATGCTTGGACAAAAGACTACCATCTTGTTGTCCCCCACTACCTCGACCGCCTTGGTCAGCACCTACAAAAGTTTACTCCTTGTCACTATGAAATTCATTGCGATACCTCCCCATTAACCGACCGATACATCGCCTATCTAGCTGGACTCGGTTTCTTTGGTAAAAATCACTCTCTCATTCACCCTACGTGGGGCTCCTATACCAATATCGGCACCCTGCTTGTCACGACTAAGCTACCTGCTGACAAGCCCCTAGACCTATCTTGCGGTAACTGTCAGTCCTGTATTAAGGCCTGTCCAGGGCAAGCCTTATGTAATCCTGAACTAAACTATGCCCACTGTAAAAGCTATATAACACAAAAAAAAGGCGTTCTCGCCGATGACGAAATCGCTATTCTACGAAAAAC
The DNA here is from genome assembly GCA_945867815.1 of uncultured Veillonellaceae bacterium. Lineage (GTDB taxonomy): Bacteria > Bacillota > Negativicutes > Veillonellales > Veillonellaceae > CAMBIX01. The sequence goes on from CAMBIX010000003.1 coordinate 69,907, forward strand.
TCCCTTAATCTGGGGCTGTGACGTTTGCCAAGAGATTTGTCCCTATAACAAACACGTACCGACCACACCCATTCCAGAATTCCAAGACAGCCTTTCCCAACTTACTACAAACGATTTAGAAGGTCTAACTAACCGCACCTTCAAAGAAAAATACGCTGACCGTGCCTTCACCTGGCGAGGAAAATCTGTCCTACTACGCAATTTAGATATTATAAATAAAAAAGTACAAATGTAGGTAGTTAACGCTACCTACATTTGTACTTTTCATAGGCTTACTATAATAATATCCAACGCATTTAAAGTGAGCGCCTTATTTTAATTCCTTTAAGACAGTCAACAAAAAGGTATACATTCTATCTACCGAAGAAATGCTAACTCGTTCCTGTGGCGTATGTGGATGCTGAACAGTTGGCCCAAAACTAATCATCTGCGTATCTGGTAACTGTTCCTTTAACAAACCACATTCAAGACCCGCATGAACAGAATTAAGAATTGGTTCCTTTCCCGTTACCTTCTTATAAATAGCTAATACTTGTTTTTCCAAATCACTGCCAGGCTGATATTCCCAAGCTGGATAGCCATCACTTACGCGAGAAGAAATACCTAAGACTTCAGCTAAACCTGTCAATTTCGTAACTAAAAAGTCTAATGAACTCTTAGATGAACTCCGCGTAGAAATTAAAATAGAAATAAAATTCTGTTTTTCCTGAACAATAGCTAAATTATTACTTGTTTCAACAATATTACCAGGCAAAGTCTGGCTCATGCTATAAACACCATTAGGTGCCAAAATCAAATAAGCTACCAAAGCTTCTACCGTATCATCCGCATAAACAAGGTCGGGTGCTTCCACTTCTTTTACAGATAAAGTTAAACCTGCATCTTGCGGTGTAAATTCCTGCTGATACACTTGTGACAAATGAGCCAATAAATTTTTAATCGCATCAAAATCAACTTCTTTTACAGCAATAACCGTTTCTGCCTGACGAGGAATAGCATTATGCTTAGTACCGCCACTAAAAGATGCAGTCTGGAAGGAATAAGATTTATGCATTTCATATAAAGTCCGAGCCAAAATCTGATTTGCATTGGCCCGCTGTTTAACGATTTCCATGCCAGAATGACCGCCTAACAAGCCTTCAACAGAAATATGAAAGGCCTTATTATAAGTATGATTGCGATTTTCGCGAAGTAAAGGAATACCAATTTCTACATGACAGCCACCAGCACAACCAATGGTAAATTCACCTTCATCTTCACTGTCTAGATTAAGCAAATACTTACCCGATAAATCACTGCCCTTTACAGCTATCGCACCATTCATACCTGTTTCTTCATTAGTCGTAATTAGGCACTCCATAGGTCCATGCGGAATGGATGGATCATCCATAATCGCTAACATCATAGCGACAGCCATGCCATCATCAGCGCCTAGTGTCGTATCCTTAGCCTTAAGCCAATCCCCATCCACTACAAATTCAATAGGATCTTTAGTAAAATCATGTGTCGATTCAGGTGTCTTTTCACAAACCATATCCATATGGCCTTGTAAAATAACTGATGGCGCCGATTCATAACCCTTAGTTGCTGGCACTTTAATAATGACATTATTTTCACTATCCTGCTTAGCTTCATACCCATGATCCTTAGCAAAGGCAACTAAATAGTCACTAATTGCTTTTTCATTGCCTGACCCACGAGGAATTTGATCTATATCATAAAATTTATCAAAAACAGCTTGTGGTTGAATACTTGGTTTCATAACTAACACCTCTAATTATACCTAGGCATCATCATAAAATGATAGAATCTGCCATGCCAACTAACCAATGGCACAAAACAGCTTACCTCTTACACATTTTATAATAATGTGTAAAAACAAAATATGCATATATACTATAGCACAATTAGCCACCTTTTGCAGATTAAGCATACTTTATAAGTTCTTAAAAACAAGCCTCTTGTCGCCCCTCTATTTAATGGTACAATAGGGAGTGCTAGTACGCCTACTTAGCTGATAATGCTGTGAGTACTAACTATCATAATAAAATTAGCCAAAAGTACTCGTCATGCCATGTCCTAGCACGGCTATGACACCATGACTTTACATCGTATACGTCTCTAAAAACAAAGGAGGACTCATGTTTTCTTGGATATATAACTTAGTTATAGCGGCTGACGTTCATGAAGATGTAGCCCACAGTCTCTTTACTATCGACCGCATCAAAGAATTCGCCATCGAAAATGCGTCTGGCATTCTTCTTGGCATCTTTATCTTTGTTATCGGTCGCTTTATTGGTAAATTTGCCCGTGACATTGCCTCACGTATGATGAACCATGCTAACTATGATAAGGCCGCCAACTCCTTTATTTGTCAAATCATTTACTATTCCATCATCATTATTGCAGGCGTCTCTGCCTTATCGGCTGCTGGTTTTCCTACCACATCTCTAATCACTGCCTTTGGTGCTGTTGGCTTAGCCGTTGGTCTAGCCCTACAAAACAACCTATCCAACCTGGCCTCCGGCCTATTAATCTTAATTTTCCGTCCCTTTCACGCTGGTGATTGGGTCTCTATTAACGATATAGCCGGCACCGTTAGCCGCATCACCTTAATGAATACAGTTATTGTAACTAAGCAAAATTCCACTGTATTCATTCCTAATTCTATTATTACGTCTAATCGGTTAACTAACAGCAGCTATACAGCCGAACAATACATTCAGTTTATCTTTGGCATTGCCTATGAAAATGACCACCACGAAGCCATTCGTCTCATCAAAGAAGTGATGAAAGAAGAACCTAGTGTCCTAAATCCTGACCACTTAGAAATTGGCATTAAAGAATTTGGCGACAATTCCGTTAACATCGTCGCGTATCCCCTTGTTCATATGTCAGAATATTGGCCAGTCTACTACCGAATCATGTCCGCCGTTAAAGATAAATTTGACGCTCACGGCATTAGTATTCCTTATCCGCAACGAGATATTCACATGCACTACCCAAACAAGGAATAGCCGCTACCCAATACACAGCACGATAGTTGTTACTTACCTTATATCGTTGTAGAATTGATACGTAAAAACGAACATCCCTATACATAGAATTGAGGCGTTATTTCATTGTTTAAACATACTCATGTATCTAAAAAATTCACCACTTATTTAGTCGCTTTCATTTGTGCTAGCAGCCTAGGTCTAGGCACTCTGTCAAACACCCAAGCTGCTTTAATCACAAGCGGGCAAGCGACTACCGTAACCGCTAATGCTGCCACACCAACAGCAAGCTCTATACCAAGTGTAGAACCTACTGTCGCCCTGCCACCAGTTCCAAACTACGGTGGTGAAGCGGTCGTCTTAATTGATGGTGATACCGGCGAAGTACTAACATCACGTAACCCTAACAAATGGATGAATCCGGCCAGCACTACAAAAATGGTAACTCTCTTAACTGCTATTGATAAAAAAGGAACTCAATTCGATCAATTAGCCACCATTACGCCTTACGCCGTCTCCATGGAACCCTCTATTGTTGGCCTTCGCGTTGGCGACCAAATCACCCTAGCTGGCGTAGCTGAAGCTATGATGGTCGCCAGTGGTAATGATGCAGCGGTTGTACTCGCTCAAAATGTAGATGGCTCCATTGCAGCCTTCTCCAAAGATATGAATGAAGAAGCTAAAAAAGCAGGCGCTGTCAACAGCGTTTTCCTAAATCCACATGGACTAACACAAGCAGGTCATCATACAACAGCCATGGATTTAGCTAAAATTGCTGTCTATGCTATGAAAAATCCCATGTTCCACGACTTAGTCGGTGATGACTATTACTCCGTACCTTACCAAAACCGCCCTCACGATACCTTACGCACAACCAACCTCTTTATTAGATCTGGCTACCCCGGTGCTAACGGCCTAAAAACCGGCTACACCCAGGCTGCTGGTGATTGCCTTATCGCGTCGGCCACCCGCAACGGACACACCTTTATTGCTGTCATGTTAAATGACGATGACCGTTGGGTCGATGCACCACATCTCCTAGACTACGCTTTCGCTAGAGCCAGTATTCTCGACGCCGAAAAAGCCCGTCAAGAAGCCCAAGCTAAAGCCCTAAAAGTACAAGAAGAAGCTCTTTCCCCACACAAAAACACAAAAGTTAATCAGAAAAAAGCTAAGCAAAAGAAAAAGAATCATATAAGCAACGAAACCAAAACAACGACTATAAATAAAAACCAAACTGCCTAAAATAGGTTTATATCTCCTTACTATAAAAGCGACCAGTACTTCTTCTTTAGGACTATTAAGTCTAAACTAAGAGAAATACTGGTCGCTTTATCATTTTTCACAATAAGGATTTTTTCAAGGGCGTCTTGCACAAATTGATTTAACTTAACAGAATACGAAAAAGGCGGATACACTTCAAAGAATTTATATTGCTAATAATTCTCTCTACCATACTTCGTCTAAAATCTATGTCAAGAAGCACCTAATGTCTCTTACGAGCGACTTACGAAGTATGGAGTCTCGGAAGACCATTAGGTGCTTCCGTCAGAATAAATAAGAGAGAATTACTAACTATATTCTTCTTATAAAAGTATATCCTCCTTTTCACTACATATATTAAATTTGCGCCAACGCCTGATCAAGATCCGCAATTAAGTCTTCAACATTTTCAATACCTACAGACAAGCGAATCATATCTTCCGATACGCCAGCCGCCTTAAGTTCTTCCGCATTTAACTGTGCATGTGTCGTACTAGCAGGATGAATAACCAAGGATTTCGCATCCCCTACATTGGCTAAGTTAGAGAAAATTTCCAAGGCATCAATAAACTTAATACCTTCGGCTTTACCACCCTTAATACCAAATGTAAAGATACCTGTTACCCCCTTAGGGAAGTACTTATCAGCTAAGGCCTTATACTTGCTATCAGCTAATTCTGGATAATTAATCCACGCTACCTTTGGATGTTTGCTTAAGAAGTCAATAATCTTACGCGTATTTTCTACATGCCGTTCCATACGCAAGGATAAGGTTTCTACACCTTGTAAAATCAACCAAGCTGCTAACGGTGTTAACGTAGCCCCTGTATCACGCAATAACTGGGCCCGTACTTTTACCGTAAATGGAATTGGTAAATCCCCATATACCAAGCCATTGTAATGAACATCGCCTTCAACAAAGCCTGGGTAACGACCGCTCTTCTTGTAATCAAATTTACCGCTTTCAATGATAACGCCGGCAATCGTTGTACCATGGCCGCCCAAGTACTTAGTAGCTGAATGAACAACAACGTCAGCCCCATGTTCTAATGGGCGGAACAAGTAAGGAGACGGGAAGGTATTATCAACAATTAAAATCAAACCATGCTTATGGGCAATCTCAGCTACAGCTTCTACATCAATCAAATTGATATTCGGATTCCCTACGGATTCAATATAAATAGCTTTTGTCTTATCATCAATAGCTTCTTCAAACTCATTTAAATTGTCTGGATTGACAAACTTCGTCGTGATACCAAAGCGAGGTAAGGTAGAACTAAACAAATTATACGTACCACCATAAACCGTAGATGAAGAAATAATGTTATCACCAGCGCCAGCCACATTTTCAATTGCATAAGCAATAGCAGCTGAACCAGAACCTACAGCTAGAGCGCCAGCCCCACCTTCAAGTGCTGCCACACGAGCTTCCAAAGCATCATCCGTTGGACTACCTAAGCGGGAATAAATACCACCCGCATCTTTTAGGGCAAATCGATTAGCTGCCTGTTCCGCATTCTTAAACACATAACTTGTTGTCTGATAAATCGGCAAAGCCCGAGAACCTGTTGGATCCAACTGAAAACCTGCATGTAATTGATTCGTTTCAAATTTATAATTCTTACTCATAAGTGTCTCTCCTCTTTTTTCTGCTTAATTTCTTCAATCCGATACGGCGTTTCTTGGTATACACAATAATTTAACCAATTAGTAAATAAAAGCATACCTGTTGACCGCCACCGCACGATAGGCGTCTGACTCGGATCATTATTAGGATAATAATTTTTAGGAACTGCTATAGATAGGCCTTGAGCTCTATCCCGTTCAAATTCCTTCTTTAACGTATCTCTATCATACTCTGCATGACCAAATACAAAGACGTGTTTATTATCTAAACTCCTTACTAGTGCCGCACCCACTTCTTCTGAACCAGCTAAGACTTCTAACTGGGGATGTGCCTGTATATCCTGTAAGCGATTTGTCGTATGCCGCGAATGCGGCATATAAAACACGTCATCCATACCTCGCAATAACATGGGATGATGGTGAACCTGAACCTTATTTTCAAAAACCCCAAATAATTTTTCAGGTAGTACCTCTTTATCAATACCAAAATGATAATAAAGCCCTGCTTGTGCACCCCAACAAAGATACAAGGTGGAGTATACATGGGTCTGACTCCAATCCATGATTTCTGTTAATTCACTCCAATAATTAACCTCTTCAAAAGGCATCAACTCTACGGGAGCACCAGTAATAATCATACCATCAAAGCATTGGTCTTTGACATCCTGAAAGGTTCGGTAAAACGTATCCAAATATTGCTTCGATACATGCTTTGCATCATGCGATGCCGTGTGTAATAAGGTCACCTCTAATTGAAGGGGTGTATTACTAAGGATTCGCAAAATCTGTGTTTCTGTGTCTTCCTTCGTTGGCATCAAATTAATCACAAGCATTCGCAATGGCCGAATATCCTGCGCTTCAGCCCGCAACGAATCCATAACAAAAATATTTTCCTCTGCCAATCGTTCGATAGCCGGCAAATGTTTTACAACGGTAACTGGCACCTCACATCCCCTCCTATAAAAAAAATCCTTGCTCACTACTTGTGAACAAGGACGTTATTACGTGTTACCACCTTGATTCAAATACACCTCACGATGCATTCCTCAACCAGTACGTCTTCAAAAAGCAAAGATTATACTGTGGCATTATAACGGTTGCATCCGCCGAGACTCACACTTACGTATTCTACCTCGGACACTCCAAGACCATTTTCACTACTCTTCCTGACATCCCTTCGCACCTAACGGGACTCTCTGCTGTCGCTCCAAATAGCTACTTATCTCTTCACAGTGTATATTTGTGTATTTGTTGTACATACTATATCAAATTCATAAGACTAAGTCAACATTATTTTTAAGTTTTTTATTCCAGCCCACTAAAAACTATACATAGACTTCTAGGCTCTATGTTATAAAACACCTTGCCTGTATTCAAGGACTTACGTGCTTCTCGCAGGCGGCTACGCTAGTCAGGGGCCTAAGAGAACGCACAAGGTACTTCCGCCCCTGCACACTATAGTAAAAAGCAAAAGAACCCTTTCCCATAAGAAAAGAGTCCTTTTACCTATATTCTATTTACGCCGCGAAACAATATCTAGTCGCGTCAAAGCCCTACGCAAGGCCAACTTAGCTCGTGCATGATCGACCGTAGTTGACTTATCAGCTAAGCGTTCTTCAGCCCGTTTTTTAGCTCGTTCCGCCCGTTCCTTATCAATGGCCTCTGGTAATTCACAGTTAGGCGTCACAATAGTAACCCCGTCTGCATTTACATCCATAAATCCACCAAAAACGGCAAACTCACTATCCCCCTTATCAGGAATAACCAGCTTCATTGGCCAAATCTCAAGAACAGCTAACAAGGGCGCATGATTAGGCATAATACCTAAATCACCATCGCTAGCTCGCACAGCCAAAAAAGAAGCCTCCCCTTCAAAAGCTACATAATCTGGAGTAATAATCGTGACTTTCATCGTAGATTGATTCTTCATCGCTTATTCTCCTTTCGCTAAGAGCTCTTTTCCTTTCTCTACAGCTTCATCAATAGTACCTACCATATAGAAAGCATTTTCTGGTAAATCATCATGCTTACCATCCAAAATTTCTTTAAAGCCACGTAAGGTTTCCTTAAGCGGTACATACTTACCTGGTGAACCTGTGAAGACTTCCGCAACGAAGAATGGCTGACTCAAAAAACGCTGAATCTTACGTGCTCTAGCAACCGTTAATTTATCTTCTTCCGATAATTCTTCCATACCTAAGATAGCAATAATATCCTGCAAATCTTTGTACTTCTGTAAAACTTCCTGTACTCGACGCGCAATCTGGTAATGTTCATCACCAATAATCAACGGGTCCAAAATACGACTTGTCGAATCAAGTGGATCAACCGCTGGATAAATACCAAGTTCAGCAATGGAACGAGATAATACAGTCGTTGCATCCAAATGAGCAAAGGTAGCTGCTGGTGCTGGGTCTGTTAAGTCATCGGCTGGTACATAAACAGCCTGTACCGATGTAATAGAACCTTCCTTCGTAGATGTAATACGTTCCTGCAAGGCACCTACGTCATTAGCCAAGGTTGGCTGATAACCAACGGCTGATGGCATACGGCCTAACAAGGCGGACACTTCGGAACCTGCTTGAATAAACCGGAAAATATTATCGATAAAGAGCAATACGTCCTGTTTCTTTACATCACGGAAATATTCCGCCATAGTAAGGCCTGTTAAACCAACCCGCATACGAGCTCCAGGTGGTTCATTCATCTGTCCATAAACGAGAGCGGTCTTAGAAATAACCCCAGATTCTTTCATTTCGTTCCAAAGGTCATTCCCTTCACGTGTTCGTTCCCCTACACCAGAGAATACAGAATACCCACCATGTTCTGTGGCAACATTATGAATTAATTCCATAATTAATACGGTTTTACCAACACCGGCACCGCCAAACAAACCAATCTTACCACCTTTTACATAAGGGGCAATCAAATCGACAACCTTAATCCCCGTTTCCAAGATTGTTGTTTCTGGTGCTAGATCATCAAATTTAGGCACTGGCCGATGAATAGGCCAATATTCATCCGCCTTAACAGGTGTATCATCATGGTCAACCGTTTGACCAAGCACATTAAATATACGGCCTAATACACCTTCCCCAACAGGAACGGAAATAGCACTACCTGTATCAAGAGCTTCCATGCCTCGTGTTAACCCATCCGTTGCACTCATAGCAACAGTACGAACTGTATCATCGCCTATATGCTGCATAACTTCTACAACAACGACTTGCTCCTTGCCTTCCGCGTCTGTTTTTTTAATATGGATAGCATTGTAAATCGCTGGCAAGTCGCCACTTTCAAACAATACGTCCACCACAGGCCCGATAACCTGTACGACTTTACCTATATGTGTATCCATGTAAGAGGTCACTCCTCCTTTTCTTATATGCTATTGCAGAGCGTTTGCGCCCCCTACAATTTCAGAAATTTCATTTGTAATACTTGCCTGCCGCAATTTATTATATTCCAGATTTAGCTGACTAATCAGTTCCCCTGCATTATCCGTAGCCGATGTCATCGCCGTCATACGAGCACCTAATTCACTAGCTGCCGCTTGTAAAAGGCCTCCATAGACCGTCGTCTCTAAGTACATAGGCAAAAGCTTGCTCATAATTTCACCCGCTTCTGGCGCAAACAAATAAGAACCTTGACTTTTTCCCTCAGCCTTAGGCGTTTCAACTGGCAAGAGCTGAGTCGACTGCACTGTTTGTGTTAACGAATTAACAAAGTGTGTATAAATAAGCACGACTCGGTCTACTTCCTTATCAGTAAATCGTCTTGTCGCTTCCTTAATAATATCTTGCGCATGGGCATACAGCGGATGATCCGAGAAATCTACATAAGATTGTGCTAGCGGATACTGATGCACTTTTAAATGATCACGAATCTTACGACCTACTGTAATAACCTCATATTGTCCATCCGCCCTATCAACTAAACCTTGAAAATACTTAAGCAAATTCCCTGTATAAGCACCAGCTAAGCCTTTATCATTACCTAAAATTAAGTATAAAGTCTTCTTAACAGGCCTAACTTCAAGTAAAGAGGCATCTGTAATATCTCCAGGTGCTACACTAGAAGCTACATTAACTAACATCTGATGAAGCTTCTGTGTATACGGTTCGGTTCCTTGCGCCTTAGCCTGAGCTCGACGTAACCGAGCCGATGCTACCATCTTCATAGCCCGGGTAATCTGCTGGGTATTCGTTACTGACTTAATTCGTTTTCGTAAGTCTTGTGAACTACTCATAGGCTAAGCCTCCTCAGCAACTAACTGATGGGTAGCGCCAAATCCTTTCAAGCATTCTTTAATAGCTTCCACTAAATCAGCTTCTGTTTCCTTACTTAACTGTTTACTATCTGCAATGCGAGTCAAAATATCTGGATGCTGACCATGTACATACCGCAAAAGTTCATCTTGGAAAACCGTTACATCTTCTACTTGTAGACTAGCAAAATAACCATTAATACCCGCATACAAGCAGACAACCTGTTCTTCTACCTTTAAGGGTGCATACTGGGGTTGTTTTAACATTTCTGTTAACCGAGCCCCTCGATCTAGCTGTGCCTTAGTAGAGGCATCCAAATCAGATCCAAATTGAGCAAAAGCAGCCAGTTCTCGATACTGAGCCAAATTCAACCGCAACTGACCTGCAACCTGTTTCATAGCCTTAATCTGGGCACTACCACCAACACGCGAAACAGATAAGCCAACATCAACAGCTGGTCGCACACCAGAATAGAACATGTCTGTGTTTAAGAAAATCTGCCCATCCGTAATGGAAATAACATTCGTTGGAATATAGGCGGATACGTCGCCAGCCTGCGTTTCAATAATAGGTAAAGCCGTGATCGACCCACCACCTAATTCATCAGATAACTTAGCTGCCCGTTCCAACAGGCGGGAATGTAAATAAAATACATCGCCTGGATAGGCTTCACGTCCTGGTGGACGACGAAGTAACAAACTCATAGCCCGATAAGCAGCGGCCTGCTTAGTCAAATCATCATATACACAAAGTACATGCTTACCTTGGTACATGAAATGTTCACCCATAGCCACACCAGCATAGGGTGCTAAATATTGCATAGGAGCCCCTTCAGAAGCACTGGCTGACAAAACAATCGTATAATCCATAGCGCCAGTTTCTTCTAATTTTTGTACCACGCGAGCTACGGTTGATTCTTTTTGCCCAATCGCTACATAGATACAAATAACATCTTGTCCCTTTTGATTTAAAATGGTATCAATAGCAATAGCTGTTTTACCTGTCCCACGGTCACCAATGATTAATTCTCGCTGACCACGACCAATCGGCACCATCGCATCAATAGCTTTTAAACCAGTCTGTAAAGGTTCATGCACCGATTTACGGTCCGCAATCCCTGGTGCAGGAAATTCAACCGGCCGATAGGCTTCCGTTTGAATATCGCCTTTACCATCAATAGGCTGACCTAGGGAATTAACAACACGACCAATCAAAGCGTCACCTACTGGCACCTGCATAATTCGGCCCGTCCGACGTACCTGGTCACCCTCTTTAATTAAAAAGTCATCACCTAACAATACGGCCCCTACATTATCTGTTTCTAAGTTTAAGGCCATACCATATACGCCATGTGGTAATTCTAATAATTCACCAGCCATAGCCTTATCTAATCCGTAGATGTGAGCAATCCCGTCCCCTACTTCAAGAACCGTTCCTACATCATCCACATTCAGCTCTACCTTATAGTCCTGAATCTGCTGTTTAATGATGGCAGTAATCTCTTCAGGCTTCATCTTCATAATTAGTTCTTCACCCCAATCTCAGACAATCCGGTATTGAACAAATAATCCTTTAAATCATCCAATCGCCGTGCCAGACTCGCGTCAATTCGCGTATCACCAGCTTGAATGACAATCCCACCGATAATCTTAGGGTCTACCCTTACAATAAACTCATAAGTCTTACCTGTTATCGTCTGTAATTTCTGACGTAATTTATCTTGTAATGCGTCCAATAATGGTTGCGCTACAATAACCTTAGCTTGATAAATACCACGAGCTTCTTTAGAACGCCGACAATATTCCTTAATCGTCCCTTCTATATAACGAGCACGACCACGTTTTACCATTACGCAGAGAAAATATAAGGCTATTGGTTGAATCGCCTCTGTAAATAATTTCTCTAACACATCACATTTTTTATCTGCTTCTAATGACGGATACACTAGCAATGTAGAAAGCTCATTTGGCTCTTCTAAAACAGACTGTACATACAAAAGGTCGTTTTCAACGGCCTCTAAGAGTCCCTTTTCCTTAGCCAATTCAAACAAGGCTGTTGCATATCTGTCTATAACAACGTTTACACTCATTGCCTCACAGCCCCACTATTTTCGTATCTAACTGTTCAATAGCCTGGTTAACAAGCTTAGTATTCTCTTCCGTATTCATATCACGGGCGACTACCTTACCTGCCATAGCAATTGATAGGGATACCATATCCTGACGCAATTCACGCATAGCTTTTTCACGTTCTTGTAAAATATCCAGCCGTGCCTGTTCTTTTTCACGAGCTAATTGCGTGCGCAGTTCAGATAACTGAGCCTGCGTATTTGCATCCGCTTGTTTAACCGCCTTATCTATAATCGTCTGCGCTTCTCGACGAGCATTGGCTAATTGTGCTTCATATTCCTTACGAGAAGCCTCAGCGGCTTCTTTTGCTTTAGCTGCATTTTCCAGATCATTAGCAATTCGTTCTTGCCGCGCTTTCATAACATTTAAAATCGGCTTATAACAAAATTTAGCCAACACAGCGACTAAAATCAAGAAGTTCAGGATTTGTACCCACATCGTCCCATTTATTGTAATCAACGATAGTACCTCCTTATGTGCTTACTCTAAGTCTTATTTTACAAATGGGTTTACATAGAGTAATACAATTGCGAATACTACGGCGATAATTGGCACAGCTTCGATTAAGCCAACAGAAATTAACATGTTACGAAACAAAGCTCCACTCTGTTCTGGCTGACGAGCCATACCTTCAACTGCTTTTCCCGTTACCAAACCATCACCGATAGCAGCGCCAATAGCTGCTAACCCTAAGGCAAGGCCAGCTCCTAGTGCGGATAAGCCTAAAATAATTGCTGTCTGCATTGTGATTTCCATAAAAATCCTCCTAAACTATTCTTCTCCAGAATCAATCGTTAACCCTAAATAGGACGTAACCAAAATCGTAAATACGAAGGCTTGAATCAAGCCAATCAAGATACTAAAAGCAATCCATACGCTTGGTGCTAAAACAGGTGCTAAATGATTAAGCACGGCTAACATAATTTCACCAGCTAAGATGTTCCCGAACAAACGGAAAGCTAGTGTTAATGGTCTTGTTACCTGCTCCAGCAAATTAACAATAACGAATGGTGCATATGGTTTAAAGAACTCCTTAAAGAAGCCCATACCATTAGCATGAATACCAATAGCCCAAACTAAAATGGTACTAAAAATAGCCAAACCTGCTGTTGTATTCAAATCTGATGTTGGTGACATAATATGATGTATTGGTAATAAACCTAACATGTTCGCCACTAACAAAAAGATAAAATACGTAAACAAAAGGCCGCTTACAACTGGCCAATAACGCCCTAGTGTTGGCTTCATCTGTCCCTGCAGCCAATCAAGCATCATTTCCATAATGTTCTGCCAGCCATGAGGTACTAATGACCGTTTACGTGTGGTAAGCCAAGCTAGGAAAATAACAATCGCCATGGTTATCCAAGTCATTATCAAGGTATCCATATTAAACTGCATACCTAGAAAACCAACGACCCAATGATGACCAGCATCAATCTCTATAGCACTACTTGTTGATCCTCCCATAGCCACACCCCCTTTCACTGTTTTAACTGCCACCGCTGTGGATGTCTGCTGCTATCAACGATATACTCCACATAAGGAAGTCCCCTGCTAAGTACAACCGCTAAAAGCATAGGAAATAAAGAAATATGTAACAACTTGCCGCCAATGACAACAAGTGCAATTACCAAAAGTAAGCGAAAAACTAAAGCCTGGCGAACAGCCCATTTAATCTGTCCTGCAGCTAATTGAGCCTGCTTTTTTAACTGACCGGTAAGGACAATCCAGTAAAGCATACTAATACCAAGGCCCCATAACCAAGAGGCAACAAGTGACAAAGAAAACCAAAAATAAATACAAAGACTACCGAGTAAGCCTAGTACAGCATGCCACCCTAAAAGATGCCATAAATAGGTCCGCGTCTCCCTTTGTTTATTTCTTAGTTCTATCATTATCTTTTACCATTTGTTTATATACAGCATATAAACCAATAAAACCACCAACAAAACCACCTAAAATTGTAAACAAGGGTAAGGTCCCTACCCAAATATCCAATTCATGGCCCAAGAAAAGACAAGCCGCCACGCTAACAAGCAAGGTAATACCAGCTGATGACGCGGCTGATAAGGCCTGTAGAAAGGAAAGGTCCTGTTTCTGCTTATTCATGGCCGCCTCCCTTACTATCGACTATATTAGTATTGTATCAATACCATTATAAAAAAATCAATAATAGAAAATAAATATCATTTATATGATATTTGCCAGCAATTAATATGTTCAATATAAAGTGATTTATGCTATCTAATAAATAAATGTTGTTAAATTATAAGTACTTTACTTAGCAAATAAGCTAGCTATTTCTTATCTTTATAAGTAATCACTTTCATTTTATTATTTTTAAAAACTTTCAAAAGGTGCTATTATCACGAATAAGCAAAAAAGCCGTGTAACATATTTCTTATTATGTCACACGACTCATCCTCTATCTTTTATATTTCTTCTTAGTCTTATCAAAAACAATTACAAATGGCAATGAAAACTTTGCTCTTCATTTATAACCACTTTTACCTATTTTAACTTTACAGTGTATACAATATATTTATTTTTTAGCCCCAAAACGGTCTGGAATCACTTCCCCTTTAAGCATTTCATAACGCAAAGCTTCAATAATTCGCCGCGATGCTTGTCCATCACCATAAGGGTTAACAGCATTAGACATTTTATGGTAAGCCGTCTGATCTGCTAGCAAGAGACGGGCTTCTTCATAGACCTTATCCTGATCAGTTCCTACTAATACAACCGTACCAGCTGTTACTGCTTCTGGCCGTTCCGTCGTATTACGCAGAACCAATACAGGTTTGCCCAAAGCCGGTGCTTCTTCCTGTACCCCGCCAGAATCTGTTAAGAGTAAATAACTACGTGCCATTAAATTCGTAAATGGTTCATATTCCAAAGGTTCAATTAAGTGAATACGATCAACATGACCTAATTCTTCTTTAACAATTTGACGTACCTTTGGATTCTTATGTACAGGGAAGACGATTTCAACATCATCAAATTCTTCTACTAATTGACGAATAGCCCGATACACATGGCGCAACGGTTCCCCTAAATTTTCTCTGCGGTGGGTGGTCATCAAGATAATTCGATGGTTATCATAATCCAGCTGATTTAATAAATCTTCCTCAAAGACATAATCAGGGCGAACAACTTTCTGTAAGGCATCGATAACAGTATTACCAGTTACATAAACAGCCTTAGGATTTACATTTTCTTTCAACAAATTAGCTTCTGAACTATCTGTTGGTGCAAAATGATACGCAGCAATAGAGCCTGTTAACTTTCGATTCATCTCTTCAGGGAAAGGAGAATAGATATTCCCTGTCCGAAGGCCGGCTTCTACATGGCCAACAGGGATTTCTTGATAATAGGAAGCCAAGGCTCCTGCAAAGGTCGTTGTTGTATCACCATGTACAAGCACCACATCAGGTTTCGCTTTTTCTAAAACATCCTTTAGTCCCATTAAGGCCCGAGTCGTTACATCATACAAGGTTTGTCCCTGGCTCATAATGTTTAAGTCATAATCCGGCTTAATATGAAATAAGTGCAACACCTGATCCAACATTTCCCGATGCTGTGCCGTTACCGTTACTATCGGCTCCATATCAGGCGCTTCTTCTAACGCTTTTACTACAGGAGCCATTTTAATAGCTTCTGGTCTTGTCCCAAAGACAGTCATGACTTTCAACATAATATCCTCCTAGCAGATATAGCTCTTATTTTTGTTTACCTAAGATTTGCTTCTTATCAACCACTTGATCCTTAGCAATAACACCAATGCGCATAGCAATCCAAACAAATACGCACAAGACAGCAGCTACAACAATGGCACCAGCCAACCAACTATTTAACTTAACAACCACAACGGCAATACACCCCAAGAAGGCCGTCATCGCATACATAAGAAGGACAGCGCTCTTTTGCGATAAGCCAATAGCCAACAAGCGATGATGCACATGGCCTTTATCTGGTTTAAATACAGGGCGGCCATTAATTTTACGGCGAACAATCGCAAACAAAGTATCTAAAATTGGTAAGCCCAACACAATAACTGGGACAACCAAAGCCACTGTTGCCGCCGTTTTAACAGCCCCAATGACAGAAATCGACGCCATAGTATAGCCTAGGAGCATACTTCCTGTATCACCCATAAAAATCTTTGCTGGATTAAAATTATACCGCAAAAAGCCACAAGCAGCGCCTGCCAAAGCCAAGGTAACACAAGCTAGTTCTACTAACCCCATCTGGGCTAAGACAACAAAAATAGCTACACAAGCAATGAGAGAAATTCCTGCCGCTAACCCATCCAATCCATCAATTAGATTAACAATATTAGTAAAGCCAACAATCCAAAAGACAGTCAATGGAATCGCCAAATATTCTAAGTAGACCATATGCCCACCAGGCAGGCTAATATAATCAATGCGATCGCCAAAAACAACTAAAATAAGGGCAGCTACAATCTGTCCTACCAGCTTCGTTTTTGGTCCAATCTGACAAACATCATCCCAGATGCCAACAGCAACGAGAACTAAAGAGCCAATAAGAAGGCCTGCTAGCGAAGATAGGCTGTGAATATTAACAGCTACCGAAGAAATAATAAAACCAATGAAGATAGCAACCCCGCCTAAGCGCGGAATGACTCCATGATGAATTCTCCGTGCATCCGGTCTATCTACTGCGCCAACCCTGACAGCCAGCTTACTTACGAGCGGCGTTAGTGCGTATGTGACAAATAAGGCCACAACAAACGCAATAACATACTCCCACCGCATAGCAGCACCTCCTCGTGCCTACATTACTTATACCTATTAATTCGTCAAACTCCGTACGGGAGCCGGAATACGTCCCCCTCTATGAATAAAGTCACTCGCCTCATAGGTCCCTACCGACATAACCGGCGCATACCCTAACAGGCCACCAAATTCAACCATATCACCGACTTTTTTACCTGGTACAGGCACCAATCGTACGGCTGTCGTCTTATTATTAATCATACCAATAGCCGCTTCATCAGCAATAATAGCTGATATCATTTCCGCTGTCGTATCCCCTGGAATGGCTATCATATCTAGCCCAACAGAACATACGCAGGTCATCGCTTCTAATTTTTCTAAACTCAAGCTACCAGCCGTTGCCGCATCAATCATACCCTTATCTTCACTAACGGGAATAAAGGCACCACTGAGACCACCCACATGAGATGAAGCCATAAGGCCACCTTTTTTAACCGCATCATTTAGCAAAGCAAGTGCCGCCGTTGTACCATGAGCACCACAAGAAGAAATCCCCATCTCTTCCAAGACATGAGCTACTGAGTCTCCAATAGCAGCTGTCGGAGCCAAGGACAAATCAACAATACCAAACTGCTTACCTAGCCGTTTAGATGCTTCTTGTGCTACCAATTGGCCAACGCGGGTAATCTTAAAGGCAGTCCTTTTAATCGTTTCAGCTACCACGTCAAAAGGCTGACCCTTAACGGCTTCCAAGGCATGTTTAACTACGCCTGGACCGCTAACACCGACATTAATGGTTGTGTCCCCTTCGGTAACACCGTGAAAAGCACCGGCCATAAAAGGATTATCTTCTACAGGATTGCAAAAAATAACTAATTTAGCACAGCCAAGTGCATCTTGATCTGCTGTCAGACGTGCCGTCTCTTTAACAACACGTCCCATTTCCTCTACAGCATCCATATTAACGCCTGCCTTAGTGGATCCAACCCCAACGGAACTACATACAATATCTGTTGTTGCCAAAGCTTCTGGCAAAGATTCAATCAATATATGATCAGACTTAGTATAACCCTTAGTTACCAAGGCCGAAAAGCCACCTACAAAATTAACGCCTACCGCTTTTGCTGCCTTATCTAAAGCCTCAGCTACAGGCACGTAAGTCTTTAAATCGCTGCCAGCTGCCACCAAAGATATAGGCGTAACAGAAATTCGCTTGTGTACAATCGGCACACCCAACTCACGTTCTAAATCCTGCCCTACGCTAACTAGGTGTTCTGCTTCCTTTGTAATACGATCATAAATGCGCTGACATAAAACCTTACCATCTGATGAAGCACATTCCAAAAGGCTAATACCCATGGTAATTGTACGCACGTCCAGTTTATTATCACTAATCATGCGATTGGTTTCTAGTATATTTTCAATGCTTAACATAGAAACCTCCTATCCGATACGGTGCATACTTAAAAAGATATCCGCATGCTGAGCTCGCACTTCCACGCCTAGCTTCTGTCCTTCTTGCGCCAGGGCTTCTTGCACCGTCGCTAAATTATTGCCGTCCTTCATTTCACACATCATAATCATATTAAACATACCATCTAAAATCGTCTGATTAATAGATTCAATGTTTACATTATGAGCAGCCAAGGTATTAGCTACGCCGGCAATAATGCCTACCCTATCAACGCCGACAACCGTTACTACTAACTTCATCGCTTTCACCCAATCTTTCCTTTACGCAGGTGCTTTGCCTGCAAGCACTCTCATCTCTTTTATAGCTTCATCTTTATAAATGAAATCAGAATTATTATAGCACATTTTTAAGGCTTTTACGAAAAAAGAGCCGGTCTAAGCCGACTCTTTTTCTCACTTATTCACTGCGTCTTTAATCAAAGCTGCTCCTGCATCTAATAAGGCTTGCAAATGGTCTTGGCTTACCTTACTTTCTCCATAGACTTTATACAAGTCTTCTGTACCTGACGGACGAGCCACTACCCAGCCCTTAGCTGTGTCAATCCGAAGACCGCCAATCAACAAATCTTCGTACCGTGCCGTATTACGTACATCTGTAATCGCATCACCAGCTACCGTCTTAGCTACTACATCCATAGGCCGCAACTTCTTAATCTTTGCCTTTTCTTCCCGCGTGCAAGCCGTATCAATACGGCCATAGTATTTCTTACCATACTGAATAGCTAACCTATCATATTCTTCTTGCGGATTACGCCCTAAAACAGCGGTCATTTCCATGGCCGCCAAGGCCACAATGATGCCATCCTTATCTGTTGTCCATGTAGACCCATCTTTTTTCAAGAAAGACGCACCAGCACTTTCTTCTCCGGCTAACCCTACTTTTTGCTTATACAACAAGCGGGCAAAATATTTAAAACCAACTGGCACTTCATAAAGAGGAATGGCAAAATCCTTACCTGGCAGATTAAAATCATCACACATTTCATTAATCATCTGGGTACCGACAACCGTCTTACCTACACCCTTTTGAATCCATTGCTTACGGCTGCTAAATAAATACATAGCCAAGGCTGCCAAAACATGGTTAGGTTCTACTAGACCTTTTTGTGTAACAATACCAAATCGATCATAGTCTGGATCATTACCAACTGCCAAGGCATAATGACCCATATTCTTAGTCACTTCCGCCATAGCATAAGCTGACGAGCAATCCATACGCACCTTGCCATCATGATCATAACTCATGAAGCTGAAAGTCGGATCATAAGTATCATTAATAATAGTTAAAGGCAATCCATAGGTATCACGAATAGCCTGCCAATAAGCCATGCCACTGCCACCTAAGGCATTAACTAAGACTGGCTTATTCCACTTACGAATAGCTTCTATGTCAATAATTTGGGGCAATTCATCAACATATAATTTTTTATATTCATAGGGTTGACGCAAATTTAAAGGAATAACATCCAAGGCCATCCGCTTAATGCCCTGACCCTTATTAGCTAGATATTCATTGGCCTTCACTTCAATCCATTTAGTAATGGCTTCTTCAGCTGGCCCTCCATGCGTTGGATTATATTTAATACCTCCACAATCTGGTGGATTATGAGACGGCGTAATCACAATCCCATCTGCATGCCGTTCACCTTCACCACTTTCCAAGTTATAACGAAGGATAGCCCGAGATACACTCGGTGTAGGCACAAAATCTCCATTTGCATCAATAGCCATAGATACACCATTACCTGCTAAGACTTCCTGCACCGTCTTAAAGGCTGCCTGCGACAAAGCATGCGTATCTTGACCAACAAAACATACATCACTGGCACCAAATGTCTTACGTCCATCACAGATAGCTTGAGCAATAGCTGCTACATGAGCGTCTGTAAACGTCGAATCCAAAGATTTGCCTCGGTGGCCAGATGTGCCAAAGCTAACCCGTTGAGCTGCCTGACTAACATCTGGTATATTTTCATAATAGGCCTTAGTCAATGCATCCACATCAATTAAATCCTGTGCTTGCACCTTGGTACCTGCTAATTCATGTGCCATACTAAACTCCTTCTCTATATTAATACATTCTTATAAAGCTCTATGTCCTTATCTTACAAATAGACCGTCTATGAATAAGTTGCTAAAGCTACATGTCCTTATTTACCTGCCATTTCAACTCTTGACGTCTTCTCGGCTTCTAAGGCATGATAGGCAGCCTGATGAAGAGCCCTTTGTGCCATAGCTTCAGGCCCCTTAGGAAGCCCATAGGTAAAGCCAGCCCCAATAACTTCCGCTGCATCGGAAATAAATAAAAAGGCTGTCGAATCGGCTTCATGAATAATCTGTTTTAATCGTGTTAATTGAGCCAAACTAACAACCGTAATAACCACATGCTTTTCCTGTTGTGTATAAGCTCCTTCTCCTTCAATGACAGTAGCGCCACGACCTAGGGTATGGATAATACCATTACAAATTTCATAGGTCTTATTCGACACAATAAAAACCGCCTTCCGCTGGTTAAAACCTGTAACAACGGCATTCGTAACAATAGTAGTCGCATATACACCTATTAAAGTAATAGCTGCGGACTCAATATTAATAACAATGGCAGCCGCTATTAGTACTAAAGCATTAATAGCAAACAAAATAGTACCAATCTGCATACCATAATACTTACGGATAATAAAGGCAATGGGATCGAGGCCACCTGTATTACCACCCACACGATATACGATACCAAGGCCAACCCCGCTAAGTACGCCGCCCATAATCGATCCAACTAAAGGATCTTGCGTCCAATGAAGATTTTCTAGTCCAGAAGAAACATTAATGGCTAAGGATACAATAATCGTACCAAAAATGGTTACTACAACCTGCCAGCGTCCCAACCAGCGATAGGCTGCATATAAAATAGGTATATTTAAAATTAAATTCCAGGTACCAACTTGAATGCCCGTCAAATAATACAAAATGATGGCTACCCCACTCATACCACTACTAACCAACTTATGTGGCAGTATGAAACCATTAATCCCTACGCCAAACAACAAAGAGCCAATAATAATCATCAAAAATACATTAGCTGCCTGTTTCCACGTAACGCCCATGTATTTTTCCCACGTTGCACCCATACATCCTCCTGAAATTGAATTTTTTTATAGCATAGCCTATAATTAATTATTACAAATCGATACTAACATTTACACAAAAATATTTCAATTCTAAGCAGGAGATTTATGGAACAGCTTACCTTTAGTAAAATCAATGTAGGACTCGCCATTACAGGCAAACGACCAGATGGTTATCACAACATCGATACAATTTTTCAGTCCATTCGCCTAGGCGATTCTATTTATATTACCAAACACCACAGCGTAGTCTTTTCCGGCGATGCCCCTGAACTGCCTACCTATATACAAAAGCTCATACCTTATGATGAAAACAACCTAGCTATGAAAGCTGTTCGTGCCTTACAGTCTTACACAGGTTGCCAAACAGGTGCCGCCATCCATCTATTAAAACGAGTACCTGCGGCTGCTGGCCTCGGCGGCGGCAGCAGTGATGCCGCTGGCATCCTACTCGCCTTAAACAAATTCTGGGACTTACGTTTAAAAGGAAGCGAGCTCCAAGACCTAGCCAGCCAATTAGGCAGTGATGTGCCCTTCCTATTAAAAGGTGGTACGGCTCGTGGCAAGGGGCGTGGGGATGAACTCACTAACTTACCAACAGGCAAGCCTCAATGGCTCTTAATTGTTAAACCTAAACTATCTGTATCCACAGCTAAAGCCTATGCGCGTTTTGCTGGTCAATCAGCCTACACCAATCAGACGATAGACACGGTTGAGTCTCATTTGAATAAAGGCCAGTTTAAAGAAGCCTTTGCTGCCTCCGGCAACACCTTTGAAGAATTACTTTTTCCCTTGTATCCAGAACTAGCCGCTTGCAAACAATTCTTTACAGATCGGGGCTTCATTACCCGCATGACAGGCAGCGGCCCCACTATGGTTGTCTATCTTGACAAGGCCTTAGATGCTATTGATTTACAAGAAGAAATAAAAAAAGCTGGTCACGAAGACTGGCTAAGCTTAATTACAAAAACACATGGACAGGAGGATTTACCATGAGTACAGAAGCAAACCGTTTAACCCCTATTCGCTTAGATAACTACAAACCTCTACGAGAAGTTGTCTGCGAAACCTTACGGGAAGCTATCCGTGATGGCGTCCTAAAACCTGGTGAACGATTAATGGAAATTCCTCTAGCCGAAGAACTTGGCGTCAGCCGCACCCCTATCCGCGAAGCTATCCGCAAATTAGAACAAGAAGGCTTTGTCGTTATGGTTCCTCGTCGTGGTGCCTACGTAGCCGATATTTCCTTAAAAGACATAACTCAAGTCTTTGAAATCCGCTCGGCTCTAGAAGAACTAGCCGCCGGTCTTGCTGCGGAACGCATCACACCCGACGAAACAGAAAAACTAGAACGCCTGCTTGTAGAAATCGGCAACGACATGGAACAACACAACATGGATAAAATTGTAGAAACTGACATTAACTTCCACGAAGTACTTTACAAGGCATCTCGCAATGACCGCTTAGTTGAAATTCTGAATAATCTACGAGAGCAAACATCGCGCTTTCGGGCTATGTCTATGAATCAGCCAGGCCGCCTTATAAAGACCTGGGAAGAGCACCGCCTCTTAGTCGAAGCCATCACCAGCGGTAATGCTAAAAAGGCCCGTGAAGTAGCCCGTCTGCATATGGAACACTCAGAACACACCTTACTAGCAGGTATGAATTTTGAAAACACGCCTAAATAAGAAAAATAGATAAAGCAGATAAGCCTATCTCCCTCGGAGCTGGTACTATCGCAAGACTCCTTGCGATAGATAGGCTTGTCTTCAAATAGCAATTAGCTAAAAAGACCGTATGCGGTGTTTAACAGCTCCTGTACGGTCTTTTTCAGTTCATCTTTCATATAACCCAATTATACATAAATCTACACAACTATTAGTAATAATAACTGTCCTTACTAACACTATCGATAGGACCAATAGCAAGTACCAAAAAGAATAATAAGTACCATAATTAAAATAATCCACGCCTCTACACGACGATTCATTAAAAGTTCTAGTAACCCCTGCAAAAAGTTAAGCATATACTATCTCCCTATGTACATTACAAATGTCAATCCCTAGTTATTTATGATTCTTATTATATCATTTCTACTGACTCTTATATATAGGCATTCAATCTTATCTCCTTTTGCGGTATAATGAGAGCATGAATCAACAATTATAGTCTCATGTTTTACATTCTATACAAAAAAGGAGTTTATTATGAAACTATCGACCTCCCATTTACGCCAGGCTATACTGGCGACTATGAGCGCCGCCGCTTTTGGTCTTTTTATTTGTCAGCCAACGATGAGCTTTGCTGACACCCCAACAACAGGTACTATCGCCGTTATCGCCGAAACGCCAACAACTACTAGCAGCACATCTACAGAAACAAGCGCAGTAAGCACGACACCATCTAATAATACTGCCACTAATTCTTATGCAGATACTATGAAAATTTTAGAAGCCTTACGGGCTAACACAGATGCAACAGCCAATGCCTATGCCCAAGCCGCTGCGGTTGAACCACCAGCTTATGTACTTGAAGGCATTTATAACCTTCCACCTTCTGACTATGATGCCAACCAGGTTACCCCTTATGGAGCTCTTGCCTACCAAGCCAAAGTTTACGAAGCGGAATACAACCCGCAGCCACCAGTCGAAGCGGCTCAAATCGAACCAGCTAACAGCAAGCCAACTATCGTACCAGATCAGTCAACAAGCAACTTCGGCTCCACTACCATTCCTAAGGCACCAGCTGGCGTTACCGAACCTGCCAACTTATTGCAAGCTAATGCGGCAACAACTTCGACTAGCACAAGCACGACTGCAACCAGCCAGCAAAACGTATCCGATGCAGTAACTACAACCGCAACACCCGTTGCAAGTTCACAAGCATTAACAACGCCAGTTACACTTGTTAATCCGACAATTAATACAAGCAGCTGGCAGCGTACTAGTTTCTCCGTTGGTGACCAAACCTTCTCCATGAAGATATTGCCTAACAACTCGAGTTTCTCCGTACAAAGCAGCAACGAACAAATTGGTCGCAGCAACCGCAACCAAGTAACCTTATATATGAACGGTGTCGTTCAAGGTGAAAATTACACAGCTGCTGTTACCTTCACAGCGCCGCCAACCAATCCAACACAGTTCCAATTAACATCGGACGCTAACATCCAAAAACTAGTGCCAAATAGCTTTAACACCACTATCAATAATGCAATCACAGGTAATACAAGCTATACGTATACTAAATTCGGCAATCAATGGATTGGCGGCAAGAGCGGTTCCATCACAACGGGCAATACATCTGGCGTCTATACACAAGCTGTTACCGTTATTAATAATTTTGACGTAACGACTACTGTGGCTGCCACGGCTACACAAGCTAGTGAAGCCCGTAATATTGCGTATGCCTTAATTGAATCTATTCAGAAGGCAAACTAAGATGTAAAAACTATTTTATATATAATAATTTTTGCATCACTAACTAACATAGAACCTTCTTGCGATAGACTAATATAGCCACTAGACCTATATAAATCTATCGCAAGGAGGTTTTCTTTTCTTTATCTATAAGAATGTGCAGCCTACTCCCAAAAGCTTGACTTAACTATTCACCAATCAAGAATATCCTCATATACAACAAAACCGCCCCTAACCATTAACGGTTAAGGGCGGTTTTATTATATAATCCAGCTATTCCCTAAGACTTCTTTTTTTATTCTAATGAATCCGTCTACTATCTATAAGAGGCAAATACGGACACACTCTTAATAAACGGTCAATAGCCACATAATAATCGGCACGACAATAACGAACAAGGTCGACGTGGATACCACAATATCTGTCGCAAATTTAACATCACAATGATATTGGTCAGCCAAAATAGGTAAAACAGCAAAGGCTGGTGTAGCTGCTTGAATAACTAAGGTATGACTGAATAGTCTAACAAGGTCAATACCAAAGCCTGAACCGACCCATATAATCCCCACCATTAAGGCTGGAGCTACGATAAAACGTCCGATTAAGACAATAATATTATCACGACCAAAACTCATATTCCTAAGTCCAAATTTACGAAGCATAATACCAATATAGAACAAGGCCAACGGCGTAACCAAAGCACCTAAGCCATGCAAGGTCTGCAAAATAAATGTAGGTAACGCATGGTCAGCATCCGGCCACCAAATCATAAAAGGAATAGCTACAATGAAGCCCCATAACGGTGCAGGGATAATATGCTGCCAATTGAGCTTCATATGCCGTTCCCCCTTATCTACTGCTTGCGTTGATAAGGTTGGATCGCCAATGGAAAAAGTCCATAAGGTAAATGTCCATAAGATGACCGTATTAACTAAATAATATACAATCAAATAAGGTAAGGAAATAGCGCCAAATAAAGCTACATTTAGAGGCAAGCCAATAAAAGCCGTATTAGTAATATTAAAACCGGCCATCATAACGATACGCCGTTCTTTACTTACATGAAGAGCCTTTACTACCAACCAAGAAATAAAATACCCAATAAAGATTGATAAAATAACATATACGATACCCGGTGCTAGTGTAATCATATCATCAATTTTGAACTTAGAAATCATATCACTGAAAATAGCACACGGTAAGGCTACTTTCAAAATGATATTTGATAAGGCCTTAGCAAATTTATCATCAAACCAATTGATACCCTGCATATAATAGCCAATAGCCATTAAAATAATGAGCACTAGTATACTCTGAATGGATGTTCAAAACACACTCATACCAATCGCCTCTTTCTTAAAGACGTAACTAATAACAATTATCATCACTAACTGCTTATACTGTATATATTAGCTAAATATAGAAACAAATCCTTTTTTATTTATCACTAATTTATTATTTTTATAAAAGCGTATGAATATGCCTAGACATTCACAAATTACAGCAGGCCCTTTCTTCCTCTATAATCAAAAGGGGCCCTCGCACAAGCAAGAACCCCTTCGACTTATACATTTTCAATTTTTTATTCATGAAACAAGAGGGTTAATCAATTACCGATTTTTCTTTTTTAATTTAAACATGCCATACATAAACAAAACCCAAATTGGCATAGCATACACAGACATCCGCATAGAATCCATAGTATACATAACACAAACAATACCTAATAAGAATAAAAGGCAAAGATAATCTAACCACGGATATAAAAAAGACCTAAATTGCAACTGCTTGTCTGTCCCCGCCTTAATATAGTGCTTTCTAAACTTAATATGAGTAATAATAATGATGCCCCAACTGATAATAAGGCCGCCCACAACAAGTCCTAGAAGCTGCATAAAGACTTCCCCACTCTTAGGATAAGCATAAGTCAAGAGTACAATGGCCAAGGCCACAACCGAGGAGAACACAATACCCACCATAGGAATCCCCCGTACGGTAATAGACGCAAATATATTAGGTGCATTGCCATTCTTAGCTAAGCCATACAGCATTCTAGAATTGCTATACAGCACACTATTAAAAACAGATAGAGCCGCAATTAATACAACAAAATTAAGAATATTAGCGGCTGCTGGAATCCCTATATCATTAAAGATTTCAACAAAAGGACTGCCTTTCATACCAACCATATCCCAAGGCGCTAATGTCATAAGCACCAACATAGTACCAATATAGAAAATCAAAATACGAATCAAAATTTCATTAATAGCCTTAGGAATCGTCTTTTGTGGATTTTCCGTCTCTCCGGCAGCAATTCCAATCAATTCAACACCACCAAAGGAAAAAAGGACTACCGCTAAGGACATAAGAAAACCTACTGACCCATTAGGAAAGAAACCGCCATTATCCCAAAGATTGTGAAAGTTCTGTGGAAAACTCCCCATGTCTGTAAAGATAATCCAAAAACCAAATAAAATCATAACAACAATAGCTGCGACTTTTATGAAAGACGACCAAAATTCAACTTCCCCAAAAGCCTTAACATGAACTAGATTAATAGTTGCAATTACCAAGATACAGACTAAGGTAGTCACCCAATGGGGCAAAGCGGGAAACCAAAAATTCATATATACAGCAATGGCCGCTAGCTCAGCCATACCAGCCATCATATATAAAATCCAATAATTCCACCCCGACAAATAACCAGCAAAATGACCCCAGTACTTATTAGCAAAATGACTAAATGACCCAGATACGGGTTCATGCACACTCATTTCACCAAGCATCCGCATCACACAAAAAATAAAAATACCTGCCAACAAGTACGACAAAATAATACCCGGTCCTACCAATTTTATAGTAGGTGCCGACCCATAGAAAAGGCCTGTCCCAATAGATGTACCTAAGGCTATCATCTGCATATGCCGATTTTTAAGGCTTCGCCTCATATGATGTGATTGTCTTTCTTCACTCATTCTTCTCAATCCTTCCATCCTACATCAATCACACTTATAATACTCTGAGTATATCACACTCACCTTTACCTTGTCCCCTTATCATGCTATAGTGAAAGCAAAAAAGGAGGCACTTCTATGATTTTTTCTACAACAGACATCGATTTTCACACCCTAGGCTATCCAAAGGTCTTCGTGAAAGCCTTAACTTTTCTAACCACTCACGATTTCACCACTATGGAACCAGGTCGTTTAACCATTCAAGGCACTATGATGTACGCCAACTTAGACGTCGTCCACACAAAAGCCTATAAAAACAGTAAGCCAGAACAACACCAAGACTATATTGATGTTCAATATATTGTTCGTGGCCGTGAAGACATGGGCTTTTACACAGATAGACACATTTATGCGCCTATCGAATCTCATCCTGATAAGGATTGCTGGTTCTACGCCAATGACCTACCGGATGAAGGTATCGTCCACGCCGTACCTGGCTCTTATGCCATCTTCTTCCCCTCTGATATCCACCGGCCTCTGCTGGCCCCTAACGACCAACCAGAACCGGTCCTAAAAGTTGTCGTTAAGATTCATAAATCATTATTAAGATAAAATCAATAGAGACTCAAACTTATACTTATCCTAACCAACATACCATCTCGCAAAAGACGTATATTCTCCTTTCCACTAACTATTTATACCTACGCGTAATCAAAATCCACAAATAACCAAAAGAGCTATCTCCTAATAATAAAGATTAGGAGATAGCTCTTTTTACCTGTGAAATTATAACTACCAAAGCGTATCACTTTTAGCTTATATGTAGCAAGCAAAACAAAGGCTTACACATGATGCATGCGCTTAAAATAATGCTTAGAATCGCCATTGGCTTTCCAACCCACACGGTCACCAATAGACATAACACGCCGTGTTAAACAATCCTTACACTTGTCTGCATTATCGTCTACACAAGGCTTATTATCATATAATAAATACTTAGCGCGATGCTTAGGTATGGTAATAATAGGCATAAGAATATTAGCCCCTGCCACAAGTCCCTTTTCACGGCCTAAGGGATCTAGCGCCTGTAATGCCGTCGTCGCTGCTATATTCACATCTTTTAGATATAAACGAGTAAGAGCAATCATCTTAAGTCCTAGCTGCAAACGTTCTAACTTTTTTTTCTCTGTATCTAGCCCCGCCTGCAAAGCTTCTTGTCCTAAAGGCGTATCATGATGAACAACATAAGGCCCCATACCAATCATATCGATATCCATATCTTTATAAAAGAGAATATCATCGACCAAATCCTGTAAGGTCTGTCCTGGCAGCCCAATCATAACCCCAGTACCAACCTGCAAGCCGGCCTTACGAATGGCCTTTAAACAATTAACTCTCGTCTGGTAAGAATGCAGGTCATCCTTAGGATGAATCGTTTCATAGAGCTTTTGATTCGACGTTTCTATGCGCAATAAATAGCGTGATGCTCCAGCCTCTTTCATGCGTTTATAAGCTTCTTCGGTTTGCTCCCCAACGCACATAGTAATACCTAAAGAACCATCCCCAATTTGCTTAATCTTTTGAATCAACTCAATCATGTAATCGACAAATTCATCATCTGTACGTTCACCAGATTGCAAAGTAATCGAGCCATACTCATGATCATAGGCCCAACGAGCCATCTCTAAGATTTCCTCTTCCGTCATATCAAAGCGTTCAGCCTTATCATTTTCACGGCGAATACCACAATACTTACAGTTCTTAATACAACGATTAGAAAACTCAATAAGTCCCCGATAATAAGCAACATTATCAACATAGGCCGTCTTTACTTCATAAGCCTTCTTATAAATCTTAGCCAATACCTCTTCATCAGTAACCTGCATCAATACAGATAATTCTTCTGGCGTAACAACATCATTGCCAACTAAATCTTTTTGTAAAATTTTTGCTACTGCTTTATCCATTATACGTACCTGTATAAGAAAAAAACGTTCTCTTAAGCCATTAAGACAAAGGTCTTGGTTTGTGAGGGCGCGTGGCTTCCTTAATATCTTTTTCTGTTAAAGAATCAATCAAATCCGGATTCCACACCATAATTGGTAGACCCACTACATGGGCCGCCTTCATTTCATGGCATAAGGATACACATTCTGTTAAATAATCAGAACCTTCACTTACTAAATCACAAATTAAGACAACATGACGCCCTTTAACAGGTGCCCCATTATAGGCTAAAGCCTGTCCATCAAAATAGATTGTTCCCGTCTGCAAACGGCCATCGCGGTAGTCTTCAATTCGTTCTAACATCAGATGTTCCAATAAGGTCCGTCCTGGTGTAACAGCTGGATGCTTGGTTGCTAATCCTTCTGCCTGTACGTGAACGAAAACCGTCTTACACCGCTTATCGGTGCGCCAGTTCATTAAAGCTTGTTCAACCGTTCCATAAAACAAATAAATCTGCCAAGGATCTACAGAGCCCGTCTGGAAGATATCTATAATATCTCCATCTTTAGCGCTGTTTAAATCACCTAACAACTCTTCTGCCACATCAGCCATAACTTCTTCATAATCTGATTGTGCCTTTAAATTCTTGATAGAATCATCCATTTCTAATTTTACATCATCTGTCATTGGTTTTTTCTTTTCTGCCATTGACTGCACTCCTTGCTTCTATAGGGATTAGTTTGTATATGTAGTATATCATATATTGGCCTATAAAAGGCAAAAGTAAATAAGGTAATAGTTGTCAACCAAAACTTACTCGGATATAATTGAGTCAATTACTTCCGAGTAAGTTTCATTATATATAAGGAGGTTCTCATGCCTTTTATCGGTCGTACGGAAGAATTAAAAAAACTCAATAAGCAATACAAAGAACCTGGTGCTACAGCTACTCTTATTTACGGTCGCCGCCGAGTCGGGAAAAGTGAATTAATTAAACATTTTCTACAAGTCTCTGCTATTCAAGGCCTATATTATGAATGCAAACAAACAACACAAGAAAACAATGTATCCACCCTCTCTAATCTATACGCAGAACAAGTTAATCTTCCGCCTTTTGCTTTTTCTTCTATAGAAGACTTATTAGATTACCTATTTCGTACCCATACAGACAAACCATATGTATTAGTTTTAGACGAATACCCTTACCTACGTCAAGTCACGCCTGGCCTCGACAGCATTCTGCAAACCCTCCTCGACACTTATAAGCACACATCTCAACTAAAACTTATTATTTGTGGCTCTTTCGTTGACACAATGAAATCACTTCTTCTGACTCATAATCCACTTTACGGCCGCTTTTCCTTATCTATTCACTTAAAAGCTATGGATTATTATGAATCTGCTCAGTTTTATCCTTCTTTTACTAATGAAGATAAAATACGTCTTTACAGTGTTTTTGGAGGTATCCCCTATTATAATCAACTAATTAATCCTGCTCTATCTGTAAAAGACAACATTATTGAACTTCTCGCCTCCCCCAATGCCCGTTTAGAAAGCGAAGTACAACTGTATCTACAAGGGGAGTTGTCTAAATTCACAAATGCCAATGAAGTCTTCGAAACCTTAGCCAAAGGCATATCTAAATATAAAGATATTCTAGACCAATCCCATGTATCCAGCAACCCAGCCCTTGCCGATGTATTAAAACGCCTTCTATTGATGGAAATGATTCATAAAGAAACGCCTATTAACGATTCAAAAAACAAACGTCGCACAGCTTATTATATTAGTGATAACATGTCGCTCTTTTATTATCGCTACATTTTCCGTTATGCGTCTCCTCTCCGTATTATGAATTCGGATGCCTTTTACACCCGTTATATCGAAAAAGACTTTGAAGAAACTTACGTACCAAAACGCTTTGAACATATTTGTCGTCAATTTTTAATCCGTCAAAATCGTCAAGGTCTACTAAATCCTATAATCGATGCTATTGGTACCTATTCCTATGATTTACCAACTGAACATCGCAACGACGAGTTCGATGTCGTTACCCATGATAATAAGGGTTACATCAACTATGAAGTAAACTTCCGCAACAAGCCTATATCACAAACCATTATTGAAAAAGAACGCAGCCAAATGCAAACAGCTAATTTACCCTTTTATTCTTACGGTTTTTTCTCACGCAGTGGCTACACCACCAACGCTCTTACATATATAAAAAATACCCAAGGAAGGGCTTATACACTAGATGATTTATACCAATAGCTTCCATCCCCCTATGTTTACATTCGCCTGTGCCAAAGGTATAATTAAAATCTAATAAAGAACTTTGTAGATAAAAAAAATTATATAGAACCACGTCTACCTATATTCCAACACCTAAAATAAGCATGCCATCGAATTTACCCAAATTCAAACTCGGCATTACGCTTGATTTCCTAAATACTATTTTATATTTACCTTTACTTATATAGGAGGCCTAACATGAACACCTTAGATACTATACTTACTCGCCGCAGCACCCGTAACTATTTACCAAAACTTGTTGAAAAAGACAAATTAGATAAAATCCTACTAGCTGGTCAATTTGCCCCTTGTGGCAGTAATACGCAAACTAACCATTTTTTTGTCGTGCAAAAGGCAGATATTCTGCAAAAACTCATCTCCTTAGTAGAATCTCGCTTTGCTACTATGGAAGTAACTGAAGGCATGTACAGCAGCATTAAAAATTCTATTGAACGCTCTAAAAAAGGCGGTTACATATTTACTTACAATGCCTCTACCCTTATTATTGTAGCCAATAAAAAAGACTACGGTAACAACATGGCCGACTGTGCTACAGCTGTAGAAAATATGATGATTACAGCCAACGCCCTAGACTTAGGTTCCTGCTGGATTAACCAGTTGCGTTGGTTAAATGAAGACCCGATTATCCTAGACTACTTGCACACCCTAGGACTTACTGATGATGAACGTGTCTATGCCTCCCTCATCGTTGGTTATCCAGCAACTAAAGACGGCCTACCTATCCGCACCATGCCTGCACGTAAGGGAAATGAGATTACATACTTGTTGTAAAATCAAATAACTAATTAGACAAATAATTTCTACTCTTACTAATATAAATTTCAGCAAAAAACAAAAGGCTTCAACTAGAGTAAGTACCTAGGTTGAAGCCTTTCATTTTTTTACACATCTGTATCTGAAAGAGCCTCTATAAGTTCACCCATGCGAGCCTCCTGCCACATGGCATCTACAAAAGAACGGAGTAAGACAACTTCAAAAACAGCACCTGTCCCTTCACCTAGAGCCAAATCTAAACGCAAAAGCACATCGTGCTCTTCTATATAACCAAGTGCCAGCGCCGCTTTCATACCTGGTTCTCTCGACCAATGCGATGGAAAGGCCATATGAGCTACCCTCTCATCCATCTGCACAGCCGCCGCAAAAGCAACAGCTGTAATAAATCCATCAATAACAAAAGGCAAACGGCTATCGGCACAAGCCCGCATAGCTCCATACAGGGCTGCTAAATCAAAGCCCCCAACACATATAAGAGCCTCTTCTACATTCTGAATGCCTTTACCATACATCTCATGAGCATAACGCAAAGCCTCTATCTTACGGGCAATAACCTCTGGACTCCGCTTATTCGCACCATAGCCTACAATATCTTCTGCTTTTGCGTCTGTAATAAAAGACAAGACAGCCGATGATGTTGTTGTATTCCCAATACCCATTTCACCAAAGGAAAGTAAATTATAGCCATCAGCCTTAGCCTGTTGTACGCATGCACGGCCTGCTGCTACCGCTTTTTCAAATTCATCTCTTGTCATGGCTGGTTCTTCCAAAAAATTAGCTGTCCCGCGAGCTACCTTATAATCAAGGCCAACTGCTTTCTTACTATCTATCCCAACGTCAACTACCTGATAAGGGATAGCATTAGTCTGACAAAAGCGAGAAATAGTTGCTTTCCCTTCCACCATTAACTGGGCTTGCCAATAGGAAATATTGGATGGATAAGACACGACGCCCGTCTTCGCCACTCCATTACTAGCAGCAAAAATATAATGCTTAGCTTTTATTTCTTGATGTAGTTGATTCCAAGCTTTGTACAACTTGATAAGCTGTTCTTCCATCTTACCCAAAGCCCCTTGAGGAATCACCATCGTATCAATAGTTTCTTGTGCCTTCTCTACTACTGCTTTATCATACGTAAAATAACTCATACCTAATGTCCCTTACCTAATAACGACTCATTTCTTTTATAAACCTCTATGGCTCTATCTATATATGTGTGTTCACAAAACCAACTATAGCCATGAGCCACTTATATCTCTAAACTACAACGTATTCTCTTCTTCACTGACAACTCTAACCTGTACAGCCCCTACAGGACAAATGGTATAGCAATCACCACAACCAATGCAGCCTCGCCCAATAACATACTGCTGCCCTTGCCGTCTAATGCAAGAAACAGGGCAATCAGCGGCACACGCTCCACAACAAACACAAGTGGGTTTTATTTGAAAACTTTTATCCATTCTCATCTCCTCTATACTTCCTATATAGCCCTCCGATTATACAAGCCAACGCTGCTTTCTTCTTCAACTGACATCAATCATCTGATTAACCTATTCGCTTCTAAAAATATCTTTAACTACATTAATCTAAAACCTTATGCGCCAAGTTATCATCCTGACACACGATAAGATTAGGCTTTAACTTTCTGCCTTATCACCTATAAGTATAAACAAAGAGAGATAATCTAAATAGATTATCTCTCTCTTTTATAAAATATAGCCCAAACTACGACTATTCGTTACCTTCAGCTCGCATCAGCTACTAAATATATATCCAGCTAAACAAAGCTAGGGAAGATAAGTACATTGAACTCTTGTATAAACTAACTACGCAAGTCTCTTATCTATACCTCTCCGCACAACTACCTTATTTAAGCACTGACGCACAACGAGCACATAAAGTTGGATGCTCTGCATCTTGACCCACTGTATCTCTATGAATCCAGCAACGTTCACATTTTTCAAGCTGACTAGCCTTAACAACAATAGCTAAATGGCCTTCTTCTGTAGCTTTAGCTTCTGCTGGCGCCTTATCTTTACCTTCTACAAGATTAGCTTCACTAACGATTAAGAAATTAGCTAATGCATCGCTCATAGCTACCAAGGTCTTATAGGCTTCGCCATCAGCATATACGGTAATCGCTGCATCCAAGGAATGCCCAATTACCTTAGCACGGCGCGCTTCTTCCAAGGCTTTTGTCATTTCACTACGAAGAGATAATAGGCGTGTCCATTTTTCAGATAAAGCCGCATCCAAATATTCTA
The DNA here is from genome assembly GCA_945867815.1 of uncultured Veillonellaceae bacterium. GTDB lineage: Bacteria > Bacillota > Negativicutes > Veillonellales > Veillonellaceae > CAMBIX01. The sequence goes on from CAMBIX010000003.1 coordinate 105,194, forward strand.
TATGAGACTTAGGCCAATCTTCTAACAAGACACTAATACCCATACCATCTTCTTTCGGCATATATTTCCATACTTCTTCTGCTGTGAAAGATAAAACAGGCGCTACCATACGCACTAGAGTACTAACAATTTCATACATAGCTGTCTGTGCACTACGACGAGCTGGCGCATCCGCTTTTTCTGCATACATAGTATCCTTTAATACGTCTAAATAGAAAGCACTTAGATCAACGGTGCAGAAATTATGAATGGCATGATAAAGCACATGGAATTCATAGTGTTCATAGGCATCCGTTACTTTTTCACGCACTTCTTCTAAACGCATCAAAGCCCAACGGTCAATTTCAGATAATTGTTCGTAAGGAACCTTATCCGTATTTGGATTAAAGTCATCTAAATTCCCCAACAAAAAACGGAATGTATTACGAATTTTACGATACACTTCTGACATCTGTTTCGTAATTTCTTTAGATAAACGAACGTCACCTTGATAATCTGCTGAAGATACCCAAAGGCGCATAACATCAGCACCATACACATCAATAATGTCAGATGGTGCTACCGTATTGCCTACAGACTTGGACATTTTGCGGCCTTCACCATCCACAACAAAGCCGTGCGTCAATACCGAATTATATGGTGCTTTACCTGTCGTTGCTACCGAGGTCAATAAGGAAGAATTAAACCAACCGCGATGCTGGTCAGACCCTTCTAGATACATAGCGCATGGTACATCTAAATCATTGTTCTGTAACACACCAGCCCAAGAGGAACCACTATCAAACCAGACGTCCATAATATCTGTTTCCTTCCGGAAGTGATCATGGCCACAATGAGGGCATTTAAAGCCATCTGGCAATAATTCTTCTGCTGTATGAGCCCACCAAGCGTCAGACCCTTCCTTAGCAAACCAATCTTGCACGGAATGAATTGTCTCATCATTACATACATAGTCGCCGCAGCTTTCACAATAGAAAACAGGGATTGGCACGCCCCACGCACGCTGACGGGAAATACACCAGTCACCACGATCAGCCACCATATTATAAATACGGTCATGACCCCATTTAGGAATCCACTGCACTTGGTTATCAATAACGTCTAAAGCTTCTTTACGATAGCCATCTACAGAGGAGAACCACTGTTCCGTTGCGCGGTAAATAACTGGGTTCTTACAACGCCAGCAGTGGGCATATTGATGGCGTAAAGTTCCCTTATGAAGCAAGTTACCATTATGCGCCACAATCTTAAGAACCGGTACTTCCGCATCATGAATCTCAAGACCGGCTAAGTTTTCTTCTGTATCACCGTAACGGTTATTATCTACTGATGATACATAGCAACCTGTTGGATCTACAAAGGATAAAATTTCTTCCTGGTCTTTAGGCAATTTTCCTGCCTTCTTGTATTTCATGAATACATTAAAGTCATCTTCCCCATGTGCTGGTGCGGTATGTACGCAGCCAGTACCAGCTTCCAAGGTAACATGATCACCTAATAAAACCGTTACATCCCGATTAACAAACGGATGATGGAATTGAGCCAGTTCTAATTGATCACCTGGGAAGGAATTAAGCACTGTATAGTCTTCAATACCACAATCTTTTAAGGCACTTTCAACCAAGTCCGATGCCATCAAGTAATATTCATCGCCGACCTGCACCCAAGAATACATCAAATCAGGATTAACAGAGATATCCTGGCTGGCTGGCAAAGTCCAAGGCGTCGTCGTCCAAATAACAGCAAAAGCTTTCTTTGGATCAACTTCCTTAGGCATAGTCTGATTTGGCTGACTAACAAAGGCATATTTTACATAAATCGAGAAAGATTTCTTTTCCTTATATTCGATTTCTGCTTCGGCTAAAGCAGTTTCACAATGCGTACACCAATAAACGGTTTTTAAGCCTTTATAAATGTGACCCCGTTTAGCCATTTCCCCAAAGATGCCGATTTCTTTTACTTCAAATTCCTTGCGAAGAGTTAAATACGGACGATCCCATTCACCAAGAACACCAAAGCGAATAAAGTCTTTTTTCTGTTCTTCTACGCACTGCAAGGCATATTCCTTACATTTAGCCCGTAAATCTAATGGCGCCATTTCATGCCGGTTAAGCCCCGTATTCTTAATAACTGCATGTTCAATAGGAAGACCATGTGTATCCCAGCCAGGAATATAACGCGTATAATAGCCCTGCATGGTCTTATATTTCATAATCATGTCTTTTAAGGTCTTATTCAAGGCATGGCCAATGTGAAGCTTACCATTTGCATAAGGAGGACCATCATGCAAAATAAAGTGCTTACCATTTTTACGTTTATCCAAGCGTTTGCCATATACGTCATTATCCTGCCAGAATTTTAGAATTTCTGGTTCCCTTTTTGGCAAATTACCACGCATAGGAAACTCCGTAGCTGGCAAGTGTAATGTTTTACCATAATCCATGTCACTCATGTTACTCTCTCCTTATTTAAAACACATAATTTAACTAATTCATTCATAAATAGTAAAAGCATTTTTATATGCAAGGTGCAAGGTACACGTTGAAGTATCTCTGTCTATATTCGCCTTATAAATGACATTCTATAGGCAAGGTATATACTTAATTATCTCCGTTTCCATCCACCTTATAAATAAAAAACTATTTCAGTGGCTTCATTAAAGAATCTCACTATTCTCACATAAGAATAATCGCTATAGACTCATACGTAAGAAATACAAAAAAGCATCCGCCCCCGAAGGGACGAATGCTATAATCCGTGGTACCACCCTACTGATAAAATAGACAAACAGCCATACTTTATCACTCAAGCCGATATGGAGGCGAGTCCTTGCTATACTCCAAAGTGATCCGCTATACCTTCCTTTACGAGGCTTACACCATTTCCCCGCTCGCTATAAAGTACCCGCTATAGCCGTCTTTTTCCTTGCATGCATATATATGAATATCTTTGATTATATGAAAGGAAGGCATCTGTGTCAAGGGGTTATATTCTAGCCAAAGCCTACGATACTAGCAGTCCCTTATCACGCAATGTCCCTTCTATTTGCTCCATAACCTGCAAAGACGGGGCCTCTACCAGATGAGTATGAAGACCATGAGACAATGAACTTAAGAGCTGATTTTGACTTTCTTTAAACCGCTTTACAAAAAGCCTGCAATCCTCCATGGATTGAATATATAGAGACGCTTCTATATTCCCATATATATCATGCTCAACACCAATGGTATGTACAATACCGCCTAAAGATAAAATCGTCGTTAACTCTTCTTCGACTTGTTCTCTACCATGCTTACATAAAAAGACCTTCTTAATACTCCCATCATGAGGTGAAATCATCTTATAACCCCGTGGCGTCGAAGCTATAGGATACCCACTTTGCCTAAGAGCAGCTATATCTCCCACAATAATTGGCCTTGTAACGCCATACATTTCTGCCAGTTTACCACCTGATAAAGGACTATCAGATTTAGCCAATAACTGCATCATAGCAACACGTCGTTCTTTATTCTTCATTGTAAGGACACCTCTTATCATTTTTTATTTTCTAATCCAATCTTTTTCCCTTTGTTTCTGTGCCTAAGAAAAGCACAGCAGCAGCAGCCATAAGGAAAACAAAAGCAAATAATAAAAAGATTTGACTAACCATCCATGCCTGGCTTAATAAAAAACCAACTAATAAAGGCGCCGCCATACCTCCCAAGCGACCGAGTCCAGCCGCCCAACCAGATCCAAGGCCTCGTATATAGGTAGGATATAGTTCTGGCGTATACGCATAAATAACGCCCCAAGCACCTAGATTAAAGAAGGACATCAATGTCCCCCATAGAAGCAAACTGCTTAAACTATCAGCTCCGCCAAAGAACCACGCCGCAAGACCGCTAGCTAAAAGGAAGATAACAAAGGTATATTTACGTCCCCAATGCTCTACTAAATAAGCTGCCGCTCCATAACCAGGCAACTGAGCCAAGGTCATGACTAGTACATAAGCGGCCGACTTAGTCATAGAAAAACCATGCTGATAGACAAGCTGTGGCAACCACATAAATATACCATAATAGCTAAACATCAGTCCAAACCAAGTTATCCACAGCATAAGGGTTGACTGTCTAAACGCCTTTGTCCATAATCCCATAACTGATATCTTCTGTTTTACCTCTGTTCTTCCTTTATTGACTAGCTCCCTTTCTTTTCCATTTCTTACATCATCTTTAATTCTGCTTTGTCCTATAGGATTAACAGCTTCTATAGCTACACTATTACCCTCATCCATGCGACCGTTCTTATCCCCTTTAGTAGCCTCATACTCATCCCTAACGACTAGCTTTTCCATCTCTCTTAGTAAGGCTTTCTTATTTAACCCTCTCCCCACTGACTCTTCAATGGAACAAATAATAGCCTGTGCTTCATCTATTTTACCCTTGCTTAGTAAAAAACGCACTGACTCCGGCAAATGCATACGAATCAGCCCTACATAAATAGCAGGCAAAGCACCTATAAGAAAAGCAACACGCCAACCAAAATCCAAAGCGATACCATAGGTAAGCCCTGCTGCTAACAACCAGCCAACGGCCCAAAAACTTTCTAAGATCACAACAAATCGACCTCTTACGCGCGTCGGTATATATTCTGTTACTAAGGTAGCAGCCACCGGTAGTTCACCGCCAAGCCCTAAACCAACTAAAAAGCGAAAACACACCAACCAAGTATAACTAGGTGCCAAGGCACACAAGGCACTAGCTAAACTATATAAGATAACCACAGCCGCAAAGACTCGCTTACGTCCCCAATGGTCAGCCAACGCACCGGCTAAAATAGCCCCTATAGCCATACCTATTAGGCCAATACTTCCCAACAAACCAATGGCACCTGCACTCAATTGCCACTCTTGTGCTAACTTAGGCATCAAAAAGGCTATCAGCCCCGTATCCATCGAATCAAAGGCCCAACCTAAACCAGCTGCCAGCAAGAGCTTATAATGAAATCGTCCAACCGGCATAGTCTCTAATTCTGCTAGTATATCTTTTCCTTGCATGTGTAAACCCTCTTCCTATAATTAGCTAACCTTCCAAATAAAACTTTACATACTTTACACGTGTAAATTTTATATAATAATAGCACCTTCTATAAGCTATGGCAAGCTAAATACAAAAAAGAGTAGTTTAAGCAAATTAACTTAAACTACTCTTTTCCTTGTATTATACTATTTTTTACGTATACCTACGTATCTTAAGCGTCAATCTTACTTACAACGCCGGCACCAACCGTATGTCCACCTTCACGAATAGCGAAGCGTAAACCTTCTTCAATAGCGATTGGTGTAATCAATTCAATAGACATAGTTACGTTATCGCCAGGCATGCACATTTCAGTACCTTCTGGTAATGTGATAACGCCAGTTACGTCAGTTGTACGGAAGTAGAACTGTGGACGATAGTTAGAAAAGAATGGTGTATGACGGCCACCTTCTTCTTTCGTCAATACGTATACTTCAGCTTCAAATTTAGTATGTGGATGAATCGTACCAGGTTTAGCCAATACTTGCCCACGTTCGATATCTTTACGGTCGATACCACGAAGCAAAGCACCAACGTTATCGCCTGCTACAGCCGAATCCAAAGTCTTACGGAACATTTCAAGACCAGTAATAACTGTGCTTGTTGGTTTTTCCTGTAAGCCTACGATTTCAACTGTATCGCCAACTTTTACTTCACCACGTTCTACACGACCTGTAGCAACAGTACCACGACCAGTAATTGTGAATACGTCTTCCACTGGCATTAAGAATGGACGATCCGTATCACGAGTTGGTGTTGGGATGTATTCATCAACAGCATCCATCAATTCCATAATCTTTTCAACATATTTTGCATCGCCTTCCAAAGCTTTCAAAGCGGAACCTACGATGATAGGTACTTCGTCACCAGGGAAGTCATAGGAGGAAAGAAGTTCACGAACTTCCATTTCAACCAATTCGATCAATTCTTCATCGTCAACCATATCAGCCTTGTTCAAGAATACAACGATAGCTGGTACACCAACCTGACGAGCTAACAAGATGTGTTCACGAGTCTGAGGCATAGGACCATCAGCTGCGGATACAACCAAGATAGCACCATCCATCTGAGCAGCACCAGTGATCATGTTTTTAACATAGTCAGCATGGCCTGGGCAGTCAACGTGTGCATAGTGACGTTTATCTGTTTCATATTCAACGTGTGCTGTGTTGATTGTGATACCACGTTCACGTTCTTCTGGTGCCTTATCAATCATGCTGTAATCTTCGAATTGAGCCAAACCTTTGTCAGCCAATACTTTAGTGATTGCAGCTGTTAAGGTTGTTTTACCATGGTCAACGTGACCAATTGTACCAATGTTAACATGTGGTTTTGTACGTTCAAATTTTTCTTTAGCCATTAGTAATAGCCTCCTTTAATAAAGAGAACCAATTCTAGTTCATTACCCCTATTATAATATATTTATGCTAAGAATGAAAAGAATTGTCTCAAAATTTTATTTTTTGTAAAAAAAAAGACCTCCTACGAGGTATATTGGTGGCGGTACACGGATTTGAACCGCGGACACATCGGGTATGAACCGATTGCTCTAGCCAACTGAGCTATACCGCCATATATTGGAGCTAGTGACCGGGATTGAACCGGTGACCTTATCCTTACCAAGGATACGCTCTGCCGACTGAGCTACACCAGCAAGGATTATCCATCATATAAAAAAATGGTTGCGGGGACAGGACTTGAACCTGCGACCTTCGGGTTATGAGCCCGACGAGCTACCAACTGCTCCACCCCGCGATATTGGTGGAGGGAGAAGGATTCGAACCTTCGAAGTCGAAGACGGCAGATTTACAGTCTGCTCCCTTTGGCCGCTCGGGAATCCCTCCACAAAAAAATTGGAGCTGGCGATAGGAATTGAACCCACAACCTGCTGATTACAAGTCAGCTGCTCTACCATTTGAGCTACGCCAGCATCTGCAACGAAGATATTTTATCAAAAACGCCAAGCCCTTGTCAAGGTCTTTCTTATAACATCTCGTTGTTACTTGCTTATAATATCATAAGAGGCAGACCATGACAAGTACTTTTTTTAATTATTTTTCAGATTTTTTTACAGGCGTATCCCGAAGTTCCACCCCACTAATGAAACCATCACTTTTACCTATTGTAAAAGCTAAATATTGAGGCTCTTTATTAGGTGCCGCATATTCCATGATTTCTGACTTTCCATCATCCACTATACGCGTTGGTTCACCATAAAGATACAATAACAAATACTTAGAATCGCCCATAGTTACACCTCGCGGTGTAACAGCCGTACTCCGTGTAAGCATAACTCGTCGAATCTGATGACTATCATCATAACCAATAACCACATTGTTATAACCTATAAAGTCAAAGCCATCAAACTTTCCTTTTTCCGTCCAAGACTGATTCGGATTACCTGTAAAAGTCTTGCCCAAACGATAGCCACATAACTTAAAATCATCCGCTGTCAAGATGCCTGGTATATAAGCATGTAAGGACACATCTGGCACCATAAAACGAGACCATACCTGAGCATCAATCGTGTTAATGGTTACAATTTTATTCCGGTAAATAGTAAACACTAAGAATCCATTATCTTTCTTAGATAATTTTTGCCCAATTTTCGTATCATTATACAACCGCTGGGCTTCTGCTAATTCCTGTGGCGTATAAGTACTATATAAGAACAATAAAGAACCATTGTCATTATTTTGCCACATCGCTTGTGGCGCCCCATAAACAAAGAGCATTTCACCACGTTCGCTGCCTACATGAATGCCCCGATTGGTTGACTGCCCAATGATATACTGCAAAAGAGCTTCTTTACGTGCTTTTTCGGCTTCTGCAGCCGCTTTTTTAGCCGCCTGCGCATCGCCAAAAGAGGTCTCTTTTCCTCTAGCTGTTGCCTTTCCCTCTAACTTTTGGGTATTCTTTACTTTTTCTATCCCTATTTTATTGGCAGCAGCTGTCTTTTTGGTCACTGCTGGAGTAGACGGAGTTAATGCTTTTTTAACGTCTAAGGACGCATTCATTTTATCAGCTAAAGCTAACAATTCTGCATCTGCCGTCTTCACTGCCGTAGATACAGTGGCCTCTTTTTCAGCAGGAATGTCTTTTTCTTCTATTTCCGTATTGGTATCTGTTGTATCACTATCTGCGTCCAAACCAGCTCTAGCGGCTATAATGGCTGCTTTTTGCTTGGCAAGTTCACTAGGCGTTACATCTTCTTCATCAGCCTGTGCCTCTAACTTATCAGTAAGGTCTTGAATATCTTTCAAGACATCTCTTGTATCTTGAAAGCCATCCAAAATAGACTGAGATTCAGCCCGCAAAGTCTGATCCTGCTTAATCGCATCTAAACCTACGTGAATATTGGTAACAGCATTGGCCTTAAAACTATAAATAAGCCCCTGCTCATCAATCGCCGGCACGGCTCCCTTAACTGGCCCTACGTAAATAGTATAGCTCCCCGCCTTAGTCAATACTTGCTTAAAAGGATATCCTGATAAACGCTTTAACACATCATCTCGCCCTTGGGTCTCAACAGCTGCGACACTTTGTCCATCTAGGCTCAAATCCGCCATCGTTAATGGCTGTAGATGGCTTGCTGTAAATGTTGTACCTACAGCTTTCAATTCGGCTTCTTTTTTGTTTTCTTCCTTTACTGCATTCCACCGTGTTGATAAACGAGCCACCAAGAGGCGCGTTTCGTACCAACTTGGCATATGAGCCAAGCGCGTCATAGGACTTAAGGTCCGTCCCATCGATTCTTTTGCATAGTCCATACTATCTACCATAGGCTGACTTTTCTTAGCTATATCTATAGCAGAATCCTTACGTACAACCTGCACAGGCTGATTTTCTTTTATTTGTTCAGCCACTGCAGATACCGATTTCTGCCAAGCAGCCACCTTGGACTCATCCGGCTCTGTCATCACCACATTCTCTCCCTGATTCATCGTCTGTGCCGATACAGGATAGACCGTCCATAAGCCATAGGTTAGCAAAGCCGCTATCGTTAATTTAACACTCCATTTGGTCATTTTCATGCGTTTTCTTTTACCTTTTCAATTTCTTTTGTTAGCCATGACAGCCACGTATCAATGCCTTCTCGGCTCGTACAGCTAACTTCAAATACATTAGCTGTTGGATTCAAATTATGAATATCTTCTAAGGCTTTTTCCTTATTAAATGGTACATAAGGCAATAAATCAATTTTATTTAACACAATGCCTTTCGATTCTTTAAAGATTAAAGGGTATTTTATAGGTTTATCTTCCCCTTCTGTGACCGATAAAACGGTAATCTTCATGGCTTCACCAATATTAAATTCGGCTGGGCATACCAAATTGCCTACATTTTCAACAATAATGACATCCAAGGAATCCATAGGTAATTCCCCTAGGGCATCTTGAATCATTTGGGCATCTAAATGGCAACCGCCCACCGTATTAATCTGAAGTACTGGTACACCTGTCGCATGAATACGTTCCGCATCTCGTGTTGTATATAAATCGCCTTCAATAACAGCTACAGAAAACTTTTTAGACAATTCTTTTAAGGTCGTTTCCAACAAGGTAGTCTTACCTGCTCCTGGCGACCCCATCAAGTTACATACAAAAATACCCTTTGTCTTAAATTCTTTTTTTAACGAATCAGAAATGGCATCATTCTTAGCCATTACATCTGTCATAACTTTAACTTCCATCGTTTGTATGACTCCTTATGCTTATCCTAATCAATATGCTTAATCCATATCTATCGTTGCTACCTTAAGCTCTCGGCCGCTAATGGTCTGTATGAAATGACTACCGCACTTAGGGCAGACAAATTTATAATCTTCCACACCAAACTCTTGGTCGCAATCAAGACAGCGTCCCTTTATGGGAATAGTCTCAATTTCTAACTTAGCCCCTTGTGCCAGTGTCCCCTTGGTCACAATATCAAAACAAAACAAAAGCGAATCCGGCTCAACTCCAGACATAAGGCCTAATTGTAATTGAACGGCATGAATAACATGGCCTCCATTAGCTTCCATAGTCTGAATGGCAATATCAACAATGCTCTGTGCTATCGACATTTCGTGCATGATACGCGTCATACACCCCCTCTAACATCATCGTCGTTGTAACAGTACCTACGCCACCTGGCACGGGGGTAAGAGCCCACGCTACTTGCGCTACGGATTCATAATCCACATCGCCTACAGTCTTACCGTCCAATTCATTAATACCCACATCAATAACTACAGCACCAGGCTTAATCATGGTGCCATCAATTAAATGTGCCTTGCCTACAGCCGCAATAACGACATCAGCGTCAAGTAAAAGCTCTTTCATATTCGTCGTATGGGAATGGCAAATCGTTACCGTTGCATTACGAGCCAACGCCATAAGCGCTACCGGCCGCCCAACGACAGGGCTCCGCCCAACGACTACTACATGCTTACCATCTAGGGGAATTTTGTAATAATCTAATATAGCTAAACAAGCCCGTGGCGTACAAGGGGCAAACCCACCCTTACCACTGCTAACAAGACCTACATTTGTCGTTGTTAACCCATCTAGGTCCTTGTCAGGGCGTAAGCAGGCAATAGCAGCCGCCTCGTCAATTTGTTTAGGCATAGGCATTAGGGGTAAAACACCATAAATACTATCATCTTGATTCATAGTTTCTATGGCCTCTTCCACCTCTTTTTGCGTCGCCGTCTCTGGCAACTGTACCTTTACGACACCTAAGCCTGCCTGCTTCGCCTTCTTTTCCATAAAAGACAAATACATTTGAGCCGATCGGTCATTACCAACCAGCAATATGCCCATCTGTATATTCAAGCCTTGGTTCTTCATTGTATCCAACCAAGCTGTTAACTTTTTTTGATGTGCCTCAACTACGGGCTTACCGTCCAATCGAATCATAGGCGCCTCTTTCTTTTTTCTTATCCGTTTCTATTACAAAGTAACACTTACTTATACATTATAGCAGTACTTTTCTTCTATGCAAAAGGCATTTATGACTAAGTTTTATCAAAGATATTGTTATACCCTAGCCCCTAACCCATTTCATAAAAAATACGTTCCTAGCGCCGATGACTAAGAACGTATTTTCACGATATCTGACCAAAAAGCCATGGCTTTATATTTTTTTATAAAAAATCCGAATGGCATTAGCTACACATAATATGGTTACACCCGTATCTCCAAAAACAGCTAACCACATATTAGCAAAACCAGCCAAGCCCATAATCATAATGATTACTTTAACAGCAATAGCAAAAATAACATTTTGCCAAGCAATCTTCATCGTTGCTCGGGCAATACGGAAAGACTGGGCGACAGAAGCTATGCTCGACCGCATATAAACGACATCAGCGGCTTCAATAGCCGCATCGGCACCACTTCCCATGGCTCCGCCTACATCGGCCCCAGCCAAAACGGGTGCATCATTAATCCCATCGCCAACAAACATAACCGGCCCAAATTCACGGCGAATTGCTGCCATTTCTCCCACCTTATCCGTCGGCAAAAGTTCAGCCCGCACCGTATTAATACCAGCCTTATCCGCCATATAGTTAGCATTAGCCCAGGCATCACCTGTAAGCATAACCGTTTCTAACCCTTGCTTGCGGAGGGCTTTTACACCAGCTATCGTATCCTCTTTTAAAGCATCAGCAATAATGATTTGGCCTGCATACCTATTATCCACCGCCACAATGACTTCGCTGCCATAAGCTGGTTCTTCTTGTGGATAGCCAACCACTTGTAAATACTGCATCAGTTTACGGTTACCTACGGCTACATCATGCCCATCAACTTGGCCAGTCAAGCCCCGCCCTGATAATTCTTGCAAGGCCTTTACTCCAGAAATAAATAAGCCCTTTTGCGTTGCATAACTAACAATGCTTTGTGCAATAGGATGACTGGACTGAACCTCAAGAGCTGCCGCATATTTTATCAACATCAGCTCATCAAAAGGAGGCACATACTGTATCGTCTGCACCGCAAAATTGCCTGTTGTTACTGTTCCCGTCTTATCTAAAGCCAAAGCCTTAATAGCCTTCATCGCTTCTATAGACAAACCGCCTTTAAACAATATGCCCTGCTTAGAACCAGCACCAATGCCCGCAAAGAAGGACAAAGGCACACTAATAACAATAGCACAAGGACAACTAACAACTAGAAAGGTTAAGGCCGTATAGATCCAATACCACCAATCATGAGTTGGGAAAACAAGAGACGGCACTACCGCAACAAAAGCAGCTAAACCTACCACAATAGGCGTATAAATGCGGGCAAAGCGTGTAATAAAGCGATCCATAGTCGGTTTATTAGCCGCCGCCTGTTCAACTGCATCCAATATACGGCTAACCATCGAATCTTCTAAGGCCTTTTCTACCTTAATAACCAGCCGACCAGCTTCATTAACGCAACCAGATATAACTTGACTCCCCTTCTCTACAGCTACTGGTACCGGTTCCCCTGTAACTGGTGCTGTATCAATACGAGACTGACCTTCTACAACAACGCCATCTAAAGGAATTCGGTCACCAACACGCACCTCAACTAAGGCACCAACTTTTACATCTTCTGGTGCCATTAAACTCACTTGTCCATTACTAAAACACCGCACCTGATCTGGTCGCATATCAATGGCTTCCATAACCGCCTGTCGGCTCCGTTTCGTTGCCCGTTCTTCAAAGGCTTCCCCCACCTGATAAAAAAGCATAACGCCGACAGCTTCTGGTAATTCTCCAATAGCAGCTGCCCCTAATGTTGCTACAGCCATCAAAAAATTTTCATCAAAAATCTGCCCACGTAGACAATTTCTAAAAGCTGACCAGAGAACCTGCCAACCTAAAAAGATATAGGCAAAAAGTAAAAGCCATAAAGCTAGCCAAGAACTACTAATAACTGAAGTAAATTCTACGAGCCCTAAAGCAACGGCCCCTACACCAATACTAACCAGCTGATATATATTACCTAAAGCGTTTTCCTTCTCTTCGTGTTTACTAGGACGTTTATAGAGACGAACCGTTACGCCCTTTTCAACGGCATCGCAAATAGTCTGCAAGCGTTCTCTTAATATATCCGAATCGGCAATAGTAGAATCAATCGTTAACTGTTGTGTAGCCAAGGAATAATTAGCCCCTCGCGTTCCCTTCATTTGCCGAATAAGGTGCTCAATTTTAGCCGAGCAATTTGGACAAGTCAAATCTTTTAATTCATATATACGCTCCATGCTATCCCTTCTCTCCTATCATTTTGTCATTCTTATAAATTTACTTAATCGTCTAAAAGAATCTTATAAAAGCACGCCTTCTTCTAATTATTTCTAATTGATTCTTATTGAAATTCATTTTAGGATTATATGAACATGTATTCATATTTATATAATAATAAGTGAGCTTATATCTGTCAATAATTCTCACCTATTCTCTTTTACTAGCTTATCTAAAGCCTAATCGCTTCCATTTTAATTTCTCGAAAGAATTTGAACTTGACAAAACAAACGGCTTGTACGAGAGAATCTCTTCAAAAGTCATCAAGAACAAATGTAAAAACTAAACTCTGGATTGTATATATCCTTTATAAAGACAAAAAACGCCTAAGCCCTTAGAAAATAGCCCTTAGAAAATGAGCTAACACTCGTTTCCCTTAAAAGGCTATAGACATTTTTCACTATATGAACTTATTACTTGTACCTACAACTATACTTACTGGGCAAATTCTACTTGGATAGCCGTACCTGTTGGCACAAAACTACCACTAGACACATTTTGTGACACTGCATAACCGTCCCCTTCGGGAACAAAGGATAAACCAGCCTGACCTAACCAATTCTTTACTTGCCCAAGACTCCAACCATTGAAGTCAGGTATCATTACATCACCGCTATCATTTTTAGATACAGATGGCAAAACCCTAGCCGGCTTTGTCTTACCATCTTCCTTATCGGCTACAGTTGGGGAAATCTGATAATAACGTACCAACTGTGACATAATATTTTTAAAGACTGGAGCTGCAATTTGTCCACCATAGAAGGTTCCTTCTGGATCATCAATAACAATTAGCGCCACAAACTTTGGATTCGGCAAGGGTCCAAAACCAATAAAGGACGCAATATAACGACCTGCAGAATAACCGCCATTTTCTGTATTTAGCTTCTGCGCTGTCCCTGTTTTACCAGCAAACTGATATCCTTCTACATGTGCTTTATTCCCACCGCCTTCAGATACTTCTTTTTCTAAGATGCTAACAATTTCCTTGTCTACTTCTGGTGAAATTGGCTCGCCTGCTTTTACTTCCTCAGTCTTCTTATAAACTGTACCGTCCGGATTATCTATTTCTTTAATAATATGTGGCCGCATCATAACGCCACCATTAGCCAAAGCGCCAAAGGCCTGAACCATCTGTAGAGGTGTAACAGCAATCCCCTGTCCAATAGACATAGTCGCCGTATCAATATCACTCATATCATTTAGATTAAAGAGGATACCTGCACCTTCTCCTGGCAAATCAATACCCGTCTTCTGGCCAAAGCCAAAGGCCTTAATATATTTCAAAAGAATTTCTGGCCCCGTCGACAAACCAATATGAGCCATCCCTGTATTAATAGAATATTTTAAAATATCTAAAAGCTTAACATCGCCATAACCTTGGTCATTCCAGTTCTGAATGGCATGTCCATTAGCTACCACAGCCCCCGTATCATGAAAGACCTTATCCAAGGACCACTTACCAGACGCTAGAGCTGCCGATGCAATAATCGGCTTAAAGGTTGACCCCGGTTCATAAATATTGGTGACAGCCCGGTTTTTAAAGTCAGCCTCTGTCCCCTTCGAATAATCATTCGGATTATAAGTCGGCCGATTAGCCATAGCTAAAATTTCACCTGTTTTCGGATCCATAATAATAATGCTGGCTCCACTCGCATGAGTTTCCTTCATGGCTTGGTCTAAAGCCCGTTCGGCTATAAATTGCACTGTCGTATCAATGGTTAAGGTAGCGGTCCGTTCCTTGTCTGGCAGAAATTGAGACATAACCGATCCAAAGATAGCGTTCCCCTTAAGGTCCGTCGCCACTAACTCTTTCGTTGTATCGCCCCGAATTTCATCATCTAGTTCTTTTTCAAGACCATCCAGGCCCTTATCATCCGTACCAACAAAGCCTAATACTTGAGCTAGCAAGGACCCATTCGGATAAAAACGACGACTTTCTTCTACAAAATTAAGGCCTTCAATCTTATTCTTCTTAATCACCGCTTCTACGGCTTTAGATTTATCTGGATCCATCATGCGGTCAATCCATACAAAGCCCGTATCTTCCTGTAATTTGGCAATAATCTTATCCTTAGGCAGATTAACATAAGGGGCTATCTCATCAGCTATTTTAGCTGGCGGTTGATTCAACATATAAGGATCCGCATAAAGAGACTGTACCAATACACTCATAGCCAACGGCCGATGATTGCGGTCATAAATAGTACCTCGCGGCGATTGTAAAGTGCGGTCACTTTCTACCTGACTTAGATTGCGCGTCTCCATGGCATGGTAATTAATAATTTGTCGGAAAAATAGCGTTAAAACCAAAATTCCCGCCATAACTAGAAATAGCCCTTTAGGCCATTTCATCATTCTATTCAGTTCATTTCGTGTTTGACGTAATGATTTCACGCTAGTCTTCCTTTACCTGTGCTATATTTTTCTTTTTCTCCAGCCGTTCCCTATGTTTCTTAGCAGCCGCCATAAGGGCCTCACTTGTATTCTCTAATTGTCCATTTTGCACGCGAAGCAATAAATTCTGTAATATACGCCCCGTATCCTTGCCACATACTTGAGGCAATTCCTTTGGATACGCCAAGTCTCTCGTATGAATGGGCACAGACCGAGCCAAAGCCTGTAAGTACTGTCCCATCCCCTGCATAGCTGCTACTGATCGCTCATCACCATAACCAGTACCTAAGGCATCAGCGGCACATATATAAGCTTGCTGCTTAAAGGCTTCTGCCAAATCTTCACTGCGGCGAAAAAGACCTGACCGTGCTTCCTTACGCACCCACTTTAAGGCGTTAGCTTTAGGTTCCCTTAAAAAATAAACAAAATGCATATGGTTGCGAACTAACCAACTAACCCTATCAGCAAAGGCTTTAGGATAACGCAGCCGCTTTACTATCTCTGCTGCTATATCGGCACCCACTTCATCGTGACCATAATCTGTAATATGTCCCTTATGAAAGCCGCGGACATCTGGCATCCCCTTACCTACATCATGCAGTAAAGCCGCCCATCGTAATAATAAATCTGCCGGCGTATTATCAACTACAGCCAAGGTATGATACCAACCATCAAAACGATGAAAGGCTGCATGCTGGGGCAAATTTACTAAATGCGATAATTCGGGCAGAATAGGCACTTCTATAGCCTGCCCATTCTCTGTTATTCTACAAGAACAAGCCGCTAGTCCTGACTGAACCAAAACGTCTAGCCCCTTAGGTGCACTCGGTGCTAGCAATAATTTATCTAATTCCTCACGAACCCGTTCCAAAGATAAGCCGCTAACCCGATAAAAGGCTTCTGGCATAGCTTTTAGTAAGCTCTTATCTGGCATAAAATCTAGCTGACCGACAAAACGGCAAGCCCGAAAGAGACGCAGCGCATCTTCTTGAAAGCGGCGTGCAGGAGCCCCCACGGTCCGCAAGCGACGCTTTTTAATATCCCGCTGACCTTCTACATAGTCATAAATCTGTCCATTTATATCCATAGCCATGGCATTAATGGTGAAATCTCGCCGCTCTACATCTTCTTCCAAACTATCTGCATAGGTAACCTTGGCTGGTCGATGACTATCGGCACCGTAGACTTCAGACCGAAAGGTGGCCACTTCATAATGTCCTTCTGGTACAGCAACTACAACAATACCAAAGGTCTTCCCCACCAGATTGGTAGTCTTATAACCAGCTTTTTCCATAATCTCTATGACCTCTTCTGGTCTGGCACTGGTTACAATATCAAAATCATGAGGCTCTTTATGAAGCAACAAATCTCTAACAGCGCCACCGACAAGATAGGCTTCTTTGCCTGCCGCTTCTAAAGTCTCCAAAATACGGCGACCGCCCTTAGCCAATAGCGTGCGATTAAATATCTGGCTCATAAGCGGTCTCCTTCCTAAAATCAATAATAAATAGACATACTACGTCATTATAGCATATTTATCCTATAAATTGCGTACATGTTCTGCAATAGCCTTACCTGTTACTGTCGTAGCTAACCCGCCATCACTAGTTTCCCGTAAAGCTGCCGGCAAGGAACGTCCTATGCGATTCATAGCTTCAATAACTTCATCTGCTGGTATCTGACTCTTAATTCCTGCTAAGGCCATTTCTGCCGCTGTTATAGCATGAACTGAGTAAAAGCCATTACGCTTAACACAAGGCACTTCTACAAGGCCAGCTACTGGGTCACATACAAGGCCTAATAAATTTTTAAAGCAAAGCGCTACCGCTTGGGCAATCTGCCGTTCATTGCCGCCTAAAAGACCAACAACCGCCCCAGCTGTCATGGCCGCTGCTGTACCAACTTCTGCCTGACAACCGCCAACCGCACCAGCTACACAAGCTCGTTCCGTAACAACCGCCCCGATACCAGCCGCAATCAAGAAAGCCTTACGCAAGGCATCGCGACTTAATTCTCGTTCTTCTGCCAAGGCTAGCAAGGTCCCTGGTAAAATCCCACAGGAGCCAGCTGTTGGACAAGCCACAATACGGGACATCTTGGCATTAGCTTCATTAACAGCAATAGAATAAGTCATTGCCTTATAAGCTAGCTTACCAAGTAAGAGTGGCACATGGGCTTCCAGCTGCTTAGCCTGCTTGCCTGACATACCACTAGGTGTATGACTATCAATAGCTAACCCTTCCTTAACCGATTCTTCAAATACATCTAAGCGTCGGTCAATTTCAGCCAAAACGTCCTCTTCTGTTCGTTCAAACTGATTCATTTCATTACGCAGCACCACTTGATCAAATGTTAATTTTTCTTCTTGGCACAATCTAAGAATGTCTTCTATTGTTTCGTATGAATAATCCATATCTATACACGCCTCCATTTCAGCATGCAAAACCTATCCTCTATTCACAATATTCCTATATTACGCTATAGCAAATTGAACCATCCCTATTAAACGGGTTCAAAATACATGACGCGTTTAACGCCCGGCACAGCTTCAATCTTCTGTAAGGTTGCTTGGTCAATAGGTCCATCTGTAGACACCATCATAACCGCATCGGAATGGCGCCGTTTGCGGAACACCCGCATAGAAGAAATATTGATATTTTCTTCTCCCAAAAGGCCACTAACACCGGCAACAACGCCAGGCTGATCATTATGAAGAGACATAATAGCGTAATCCTCACCAGTTACTTCAACTGGGAAGCCATCAATTTCCGTAATCATAATGAGTCCACCCCCAAGCGACCGGCCCACAATTGTCTTATGTGAGTCATCCCCATTATATAAATCAAACTTAACTACGTTGGGATGCCCCATATCTTCTGAGGACTCTAAGAAAAATATATCCATTTTCTTCTTATTGGCTTCAGCAAATGAATCTTTAAGACGCGCATCATCTGCATCAAAGCCTAACAAGCCACCTACCAAGGCCTTATCTGTACCATGCCCCTTATAGGTCTTAGCAAAAGATCCATACAAGGTCATAACCGCCTTAGTAATAGGTTCTCCAAAAATAGCCCGCGCCATTTTGCCTAGTCTGGCAGCGCCTGCCGTATGTGAACTAGACGGTCCAATCATAACGGGACCAATTACATCAAAGATACTAATCATAGCTAGTCTCCCTTTCTGCAATAAAAAAAGCTGATGCCACTATGTTATATCTTTATTATAACACGGCAGCTATCAGCTTTTTTCAAGGTATTTTTATGAGTAAGAGTTTACATTTGAGTGTTTGAGAGAGAGTATACGCTGTCTTATAGCGTATGTAAATCGAGTATGTATCTTAGATTAACCCAAGATAGCTTTTAAGTCTTCTTCTGGTGTTGTAATTGGATGTAACTGGAATTTATCAACCAAAATATTCAATACATTAGAAGAGAAGAACTTAGGCAAAGATGGTCCAATATAGATATTCTTAATACCTAAAGCTAACAAGGTCAACAAGATGCAAACAGCCTTCTGTTCATACCAGGACAATACCAAAGTCAATGGTAAGTCATTAACACCACATTCAAAAGCACCAGCCAAAGCAATGGCTACCTGAATAGCGGAGTAAGCATCATTACACTGACCCATATCCATGATACGAGGCAAACCACCAATTTCGCCAATATTAAGGTCGTTAAAACGATATTTACCACAAGCAAGTGTTAATACAACCGTATCTTTTGGTGTCTGTTTAACAAATTCTGTATAGTAATTACGGCCTACTTTTGCACCATCACAACCGCCAACTAAGAAGAAATGTTTAATAGCGCCTTGTTTTACTGCATCGATAACTTTATCAGCTACACCAAGTACTGTGCCACGGCCAAAACCAGTTGTTACTTCATGACCACCGTTAATACCAGTGAATTCCTGTGCTTCTTTATAGCCACCTAATTCAATAGCCTTATTAATAACAGCTGTGAAATCTTTTGTGCCGTCTTCTTTTGTTGGTACATGTGCTACATCATCAAAACCAACCATATCCGTTGTGAATACATTGCCCTTGTAGCTAGCCTTTGGTGGCATCAAGCAGTTTGTTGTGAATAAGAAAGCACCTGGTACATTATCAAATTCTTTCTGCTGGTTCTGCCAAGCTGTACCAAAATTACCCTTTAAGTGTTTATATTTCTTCAATTCAGGGTAAGCATGACAAGGAAGCATTTCACCATGCGTATAAATATCTACGCCTTTGCCTTCAGTCTGTTCTAACAACATCTTCAAATCATGAAGGTCATGACCAGTCACGACGATGAACGGACCAGGTTGTACTGTCAAAGAAACAGTTGTTGGTTCTGGTGTGCCATACGTTTCTGTATTAGCCTTATCCAAGATAGCCATACATTTTAAGTTAATCTGGCCAAATTCCATTAACAAATCTAACCATTCTTCAGCGCTATGATCTTTAGCGAATTCAACAAGGCCTTTTACAAACCAAGCGTCCACTTCTGGGTCGTTATAACCAAGAACGGTTGCATGCCATGCATAAGCAGCCATGCCACGCATACCTAATAATAAAGTAGAACGTAAAGAAATGATATCTTCATCGCCTACCCACAAAGCCGTCCAATCGAAATCAACAGCACTAGGATCAATGCTCTGACGAACTTTTTCTACTTGATCAACCATATCCTGAACACGTACTTGGCTGAAGTTAACGTTTGTTACACACATGAACAAACCTTTTTTCAACAAACGAATAGCTTCTGGTGTAACACCCTTAGCGTTGCAAGCACGAGCTAAACCAACTAAAGCCGCTGTCAATTCATCCTGTTTGTTAGCAACGTTAGCTTCTTTACCACAAACACCTTTTACTGTACATCCTTTTGGATTTGCTGTTTGTTCGCATTGGAAACAAAACATACTCATAAGTTCCTCCTAACCGGGACATCCCGATACACATACACTAGGCCTCACATGGCCGCTACTTAAATAAAAAGTAAGATGCAATACATTTTTCTTAACTTATGAGCCTAGTATAGTGAATTCAAAAAATAAAATTCGTAGCCTTAGCAACAACAGAAAGATTTTTTTCGTTTATACTCTAATTATGAGAATGATATACATTTAAACCCTTTCATAGGATAAATTTACTAGCAAAGATGAAAATCACTATAGCAAGATGAAACAATACATTATCTATTAGAGCTAATTCTTTGTTTTATAACCAAGAAGATAAAACTATATAGAAACAACGTACACAAAGGAGAACGAATACACTATGAACTCAATTTCTGCTTACACCCCGATTCTAGCAGCCTGCCCCCTCTTTCAAGGTATGGCTCAAGGTCAAATTGATTCTTTTTTGAGCACAGCTCATCCTTTTATTGAAAGCTACAAAAAAAATAGTTTTATTGCTATCTCCGGCGAACCTATGGAAGGCATTGGCGTCCTACTAGAAGGTGAAGCCAACCTAACTCGTGAAAACGTCATGGGCCAGCGCTCCATTATGACTAAACTAACACCTTCCTCCATGTTTGGCGAAGCCTTACTTTTCACCTCTCATCCCCTATGGCCAGCAACGATTGAAACAACCAAACCTGCTAAAGTACTTTTTCTACCGCTCGGCTCCTTTACCGAATCCTTACCAGGCTGTGAAATGTGTCAGAAACAGCTCTTAACTAACTTATTACATGACATGTCAGAAAAAGCCCTCCTCCTAACCAAAAAAGTTCATTACCTCACCTTAAAGGGTATGCGGGAAAAAATCTTTGCCTACCTTATCGACATGTATAAGCGCCAGCACAACCTAACCCTGCACCTACCTCATAACCGTCAAGAAATGGCCGATGTCCTTAACGTCTCCCGCACCTCCCTTAGCCGCGAACTAAGCCGTCTCCAAGACGAAGACATCATCCGCTTCAAGGGAAAAACCATTGAAATACTAGACCTAGAAGCCCTTGAAGAATACGCCTTTTAAACCACAAAAAGAGCTTCTCTTCACTCTCCTAACAGGCTGTGCTAGAACTTGACTGCGTCACAAATAATCTTATACGCTTATCCTGATAAACAAAAAAGCATCTATATTTCTCGTAGGGAGCCTTTACCGCAGGTAACCAGCTCCCGAGAGAATATATAGATGCTTTTATCCGTTTACCAAGCAAATAGATTATTTGCTTGCAGACGATTCTTGCTCAATCTGTTTTTCTATTTGCATCAACGTTTCATCAGAATGCTCCATAATCAACTTTTTAAACATCTTCAAGCGTTCTTCCATATCCTTAGACAACTTAGGCATCTTCGGATTAATCTTTTTCAAGGCCTGATACACAATATTAGCCACCACATACCGCGTATACCATTTATTATCAGCTGGCACAATATACCAAGGGGATAACTCCGTAGACGTATGCGCCAACAAATCTTCATAGCAATGCTGATATTCATTCCAATACTGACGTTCATTTACATCGCTGACACTAAATTTCCAATTCTTTTCTTTTTCAATAATCCGTTCAACCAAACGCTTGCGTTGCTCTTCTTTTGATAAGTGCAAGAAAATCTTAACCATAGGAAAACCATTTTGGTTTAAATAGGTTTCCCAATTATTAATTTGTTCATACCGTTCTTGCCAAATATCTTTTTTGACTAATTTTTTAGGTAAGTTACCCTTATCCACAAGATCATGTACGCGAGTCACTAGCACATCTTCATATTGAGACCGATTAAAGATGCCAATTTCCCCACGACCAGGCAAATTCTTATTAATACGCCACAAATAATCATGGTCTTTTTCTTCTACGGATGGCTGTTTAAAAGAACTTACATTAATGCCAGCCGGATTCATAGAGGAGAACACATGCTTAACCGTACCATCTTTCCCTGCTGCATCCATGCCTTGTAATACAACAATTAAGCCATATTCATTTTCAGCATACAAGCGTTCCTGCAAATCCTGCAAGCGAGCCTGCAAGCCCAGCATATATTCGGTCTTAGTCTTATCCTTATCTATCTTTACATCACACGTTGTTGCATACTTCGTTAAATCAATCTTTTTCCCTTCTTTAGCCCGATAGGCATCAATGTCTATCTTCTTATAAGGTCTAGCAATTAAGGGATCTACCTGTTTTTTATCTTTAATTGGTTCTATAACAGATTCTTCCTTACTGTCCTTCTCCTTATCTTTTTTCTTTCCCTTTTTATCTACTTTCTTACTCTTTTTCTTAGCATCTACATCTTGCATAGCCTTAACTTCTACCTGACCTACCAAAGCCTCTTTTTCTTCATGTTTCTTACCCATACTACGTTCCCTCCATGCTATCAACTATAAACTTCCTTACAAAATCTATCTTGATAAAGCACCTAACAGCAACTAGCCCAAGCCATCGGGATACTATACAAGCTTTTTACTTTTTCATTTTTTTACGCCGCCTATGTTCTTCTCGCCGCCGTTCCAAACGAACCTCTTCCTTACGAATTAGGTAAGGAAAATACAAAGGTAGTACAATAAGCAAAGGTGAAAAGCCCCAAGCAATTTCATGCCACGAACTCTGCGTAATCAACCACAAACTAGCAACAATAGCCAAGGCTGGAATGAGCCATCCAAAAGGAATCTTAAAAGCCCTTGCCTTCTGTGCCCACTTTATACGGTAAATAGGAATACATAAACAAGTAGGTATATACTCACTAAACTTAGCAATCGCACAAATCGTAGCTAAGCGAGTAAAGTCGCCGCCCCAAGTAACAACAGACGCGATAGCCGCACTACAGCAAATAGCCAAAGCCGGCGTACCAAAACGAGAATTTTTAGATAAGGCCTTAGGCAACATACCGTCTTCCGCAATGGATATACATTCTCTAGGCGAATAAAAAGACGCCGCTAAGGTCGCCCCAAAGGTAGCAATCAAGGTACCTGCTACAATAAAGTATTTGCCTATAAGCCCTAAAGATGAATGAAATGCTTCCTGCAAAGGTGCCACCTGATAGGCCAATCGCGGTCCTAAAATACCAATACAAACACAGACACTAAGCAAATACACCGCCGATATAACAAGAACGGATACAATTGTCGCTCCCGGCAAGTTCTTTTCTGGATTTTTCATATCCTTAGCACTAATAGCTAAGGCTTCAAAGCCGGTAAAGGCAAAGAAAAATAAAACAGCGGCAGCAGAAAAGTTATTCCCACTAAACACTCGTTCTGGTAAAAGAGGCTGAAAATTAACCCCTTTCATGAAGAATAAACCTACCAAAATAAATAAGGCTAAGGGCACTAACTTACCAATTGTCGTTATATTATCCAATACCTTTAATTCACTGACACCGCCAATATTTAACAGCGCCATACCAATAATAAGGCAGGTCGATACGACACTGATACTCGTCGGATCCGATAAACTAGGTACAACCGTTCCCAAAGCTGTAGCAAACCCAACAGCATTAGTCCCCCACACGATACTCATAATAAACCACTTTACTGTCCCCACTTCAAAGCCAGCAAACTCGCCTAAGGAATATTTTGTGTATAAATAGGGGCCTCCATCTCGCTTAAACATACCCGATGCTTCTGCATAACAAAGGGCAATCGCCATAGCTAAGAACATATCGAATAAAACGGCTACAATACTCATAGTGCCGTCTAAGGCATAAATTTTGCCAGGCAATAGAAAAATAGCTGGCCCAATAATCGAATTAATGCCTAACAGAACAATGCTCCAAAAGCCTAACTTACTAGCAGCCGAACTTCCTTGCGTCTTTCCTGCCCCATCCGTATCCATAACATCCTCATTTCTCCGCCTTAGCGACATGATTTGTTTATTATCTATTTTATCTATCTATTTTCTAAAATATATTAATATCATACACTAATCAAGAAAAAATATAAAGAGCAAACAAGGTCTATATGCTTATGTCCAATATAATTATGTCCCTTACAAAGCTCTCAAGTGACCTTTCCTTAGACCTAAACTCGAGAGATGCACAAGGGAATTCTATGATGCATGGACCAAAGCCCCCAAACCATAATCATGCTAGGCTAAAAAAAGCGTCTATATTTCTCGCAGGGAGCCTTTACGAAGGTAACCAGCTCCTGAGAGAAGATATAGACGCTTCTTTACACTTTATGTAATTTTATTAAAACCAAGTAGATAAATCGAATTCTTCCCCTATCATAACCTTTACATGTAAACGACCTAAATATAAGCCTAACAAAGTCAAACTCATATGAGACATAGGTGTTGAATCATACAATTCCGCTAAATCACTCAGAACAGGCGAAATGTGTTCTAAGAGTTCATCACTTTCCATGCCATCAAAAGTAACAGGACGACTCTTACTTAAGCGAATCAACTGTTGCTGCGTATCCCGATCAGAAATACCAGCTAAACGGAAGAAGCGAGGGAACAAGCCTTCATCTACAACAGCCAACTTATATAAAGAAGAATTCAAACTTTTCACCACTAATTTTGCTGGCAATTTTTCTCCATTCAAGGCCCGACTCAATTCTTCCTTCGTAAAGCCTCTATAAGAGAACATAAATGGATAGGAGCCTGCCATAATCTGCTTAAAGGTTACCTGCTCAGATTCCTGCACGCTGCATCGCAAGTAATCCAACTGTTGGTATAAGGCCTTATCCGCTGGTATATGTGACACAAAGGGTTTAATGTATTTTTTTACATAATGCCTAAAATGCTCAATCGAGTAGTTATTAGAATTACGAGAATACTGCAGTAACAAGGCAATAGCCATAATTTGAAAATGGCCTAAATGCAAACGTGGTAAAATACGCAACGCGTCAAAAGCAACTAAATACGGTGTACTAGACTTTGGCTGTTGCACCACATCAATAAAAGCGGCAATAGCTGTTTCATGCATCCAATCCGTCGGCGTCGCCACATAGGCCTTCTGCATACATAAAAGCGCTTCCTGAATAACAATATTTTCAAGCAAGGCTTTTACTTCATTTACATCCGTAAGCCCTAAGGTTTCCAAAGCCGCCCCTGTAATCTCTTCCACCGATTGTCTCGATGTATTATTAATACCGGCAAAGGCAGACATAAAATTAGTCATAGCTGGGGCCACATAATCTGGTAAATCATCACTTGTCGTTAGCACCGCATCAACAGGCTTAGGACTGGCTATAATAGTGGGTCTAGCCGCCTGTTTAATCGTCGGTAAAACCATAGTGGCATCTGGTACAGCCGTTTCTTTTTCTAGCATAGCAGGTGTAACTGCTGGTATACGCCGCGTCATTTCTAACTGTACTGGTTTTTCTAAGTCATCTAACCCTTCTGCTGCATCAGCTTTATCTACCACTGGGGAAGACGTCGTTTCGGATTGTACCTTAGTAAGAGTTTTTTCTTCTTCTACCTTAGCATCTGGCGTCAATTTACGAACAAGAGGTTCCTTCTTACGCGTATCCTCTTTTTCAATACGACGAGCTTCTTCGGCTGCCTTCATATCAGGGATAATCTGTGTAGCTTCTAGCGATTCTCTATTATCTTCGGCTCCTTCTAATTCTTTATGTTTTAGTTTTTCATCCTTACGACGCCGTTCTTCTGCTTGTTCTTCTTCATAAGCTTGTGCCAGCATGGCTCTAGCCGATTTTAAGTCCTTGGCCTGTTTCAGCGTATCTTCCGTTACTTCTGTTTTCCTTGGTTCCTTAGCTAGGCTCTGCTTAGCCAAAGTTTCTTTTGTATCTGCCGGTTTTGTTTCTTTCTTACGTGAAAATAAACGTAACGGACTCTTGCTTTCCTTTTTCTTTGGCAAAGTATCTCCCTTGGCAGATACTTTAGTTTTAGCTTTCACCCGCCGCCCTTCTTTTATTTTTTCTTTTATCTTCTTGCCCTGCTTCTTCCGCGTTTCCACCGTTTCTGGTGTATCTCTAAAGAGCCAATAGCAAAGGCCTAAAAAAACAAGTACAACTAAGATAAAGACAACGTATGGTATAATCGCTCCCATTTGCAGCCTCCCTAATAATACCTATAAAATAATAAAAAAAGAAGGAACCGCAGTTCCTTCCTATTTGGTGGACGATGACAGGATCGAACTGCCGACATCCTGCTTGTAAGGCAGGCGCTCTCCCAGCTGAGCTAATCGTCCATATGGTGACCCGAGAGGGAATCGAACCCTCGATACCGCCGTGAAAGGGCGGTGTCTTAACCGCTTGACCATCGGGCCATAATTGGCTCCCCGAGTAGGACTCGAACCTACGACCGATCGGTTAACAGCCGATTGCTCTACCAACTGAGCTATCGAGGAATAGTACGAAAGTAATTATAACGAATAATCATCTAAATTGCAAGTACTATTTTTTAATTTGCCAATAATTTAAATGAACTATATAGAAATCCTGCTTCTAGGCTTCCCCATACTCTCCTTTTAAGACATAGGCATAGAGTCGACGCTTTTGTAAAGCTGCATCATATCCCCAATACACACCTTGCAGTTCTAACTCAAAACCTTCCCACAGGTCGACATATTCTTCTAATATTTTAAAATAGGCAAGAGCCGCTTCCGACCAACGCTCCCCTGGCTGAACACAGATAATACCTGGCGGATATGGCAAGGCCCCTTCCATGGCTACCCGGCCTAGGCAGTCAGATACAGGTACTAACTCGCCGTGTCCTCTTACAAAATGAATATTCGCTTCTTGCGGGCTCATAACATATTGAGGCAAATAATCTTCTTGGAACAAACGCTTCTGCCATAAGCTCACTTGCCGCTTACGATAAAAATCATGCATTTCCTGACAAAGCTGCCTAATCGTATACCCACGGTACCGTTTCATATGGTTTTTATACATACTTGGCAAGACTTCTCGCATAGGCGCATTGGCATCAATTAATTTTTCAAAACGTACTAATTGTGCTAAAAGCATTTCCATCTTAGTCTCAGATTCCGCTGGTGTCATTAAGAAAAGAATGGTATTCAAATCATTTTTTTCAGGAATAATCTGATACTCCCGCAGATAAGTTGCCAAGATAACCGCCGGTATACCAAACTCACTATAACCACCAGTCATAACATCAATGCCAGGCGTTGTTAAATAAAATTTACAAGGATCTACAAAGTATTGATTCTGCCCATAACCTGCAAAGGAATGCCACACCACATTAGGTTCAAACACAAAATACGCCTTATCTTGCGCAATAGTCTCTGTATCCGCATTTTCCCAAGGCTGGTTATGAACCATAGGCGGCACAAAAGGGCGCACGTAATGACATTCCGTAAGTACTCGTTTACGTGCCTCAATACCTAGTCTAAGGCAGTCGCCCCACAGGGTAATAGCCGCCTCTCCTTCATGCATACGAGCATTTACATCAAGTGCAGCAAACAAAGGGTAAAAAGGCGATGTTGATGCATGCATCATAAAGGCATTATTAAAACGCTTCTGATTCACATAGCGGTCTTGGCCTTTAATATGCTTATCTTTTTTATGAATCTGTGAAGTCTGTGAAAACCCCGCCATCTGTTTATGTACGGATTGCGTTACAAAGATACCCGGCTCATCCGGCCCTAAATCTAACAAGAGGGGACTACAATCTTTCATCATAGGAATAAACTGTTCATACCCGACCCAAGCTGAATCAAAGAGTATATAATCACAAAGGTGACCTATCTTACGAACCACTTCCTTAGCATTATAAACCGTACCGTCATAAGTGCCTAGTTCAATAACAGCCAGACGAATTGGCCGTTTGGCGTCTGCCTTTTCCGGCATACGTTCCCGTATACGTTCTCTAATATATCCTTCATCAAAACAAGCTTCCGGAATACCACCTATGGCCCCATAAGGATTACGCTCCGTCTCTAAGTAAATCGGTACAGCCCCGGCCTGCACAAGAGCCCCCATAGAAATAGACTTATGATTATTTCTGTCATACAAGACTAAATCACCTGGTGTTAGTAAGGCATTGAGTACCACCTTATTAGATGACGAAGTTCCGTTAAGAACAAAATAAGTCTTATCTGCATGAAAGACTTCCGCCGCATGTTCTTGTGCTTCCAAAGCGTATCCTTCATGAATCAATAAGTCACCTAACTGCACATCCGCATTACAAAGATCACTGCGAAAAAGAGTTTCCCCATAGAAATCATAAAAAACCCGTCCCGTTGGATGTTTGCGAAAAAATTGGCCTCCTTGATGTCCAGGACAATTAAACTGCGTATTACCTCGATTTACATATTCATCTAACATACGAAAAAAGGGCGGTAAAATACGTTCTTCATACACCTGTACAGCCATCTCAATGCGTTTAATATATAACTCCCGTTCTGTTGGATCAATATCTAACACACCATAAGCAATATGTAATAAATCCGTCGGCGCTATGCGATCAACTCGTGCCAAATCCACATCCAAATCCGAATCTTTTATAATCTGTAGAACTTCTTTTTGCCAAAGACCTTCTGTCTGTACGATAAATAAGGGGATATTAAAAGCCGAAATGACAGGCTCCTTCATCACTTCCTGTTCCCAATCGGTTATGACGACAGCACCTACATCCGTATAATCCGTCCGCTCCGGCCTCACTATATCTCGCTTAGTAATCCGACCAACTAGGGTTTCTGCCGCCTGTGATAAAACAACCTTCATTTGAGCCATGTAACAACCTCCTATAAACCGTTCACTTAAAAGAAACAAAAGTATAGTATAAAAATACCCTAGACAGTTTTATCTGTCTAGGGTTCTTTTTTATTTTTCTAATACTTTTTCTACATACTTACGCAAGATAGGTAGCTGACTCTTATCAGCCTCTTTCATACCATAGAGCATAATCACATCCTGCGTCGTTAATTTGGTTCGAATCAAAGCCACAAAATCACCAAAAGTAGGATTGGCCTCTATCTCAGCGGCATACTTAGCTGAAAACGTATCATAATCAATCGTCTCTGTATGATAAGCCTTACGAAGGTCGGCCGTAGGCGCTATCTCCTTAGCCCAATAATCAAGGCCCGCCCGTTCCTTCTTAATACCTCTTGGCCATAAGCGATCAATTAAAATACGATACCCTTCATGTACATCCAAGTCATCATAGATACGTTTCCATACTAAGTGTCCCATTGCTTACGCTTCCTCTCTATCGGGTCTATTTATCAAACGTCACCTCTAAAGGCCGACGTTCTGGTGCCCGACGGAATGTATGTGTCGGGTACCCTACTACAATAGCACCACCGATACGTTTGTCGTCGGGTATTTGCAACAATTCCACCAAGGGTTCGTAATCTACCTTGCCACAATATTCAGCAAAACCACTCCAGCAAGTCCCAAGTCCTAGAGATGGCGCGAATAATTCTGCATAGGACAAGCAAAAATGAGAGCTTTCTAAGCCACGTTCAAAATTCCGTTTAGGAGCTAAAGCAAAGACAAGCGTAGGGGCTTCATGGAAAAGAGGATCTCTATTATGCGTCTTTTCATACAAGGTAATCGTCCGATAATAAATACGCATTTGTGCATAAAGTTTGCTCATAGATTCCATCCACGTTGTTACATGTTGACGAATCTTAGCAATCGTTTCTGGATTTTGAATAACCATATAGGAAACGCCCTGTGTATTGGTAGATGTCGGGGCCATACGGGCTACATTTAATAAACGGGTGATTTCTTCCTTAGACACTTGTTTTTTACTAAACTGCCGTACGGAACGACGAGAACGCAAGAACAATTCGGCCTCTTCTGCCGATAAGGTCTTGTAATCCCTTAAATCTACCTGTTGAGCCCGTGGCGTGCCATCATAATCAATAGCTTCTGTTGGGCAGACAGCCACACAGTGTCCACATAAAATACAACCACCCCGTCCTTTTTTAGGACTTTCATCGCCCATGATAAGTAATCCGGTTGGGCATTCTTGAATACAAGCCCCACATCGAACACAACGCTCCGAATCTACCATGAATTCCATCTGTTTATTCCTCCTCATCAACAGTATCTACCGTTGACATATCTTCATAAGACTTCTTATTAAACGTACTCATCATTTTATCAACAAAAATGGCATTTGTCATCGCCCCGCTAACATTTAACATGGTACGCCCCATATCAATAATCGGGTCAATGGCCAGAACTGGCGATATAGATGGAAACAAATTACTCATACCCATACCCGATAAAGACACGGATGCAGACATGGTTGCTGTCCCTGGAATCCCTGCAATGCCAAGAGAACCTAAGGCAATGACGATAACACTCATAATGTACATGGTCACATCCATCTGGACACCAGATACATTGGCTATATAGACAATACATAAGGCAGGGAACACACCAGCACAGCCCTGCATGCCTGCTGTTGTGCCGAAGCTAGCCACCGTATTGGCCGTTGTGGACGTAACCCCTAACTTATTCGTTAACGTTTCAATTGTTAACGGCAAAACGCCCATACTGGATCGAGACGTAAAAGCTAATAGCAAAGGCGCCTTTGCCTTACGGAAGTAAATCCAAGGATTGGCTCCTACCAACGTCAACAAAATAGACTGAATAATCAGCATGATAATAATACCTACATAGATAAGCAAGATAAAGAGCCCCATATCAATAATGGCTTGAAATCCTTTTTGTGCTAAGGTAGTTGCCAATAGAGCCAACACGCCGTAAGGCATAAGGCCAATAACAAAATCAGCCATCCAAGAGATAATTAAATGAGATTCATCAAAAAGCTTGGTCACAATGTCTAACGTGTCTTTACCTGTCGATTTAATGGCCCGTGCAATAGCGCCAACAATAAAGGCAAAGACAACTACGGCAATGACATTTGTCGAAGACATAGCCTGTACTGGATTCTTTGGAATCAAATTTAACAAAGTATCTACAACCGGTTTAACGTCACGCATCTTGGAGGTACCTTCAGCAACAGCCGCTCCACCTTGTCCTAAATGAGCAACAGAACCTAAGACTAAGCCAACAATAGCTGCCACAGCCACCATGCCTAAGGCAACTAAAACCGTTGCCGATACAAGCTTGCGAAGGTCAGCTGCGCTCTTCATATGAAGAACTACATGGCCAATAGAGATAAATACTAGGGGAATAACTAGCATTAAAATCAAATCAATAAAACCAGTCCCCACTAAAGAGAACCATTTTGTACTTTCTTTTATGAAAGTCACACTCATTGGGTTATTAGGAAATCCCGCAATAATCTGCACGGAAAAACCTAACACCGCACCTAATACAGTCCCGATAATGACCCGTTTACCAAACGAAATACCCGCGCGTTGTAATACATACATAAAACCTAATAACATTAGGAATAATATCAACACGCCAATAGTTATTGGACTACTAATCATTAGAAACTGCTGAAAAAACAGTATAGCCATTTTACTCACACTTTCTTTTTTAACAAAATATAACTCTAGCTATTATAACACAATATGAAAACTAAAAGAGTACATAAGCAAAAGTAATAGACTACCTCTGCCTTATGTACCCTCTATATACCACTATGAAATTACTTTAATCAACTAAAATGAATGTGACATTAATCGGCCCATGTACCCCAACAACACGAACCAATTCAATATCCGCCGTGTTAGACGGTCCCGAAATATGAACGATATTCGTTGGGAAAGATGACGGATCTTCCTTATAAACTTCAGATAAAGCCGCCATAGACTGGGTCATACGTGGCACAATCGTGTCCGTATGTAAAACCGCAATATGTGTAATTGGTAAGAGCCCGATAGAACGACCACTTTCTTCTGTACTTGGCTGTACAACCGTTGCCGTTTCGGCTATTCCCATAACAGGAAAGGTAATACCGATTTCTGCATCCTGCGACGCATTAATATTGGCGTCACGTCCCTTAGATGCATCCCATTTAATAAAGGTAGCCTTATCAGCTGGCTCTTTAGCAAATAATTCTTCCAAATTGTATTCCCTTACTTCATCACTATTTGGATAAATAACCTTGCCACCACCACGTTTTTCAATTTCGTCTAAAAGGACCTGACCTAACTGGTCCTTTGTCGTTTCAATGTAGTGCGTCCCTACTTTTTCGCACTCCGTCTTAAACATAGCTACCACTTGGTCTTGTGTCAAATCATCATACATATCAGCCTGTGGACCATGACTCATATCAAAAGGGGCCACATAGTCTGGTATAGCTTCTCGCCCTAAGGCCCGAGAAATGCGTCCGATAAAATCGCGTTTTTTTGCTTCGTCCATTAGAATGTCCCTTTCTTTTTATTCTTTTCATACTTAGCATATACATCACGGAATTTATGTAACTTCATTGTACCCATATCCTTGGACTTAATCCAGCCACCAGCAACTGGCAAGACTTTCATCCATTCTGGCATAGCATCATCTTTAGCTACCGCCTTCATACCTACAGCAGCCGCCTTCGTCCCCATATCATATAAGAAGGAGTTGGCAAACATAGTCGCAGCTGTCTTAAAGATTGGTTTTTCAATAGCTGGCCGTACATTGGTATGTTCCGCAATATTTTCTCTATGTTTTAATAGCAATTCATGAATGGGAATCTTAACAGGACAATGTTCCCAACATTCACCGCACAAGGTTGATGCATAAGGAAGGGCACCTGCTTTTTCATAGCCTACCAATAGCGGTGTCAACACAGCCCCCATTGGTCCTGGATAAATTGAACCATACGCATGGCCTGTAATATGACGATATACTGGACAGATATTCATGCAGGCACCGCAGTGAATACAGCGAAGCATAGAATTAAATTCGCCACCCAAGACATTGGTACGACCATTATTCACAATGATAATATGTAGATCTTCTGGACCATCTGCTTCTCCAGGCTTAGCTGGGCCTGTAATCAAGGAGAAATAATTTGAAATCTTAGCCCCTACGGAAGAGCGAACTAACAATTCCATCATTACATCCAATGACGCTAAATCAGGCACTAAACGTTCCATCCCCATAACCGCAATCTGAGTACGAGGAATGGAGCTACTCATACGTCCATTACCTTCGTTACTTACAATAGTAATGGAGCCTGTTTCTGCTACACCAAAGTTACAGCCTGTAAAGCCTACATTAGCTGTTAAGAAACGTTTACGAATGAACTTACGTACAAAACGTGTCATTTCTTCTGGATTTTCTGTGCCTTCATAACCTAGCTTATCATGGAAGACTTCCCGAATCTTAGACCGTTCCAAATGAAGGGCTGGCACAACAATGTGAGACGGCGGATTCCAGTCATCTGTCTGTAAGATAAATTCAGCCAAGTCTGTTTCATTAACATTGATACCCGCTTTAATTAATTCTTCATTAAGGCTGATTTCTTCTGTTAACAGGCTCTTAGACTTAACAATCATCTTTGCTTCTTTTTGTCGAAGCACTTCTAAGGCATAGTCTGTCGCTTCTTTATCAGAATTAGCAAAGAATACATGCGCCCCTGCCTTTTCTGCATTTTCTGCAAACATATTCAAATAGTAATCCAAGTTGCGTAAGGTATGGTCACGCAAGGCTGCCGCTTCTGTACGAAACTCTTCCCATGCCGGCACTTGCTCTACTAAAGCTTTTCGTTTTGTATAAAACACATCCTGTGCTTTTTGAATGGCTTTTACCTTAAACTGATTGTCCATTACATCCTTGACCCGTGTATGGAACGGACGTTCATCATATAAAATACTCATGGTCTCCTCCTAACAGCGCGGACTTACCGGCAATTTAAAAGCTCAGCAATATGCATAACCTTAATACGGCGATCAATTTCACCAGTCTTATATAAACGATCTAACATACCTTCAATACTCATAAGGCAAGCTTGGTCAGCACCAGCGACTACATTAGCACCCGTAGCCGCAATATTTAAGGCTTTTTCTTTTGTCATAGCTGCCGAAATATCTGGATTCTTAATGGAGAACGTACCACCAAAGCCACAACACCGATCCATACGATCTAACTTGCGATAATCAAGACCACGAATATTCGTCAATAACTTAAAAGGCTGTTCCTTAATGCCCAATAAACGCGTTACATGGCAAGACGTATGATACGTTACGGAGTCATTAAACGTAGCGCCTACATCCGTTACGCCAAGCACGTCTACAATGAACTCTGTAAATTCATAAATCTTAGCCGACAAATTATTAGCCCGTGCTAGCCAAGCTGGTTCATCCTTTAAAATATCCTTGTACTCATCCTTCATAGCAAAAGCACAAGACCCAGACATACTAACTACATAATCCG
This sequence comes from uncultured Veillonellaceae bacterium, assembly GCA_945867815.1. Lineage (GTDB taxonomy): Bacteria > Bacillota > Negativicutes > Veillonellales > Veillonellaceae > CAMBIX01. Next base: position 140,046 of record CAMBIX010000003.1, read on the forward strand.
CGTCTTCGAAACATTCAATCGTATTCTTCATAGCATCTTTCGCCGTAGCCGCATAGCCAGAATTACTAAACATCTGACCACAACAAACCTGCTTCTTAGGTACAACGACGTCACACCCTAAATGCTCAAGTACCTGTACCCCTGCCATGCCAACATGTGGGTAAAACATATCAATCAAACATTGCGTGAAAAAATGAACTTTCATTCAATTCGCCTCGACTTTCTTGCAACCACAATTCAAGTTGTATATCTATCCATATAGACTTGTATAAAATAAATAAATAGCCAACGTGCATCGATAAATCGCCTTTTCAAAAGGGTTTTATCGACCTTTATTACACATTATATATAATACGCGGCACAAGACCAAGCCTTTTGCGATATTAGCAACATGCGCAATATTTTCATGAATAATATGCACTAAATACATGCAATTAACCTACACCTTTTATCCATCTTTAGCACTATGTCATGAAGTACTTTTCCCTTCCCCCATAACACGAATGCACGCCACCAAACTCTATACATAGCTCCCAAGTTATTTTCCTCTTGGCTCAATGTTACGAAGCGCCTGATGTCTCTTCAAAACGCAACGTGCCCTTAGGGTAACTTGCGAGCGAAGCGAAGGACGGAGTTTTTGAAGACCATCAGGTACTTCCGTCCTCTGCATTTACAACTTTACCCTTATGTCACAAAGCACCCTATACTTCTCGTAGAGAGCCTTCGCCGTAGGTGACCAGCTCTCGAGAGAACGTATAGGGGGCTTCCATACTCCTCGACACAAGCAAAAGCATATAGAGTATTACATGCATTCGTGCTATAATATAACCCAAATGCAAGCATTTATAGAAAGGAGCCTTGATTCCATGAAATCAACTCAATTACGAATAGCTATTGCCGCCTTTCTTGCGGCTTCCTCAACAACTTTATTCTTTAATCCCGCTCAAGCAGCGACACCTATCAATTCATCCATTGTAAGTACTAATAAAGCTGCTGCACCAACAGCTACAACAGCAAGTGCTTCTACAGCCAGTGCAAAGACAACAACAAAAACAGATGCCAGCACAACCAGCACCGCTACGACAGCAAAAGCAAGCACCGCCTCAACAACGGCTACAAACAGCAGTGCTTCCACAGTCAGCACCGCTGTCAGCACAGCAAGTAAAAATACAACTACAACAGCTAAATCGGATACAAAAGCTAGTAGTAAAGAGGCAACAACCAAAGCAACTGATGGTCCTTTCTCCGATATTTCCAAACATTGGGCCAAAGAAGCCATTCTAGCCATGTACAATGACCACTTTATCTCCGGCTTCCCTGACGGCACCTTCCGCCCTAACGTAACCATTTCACGAGCTCAAATTGCCTCTATTTATAACAATATCTTAACGGCAACCAACCACTTGCCAAAAGACAAGAAAACTGTAACCTATACAGATGTACCAACCGATAACTGGGCTTACGACGCAGTAGAACATGTATCTGAAGCCGGTATTATGAAAGCAGAAAGTGCAAGAGCCTTCAATCCATCTAGCACTATGACTCGCCAGTCTTTTGCTATCACAGCCGCTCACTTTGCTGATTACCTAGGCATTAAAAATGATAACAGCAAAAAAGCCATTCAATTTGCTGACAGCAACGAATTATCTAGTGCAGGCAAGTCCGCTGTAACCCAACTCGCCCAAGAAGGCTTTATCAATGCAGGCTCCGACGTTCTCTTCCGTCCACAAGATACTATTACACGGGCCGAAGCAGCAGCTATCCTTTATCGTATTTATACCCACACAACGGTAGCTCCTATCGTAACGCCAACAGTAACCGCTTCTAACTCAAATGCGCAAACAACAACCACTGTATCGACTATTGCTCCAACTAATTTACAGCCAGTAACGCAGGCCAGTACTCAATCGGCCTTGGAAGACGCTGTCTTTACTGAATTAGACAAATTATATAAAACACCAGGCAACTTCCAAAACCACGGTGTTATGTACTGGAAGGACAATATCTTATACGTAGCCGTAAAAAGCGCTGCCGACATGGATACCTTAGAAAAAGCTTTCACTGCTTCCTCTAATAAGGCCTTAACCCAGTCTGTTGTATTGGAATCCACAAAATACAGCCAAGTTGAATACGATAAAATTGCCGCTAACTTTGCAAGCTTCTATGCTAGCAAACAACCAAACGGCAAAATTATTGCTTCTTACCCAGATGTGCCTCACAATCAATTAATCGTTAATGTAACCGAATCTTATCCTTACATGCAGGATTCCGTAGCCAGTGCCTTCGGCAGCAAGATTCATTACTTTGTTATTTCTACACCAGACGCACAATCCACAACAAACACAAATAAATAATCACTACATACAATGAGGTGTCTTTTATGCATTTTCTTTCCCTTTGTCGGAAACAGCCCATATGGACCTTAGGTATTGGCTTTTTCCTTTTTTACATACTAAACACTTGGAACTTACCTATTACTGACCCAGTTGAATCCAATTATGCCTTAACGGCTATGGAAATGCTCAACCGCGGTCAATGGCTGTCCCCTTTTATCTATGGTCAGCCTTGGTTTGATAAGCCAATTCTCACCTATTGGGTTCTCATGCTGTCTTTTAAATGCTTCGGCTTTTCTGATTGGGCCGCCCGCTTACCTTTTAGCATCACCGCTGTCGGCTCTATTCTCCTCATGTATTATAGTGCGATTCGAATTACGGCTAACAAAAAGTTAGCCGTAATTCTTGCTATTATGACAGGAACTTCTTTAGAATTTTGGTATATTAGCCATGCTATTTTAACTGACGGCCTCTTATTTTTCTTTTCCCTAGGTATTTTTACATTTGCCTATCTAGCCTTTCAAAACCACGATAAAACAGCTATCAGCAAAGCCTATGTCTGTGCTGCCCTAGCCGTTCTTACCAAAGGGCCTGTAGGCATCGTTCTTCCTGGGATTATCCTTATTGTCTTTTTACTTATTCGTAAAAATAAGTCTACCCGCGACTGGAAATTACTCTTTGACCCGCGGAGCATGGCCTACTTTCTAATCATTGCCTTACCTTGGTACGCTAGCATGTATACAACCTACGGTCAGGCCTTTATTGACGGCTTCCTTGGGCTCCACAATTATATTCGAGCCACCATTCCCGAACACCCCAACCAAAACTGGTGGTTCCTCTATCTTATTGAGTGGCCTCTATCTACTCTACCTTGGACAGGGCTGACTATCTATGAATTAATTCATGGAAAACGAAGTGACTGGCAGCGCTACCTCCTAACCTGGGGCCTTCTTGTCTACGGTTTCTATACATTAATGGCCACCAAGTATATAACCTACACCTTTATTGGTATCATTCCCTTCCTCTTCTTGAGTGCCCAAGGTTTAGTAACCTTGCAAAAGCGCTTAAAAAGCAATCACCAAATCCACAGTGGTCTTTGGTGCTCTTTACCAGTCATCCTATTAATAGGGCTCGTGGCTGGCGCCTTATGGTGGGTGCCACAAGAAACGGATCATATACTTTTACTCCTTGGCAGCCTGATTTCTTTAGCTCTCGCCGTCTTTGCTTGGACTCGCAAGAATCCTATGACCTTATTCGCTAGTATTAGTGCATCAGCTATCTGCTTTTTCTTAACCTTAACCTTTGCCCTAACGCCTATTATTAGTGCCTCATCAGGTCAAGCCCTATGGCAGGCCACCCCTAATAAAAACCGAGCTATTCTCTATTATTTTGAAGACTATCGCACCTCTCTTTCGTATTACAGTGGCCAACCAATGTATGAACTAAGTACAGAACCAGAAACCTTTACTAACGTATGGGATAAGGGTAAAAATATTATGCCCTTCTCCACCTTAAATCGACCTCTCAATCAATTAAAAGTAGGGCAATACGTCGTCATCTATGTCGACGCTAAACACGCAAAAGCCTTTAAAGCCAGTGCCATTTATGACAAGATGAAAGCCCTTACGACCATTAATGAAGTTACCATTTATATTCCTAAGATTTCCCCTCAAACAAAAAAAGATGCCAGCCTTAAAGGCTAGCATCTTTTTTTTATAGGCTTTATACTACTAATATACACACTATGGCGTATACAGTAGCTTCTCCTATTACGAAATCTACAGACGCAAGAATTCTAAAACTTGTGTATATTTATATACTTATCCGTTCTATATAAAGGATGTGTCTCTTATGTTAGTAAGCAAATCTACTCTTTCCCTATTAACCCTTATGGCCTTAACCACTAGTGCTTTAACTGGCAATACAGCATGGGCTCAATCAGATAACACATTACCACTTACACAAACCAATACTGTCCAAGAGTCAAATATAGCTTCAACGGGCACTAGCTCCATTCCTCATGTAGTTACACGAACAACTACAGCGCAAAAAACATTATCTGATGGTCTTGTACCCAATGCTATAGCTCTTAGTCAAACACCTATGCCTACACCAGTAACAGCCAATGCTCCAGTAGCAACGGAAGCAAGCGTTTCAACAACTACTAATGACAATAACAACCTAGCTTCTACACTAAACACTACTCATCATTTAGTTCGGCTCATAAAAGATGGTGCCAATACCAAAGACAGCATTAATACCAGTAATAGTGCATCAGCCTTAACAACGACTAGCAATAATCAAGAAAACACACTATTACCAGCTAACACAAAACCTGGCCTATCTACAGATATTCTTTCTAATGCCAGAAAATACGTTTTCTCCGATGTACCAGCTAACTATTGGGCTAGCAAGGCGATTACAGCCGTTACCCAAGCAGGCATTATGAGCGGCTACCAGGATGGCACCTTCCATCCAGATGCTTACTTAACTCGCGAACAGGCAGCCTCTTTGTTTAGTACCTTAGCTGGTGACACGCCAACAGTCGTCTTATCCAATCGATTTAAGGACATTACATCTGACCGCTGGTCCTCTATTGCTATCGCTTCGGCTTCTGAAAAAAATATTATGAGTGGTTACGGGGATAATACTTTCAAACCAGAAAAATATATGTCCCGCCAAGAATTCGCCGTGGTGGCCGACAACTACTTACATTATCTAGGTTATAACACACCAGACCCAACCGATTTAGACGGCATTCATTATGGTGACCAAAAATACATTGCCAGCTGGGCACAACAACCTGTACGTGAACTTGCTTATTTAGGTTTTGTTAACTACACCCGTAATGGCCTGTTTAATCCTGAAAAATACATTACCCGTGCAGAAGCCGCTGAAATCACCTACAAACTAACACAAGGACCAACTGCCCAAGCTTTTAAAATCGAATTACTCCACCAAGAAACAGAACGTAAAATCGAAGCCTTAATTACCAAAACCTTTGGTGCAAACTTTGACTTCCGCACACATGGTATTATGTTCTGGAAAACGGATACACAATTAACGGTTGGCTTAAAAGCTGAAGACCAAGTAAAACAATTAGGATCCGCTTTATCCTTCTTAAAAGATAAAGAACTCTTAAATACAGTTCGCATCATCCAAGCACCTGCAACCGAAGCCGTTCTTGATGCCTTACAAACGGAAGCGGCTTATTATTACAATCAGCAAGAACCAAAAGGCTCTGTCTTATCTGTCCGTCCTAACGAAGCTATTAACGGACTCATTATGACCGTCGATACGCTATCTATGCAAACAAAAGAAGCCTTTGCTAAGCACTTTGGTAGTAAAGTGCAGCTAGAATTGGCTCCAGTTAATGGGGTAATGGGACGCTAAGAGGCGTTTTCCTCAGAGCTATTACCGGTTTAGTAAATTTATATAAGGAGAAAGGGCACGTATATCCCTTGCGAGCAGTCCTCCGTTAATAGAAAGAAAACAAATGAGGACCACATACTCCATTCGACAGCTGATCACCTTCGGCAAAGGCTGCTCATAGAGTATGTGGTCCTCATCTTATCTTATATAGTTATACGAAAGGGCTCTTTAACGAGATATACGAACCCCTTCTTTTCTTACTATTTGCTGTTTCTCTAACAGGTAAAGACTCCTTGCAGGATTATAGCTCTTAGCTCAAGTAAAAAAAGAAACGTATATTCTTTCCTCATGAACTGGTGCTATTGTAAAGCTCTTTAACGGGATATATACCCTCTTTTTTATACTTTTAATCTTAACTACCAAACCCGGTAAAGGCTCCTTGCGGAATATAGCTCTTTACTCGAATAGAAAGAATGAAGAGTATATTTCTCACGTTTAAGCTGCTATTAGCGTAAGTCCCTAAGACCTTTTAACGCACTATGTAAATCCTTTATAAATATAAAAACCCCGGCTTACGCCGAGGCTTTTATATTTGAGAAAAAAGAGAGAGAGAACATTTGAATCAACTCAAATGTTATGGGGCTTTTGGGGGTGCCCCTGATGAGATAAGTGTGAGTATCTCATCACGATTAATAGTATAGCAAATAGTAAGGTAAAAGTAAACTGTTTTTCACGGTAAGCACAATTTTTTGTATACAAAATACGAGTCTATCTTCTTCTATCCTATCTTCTTCTATCCTATCTTCTTCTATCTACTTCTACTACCTCAAGAAGCTCGCCACAAAAGACTCACCTATTTTTTAAGACTTTCCTAAAAAATTGTTCCTCTTAAAATCCCGTATAATGCCAATACCCTACTTTACTATTATGTTGATTTCCTTGCGGATAGCAACTGTATCAATAGCTCTTCAAATCCCATGTAATACCTATTTACCCTACTTGGTCCGTCCAGCCAGTTCACCGTGAGCCCTCTTATACACAAAGGCATTACGAATGTGATAGCGCATGGCTTTTTCTGCCGCATCGCCATCATGATTTTGCAAGGCATAGAGAATCTGCTTATGTTCTTCGTCGCACTTCACCATACGCTGCTTATCCATTGAACTTATATACATGTCACGATTAACCATTTCTGTAAAGGAAGATAAATAATCAACGATACGTTCATTACCAGACAAGAGCATAATAGACGAATGAAAGTGATTATTGGCTGCCACCCGCGTTTCTACATCCGTCGATTGCACACAAGTCTGATAAGCTTCAGCCACTTCTCTAAGTTGTTCATCACTGGCCACTTCCGCACATAGTCGTGCACCCAACCCTTCCATAACTTCTCGGCACTGGTACATGGATACGATTTCTTCTGGTGAATAGCCTTTTACGGTAACCCCCTTCCATGGTTTTATGACCACTAGATTATCCTTAGCCAGTTTGCGGAAAGCCTCCCGTACAGGCGTCGGACTAACCTGTAGCTCTTCGGCAATGCGCACTTCATTAAGTTTAACACCAGGCTCTAAAGTGCCTGTTAAGATACCCTTCTTCAAAGTCATATAGACCTGCTCACTTAGGGGCAACCGCTCAATAGATATACTCCCCAGCCCATGATTACTCAATGATTCCATATACATCTCCTACACAACTTCTCTAGGTAATTTGTTGATTTTATAATGACATAAATTAGTAAGTATACTATAATAAATATACTGTAAAAAAGCCGTCAATTCCTGACGGCTTTATCATCGTTATTATACGTCCCGCTGAGTATGACTGTCAAACCTGACAGCCTCCATTCTTACGACGCCTAAAATACTATACAGATAGGAGTGTTACCGTGAGCCGTTGCTTACTCATCATTAACCCCTCCTCTGGTGGAGGCCGTGCTAAACCTCATATTGTAAAAACTGAATGGGAACTAGAAAACCTCTTTGACCATTTAGAAATTCGTTTTACCCATAAGGCGGATGACGCCATGCGCTATGCCGAAGCCGCTGTTCACGACGGTATCGATGCCATCTTCTGTATGGGTGGTGATGGCACTATCAACGAAACCGTGTGCGGTATCGCCCGTGCTGGCGGCCGCCATGTTAAATTTGGCTTTATCCCCGTTGGCACCTGTAATGATATGTGCCGCGCACTCGGCATTCCTAAGAGCCCTAAAAAAGCCATCAAAATGTTAAAACATGCCAAGCTCCGCCGTATCGATATTGGCCGTTGTAACAACCGCTATTTCTGCAATAATATTGCCGCTGGTATCATTCCCCGTATTTTAGAAGAAGTAACCCCTCGTGAAAAAGAAATTCTAGGCCCTCTAGCCTACTTCTTACGTGGCGGCCAAGCCCTCTTCTCCACTAAGGACTATACCTTCCACATAAAAACAGAAAACGAAGACCTCCACATGCGGTCGCCACTAGTCTTAGCGTTACTGACCAACGTTGTATCTGGCTTTGAACGCTTTATGCCAACGGCCTCCGTTGATGACGGTTACATGCGCATTGTCGTTTTCAAAGAATACTATATTCTTAATGTATTACGCATTATGCCTCTTATTATTAGTGGCAGCATCTACAATTCTGACTTTGTCCGCATCATCAAGTGCCGTAAGGCAGATATCTCCATTGAAGAAAAGGCTGTACTCCCTACTAATATGGACGGCAACGAAGGACCTGAACTTCCTGTAAGTCTCGAAGTTCTACCTCAATACTTACAGGTCTATGTGCCTAATAAAGATGCTAATAAAGATAAAAATCAGAACCAAAAAACAGCTTTAGAAAAATAACATACTCAATGTAAAAGACCTATTCTTACAAGGCAGCTAGTATCAAAGCTAGCCTTCCTAGAATAGGTCTTTATCTATTAAAATCCGTGACTATCTAACCACTGTGATATAACGCTGGCTGGCGATTTATGTTCCACTTCCACTTGGTAGTTCATAGCAATCATGTCATTTTCTTTTATTTTACCTGTTAATGATTCCAAGGCTTGCCGCAACTCTGGATGCCTAGCCAAGACTCGTTCACTAACAACCGTTCCCGCCTCATAAGATGGATAGAAATGCTTGTCATCCACTAAAACAGTAATTGGTGCCGTTTTGATTTGTCCATCAGTAGTAAAGACAGTCATCGCATCAATCTTACCATTCCTAATAGCCGTATATTTTAGACCATTATCCATATCAAGAGTCTGTCCAAAACGAAAAGGATAAGTGCTAATTAAGCCTGGATAACCATCTGGGCGCCCAAAAAAGTCATACTCCGCCCCAAAGCGTAATTGTGGCGATATCCGTGCAAAATCACTATATGTATGCAAATGATATCGTTCAGCTAAGTCCTTACGAACAGCTAAACCATACGTATCGTTAAATCCATACATACCTACCCAAGTAAGGCCATACTTCGAGTGATAAAGAGACTGCAACTCATTAAACTTCTCCTTTTTATAAGGATCTTTACGCCCCAAAACGACCTGCCAAGCCGTCCCCGTATACTCTGGATATAAATCATATTCTCCACTTACCATACCAGGCTGAATATTCGATGTGCCACCGCCAATGCCATTATAAAGTTCTACATGCAGATGTGTCTTCCGTTCAATAACCTGTTTTAGCAATTCACCTAAAAGATAGCCTTCTGTCGTTGGTTTCGATGCCACTCGAATCGTATGATACGATACATACTGCTGATACCCATAAGAAAGTCCCCCGCCTAGTAAAACTAAGCTAAGAAAAAGAGCACCGCATTTCGTCTGATTCTTATATATATAATTAATGCTTTTATCCAACCATAAGCTCAATCGTGTGCACCCATGTTTTTCAACAAGGACTATCCGCAACAAAGCAAGTAAACGGTCTACAAGAATAGCTAAAAAGGCTACTAGAATACTGCCTGTAACTGTCATCGGCATATCATGCAAGGTAATGCCTCTATAAATAGCCACACCTAGCCCACCAGCACCAACAAAGGAGGCAATAGCTGTCAAAGCTATTGTCATAACTGCCATGGTCTGCAACCCTGTTAAAATCTCTGGCAAGGCCAAAGGGCCTTGAATTAAGAAAAGCGTTTGCCATCTAGATAAACCAAGAGCTTGTGCCCCTTCAATCTCCTCTTTGCGAACGTGTTGAAGGCCTTCATAGGTACTGCGTACAATAGGCAATAACCCATAAACAACAAGCGCAATAATAGCCGTCGTATCACCTACACCGGTAAAAGGTAGTAAAAAGCCTAAAAAAGCAATCGATGGAATCGTATAAGCTATATTTACAAAGGTTATAACACCATTAGCTATCTGTCTATTAGCTTGCAAGACTATCCCCAGCCCAAGGCCTACTATGAAAGAGCAAGCAATGGCCGTTCCAGAGAGAAAGATATGCGCCAAAAAAAGTTGTCCATAAAATCCTACATCCATTAGTCAATCTTACGCTTTGGATTCATAATATTCATCGGGTCAATAAGAGATTTAATCTGATGCTGTAACATATCTAGGTCATCGCCTAATTCTTCATTATTCCATAATCCTTTTAACATGCCTGTTGCATGTTCTCCACTAATCGTACCGCCAACTTCCAAAGCTTTACGGAATAATTTTTGAATGATTTCTACTACGGCCTGTGGCGTTTCTTTTTCTTCCTTAGGCCACAAAATGGTCGGATGAACATTGCCGTCACCAGCATGGCCAGCTACATAAATCTTATAACCATATTCCTTTTCTAATTGGCGAATATAAGCGACCATAGTCGGTAACTGAGATAAAGGTACACACATATCTTCCATAACATGATTTCCGCCTAAAGCGTAAACGGCTAACAAGTAATCACGGCGCATCTGGAGTAACCGTTCCTGTTCCTTTTCTTCCTTGGCTAGTGTTACATCGCTAGCTTCATATTCTTGTAATATAGCTTGTAAGGCTGCCTGTGTCTTGTCCGTGACAACATCAATTTTAAAAATCAACATAGCCCCAGCTCCTTTTTGCTTATAATCCGTATGGTTATAAATATCAAGAGCTTCAATCGAATTCGCATCTAAGGCCTCTAACATGACTGGATATAAACCAGACCGGCGAATCGCTGAAATAGCCTTCGCACAAGTTGGCATGTCTTTAAAGAAGGCCAATCCCATCATAGAATCGCCTAAAGGAATAGGCATAAGCTTAACAGTTACTTCATACACAATACCTAAGGTTCCTTCTGAACCAATGAATAAATGTGTTAAATCATAACCGAAGGCCTGTTTATAGGTTCTATGCCCTAAAGTCACATCTCGCCCATCTGGCAAAATTACTTTAATGCCTAACACATTGTCTCGTGTCGTTCCATATTTAACAGTACTCATACCACCTGCATTTGTTGCCACATTACCACCAATGCGGCTAATCATGCGAGAACCTGGATCCGGCGCGTAAAACAACCCCTGCTTACGTGCTTCCTGATCTAAGGTATTATTAATAACCCCAGGTTCTACAACAGCAATTAGATCATCCTTATTAATCTCTATAATCCGATTCAACCGATTGGTCGACACAATTAAACTATGTGGCTCCCCATCAGCCCCTATAACAAGACTGGAAAAAGAACTTTGCGGAATAACAGGCAAATGAAATTTACGCGCCGTCTGTAAAACCCCTTGAATATCTTCCTTACTTCCTACTTCAATATAGGCTAGCGCTAAAGCACTCGATTCATCTGTTTCATTATGACTAAAAGAATGCCGTTCTAGTGTCTTTTGATCTGTAAAAACCTGTCCATCTTTTACTTGTTCTTTTAAATAAGCAATAATTTCATCATCTGTATAAGCGGGAAATTTTGGCATAGCACTCAACCCTTTCTTTTTTCATAAAACAACTATGTATTAACAAAAAAAGTATTAGCTAATATCTTTCCCATTCATCTTACATCTTTATGCTAACACTAGAAATCAAGTGTTACGGTGATAGATACAACATAAATAAAAAGAAAAGGCCTATTCTTGCAAGGCAGCTAGTAACAAAAGCTGATCTTCCTAGAATAGGTCTTTATCATATTCAATTATATTTTCTAATTGCCCAGCTACTTATGCTTAAGCCATACTACAGGCTTATCTAGCCAGAACAACTAAACTGCCACAAGATAAATATTTAGCAATCTAGTCTTTTTTCAACACCTGCCGCATCCATACATGCGGACAGCCTTCTTCATCAAAGACTTCTTCATCCGTACGGATAAAGCCATTTTTCTTATAAAAATTCTCGACCCGCTGCTGAGCGGCTAGCTCTACCTTAGGCACACCCATAAATTTTAATATATCTAGCACGCTTTCCATCATATAAGACGCTATATAACGACCACGTGCCTCTTTATCCATAGCAAAACGCCCTATAACATAAGAATCTCTACCTGCATCGAAGAAGAAACGACATGTGCCCAGAGCCTGGTCCCCATCAAAAACAACTACATGAGTCGCCGTCTTATCTACATCATCAAATTCTTCTTCGAAGCCTTGTTCTTCCACGAATACAGCCTGCCGAATAGCTCTTGCTTCCTCTGGCAAGTCTTGAAACAACCGTAATTCCATTCTATCTCTTCCTCATCCTCATATAACCTACTCTTACTGTAAGGTCAAAGCGAATACCTGTCTTATGCCCGTACAGCCTTACGATGTAGTGCCGTAAATAAAGAGCGGCACACAACCAAGGTAACAAGTCCTGCCACTACGGCTTCGCCAATCCCATTAGTTAAGACAACTGACCCTATAACAGCCAATAAGGTATCTTGCGACAAATGTAAAACTGCTGCATAAGGAGCTGCAAAGAATAGATATATTAAATACATAACGCCTATCGTATTCGTCATAGATCCTAGCACACCTGCTGATACCAAGGCCAGTGATACGTGCTTACCGCTTTTAGCTATCCATTTAAAGACATAGCCTGCTACCACACCAATAGCTATACGAGGCACAATAGCTACAATGAGGCTAGCCCAGTTGGCCGCCTGTCCATTGTCCAAACTATAAAAAGGTGAAAACATAAAAGACATCAATCCTGGCTGCACCGTGGCATGAATAACACTAGTAATACCGAAGAAGAAGCCCAAAATACCACCTACCCGTGGCCCTAAAAGGCAAGCCCCAATAATAACAGGGATATGCATAGTTGTTATACTTAAGCCTGGCAAAGGAATATACCCTAACGGCGTAAAAGACAACACCAACATAACAGCCAACAATACGGCTACTTCCACCATGTCTTGTACTTTTCTATTCTGTTTCATTTTTCCTCCTGCTGCCATCTACTCATTAGTATGGCGCCTCGAGTTACCCTAGCTGACCAAGACCTCCCCTTAGAAGCCTTGTTATGTAAGGGTCATACCTTCATCTAGTCCTAATCAGGTTCAATCATTGCCATAACGGTCATTGTTGAGCTTTACTTATTACCTTTTACGATGAATCTAATAAATCCTCCTTACAAAAAGCCTAATTAACATAGGTAGTATAAAAGATTTACCTGCATTCTGCAAGTATAAATTATCTTACACGACACAGATTCCAGCTATGTCTCCGCAGATTATCACATATATCGCTTTTTTACCTTTACACCTAACTTACCAATCTGATACGACTAATCAAATAGACTTATTTCTTATTTCTTCGTTCCTAATTCTCGTTCAATCTGTGCATAAGCTAACAAGGTAAAGACACCCGTACCACCAAGGATATTACCAATACCTGTAGGAATAAGGAAACGGAAGAAATAATCGCCTACACTCGCCATGCCATGAATGACAGCGTAACACATTTCAGCCGAACCAACGACAATATGAGTAAAATCGCCTAGGGCAATAAAATACGTAAAGAAAGCAATCAGGAAGAAGCTAAAACTGCGAGATGAAGGCATCATCCACACAATAGCGGCTATCAAAATACCCGACGGAATCCCACGAATAAGATTTTCATAAGCTGTAAACTGGGCCACATGTTCCGCTATATGCATCATTTCTACAACAAAGGGTGCATTCATAACCCCTGGCGCACTTAAGAAAAAGGCAGACAAGGTCGTCCCTATCAGATTAGATATAAGCACAATGCCCCACAGACGGCCAAGAGGCTTTAACTTCGTCCACTTAAAAGGCTTAAAGACAGGCACCACCGTTGTAATTGTATTTTCTGTAAAAAGCTGCAAGCGCGACAAAATAACCAACAAGAAACCGGCCGTATAACCAAACTTAGCAATAATCGGTGCCCATGATTCTTTAGGCAGCAAGGCATTCAAAACGGCCATGCAGACAAAGGAGAAGGTAATCAAGATACCGGCCCCAATGCCAGAGAATATCAAGGCCTTGGCTGGGCGCAACAACTCTTCTACGCCATCACGACGAATAATCTCAAAAATCAAATGCGGTGACAAGCGTTCATACTCTTCAACGACCACCCGTTCCTCACAAGAAAGGGACACCGTGTTATAAGCTTGCTTCATTAGCTCTGATTTCGTATCCTTATCAAGGCCAACCTTTTTTAAGTCTTCTTCCTTTACATCCCACAAGTCCTCTGGCGACACCACTTGATCATTACACTCTAACTTGCGACCTTCTGGTGTCTCAATAATACGACAGGCCTGATCTGTCAATTCGACCTCTCTTTGTTTATTTTCTTTATCTGTGTTCATATATATAACCTCACTACTTACTAGTATCAATTATAAAAGTAAATGCCGCACAACTAAACGTCGTACGGCATTATTATACAGATAATGAGACTAGATTGCAAAAATAATAATTATGTCTCATAACACCACTATTCCAAAATTTCCCTCCACTAAAGGTCTCTGCTAATTCAACACCTAACTCAGCAAAATCAGCTTCATTTCTACTATTAACACCATATCGAAATAGTCCTTCTTCTATAACCTGCCCCAAACCGCCTTTATTCCCCATGCGCTTCCACATAAGCACGTATCCGCTCCAACCGTTTCCGTGTCGCCGGATGCGTAGCCTGCAAGCTCTTCCACCAACCAAGTTCTTCTTCCCCTTCAGTAATCCACAAAAGGCTATTATGTAACTCAGCCCCAAAGCCAATTTCACAAGCAAAGCGATCCGCTGCATATTCACTTCGGCGATTTAAAACTCGGCTCACAAAAGACACTGGCACACGAACAAACCACTGAAGCACAAATAATTGCAACCGCACCAGCCATACCATAAGCGTAAAGACTAAACCAATAAAGGGAATCATCTGACCCCAGGCCAAAATATTTACGACCATAATATAGAGTCTAAGTACAAAATCTCCCAGACTATCCGACATATAGGTCGCTAGTCCCCAATGCGTGTCATGATGGGTAATGTGTCCCATCTCATGAGCCAAAATGCCCGCAATACTTTGTGCATCAAAGGAATATAAGAGTCCTTCCGTAACAACAATGCTATTAGAGCCTAAGGCAAAGGCATTCAGTGACCGATTACCTCGAGCAATATACCATTGAAAAGGCCGCATATCCACCTGTCCATCATCTTCCAGCATATCAATAGATTGCTGCAAAAAACGGTACTCCTCGTCAGATAGCTTTCTCACACCGGAAGCATAGCGAATAAGCCATTGAGCCGGTGGTAAAAAAGCCAACGAAATATAGGCTACCACTACCCAAGCAGCTATCACTAAGGCTACGTTTATATCTGTATAAGACCAATTTAGCCAGGCAAAAGCTTCTTCCAATCGAGGGAGCGGGAATACACCTACAAGGCATTCGGCTAAAAAAAGCATATACGTAATAATGGCTACATTAATAGCAAAGGTAAGCAAAAAGATAATCACAAACTAACTCCTATTTTACAAGTACTATACTTTCACTTTTCAGAACCCTTTTATTATACACGATTCAGCCTCCACTAACGCTACTTGTAATTTGTATAAAAAACGCACCAGCCGGAACTGGTGCGTCTCCTATATAGTTTGACCTGCCGGTTCTAATAGGCTTAAGCAACTGTCAATAGGCTTAAGCAGCTGTCTTAGAACATAGCCAATAAATGATGACCTACAATATATGCGGCAATGGACCCGCAAATAGGTGCCACTACAGGTACCCAAGCATAAGCCCAATCACTAGTTCCTTTACCAGCAATTGGTAAAATCTGATGAGCAATACGAGGACCTAGGTCACGAGCTGGATTCATAGCGTATCCAGTTGGCCCGCCAAGAGACAAGCCTAAAGCTACGATAAAGATACCCACTGCATAAGGTGCAAAACCTGGATTAAATGGTCCGTTCTGTTCAACAAACATAGCCCATAAACCAAGAACTAAGAAGAAGGTAGCAATAAATTCGCATAAGAAATTGGCTGCATAGTTGCGAATAGCTGGTGCCGTACAGAAAATTGTTAATTTTGTTTCCTTATCATCCGTTACCTTCCAATGAGGCAAGTAAGCTAACCATACAACAATACCGCCAGCAATACCACCAGCAATTTCAGCTAACGATGTAACGAAGCATTGATTCCACGTATAGACACCTGCCAAGGTCTTACCAATAGTAATTGCTGGATTTAAGTCAGCCTGTGGCGCCCCTAACGCCTTAGCCATGTAAACGCCGGCCATAACGGCAAAGCCCCAGCCAAAAACAATGGATATCCAGCCGCCACCAAAGCCTTTCGATTTCTTTAATCCGCAAGTTGCGCAAACACCGTCCCCAAACACAATCATCACGAGTGTGCCAATGAATTCACCAAGTAGATTTTCCATATTGATCCATCCTTTCAAATGATCAACTGGCAGCGTCCCGAATATAAGATTCTATGCCGACACGTCATCCTGCCCAACCCCTATACTTAACTACGTAAAATAACGTATTACGTAACAACGTATACCTACTTATACCTATATCCCTATACTATTTCAATATTAATCTTCGTCAGACATCCACTGCATAGCTCGTTTGACTGCTTTTTTCCAGCCTTTGTAAAGAAGCTTTGCATCCGCTTCTTCCATTTGTGGTGTAAAGCAACGATCTAGCTGCCAAGTCTTTTTAAAGTCATCTATCGACTTCCATACACCAACCGCAAGACCAGCCAAATGAGCGGCTCCTAGAGCCGTAATTTCTGTCAGCTGTGGCCGTTCCACACCACAACGCAACATATCTGACTGGAACTGCATTAATAGATTATTAGCGCAGGCCCCGCCATCAACTTTCAAAGCCTGCAAGGTCGTCCCTGAATCTAATTCCATAGCATCCAAAACACCCTTAGTCTGGTAAGCAATGGATTCCAGTGTAGCCCTTACAATGTGCGCCTTCTTAGTTCCACGAGTAATGCCGATAATCATGCCACGTGCATCCATGTCCCAATACGGAGCACCTAAGCCAACAAAAGCAGGCACAATATACACACCACCGTTATCTTCTACCTTTTTAGCTAACCATTCCGAATCGGAAGCAGAGTCCACAATACGAAGACCATCACGCAACCACTGAATGGCTGAACCAGCTACAAAAACAGAACCTTCTAAGGCGTATTCCACCTTACCATCCAGGCCCCAAGCAATGGTACTAACCAAGCCTTGTTTGGAATGCTTCCGTTCTGTCCCTGTATTCATCAACAAGAAACAGCCCGTCCCATAGGTATTCTTAGCCATGCCTGGTTCAAAGCAACCTTGACCAAACAAGGCACTTTGCTGGTCCCCTGCCGCACCGGCAATTGGCACCTTAGTCCCTAAAATATCCGGTACCGTTTCTCCGTAAATGCAAGAGGATGGTTTAACTTCTGGCAAGATAGCCTTTGGAATATGAAGTATCTTTAACAAATCATCATCCCATTCTAGGGTATTGATATTAAAGAGCATAGTACGAGACGCGTTAGAATAATCCGTTACATGTACCTTACCACCTGTTAATTTCCAAATAAGCCAGGTGTCAATGGTCCCGAATAATAACTCCCCAGCTTCCGCCTGTTTGCGAGAACCTTGTACATGGTCTAAAATCCAACGAATTTTCGTAGCGGAGAAATAAGCATCAATTAAAAGGCCTGTCTTCTCCTGTACGCTATCCGTATAGCCTTGTTTCTTTAAGGCTTCCGCAATGGAAGCAGTCTGGCGAGACTGCCATACAATGGCATTATAAATCGGGCGGCCTGTCTTCTTATTCCACAAAAGACAGGTTTCACGCTGGTTGGTAATCCCAATACCAGCAATATCTCTAGGAGACAAATCTGACTGCTTTAAGGCTTCCTGCATAACGGACTTCATTGTGCTCCAAATTTCATCAGGATCGTGTTCTACCCAGCCTGGTTTAGGAAAAATCTGGGTAAACTCCTGCTGTGCTACGCTGACTACTTTTGAATTTTCATCAAAAATAATCGCCCGGTTTGACGTTGTCCCTGCATCCAGTGCCATAATGTACTTATGTGCCATGTCGACCACTCTTTCTTTTACTTATATACCTATACCTATCCATAGCCTACTTAGCACACGTGTACCTCTGCCTATGGATGAACTAGCCTAACTAAACAACAATTCTATCTACTCATATTTATAATTACGGGCTAATACCATAATCGGATGAATCGCCTCTTTATGCGTGCCATGTTCGATTTGCTGACGACAGGTTGGACAATCACAAATAACGCTGTCCGGCTGGCTTAAAAGAATCCGCTTAAAGAGCTGTTCACCTACCTTCATAGATACGTCATACCGTTCCTTACGGTAGCCATAATTACCACAAATACCGCAGCAACCAGCATCCGCTAATTCCACCGCAACACCAGGCACATGTTTTAAGACCTGAGCCGCTGGAGTTCCGATTCCAGCCGACTTCAAATGGCAAGGCTGATGATACATAAAACGAATGGACTCTTCCTTAAAGTCTGTTTTTAACTGCCCCTTAGCATCTAACATTTCTAAAAATTCAAAGGCATCATATACATTAGACCCAGCCTCTTTCATCTGCTTTTCGCCGTACAGTTCTTCATACTCCTTCCGAAGAGCATAGGAGCAGCTGGTACAACAAGAAACTACAGGAATACCCTCTTGCTTCCAATATAAGAGGCGGTCTACATTAGTATCCACATTCTTCCTTGCTGCATCAAGATAGCCTGTTACAATTAACGGCGACCCACAACAAACAAAGGCCGGATCTACAAGCACTTCATAACCATTATGGTTCATCACCTTCACAAAGGCTTCCCCTATTTCTGGCGTATTGTAATTAATGGAGCAGCCTACATAGAAGACAATCTTTTTATCTGACTTTGGCTGTTTGATAGACTTCATCCGAGATAAAAAGGTCTTATTCGTATAAGCCGGCATCGTCCGTTTACCAGCTAGCCCCATCATACTTAACATCCCCAAGGAGTTAGCCACTTTTATCCCCATATTGGCTAGGCTAGCTCCCATAGGCAGGCCAGTAATCAACTTAGCCAAAGGTTCTGGCCGTGAAATCATCAAATCCCGCATAGGATGTTTATGCGTCCTGTAATAGACCCCTTTCTGCAAAAGGTTAAGGGTCGATACAGATACCCCATTGGGACAACTTCTATCACAGGTCTTACAGTTAGAACATAGTTCTAAGGATCGTTCAATATCTTCTTCCGAAAAATGCATGCGTCCATGAGCTGGTGCCACTAATTTAGGCCCATCATAATCTTGGGTTGCCTCCATAACAGGGCAATTTGACATACAGGATGTACAAGAAATACAAGCGTCCCCCGTATAATAGGTAAGCTCATCTTCAGGTAAGCGTTCACTCATAACTAGGCCTCCTTACCCATTCCCACACTAGCCGCTTTATAGGCGGAAGCAATGGCAATGCCATTACCGGAATGTTCAAAGCAGAAATCAAAACCAGCTAGATTGCGTCCGACAATATACACATTGTCTAAAACAACCTGTCCCTCTTTATTCACCGGTTGTAATAAGTCATTTGTCTCTATACCTGTTTTTGCATACCCTTGCGCCTTACTGCCAAACAATTCTTCATTTGTCCACTGGTCTTCCCCTTTTACGAAGGAAATCGGCAAGTGAAAAATCGGTTCTATTGGCTTTTCAAAATCGCGCATTTCAATACCACCACTGTAAAAACCACCCGTAGCCAAGATAAAACGGTCGGCATAATATCGTCGTTGGTTAGACGCACTGTTGGCAATTACCGATACCGCTTTTGTTCCTTCTATTTCTGAGGCAACCGCCTTGGAGCTTTCCACAATATCAACACCTAACTGGCGCAATTCATCTCGAAAGGCATAACGAAGGCGAATGCCTGGCACAGACGGTGGTAAGCATGTCGTTTCTACCATGGTTGCCTTCATTTCTTGAGAAATCGTCTGATATACTGTATGTCCATGCGAGCCAAAAATAGGTGGCAAGACTAATAGGGTATCTTGATCAAGGTCTTCTAATTGGGAAAGAAAATCCGCATTTCCCTGTGGTGTATCCAAATAGCGGGCCACATCTTGTATGGTTATATCACGACCACCCATAAGCCCTGTATCTATAGGAATAACCCCATAATCCTTATCTGGTCCAAAGGACTTCTTCAAGTTTTCAATCATCACGTCCCCATAAAAGTCTTTTAAACCCTTTATGGCAACGGCTCGAATTTTCTTCTTAGTCAAAGCCTGCTCTGATAAAACCATAGGTAAAGGAGCATAAGCAGTCCGTTTTTTTGTTCCTATAGCCGTTACTACCGGCTGATTTGCTTCCATCGAGCCTATATAGGTTAACTCATGTTGCTTGGTCAATTCTAAAAAGCTTGCTAAGCCCTCTTGCAAAGCCTGTCGGCCAATCTTTTTATAAGGATGGTCAGCTGGCAGATTATCTATTCCCTGCAAGGGATTATTGACCCGTTTATGATTTTCATCAAAGCCTAATATATCTATAGTGCCACTATTAACAGTAAGAGTGCCTTCTCCCCAAGTTAAAAGGGTGACTTTTTTCCCCTGCTTAGCACTTGTATAAGCAGCCATAAGACCAGCTAACCCAGCACCAATGACGAGCACATCTGAACGTATCACTAATCTTCTTCCTCCCCATTGATGTTAAATACCAACTCATACAAGCCTCGTGTCATTTCCGTTTCCTTGAGGCTTCGTCCCATCATAACAGGACGAATCCCCTTCCAACGGCCTTCTAAGAATTGCTTCATCTGCTTAATCGAATCTTTAGCTGCTTCTTCATGACCACAAGACGCAAAAGCACTTGCCGCCCTAAGGGCACAATAGTTAGCCTGACAAGTCCCCATGCCTACACGCGTACGCCGCCGCACATCATTTAAGATATGACTAGTCGATTCCCGAGCAATTTCTTCAAATTCAGCACGCGTTACATTTTCACATTCACAAAGCACTTCGCGCTTTTCTGGATTTTTTTCCATAGCTGCTACAACTCGTTTAAAACGTTCCGGCCCTAAACGAGTGGCCGCTAAGTCCGTACCAAAGGAAGGGAAAAGTTTATGAGCCTTCTTCTTTTCTTCCCCACTAACCTGTGGAACCAAAGCTTCTTCGGCTGTTCGGCATGGCTGATTATTGCCTAGTTTCTTACATACAAGGTCCGCCATACGTTCCGCCATTAAACGATGGGTGGTAAATTTACCACCTACAATGGTAACCATACCGCTTAATCCGTCTTGACTTTTATGGTCAACAATAGCAAAGCCACGGCTAGCTCCTCGACCTGATGCCCCTCCTGGCGGCATATATAAAGGACGAGAGCCAGCGAAAGCACGCAAAATCCGATAGTCACGAAGATTTTCAAAAGTCTGTTCACCTATGGCAAGGAGCTTTTCCACTTCTTCACGAGACGTGTGCGTATCTTCTGCACTAGGAATGCTCATTGACGTCGTCCCTAGAATGGTAATGGATCCATGCGGCACAAATATATCACCATCACTGGACTTATGAAGACGGTTAACCACATGATTACTAATGCGCTGGTTAAAAGCTAATAGTGTCCCCTTATCTGGCTGCACGCCCACTTCTAAACCAGCCATCTGCGCGATTTCACCAGCCCAGCCACCACCAGCATTGATAAGGATATGACAGGCGATTTCTTCCACTTGTCCCGTCAAGGTATTTTGCACGTGAATACCTGTAACCGTGCCATTGGATACGATAATATCAGATAATTTTGTATAAGTCTTAATACGACCACCATAGCGTTTAGCACTCTCTACACTTTGCCAAGCCAGGCGAAAACCATCTATAGCGGCATCTGGTACTAGATAAGCCGACACAACATGCTTAGACAAACGTGGTTCGATACGGAAGGCTTCCTCTAAGCTAATGTCCTGTGCATCAATACCACTCGCCTGACAACCAGCAACCCAATCCGCTTCATAGGCTGGATCATCGCTATCTAGTCGAACAAACAAGCCTCCACAAGGTTCTACGCAAGACTGGCCAATCTTTCTTAGAATCTTATTTTCTTCAATACATTCTTTAGCCGCTTCTTGATCCTTCACGGCATATCGGCCACCACTATGTAAGAGCCCATGATAGCGCGAGCTGGCCCCATTAATTAAATCTTTTTTTTCAATAAGCAGTGTATCTACACCTCGCATGGACAAATCACGCAAGATACCTAGACCAGTGGCTCCGCCACCGACTACTACAACTGTCGCTTTCTCCATATCTTTACTTGTCGACCTCCACATCGGTCATCTAGTAACAACCTACTATTCTATCTTTTCACCTTATCTCTGCCACTTAAGCAGCGACAATAAAGCCTATATAAAAAGTATACGCTGTACCATATACAGCATACACGACTTATTTATTATAGCATTAAAATAAGGTCTTAAAAACAATATGTTATAACCTATTCACAAAAAGTATATAGCTTTCTTCTTACTCCGTCCCTATTCCTTTTAGTCACACGCCGTTCTGCATCAGCGTAATTCTGTCTATTCTGATTGTATTAAGTACCTAGACCTTCAATTTACCGTCCCCTTTATAGGGCTCACACTTTCCTAACTAACAACTTTCTAGTCAATAAACACGAAGCCTCACATACCACCTACCTACGGTGCATACTTAGTAGCGCTCATGCCACTACCCCACACCGCATCACATACCACCTGCCTACGGTGCACATCCTAAAAAAGTAAAAAAAAAGGACATGCCTATACATGTCCCTCGTTTATTATATGAAAAGCAATACCCCACCAATGGCAGGTGTTACAACCATGATAAATTTTAATATATTCTGCGGTGCCCGCCGCGTAAACTTAGCCCCAATATAGGCACCAACGACAAGACCGACAACAACTTCGGCTAAGAGCCAAAACTGCAAGGCCCCTTCAATAAAGTACCCAACGCCACCAGCAATAGCAATCGGAAAAATAACTAACATAGTCGTTCCTACAGCTATATATAACGGCAGGCCAAAAGCAATAAGCAAAACGACCTGAATAAAAGGTGTCGATCCAATACCAAACGTACCTGACAAAAGGCCAACGAACAAGCCAAAAATTAGACACTTGCCCCAAAAAGCGAGGCCTGTCAGCTTTTGCTTACGCGCCTTCTTCCATAAAGGACTATTAGGGCAATAAACCCGATAAGCAATAATAACTGCCGACAAAATCAACATAAAACCAATCAAATAGTGAAGCTTAGATCCCGGTATCAAAACAGCTATCTTAGTTCCGAGGAAGGCTCCAATCATACCAAATACGCCTAGGCAAAGGCCCATCCGCACATTAACATTACCTTCCCTAAAATGGCTGACTGCCCCCGATATGGTCGTAAAGGTCATTGCCGCTAATGACGTACCCAAAGCCAAATGAATAGGAATACCAAATCCTAATGTCAAGACCGCAATAACTAACCCTGCACCACCGGCCCCAACAAAACCTAATACTACCCCCATACCAAACAAGGCGACTAAAATTTCTAGTCCTAATACCAAGCTCATACAACAACACCCTCGTACAATTTACATCTATCCCTTATATAGCATTTATATTCCTATTGTATCATAAGCAAAGCTGCCTTCTACCCTTTCACAGGTAGCTTAATGCCTTTTACGTATATATTTTTCCTATAGTCTTTATAAAAAACTTCACTATATGGATTTATTTTTCTCTGCGCCCGCCACCCCAACCACATCATTACATTCAAATAATTCAAAAGACTCATTCAGAATAAACTTGCACTAATTGCATAACTTTCTGTTATTTTTACCGTTGAAAAAACTGAAAAAGTGATTATACTATAAGTGTAATTTTTAGGCTAATAGCAAGAAACGAATCTGCATTCGCACTCTACTTAATTCCTCACTGATAGTACTAAATAAAAAGGAGATTTTACTATGAAAACGATTCAATTACCTTTTGCTCGCACTCACCTAGCTTTGCAAGTACCTGATACTAACCTCAAAGCCGTTCTCGAATCTCATGCAGCTGCTTATAAGGCAACCGCATCTGAACAAGAACTCGTTGAACAAGCCTTAGACAATCCTATTGGCAGTCCCAAATTAGAAGAACTCGTCAAAGGCAAAAAGAGCATGGTCATCATCACCAGTGACCATACCCGCCCTGTACCGAGCAAGGTAACCATGCCTATCTTGCTTCGCCGTATTCGCCAGGCCAATCCTGACATCGATATTACTATTTTATTAGCTACTGGTTTCCATCGCCCAACCACTAAAGAAGAAATGATTGATAAATTTGGTAAAGACATTGCTGAAAACGAACACATTGTCTGCCACATCTCCTCCGATATGTCTCAAATGAAGAAGATTGGCGTTCTTCCTTCTGGCGGTGACTGCATCATCAACAAATTAGCTGCTGATGCTGAACTCCTAATTGCTGAAGGTTTCATTGAACCTCATTTTTTTGCAGGCTTCTCCGGTGGCCGCAAGAGTATCCTTCCTGGTATTGCTTCTGAAGTCACCGTTATGGCTAACCACTGCAGTGAATTCATCTCTGACCCGCATGCCCGTACTGGCATTCTAGAAGGTAACCCTATTCACAAAGACATGCTTTATGCAGCTAAAACAGCCAACCTAGCCTTCATCCTAAACGTTGTTATCGACGCCCAAAAACACATTATCAACGCTTTCGCTGGCGACCGTGAAAAAGCACATGAAAAAGGCTGTGAATTTGTTAACTCCCTAGCTCATGTAAGCCCTGTTCCAGCCGACATCGTCGTTACCAGCAATGGTGGCTACCCACTAGACCAAAATGTCTACCAAGCCGTTAAGGGGATGACAGCAGCCGAAGCCACTTGTAAAAAAGGTGGTGTCATTGTTATTGCCGCTGCCTGCAACGATGGGGCTGGCGGAGACTCCTTCTACCAAAACCTAAAAGATACACCGACCCCTCGTGATCTTCTTGACCGCATTGCTAAAGTACCTCGTAACGAAACCATTGCCGACCAATGGGAAATGCAAATTTTGGCTCGTATCCTCGATGCCTTTACCGTCATTGTCGTTAGTGACCAATGCGATCCTAAGCTCATTACAGACATGCACATGAAACATGCTAAAACAATTGAAGAAGGCATGCAAA
Organism: uncultured Veillonellaceae bacterium; assembly: GCA_945867815.1. Lineage (GTDB taxonomy): Bacteria > Bacillota > Negativicutes > Veillonellales > Veillonellaceae > CAMBIX01. The sequence goes on from CAMBIX010000003.1 coordinate 165,262, forward strand.
TGGCCTTTGAACTTAAAGGCAAAGATGCTAGCGTCACAGTTATCCCTGACGGCGTCAGCGTCATCGTCCGGTAAATAAAAAAAACACCGCAAAAGGGCGGGACCTCATACGATGTCCCGCCCTTTCCTTTTAAACATAAGCTTCTTATAGTCATGTGCTTCCGTACCCCGTCCCCAAGAAAACGTTCCTATCCCTTGAACAAAAGCACACGCTTATAAGAGGCCGCCGTGTCCCATGGAGATGCAGTCCGCCTTTGTAATCACGTCATCAGCTGCCAAACGCGGCAAGAGTTTATCAAAAGCCGTTGGCTGGCTAAAGAGGACACCTCCTGGCCAACCAACTAAAGGCGTTCCATCCGCCATATAAGCAATACAACACATAGATCCTGGTAAAACAGGCAAGCCGTAAGTAACCACCTTATCGGCCACACGAGCAATAGCTCCTGGCGTTAAATCATCAGGGTCTACACTCATCCCTCCGGTGCAGAATACCATATCTGCACCGGCTTTTTTTACCTTATGAATGGCATCCACAATAAGATTTGTATCATCCGTTACCGTTTCATGAGCTATGATTTGCATGCCATAAGACTGTATCCGTTCTTCAATAATCGGTGTAAAGGCATCCTTAATCCGGCCAGAAGCCACTTCTGAACCTGTCGTAACAAGACCAATTTTTTTACGTACAAAAGGTAAAACTTTAATTAAAGGGTGCCCAACTCCAATAGCATTGGCTGCTTCTATTTCTTCCTTATCTAGTACTAGCGGAATACACCGCATACCGGCTAGCTTATCTCCCTTTTTTACAGCTGTCTGCGTATACTTAGTAACAATAGTCAACTGACCAATGTCATTAATCTGGTTTAGCCGGTCTACATCAATAGACAACATACCATCATGCGCTGCAAAGGCTTCAATCTTGCCTTCCCGTACATCTGACCCATAAATGGATGGATTATCACATAGAGCATACAAGGCACGAGCCACATCTTCTTCATGAAGAAGGCTTGCATCGCCAGTTTCCATTACATACACATGTTCCTTGCCTAATTTTAACAAGGCCGGTATATCCTCTTCACGAATGACTTGCCCCCGCCGAAAGGGTGTATCTTTCACCTGGCCAATAACAATACGGGCTATATCATGAAACAAGGTCTGCCCTACAGCATCCTCTACACGAACTTTTTTCATTACGAAACCTCTTTTCAAAATGTCATATAGTAACAGGTACTTCTTGACCTAGTGCCAAGGAATAAATAATGACCTCTTTAACCGGCACCTGTGTCAGCCGCTCTAAGGCCGCCTTATAGAGGCGCATTTGCACCCCATATCGCTCCCGAAGCGTTTCTCCTTCCTTTACACGGTCCGACTTATAGTCCACTAATACCCATGCGCCGTTTTCTATAAAGGCCGCATCAATAATCCCTTGTAAAAATAAATCCTCTGTATCATCAAGCTCAGGGTATAACTGATTAGCCTTCCATAACATACTAAAAGGAAATTCTCGTTCTAACCGTGATGATTGTCTCATCCGTTTAGCTAGGTCCGACTGATAAAATCGCCACAATTCATAATCTCGAATGACAGACCGTTCATCTGCCTTAATATGACCTGCCATAACCAAGCCATCAAGTGCCTCTCCTAAGGCTTTCTTCGTATAAGACTGCAAAGGCAACCACTGTAAAGCTTCATGCATTAAGGTTCCTCGACGAGCCCCGCTTGTTTCCGATTCATCTTGCAAAAACTCTGGTTCCTGACCAAACACGCCTACTAAATCTTCTTCATCGATTAAGGTATCTATTTTATTATCAGTTGCCTCTATTTCTACCAGACCATCCGTTAATCCATCACTAACCTCACTCTGGCCGCTTATAGCCGTCAGGGACTCTGCAAAACGTTTCTCTACACCTGAAGAGACAGCATCCTTAGAGGACCTAACTAAAGCCGATGTGTTTTCTTCTTTATGGACTAATAAAGATGTCTCGTCCGCCGCCTCTTCTTCCCGTTCAGCAAAGCGCCTTTTTATCTCCGTTACCGATATTTTAGCTGGCACCTGCGTTGCACCAGTATGGCTGTAAGTAAAATCCAACCGTTCTTGTAAGTCTTGCCTTAAGTCCGTCCCCTCAATAGGTTGCCCCTGCCTTACCTTTTCTAAAAAGGCCTTAGCCTGTGCTCCCCCTTGGCTTTGTTCTTTTTGATAGGCAAGACCATTATATACACGCATGTGCAGGGAAAAATCCCGATCAGGAATATCTGGCAGTGCGCCCTCCATAGGTTCCTGACTAGCCACCAAACTCCTTAGTCCAGCACAATCTATATGCCGACTCAAAGCCATAAGAATCCATTGCAAGTAAGAATTAGCACCAGTAATAGCTTTTTTAGACAATGTCACATCGGCTTCATCAAGAGCTGTCTTAATGGGACTCATGAGATTTTTCACTTCTTTTGCCGTGCCTGTAATGATGAGTTTATCTCGTGCCCGCGTCAAAGCTACATATAAAACACGCTCTTCTTCTGCCTTGGCTGCTAGGGTTAACCGTTTTTTTAGTGCCATCCACGGCAAAGTCGGTGCTAGCAAACGATACACTGGCAAATATTCTTTTAAGGCAATGCCCTCTGTCTTGTGCATAAGCAAAGACTTAGACCAGTCTTTATCATTGAATTTTTTTTGCGTACCTGCCAAGAAAACAAGAGGAAACTCCAGTCCTTTACTCTTATGAATGGTCATAATGCGGACAACATTTTCATTCTCGCTAACCGTCTTAGCCAGGCCTAAATCTTGCCCCGACTTTTGCATATGTTCAATAAAGCGTAAAAAACGGAAAAGGCCACGGAAGCTGCCTGCTTCATATTCTTTAGCCCGATTATATAAGGCTTCTACATTACTCTTACGAACCATCCCATCAGGTAAGGCTCCTACATAAGATAAAAAGCCTGTATCTTGGAAAATTTGCCACAAGAGCTGACTCACCGTCTCCCGTCGAGACAAGGTCCGCCAATCTTCTAGACGCAGTAAAAAATTTCGACAAGTTCCAGCTAACACCGTATCCCCTTCCTGGTCTATCAAGAGAGGAAGATTATCCCACAACGTCATCCCTTTAGCACCAACCATACGCAGGCGTAAAAGATCATTATCACGTAAGCCCACCATAAAAGACCTCAACACAATAGCCATAGGCAGGTCCTGCTGAGGATTATCAATAATTTGTAAAAGTGCCAAAAGAAGTTGCACTTCCATCATGCTGAAGTAGCCAGCCCTTTCTTCTGCATAAGCTGGGATGCCTGCTGCCCGCATAGCCTCCACCATGCGATTGGCTCGTCCAGCTGTAGACCTTAGCAAAATGGCTATATCTCGCCATTCCAAAGGGCGGAACCTATCCCCATCTTGCACCGTTTTCCCTTCGGCCATTAAGGTCTTTATCCGGCTAATAATATGGGCTGTTTCCATTTCATCGGCCTCTAACTCATCTTGGGCTGTTTCCTCTTCACCGTTAGTTTTAAAAGTCTTTTCCTTCTTCTTTGAGGAATTATACTCTTTATCTGACTCAAGGACATAGGCCTCTTTGAGAACCTCTAACGGCACCTTTGTTAGCGGGTCCATTAACTCAGACACAGTATCTACTTGATTACCCTTTACAGCCCATTCTCTGTCCTTTATATACTCATCTTGTTGATTTAAAGCCTGATTACTAGCGCCAAGAACACTTGGCTTATCTTTATAGGCAGTCATCTCTTCCTGTAAGGCCAAACTCTCAGTAACCACCAAATCTACATCAAGACTGCCCCCAATCCAGTTATCTGGTACCTCTGACGTATCTCGACCTGCATATAAGGCTTCTTCATCACCATAGGCTAGCTCAGCACCCTCTGGGGTCATAACTTGTCGGAATATAAAATTCGTCGCCTGTAAAACAGTCCTGTCAGACCGGAAATTTTGCTTTAAATCAATGCGCCGTGTCTCTTGGTCTTTTTCTTTAGAAAAGTGCTTGTACTTATCAATAAATAAATCCGGATCAGCCATACGGAACTTATAAATAGACTGTTTTACATCACCTACATAAAAACGATTATCTGGTCGCCCCACTAAATTAATAATCGTTTCCTGCACACCATTGGTATCCTGGTATTCATCAACCATAACCGCCTTAAAATGGTCTTGTAATTCCAAGGCCACATCAGACGGTTCTACTGCCTTCTCACTGTCCTCTTTTCGTAATAGCTGCAGGCACATATGCTCTAAGTCATTAAAATCAACTAAATTTTCTTCCTGCTTAGCCGCTTGGAAAGCATCCATAAAGGTTGTCACCAAGGAAACTAGGCCTTCCACATAAGGCTTCTGCCTAGCTACAGAAGCTAATATATCAGCTTCTGTACAACTAAAAGGGGCATTTTCTCCTACCAAGCTTTCCATCCCAGCCCGTATAGTCTTTTGCCAAGAAATAATCTGAACAATGCCTTCCGGTTCAATAAGGCCTTCTTCTACGGCTTTGCCTTCACTTGCTTTCTTTTTCCTAAACTGCTTCGGTTTATAAACGTCTAACAAAGTAGCCAGCCGCTCAACTAAGCTATCCCAAGAATCCGCCGTTTCCAAGGCCTGTAACATGACTTCATTAGCTTGGATTTGATCTTTAAAAATAATGATATTATCTGGCAGATAGGCATAGGTTTTGGTTTTATCCATCAATTGTCGCCAATTAGCTAATTGTTCTTGTAAATCTGTCCATTCTTGCCGGCCCCAGCTAGTCTCCCTAAGAGATGTCCCCTCAGCTAAATCATACTTAGCTAGACAAGCCGCTAACCAACCTTTAGGATCAGCTTGAGCCATAGCAAAATGATAAAGACTTGTAATCGCCTCTTTCAGCCTATCATCATCAGTAACCGACGCCGAACGAAACATATCCGCCAAGTCGCTCGCGCAATATAAGCCATTTGCATAGGCATCACGCAGGACCTGAGTTAACACATCATCCCTTAGGAGGGCTAATTCCCCTTCATTACCAATACGGAAATTCGGATCCATATCCAGCTTATAAAAATAATTCTTAATAACCCATTGACAAAAAGAATGAAGCGTCGAAATCTGTGCAGATGGCAATAGGTTTAACTGTTCTTCTATATACTCATCGCCCGTCTCTTGATAAACTTCAGCTAACTTACTACCTATACGCGTACGCATTTCAGCAGCTGCTGCCTTAGTAAAGGTAACGACTAGTAAATCCTGAACAGATAGCTTTCGTTTAATCAAGAGCTGCACAATTCGCTCCACAAGAACTGCCGTCTTACCAGAACCAGCTGCCGCCGCTACCAGTAAGGTCTGCGACTCTCGATTCGACCCTTGAGGCGCTTCAATGGCACTTTTCTGCTCACTTGTCCATTTCATAGGTAGCCCCTCCTTCCTTCATTTTGTCTAAAACCTGTTCTTTATCTAATGTATCTAACTGTCGATAGTAATTGCCTTCCCGCGAGCTGTCAAAACGGCATAGCGCCTTATAAGCACAATACTTACAAGCACTCGTATTCTTCTGCTTATACGGACGAATCGGAAACTGTCCTTCCAATATTTCTTGCCCCATATACCCCATAAGACGTTGCACATACTCAGTCATGGCCGCAAAATCATCCCTAGAATATACGGTTTTACGAGTGTCACTACTCAAATCCCCTGATTTTAGTAAGGAAATCGGTATATAAGAAGACGTATAAGAGCCACTCGCTGCACCTAAGCCCTTATCTATATGGGCTAATATCTCTTTATCGTCTAAAAAGAAACCACTGCTTTTTACCTTTTTATTAATTTCAGTCAACACCTTAGTTAACGCCTTTTTCGCCTTAGCCTCTTTTCGCATCTCCGTTTCTGACACACCCTCTTCGCTTGGACTTGCTCCATCACTTACCTGCCTTTTTATGCCATCAGTCCTGTCGGCTTCACTCTTGCTAAGTCTATTTTCTACCGTTTCACGAGTAGCTTGTAAGGCCTGCCATACAGACTGACTTAAAAGCGTCTCATAGGATGTTTTGGGATTTCGAATATACGAATAGGTAACAGCTGCTGGCTCAACGATTCGTTTATCAGGCCTATCCGCTTGTAAGGCTAATAAATAGGTAACCAGTTGTAATTTCAAGCCATAATAAACATCTTCCATACTAACAGCGGTAGAACCCGTCTTATAGTCAATAACCATAGCATAATCTACATTCGATGCCGTTCGATACATATCCACGCGGTCTAATTGTCCCTGAAGGCGAATGGCTTTATTATCTGCCAAAGGAATATATATAGGCCGCCAGCTATGAGGCCCTGTCCCAAAGCCTTGTTCCACATAAGTCATAGCAAAGTCGCTATCTTTAGACCATCGGCTAAAACGTTCTACAGACCGCCGCATCAGACCTTTCATACGGTAAGCCATCTGCTCTTGGTAAGCATCCGTTTCTTGTCCAAAAGCCTCCTCTACGGCTTCTTTAGATAATTTATCTACATAAGCCTCTTGTTCAGTGTCAGATAAATCCCGCCATTGCTGTTTTTGTACTAATAGGCTTTCTCCTAATTTTCTAAGCGAATCGTGTAAATAAATCCCTACTTCCGGTGCGCCAAAGGTCTTAACTGGCCGCTCTACCACTTGTAAAACATACTGGCTAAAGAACTGATAAGGGCACCGCTGGTAGCCTTCTAACCGCGTAACGGAACCAGTAAGTACCCCTTGGGGTGCTAAAATAGCCTCAACCAAATGTTTATCAACAGCCTCCACCCTATTAGTATCACTTAATCCTCGGCTATATTGACTAAGTAAAGGACGATAAGCTCCCGTAAGTCCCCATTGATAAAGACCCATCCAAATAGAACTTATCTCACCACCTTCCATATGATTAAGACGATGCATCCTGCCTAGCTCATCAGCCCACCTTGCTAGGCTCTGTCTTGGCCGCCATACATAATCGGCTTCTTGGCCGGCCTCAATCGTTAACGGCACCACTTCCACCTGACTAATATAGCCATATTGTTGAAGCCGTTTCACCCACAGAGCCATTTCCTGATGTTCTTCCTTTTCATTGACACCAGCGCAAGACAAGATAACTTGCTTACGTGCCCTAGTCATAGCCAAGTAAAACAAAAATTGCTCATTAAACCCCCTTGCTAAAGCACCAGCGGCTAAAACTAACCCATACTGGGCTAAGAGTTGTCGTTCCTTATCTTTTAACAGGCCTTCATCACCAATCCGTTGTGGGAAAACGCCTTCATTAAGGCCCACCACAAAGACTACGTCCGCTTGTTTTGTATAGCTCCGTTCAATACTGGTAATAAGTACATGGTCAAGGGTTGGTGGCACTAGCGAATAGGTCTCTTCAGCTAAGCCTTCTTCTAATAGCAAGGCTACATCAGCGGCTGCTAGCTTATCTTCATCAGCTACCACTACAATTTCATCCAGCAAGTCTAAAAAATGCTTATACATCTGCTCATGCGACCTAGCTATAGCTGGTTGTCCATCGGTTTCAGCTAGCTGGACCCATTTTTGCAGCGTGTTAGGTACTTGTAATCGCTTAACAAGAGCCATTAATTGCAAACACCAATCGCGTCCTAGATGGTCTTTTTGAGCAAAGGTATACAGCGGTCCCACATAGGTCATAACCTCCTGACGCGTCTTATTAACCTGCTCTTGCCGTAAAATGGCTAACGCTAATGGTGAAGTGCCTTGCGTCACCTTACCACCATCTACCTTCTCATCATCAAGCATCTCTTCGTCGCTAACTGACAAGTCTCTATTCTCTTTAGCCTCTAAGTCTATTTTATTTTCATTAGCCTCTAAGGCCTCTCTTAAACGCTTGTCATAGTTCCATTCAGCTTGACTAAGCCAACCCTTTTCTTCTATACCAAACTCGAGGCAATAGTTTTCTAACTGATCTACATCCGCTCGGCTAAGAGGAAATAGATCCGTTTTCAAGAGTCGGAACAGAGCATCATGAGAAAAATGAGACCGTACGAGATCAAAAAGAGAAATAAAAAACTCCGCCAAAGGATGGGTATTCATCGGTCGCGTACGATCAGAGAAATAGGGAATATCATATTGAGCCAAAGCCTTTTCCAACACATCTCTATACGTATCAGAATCTCGCATCACAAGCATAATCTGACGGTATCGATGCGTCCTATCCATCATATATTGACAAATAGCCCTCGCTATACGGTCCGCTTCTACGGCTCGATTATAGCCTTCATATAAGGTTAGGCCCTCTTGTCCTTGATAGACCTGACTCGGTCTAGAAAAAAAGCCACTTACCATAGCACTCAAAGCCGCGGTCTGAAAGCGAAATGGTTTTGTAAAAGTGCGTTCGACTAGTTGCTGTCCATACTGCTGCCGTAAGTGCGTCAATATCTCTAAAGGCCGGCTAAACAAGTGGCCCGTCTTACTTTCGTAGGTCTGCCTCTTTTTATCTGTCGGTGCGGTTACCGTAATAACTGTTTCCTTAGCTAAGCTAATTAATGTATGAATTAAGGCTTCCTGCAGAGGGGTAAACCAATGAAAACCATCCACAATAAGGTAGGCATTCCTAACGAGTGACGCCTTAGGTAAAACGTCTATTAATTCTTCCAAGGGATCCTTAATAGAAGGTATCGTATTCTCTCCACTAGATAAACGCTGGGCTAATGCCTCATCATAGGCCTTCTTCAGATGGGCTAACTCCTCTAACTTCTTTTGCAGAATGAAATGACCGCCTTCTTTACCAAGACTTGCTGCCACCTCTTCTAAATCCTTATCGTTAACCTGAAAGGCATCACATTCTGTAAAAAGACCCTGCAATACATCGGCAAAATGCGGGTACTTGCCCACTTGCCTTAATAAATCTAGCTGGGCGCCTTGTTTTTTCATTAGTAACCGTAAAAGCAGCTGACGGCCACTTTTACTAAGTTTCTGATTATGAACCCTTCCTAAGGACTGAAAAACTTGATAAGCTAACCGACGAAAACCAACAACCCGCACATTGGCGAAACCTCGTCCAGGCATAAATTCGGCTAATTCTCGTTCCACCTGATAGGTTGCCGAATCAGGTACCAACAAAATAATCGTCCGCCCTGGCTCTTTATGCAAACAATCCTCTATATATTGATAGCAGGCCTGACTCTTACCGGTGCCGGCTAATCCTACATACGCTGTAATTGACATACTATCCTCACTATAACTAAATAACCCTATTACTTACCATATAACTGGATATAATTGAAACCAACGACTTTTTCTCTGACGCCTTCAATTCCCCGCAACATAAATATAAGTGTCCGCCCCACTACCTCCTCATCATGTTAGTAGCTCCTAGTATATACGGTCAAAAGCCTTTTTAACTCTACAATTAAGCTTAATTTCTTTTCTAAAAGAAAAAGCTATCTATCCCACTAAGCATTCACATTTACATTTCTATTATATAATGCCCCTAGCTATCCGCCTATTATTGTTTTTATTTCTTGCTTATAGCGAATGATTCTTTCTTATGTCTATGTCGGTTCGCTCCTGCTATTATCGTCTTTTATACCCCCTCTTGCCCTTAGTCTTTATAAAATAATCTGATTATTTACATAATTTTGTCCTTCAGTCATTGACATTACAAAACAAGACGCTTATTCTTAATATGTATATGCAATAATTTTTACTTCATTTTTATTTATTATGACAAAGAGGACATTATGTTAGATAAAATCACTAACAAAGTTACAGGTATCATCGAAGAAAAGGCTATGGTCAATTTCTTTAAAGACTTTACCGCACATCCATTTAAAATTCGTTTCCAAGATAACGAATACATGATTGGCGAAGGCGAACCAACTTTCGTTGTTGACTTCAAAAAGCCGATTCCCCTAAGCGCCTTAACAGAAAGTACATCCATCGCCTTAGGCGAAGCTTATATGGATGGCAACCTTGTTATTGAAGGTGACTTGTTCACAGCCTTAACACACTTCTTAGGTCAGATGGAAAAATTCTCCACCACAGGCGGCGTATTAAACAAATTAATGAACAATCCGCTAACTAAGAAAAAACAAGCCGAAGAAGTTCAGAGTCATTACGATATTGGTAACGATTTCTACAAATTATGGTTAGATGAAACCATGAGCTACTCTTGTGGCTATTTCTCCTCTGAACGCGACACCTTATATCATGCACAAGTAAACAAGGTTGACCGCATCCTTGACAAGTTATACTTAAAAGAAGGTATGACCTTACTTGACGTTGGTTGTGGCTGGGGCTTCTTATTAATTGAAGCAGCTAAAAAATACGGCGTAAAAGGCATGGGGATTACCCTTAGTCATGAACAGCATGATAAATTCAAAGAACGTATTGCTGAAAACCATTTAGAAGATTTACTTGACGTTGAATTAATGGACTACCGTGATCTTCCTAAAACAGGTAAAATATTCGACCGCATTGTATCTGTTGGCATGGTAGAACACGTAGGCCGTGACAACTACAAATTATATGTAGACAGCCTAAACGAAGTCTTAAAACCAGGCGGATTATTCTTACTTCACTACATCAGCGGCATGCGTGAAAAAGCAGGTGACGCTTGGATGAGCAAGTATATCTTCCCAGGGGGTATGCTTCCTACTCTTCGTGAAATGATTTCTCTATTCACAGACAATGGTTTACATACTTTAGACGTAGAAAATCTACGTATGCATTACTGCAAGACTTTATTATGTTGGGCTGATAATTTCCACAAGCATTTACCTGAAATTGAAAAGATGTTTGACCAGCGCTTTATCCGCATGTGGGACTTATATTTAAATTCCTGTGCAGCTGGTTTCTATACATCTGAAATGGATTTACATCAGATTTTGGCTGTTAAAGGCAACAATAACGAATTACCAATTACTCGTTGGTATTAATGCGAAAGGGCTATGTCCCTCGTGAGCTAATACTATTTAAGAAATAATATAGTTAAAAAGCGTCCTCTATCTTCATGATAGGGGACGCTTTTGTATTTTGTGCCTAAGTACGGAAGCATCCTACACCTTCTCTCGAGAGCTGGTCACCTTCGGCGAAGGCTCTCTACGAGAAGGGTAGGACGCTTCGTAACTCATTACTAAATAGAATAGTAAAATTACACTAAAAAACTAAATAGACAAAACCTATAGTTATTACCGCCAATAAAATAGTTACCACATAATCCTGTGCCCGCATGGTTACATTAGAGACAAAACTATGGTCCTCATTACCAAAGCCTCGAAGTTCTAAGGCTAGCGCCATCATTTCCGACCGGCCTAAAGACTTTAATAGTAAGGGCTGAATAACATATAGATAAGACTTCATTCGTTTTAAGAAGGAGCCTGAATGGTCTGCACCACGACAGGCCTGTGCTTCTTGAACAGCCTTACTTTCTGCTACAAAGTCTGGCACAAAGCGTAGCGCTGCTGTAAACATAAAGGCATAGGCATAAGGAATTTTACACTGGGTCACTAAGGCCGCTGTCAAATCTTGCAATGACGTAGAAACTAAGAGTAATAAGAAAATCCAAGTCATACACAACATACGCAAGGCTGTTACATAGGCTGAATCCAAACTACCTCCGCCTACATATTGCACAAGGCCTAAAATAATAGCAAAAACAACTAACATGCCAACGGCCTTGCCTTGTACTTTTACGATACCAGCCGTCAATAAGAGCACAAACACAAAAGCAGCTAGCCCTAATAAATATAAGGGGTCATCAAATAAAATAGCCCAAAAAGCAACAGCAAAGGTGAGTAAAATTTTAGTAAATGGCATAAATGTTGCATTCATTTTATCTACCTCCTTGCTGCTTATAAGTAATCATACGTTTTGTAAACTCTTCCATACTTGCACAATAACCTAAACTAGGTACCGCCATAGACAGGCTCACACAGGCTGGCCGTTCTAGGCCTAACGCTTCTAAGTCATCTCGCTTAGTAAAAAGTTCTTCTGGACTTCCATCAAAGGCCTTAGTCTGGTTCCCCATAACTAGCACTCGTGAACACTGGCTGGCTATAATTTCCATATCATGAGTAATAAGTACAATGGCTAGGCCATCCTTACGAAGCGACTGTAAAAGGCCTAAAAGTTCTTTTGTTTCCGTCCCGTCTTGTCCACTAGTTGGTTCGTCTAAGATAAGAATTTCTGACTGCATAGCTAAGGCTGACGCAATAGCTACCCGTTGTTTTTCCCCTCGATGTAAGAGTGGAGGATAGGCATCCGCTTTATCGCTTAAACGTACCCGTTCTAAGGCCTGTGCTGTAATCTCTTTTACCTCGGCCCGGCTATAACCTTGTTGCTCAGGACCAAAGGCCACTTCTTGTGCTACCGTAGGTCGAAACATCTGCCTGTCAGGTTGCTGAAACACATAGCCAATATATTGACTTCGTTTAGCTGGTGTCCATCCTGTAATATCTGTATCATTGTAAAAAATACGTCCTGTCCGCGGTGTCTCTAAGCCCACCAATAAACGGGTAATGGTTGTTTTACCACAACCATTGCGGCCACCTACTGCCAGAAACTCACCTGACTCTATTGTAAAGGACACATCCTTAAACAAGGTCTGCTCTGGCACATAACCAAAGGCTACATCACTAACCCTTAACATAGGTAGGCACCTCCCCTCTTATATCTTCTAACGCATCGGCTACACATATCCATGGCGCCTGTCCTGCATAACCAGCCGCTTTTAATTGCATGTAGCCCACAAACAAGGATGGTAGCGCATCGGTATATAATCTTTCTTCATACATATATGTCAATGTATCTAACATGGACGCATCTTTTACGATTTCTCCATCCATAACAAGAATGGCTCGATTAGCATACGGTAACACGGCCTGTAAATTATGGTCTACTACTACAAGGGTAATCCCCTCTTCCTTATTAAGGCGACCAACTAATTCATATAATTCTGACGTGCCTGCTGGGTCTAAGGAACTCGTTGGTTCATCCAATACTAATATCTCCGGATTCGTAGCTAAAACGGCGCCAATAGCCAAGCGTTGCCGTTGCCCACCAGACAAACCGGTAATAGTACGCTTTTCTAAGCCTTTTAATCCAACTTGAGTCAGCACCTGATCAATACGACTAGTAATACGGGCTGGATCATACCCGCGGTTTTCCATGGCAAAAGCAATTTCCTCTTCTACCGTCATTGTTACGAGTGTCGAATCATAATCAGCTGGTACAAAACCTACATGCATAGCTAGTTTAGGAATCGTTGTCTGCGTAACGGCCTGCCCTTCCACAAAAACCATACCCTGCATTTGGCCTCCGTAAAATTGAGGTACAGCACCCACCATAGCTTGACAGATAGTTGACTTCCCGCAACCTGCTGGCCCTGTAATGACTAAAAAATCACCCTTATTAACAACTAAAGATACATCTTTTATAGCCGAGCTTTTACTAGAACCATAATAATAGGTTACATGCTCTACTGAGATAAGTGCTTGACTTGCGGGCTTTAGGTCATAGTTAGCATGACTGGTTTCTTCCTCTTTGCGGTCAGCTACAAAACCTTGTTTTTCAAAAAAATGATGAGCCGGCATATAGATAAGCGGCGTTACGACTGCATTACACAAGGCAACGACCAGAACTAAGGGCCACATACCAAATAAATAAACGGTTAAAGGTAAATGCATAATGAAGAACAAAAGCGTAACAAAAATAGCGCCAGATAATACGGTGGTAAAAAAGCCGCTAATAATGGCTAAGGTCTTTTCCCCCACAAAGGCAAACCGTGCCTGCCCATGCACTAAAAGGGCACAGAAGAGAGCCGCTATAGGTTCGCTAGCTAAATTACCGTAAGGAAACGCTGATTTAGACGTCATAAGGGTAATTAAAGCTGCTACTAGGCCAATACCTACGGCCTGCTTATAAGTTGGCCGTGTTAATTGAATGGCTACGCAATAAGTCGCTATCACCCAGTTAGGCGTTACCCCAGCTACGCTAGGACTTACCAAATGCAAAATAGCTCCAATCGCCAACAAGAGTACACTGACTGTCACCCAACGAAACTGGCCACCCTGCTTATGTCTATATACTAATTTACTTATATCCGCCACTCGCTCCATAAGAACCTCTCCTACTTACAGCCTACATATACGTCCGACTATATTAACTACTACTTCTACCAGCCATTAGCTATCAGTCATCATAGTGTACTCATCTACATTAACCGCTACTAGCCGTAACTACTTGTAACCGACTCACATAGCCTCACTACATAAACAAAAAAAGCATAGCCTGTATCGACTATGCCTAGGTCTGCTATCTAGTTATGAATCACTCACTGCCAACTCAACACTTGAAGCATACAATATATTATCTTACATCAATAGTCTGACACCATCGTTTGCTCTTCAATTGTTCAGTTATTTGCCAACGAATCTTATAAATGAACATCAGACTATCTCCTTTCTTATACATAATTACTAATGAATTGACTATAGTCTATCATACTTGCTTACTTATATGCAAGTATAAATATACATTTGTCACTTACAAGAATACCAATAAGAAGACTTACCTCAAATAAAAATCTACATGACCCCACTAAAATTGTCGCACATCCTGCTCTGCATCAACAGGCAACTGAATACTAACATGTTTTTTCAATATTGCCTGTCTACGTGGGCACTGCCCGTCATGGTCATTAATAATGCCACAAGCCTGCAAGTAAGAGTAAATAACAATGGGACCTACGAAAGTAAAACCTCTCTTCTTCAAGTCTTTACTAATACGCAAAGATAGCCCATTGCTAGCAGGGATTCTACCCTTTTCATGCCCTTGATAGCAAACAACCTTACCATCCGTAAAAGACCACAAGTAAGCAGAAAAACTACCAAATTCGTTTTGCACCTCTTGCACCCGTTTCGCATTATTAATAATGGCACGAATCTTACGTACCGCATGAATCATACCTTGGGTCTCCATAATACGCTCTACATCGTTTTCTGTAAAAGCCGCTACTTTATCTATAGCAAAGCCAGAAAAACACTGGCGCAATATCTCTCGCTTAACTAGTACCGTGCGAAAGCTCAACCCACACTGCATAACTTCCATCGACAGATGTTCAAACTGCTGTTGATCCTCATGAACAGGCGTCCCCCATTCTTCATGGTAATCACGCCCCAACGAATCCTTTAAATTAAATTGGCAATAAGCCATAGGCCCATCTCCTCTTAGCAAAAAATCGTAATTAGCATACTGTAAGCTATACTAATTACGACTTCTTCTATTTACTATCTCACACAGAGTAACCCCAATACTACCTATCCATGTAATTTCTTGTCTAATCTTACTCATTTAAAATCTTAAGGCCCATCTTCTCTGCCATTTTCTTTAATTCATCAGCGTCCATATCTCCATTTTCAATAGCTTTCTGAATACCTGGGCCAAAAGAAATAGCTTTAGGCCGTGTATCTATACCAGTCGCCTCTTGAGCAAGACGCAACTCCGTTGGAGTCCACCCACGCATGCAGAACATATGCAAGGAATTCGTAAAGGCCATAAATAATTGAGCTAACGTTTCCGCCTGTTTAACTGTTATCTGCACACCTACCAGCTCTAAACCTTCAACTAAGCCTTGTAGAGCTTGGTTAGGATAATCTAATATCTGCAGACGTGTTTTTACATTGTCCATAATCCGTTTATCTACAGTCTGCTTAAAACGTTTCTGCAAAGCTTCTATCGCTAGCGTTTCTTTATGATGACTCGATTCCTCTAACTCTTCACGAATCATATCATAAGCCTGTTTTTCCATCTCACTAAGTGTCTTAATCTGTCTTAATTTTTTCCCCTTATGCGGCGATGGATACGACTTATGGGTTAAATTACCTTCTAAGGTCGTAGCAGTAGCTCGTAAATTACCGATAAAGTCCATTACCTTTTCTTCTTCTGCACTCATAACTTCTACCGCATAATCTAGCATATTATCTGGTACAAAGTAAGGATATCGTGGCTGCGCATCAACAACTGCATCATACAGATTCATATACATAGGATCTACAGGAATGACTTGATTAACCACTTCTCTATTTTCCAAACTGTCTACACCATCCGCATAAATATCACTTTCTTCATAAACACGATAGGTATGTAGTTCTCGACGGACGATTTCAGAGAAGCCTAGCACTTCTCGCTTTAAAATGCGTTCTTTCTTTACATCAGTATTCTTTTCTGCGAGCTCCTTATAAAGGGACCATAAATGGCCTACCGGAACAACACCATATAAATTGGCCGCAGCCTGATAGAACTTCTGTAAGAAAGCTACCTTTTTATCTGTTAGCCCTAATTCCTTACATCTACGTTCAATTGTTTTTGCTGTTAACGGTTTCGGATATGCCATCATCTAACTCCCTACTACTTACCAACACTTTCGCAATTACATTCTATTATACATGTATACATCATGCATAACTAACACTTATAAATAGACACTACTCACTACAAAATGTATACCCAAATATCTATAAAATATTACTCTTTACTCTCTTACATTCCACTAAGTAATTCAGATACAAGCCTCGCTAAAACACGTCATTCATTATAAGCTGAATACGTATTTATAGAACGCCCCTTATTTAGGATAGGCAAAGGTACTGCCTACGCCAAAGTGAATAATATACTCTTCCGCGCCATCCACAGGAATCCAAAAGCCATAGGCCCGGCCAAAAGCACCTTCGTATTGCTTATACGTTGCCTTGGCTTCCTCTACCGCTTGATTACATAGACAACCCTTATGTGCTTCTGGCGCCCCAATGCTAGAGCACTTCATCTGGTCATTCAACCCTACTTCTGCCGCTTTTTTATTAACGGCCTGAATATCACGACTCTTAATCGTCAACATAACCGGTTCTGGAAAATTATCCCACATCATGTGAAAGGCTTGTATAACTTCTTGTTTTGTCATCTGTTCTCTCCTATATTTTTATACTTATAAGTTACTTTATGTGCTCATAAATTATTTCATATAATTTCTTAATTCCTGATCTAAATCACCCATACTTAACGGCTCACTTAAATATTTTTCCTTGGTGTAGTCACCTTGTCCCATATCAAATTGCTGCATAAATTTAACCATGCCCACAGGTCCTAAAGCTTTACTTAAAGCATCCAGGTCTGCCATTCGTAAGAGTATAGGATTATTTATATTAATCATTATTATCCCTTTCTATCCTCTATATATTTTATCCTATTAAGACACACTAAGGCAATCAAAATATACCTACGCATTTTTTTCAACTTTAAAAGCCTACTTCAAAAAAAACATATTAACGTCATCATTTTTTTCTATAGCATAAAGACGAAATATTTATTATTTTCATTTTTTTTAGGAGGACTCTATGAATCTAGCAAAAAAGAAAAGTCTACTTATTGCTCTTGCTATTATTAGCACCTTTTCTATTATGGGCTGCGGTAACAGCAACTCTTCTTCATCAACAACTACACAAACACAAACCTCTTCACAAAAGACTCCTAGTAAAGCTGAAATTGCTTACAAAGCATTTCTAGACCTACCTATGGGGGCTACTTATGACCAAGCCAAGCAGGCACTCGGTGTTGATGGAAAACTAAGTCACGAAAATGAAATTGCTGGCCATAAAACACAATCTTACAACTTTCAAATTGATAATTCCACCATTAATCTAATGTTCCAAGATGGACAATTAACATCAAAAGCTATGGCTTCATTAAGTTTTTTAAAAACCAATAACGATTCCGTCACATTAGATAAATTTAATAAAGTACAGACAGGCATGTCATATGATCAAGTTAAACAAATCTTTGGTTCTGATGGTTATCTTGCCTCTGAAACTTCCATTATGGGGAGTACCTCTAAGTTATATCACTGGATTAATAAAAATGGCTCAAATGCAGTTATTACTTTCAATAATAATGGAGTCGTCGATAGCAAGAGCCAATTTGGACTAAAATAATTTTATTAATAAGGAGTATCTATTATTATGAAAACAACACGCTTAATTCTTGGGATTATTTCTATCTTACTCAGTCTTATGATTCTTTTACAATCGTGTGCTACTGGATTCGTAAATGCCATTAACGAATCTAATGATATGGGGGGAACAGCCGGTATGTTCATTGCCTTATTCATCATAATTGCTGGTATCGTCGCTATCATTTGCCGTAAAGGTGCGATTGGCTCTATTATCGCTGGTATCATTTATGGTATTTCTGGACTTATTAGTCTTGGTAATGATGCCGTTTATAAAGACTTGGAAATCTGGGGCTGGCTATTCGTTCTTTATGCTTTATTTTTCATTATTTCTGGATTTATTCAACGTAGGAAAACAAAACAAGTATTAAAATAAATTGTGAACTATCTACTCAAGGAGTGAGAGCTTTCTCTCACTCTTTTTTACCACCATCTACTACTATTGATAAAAATTTATTATCTACTTATTCTCAATATTAGAAATCTCTATTTGCTCTGTCTTACCCCAAAAGACTTTTCCACAAAAAGAATAGCCATCAATCCCCATTTAAGGTATACTTATTACGTATTTAAGTGCTACTATATAGCGTCATATATATAGTAGCTTTTTTATTTGTAAGACAAGGACACACACATGAACCACATTGTTGTTATCGGCAGCTGTAATATAGATATTTCAGTAACCGCAGACAAACGACCAAAAGCAGGCGAGACCATTATAGGCCAAAAGCTTTCCGTCTCTCCTGGCGGCAAAGGAGCTAACCAAGCCGTCGCCGCGGCTAAATTAGGAGCTAACGTAAGCATGGTTGGTGCTATTGGGCAAGACGCCTATGGACAGCTAATGAAAGACACCCTAAAGGCCTGCTATATTGACACTACCTATTTAGTCGAGCGAGCAGATACATCTACAGGTACCGCCCACATCACCTTAGCTGAAGGTGATAACAGCATTATCGTTATTGCTGGAGCAAACGCTACTGTTGACAAGTCTCTTATTGATAAAGCTTGGCCAACCATAGAAAAGACCGACCTCGTACTCGTACAGAATGAAATTCCTTTAGCCACTATTGGCTACATCCTAAAACAATGTTATGACCATGGTATTCCTGTACTCTTGAATCCAGCACCAGCTATGACTATGCCTCAAGAATGGTTAGCCTATGCTTCCTATATCACCCCCAATGAACATGAGTGTCAGGCCTTATTCCCCGGCCTTAGCAAGGAAGCTATCTATTCATTAACCAACGACCGACTCCTCATTACCTTAGGCAGTCAAGGCGTAGGCTATGTAAGGAATAATCAACTGCATATCGTTCCTGCCTTTAAGGTGAGTCCCGTAGATACTACTGGCGCGGGAGACACATTTAACGGAGCCTTTGCCTATGCTATTGTTAACGGTCAAAAAAAAGAAGACGCTATCCGCTTTGCCAATGCAGTGGCAGCCCTTTCCGTTCAAAAAATGGGCGCCCAAGGCGGTATGCCTACCTTAGATCAAGTAAAACAATTTTTAGCTGAAAGGAGCTAATCATCATGCAAAAAGGCGGTATATTAAACAGCCATATTGCTAAAGTCTTAGCCGACCTTGGCCACACAGATACTATCTGTATTAGTGACTGTGGCCTACCTGTACCAGACGGCGTACAAAAAATCGACTTAGCCCTTCGTTTTGGACACCCTTCCTTCCAAGAGGTCGTAAGCGAAATTCAAAAGCACATGCAAGTAGAAAAAATCACCATAGCTAGCCAGATGAAAGCTGAAAATAAAAAACTATATGATTTTCTAGACTCGCTCTATCCTCAAAATCGCTATAATTGGACGGAACGACCACACGAAGATTTTAAACGAGCTACGCGCAACTGCAAATGCATCATCCGTACAGGTGAAGCCAGTCCCTACGCTAATGTAATCCTTCGGGCTGACTGTATTTTTAATGACGAGCGCTAACTAAGGAGTTACTCTTATGGAAATTGTCATGACCGGCATTGCTAAATCCTTTGGCACTAACGAGGTACTAAAAGATGTTAACATATGCCTTAAGCCAGGCCGCGTCCACGCTCTTATGGGAGAAAATGGTGCTGGCAAATCCACCTTGATGAACATCCTCACCGGTCTCCATCAAGCTGATAAGGGGCACATTACAGCTGATGGTAAGGAAATCCGCTTTCATAGTCCTCATGAAGCTGAAGACTACGGCATTACCTTCATCCATCAAGAACTAAATATTTGGCCTAACTTGAGCTTATTAGAAAATTTATATATGATGCGGCCCAAACGTTCCCGCTGGGGTACACTCGACAAAGCCAGCATGCGGCGTGAAGCTAAGCAACGCTGCCAAGAACTAGGCATAGACCTACCGCTCGATAACGAAGCGGGTGACTGTTCTGTCGGACAGCAGCAAATGATTGAAATTCTCCGCATCCTCATGGTCAATGCCAAAGTCGTTATTATGGACGAACCAACGGCCGCCCTAACGGAACGTGAAACGGCGACCCTCTTCCGCATCATGCGCCAACTAAAGGCTAAAAATGTAGCCATTGTCTACATTTCCCACCGTATGGAAGAGGTTTTCTCCGAATGCGATGACATTACCATTATGCGAGATGGTCACACCATTCGGTCTTGTCCCATTAGCGATATTAGTGCTAATGAAGTTGTTAAAGACATGGTTGGTCGTGCTATTGACGATTTTTATCCAGAACGGACCACTACGCCAGGTCAAACAGTACTTGCTGTGAACAATCTTGAACCGCAAGGCCATTTTAAGCCTATCTCCTTCACCCTTCGCAAGGGAGAAATCCTCGGCGTCGCCGGCCTCATGGGCGCTGGTCGTACAGAAATCATGCGCGCCCTCTTTGGACTGGACAAACAAGAAGGAGGCACCATCACCCTAAATGGTAAAACAATAACCCTTCATTCACCATCAGAAGCCATCAAGGCTGGTATTGCCTTCATTACAGAAGACCGTAAATCAGAAGGGCTCCTATTAGACTTTTCCATTGCCCAGAATATTACCTTGCCTACGCTAGAACGCATTTGCGATTCACCCATTATGAAACAATCTAGGCTATGGGACTTCGCTAAAAAATTATCCGATAAGCTCCACGTAAAGACACAGTCCATTTCTTTGCCTGTATCAGCCTTATCCGGTGGCAATCAGCAAAAGGTAGTTATTGCCAAATGGATTGGCTTATCTCCATCCATTATCATTATGGATGAACCAACACGAGGTATCGATATTGGAGCCAAGCGAGATATTTACGACCTAATAAACACCTTAACGGACCAAGGTGTATCCATTATTATGGTCTCATCCGAATTACCAGAAGTCCTCGGCATGAGTGACCGCATCATGGTCATTCATGAAGGCGCCGTCGCCGGCATTGTAGACCGAAAAGACGCCACTCCCGAATCTATTATGTCCTTAGCAACAGGAGGAGAATAATCGCATGGATCGCACGCAAGTTACTAGCTATATTAAAAAACTAGGTCCTTTAATTGGCCTAATTGCACTTTTTATTATTATTTCCCTATTAAACAACAGTTTCTTAGAAATTGCTAACCTAAAAAACTTATTCCGCCAAGTATCTATCAATGCCATTATTGCCTTCGGTATGACCTTCGTCATCCTAACGGCTGGCATCGACTTATCAGTTGGCTCTATGCTGGCCTTATCTGGTGCCGTCATGGCCGAACTTATCGTTACTGGCATGAATCCTATGCTCGCCATTATTGTGGCCTGCCTCTTAGGCCTCTTCTTAGGGGCTATTAACGGTTTCCTTATCTCTTATGGTCGTATTGCCCCTTTCATTGCCACCTTGGCTACTATGACCATTTACCGAGGGGCTACCCTAGTATTTACTAACGGGAACCCTATTAGCAGTCTAACAACCGATCATGCCTTTCGCGCCTTTGGCCGCGGTGACCTCTTAGGTATTCCTATTCCAGCCATCACCATGTTTATTATCTTCTTCGTCTTATGGTTTGTTTTACAAAAAACATCCCTAGGCCGTCATACCTATGCGGTCGGTGGCAGCGAAAAAGTTAGCTTTATTGCCGGTATTAAAATTAACCGCGTAAAAATCTTTGCTTACGCCCTAACTGGCCTTTTATGTGCTATTGCCGGTGCTATTATTACATCCCGCTTAAACTCCGCCCAGCCAACAGCCGGTGCGGGCTATGAACTTGACGCCATCGCCGCTGTTGTCTTAGGCGGTACTAGCCTATCTGGTGGTAAGGGACACATTGTAGGTACTCTCATCGGTGCCTTAATCATTGGCACCTTAAATAACGGCTTAAATATCCTTGACGTATCCAGCTTTTACCAGCAAATTGTCAAAGGGCTAGTTATCCTCTTCGCCGTACTGGCTGACCGCAAGAAAGCCTAGGAGGATCGCTATGAAAAAGATTGTCTCTTTCCTACTAATAGCCCTAGCTGCCCTAAGCCTCTTATTAACCGCTGGCTGTGGCTCTAAAGAACCAGCCTATACAGGCCCAGTCATTGGTTTTTCCGTATCGACCTTAAACAACCCCTTCTTCGTTGCCATGAAAGACGGCGTAGAAAAGCAGGCCGCAGCTCTTGGCATTAAGGTAAAAATCGTTGATGCCCAGAACGACCCGGCCAAGCAAGCCAATGACATGGAAGACTTAATTGAAAGTGGTGTATCCGTCTTAATCGTCAACCCCGTTGACTCCGCCGCTATTTCCCCATCCGTCGAAGACGCTAACGAAGCAGGCATTCCTGTTATTACCCTAGACCGTTCTGCAGAAAAGGGTAAAGTAACCACCCACATTGCATCAGATAATTTCAAGGGTGGCCAAATGGCAGCCAACTTAATCGCTGAAAAAGTAGGACCAAAAGCCATTACCGTAGAATTAGAAGGTACGCCAGGCGCTAGTGCCACTCGTGAACGAGGCGCCGGTTTCGATAGCATTGCTAAACAAAAATTAGACCTTGTAGCCAGCCAAAGTGCTGACTTCGACCGCACAAAAGGCTTAAATGTGGCTACCAACCTTATTCAGGCCCATCCGAATCTACAGGCCATTTTTGCTCAAAATGATGAAATGGCCTTAGGCGCCGTAGAAGCCGCTAAATCAGCAGGCAAAAAACTCTTTATCGTTGGTTTTGATGGTACAACAGACGGCGTCAAAGCCGTTGAAGATAGAGACATGGCTGCTACCATTGCCCAACAGCCAGAACTAATGGGTAAGATAGCCATTGACACGGCCATGAAAATCATTAAAGGCCAGGCTGTACCTAGCAAAATTCCTGTGCCTTTAAAAATTGTCATGCACTAACTACGATAGCTAACAAAGGAGGTTTGTATGTTTTTCTTGCAAGGATTACTCGTTGGTCTCGCTTCACTAGCTCCTATCGGTATGCAAAACTTATTTATTATCAATACGGCTCTCGTACAGCCTTTACGACGAATCATACTAACCTTCCTTATTGTTACCTTCTTTGATATTTCCCTCAGTCTATCCGCCTTCTTTGGCATGGGTGCTTTAATTGCGGCCTCGCCCCTCTTTAAATTAATCATCTTAATCTGTGGCAGTTTACTTATTCTCTATATTGCTTATACCATTATGTCTTCTAGTCCAACCATTAAGACTGTGGATACCAATATTCCTATTAAGCAAATAATTACAACCGCCTTTATCGTCACTTGGATGAACCCACAGGCACTCATTGATGCGTCACTCATGTTTGGTGCCTTTCGGGCTACCCTGCCGCCACTGGCTGCTGATGAATTTATATCTGGTATCGCCCTAGCCTCTCCTCTTTGGTTTGGCTCCTTAGCCTATACGATTCGTCTAATCGCCAAAAAGATTAAAATTAGTTCCTTTATCTGGATTAACCGCATCTGTGGTCTTATCATTTTAGGCTATGGCATCAAGCTCCTCATCAACGGAATTCAACTCTTTTATGCCATGTATCTAGGCTGATCCACCTATTATGAAGCTTATTATAGAAGCTATACATGACCTTATCTAGTTAGCTTGCCTGCAATATTCCAATATTTGAACCGTTTCGCTGACAGAACCACATTGCTTATATAATTTCAGTGCTATTTCTTTCTGAGCTTTTGAGAACATATTGCTTCAACTCCTTACGGAGTCCCTAAGAGTCCAGAATTTTGTCCGCATCTCCCAACCTTAAACGTTGTAACCTATAGAAATAACGACACCTATAGAAAAATACAACTTTTTATCATATATCTTTCATATTTCTAACGTATGCTTGTAACTAGCTGGCATACGTTTTTTATTTTGCACTAACTACGCTTATCCGATACAATAAAAAGTAACCATCCTTATATAATCAATCAGAAAGCAGGTTCATTTATGCAACTACATACACATACATTCCTTCGCAAACTCGTCAAATTAATTCCTTTAACCTTAAGTTTTTCCTTAACCTGCGCCTTCGCAGCCAACCTACTAGGCACCAACCCAACATCTCCTTTGGCTAACTGGCAAAGTGCTAATAACTTTTCTACCATCAATGAAGAGAAAACACCATCTAGCCAGTCCGTCGCTGATGCTACCCTACAGGGGCAAACCGTTATCATCCAGCACACCAATACTTCCAACTACCATGTAAACATTCCCGGCATTGCTTCCTTTATTGGCTGGGCCGTCAATCCCGAAACAAAAACGCAACAAGTCGTTGTAAAGCCCCTAAATAATCACACCTATTACATAACAGCAACCCCTAAAGCAGCCGCCGAATCCCAATACACCTATTTAGACCAGCCAGCAGCCTCCTTAACGGATGACAGCATAAGTAAAGATATAAAAGCTTTAACTAAAAAAGAAACTCCTACTGTTACTGTCAAAGAAGCAGGCCTTTTAACTAAACCTCAAGCTAGTTACGCCACTTGGGACCTCCTAAGTACAAAAGCTAACAAAGGCCAAGAATTAACAACCTATACGGCGAACTTCTATCTGGGTAATGATTTAAATACCTACTATACCTTAGCAAATACCTTTACGACTACGGACACCACGGCCAAAGAACTAGCTACAGCTAACAAGTCCTTCGCCAACGTTATCGTACCGTCCTTTCGGTCATCAGCTACCGTTGATTTTTTATCCTATGCAGCCAAATTAGACAAGCTCTCCTACCAAGTACCAAATGGTTTTACGCCCACAACAAATACAGACACAAAACAAGCCTACGCCGACGCTAATGGCAATATTTATAGTATTGAACAAGTACCTATCGATATCAAATCCAATCTAACAAGTCCCGCTCTCGTCTATGCTGAAATGCGCGATGCCGTACTCGGTATCTATCAAAAGGATCGTACGGTTAACCTAACCCGTACAGACCTCGTCTTATCTACCAATGTCATTGGCTACCTCATTTCTGGCTATAGTCTAAAGACCAATAAACATTTTATGGCCTTATCCTTATACCCACAAGACAGTCAAAAACAATATATCATCTCCTATACCTATACGGACTTACCTCAGGGCGCCACTGAACAAGATTTACGAGATGTATTAGAAGCTGCCTATATGGAAACGCCTATGCCAAGTCAAACAGCTGTATATGCTAATTTAGCAGGTTTAAATCAACATTAATAATTAATACTGTGCGTTCTACTTTCACACATATTAACTAATTGCCCTATATAGAATGTTTCTAACTAGCTAACCAATCATTCATATGGCAATTATTAACTAATGAATCTAGCCCATTACTATACATACAAACAAACCTATACCATACTCTCTAACACTTTATATTACTGAAATCCACCTGCCTACACCAATAAAGGGTCGTACACATTACTGTACGACCATCTATTAATATACAAATGCCTAATATAAACCATATTCCTATAGAGTAGACTGACCTATTACCTTTATTTACGAGCAATTGTAAAACCGGTTGCTTGCTGATTAGCCATAATGGTAACATCCGAAATCTGTACTCGTTTTGGTTGATTAGCTACAAAGACAACAACCTCAGCAATATCTTCTGGCTTTAAGGCTTCTACCCCTTGGTAAACCGCATCTGCCTTCTTTTGGTCTCCATGGAAACGCACCTTACTAAAATCCGTTTCTACAATACCTGGCTGAATGGTCGTCACCTTAATATCCGATTCAATCGTATCAATGCGAATACCATCACTTAAGGCTTTAACAGCTGCTTTTGTCGCACAATATACAGCGCCCTTAGCATAAGCATAAATACCAGCCGTAGATCCCATATTAACGATATGCCCCTTGTTACGCTTTAACATATCTGGTAAAACCATCCTCGTTACATATAAAAGGCCCTTTACATTCGTATCAATCATCGTTTCCATGTCATCAATGGAACTATCTTCAAAAGAATCTAGCCCTTGTGCCAGCCCTGCATTATTAACTAATACATCCACGCCACCTACCTGAGCTACCATCTTCGGTACAATAGCTTCTACATCCTTGCGGTTACGTACATCCAAAATAAATGTCGCCACCTGAACGCCATACTCTTTTTCAATATCTTCTTTTAAAGCCTGTAATTTATCCTGCCGGCGGGCACACAATAATAAATTATCTCCATTTTTAGCAAAAGCAATCGCTGTTTCTCGTCCAATACCTGCCGTTGCCCCTGTAACCATAACCATGCGTTTCACAGAAATCCCTCCTCTATATAAATTACATATATAATTAATGTATTTCTATTATTTTTACTTCTCTTGTAGCAATTGTATTTCCTGCAATAAAATGCGTCTTTCTTGTTCTAACTTTTTATTGTAATAGCTTTCCAACTTTTGACAACATTTTAAACCAATTCTAGGAATATCTGTTATTAACGTTTGCCACACAATAATTAATTTTATTATAAAGAAGTCCATTCGATAACCCTATCATCCATCCACTTAAAAATTATTTTCCTTTTATTTTACCCTTTCTTAAAAGATGCCCTATCAGGCACTCCTTTTTATGGTGTAAAATAATAGATATAGAAATATTTCTAATGAATCACAGCTCTTTACCCGTGATTCCTATGTATAAAGGAGATGAAACCATGTTAGGACAAATTACCTATGCTAACCCAACAAAACTATACTTTGGCGAAGGGGCTTTAAAGAATCTAGGGCCGGCTTTACAAAATGTAGGAAAAAAGATTTTACTCGTTTATGGTGGTGGATCCATTAAGAAAAATGGCATCTACGATTCTATTTGCAAGATTTTAAAAGAAAATAATAAAGACGTTCTTGAACTACCTGGCGTTATGGCTAATCCAACCTTAGCCAAACTACATGATGGTATTAAACTAGTGAATACGCATAAAATAGACTTTATTTTGGCCGTCGGTGGTGGCTCTGTTTGTGACTACGCCAAAGCCTTAGCAGCCTCTGCTTATTGCAAAGAAGACCCTTGGGACAAATACTTCGTTAAACAGCTACCTGTAGACAATGCTGTTCTTCCTGTTGGCTGTGTATTAACTATGGTCGGTACGGGTTCGGAAATGAACGCTGGCTCGGTCATTACTGACCACAGCACAGATATGAAGATTGGCCGTATCTTTGGCGAAGAATTAATGCCAAAATTTGCTGTACTAGATCCGACTTTTACCTATACCGTTCCACAATACCAAATGATTGCTGGCTTCTTTGACATTATGTCCCATATTATGGAACAATACTTCTCTGGCACTGACGATAACACATCGGACTACCTAGCCGAAGGTCTTATGCGATCCCTCGTACATAACAGCCGCATTGCTGTAAAGAATCCAAAAGACTACGAAGCTCGCAGTAATATTATGTGGACGGCCACTTGGGCTCTAAATACCCTTATCGGTATGGGCAAGGAACAAGACTGGGAAGTACATATGATAGGCCATGCTGTTAGTGCCATAACAAATGCCACCCATGGTATGACACTGGCCTCTGTTTCTCTGCCTTATTATCATTTCATTATGGATGCTGGGCTGCCTAAATTCGTTCGCTTTGCTAAAAATGTATGGCATATAGACCCGACAGGTAAAACTGATGAAGAAATAGCCAAGGCTGGTCTCGATGCCCTAAAAGCGTGGATGTCAGATATCGGCCTTGTTATGCATTTATCTGAATTAGGGGCTACTCCTGAAAACCTAGATGCTATCGCTGATGGTGTTATCCTCCTTGAAAATGGCTACAAACACTTAACCCGTGAAGATGTAGTAAGCATCCTTAAAGCAAGCATGTAACTTCTTTACTTCCAAAATTAGTACATCTTACGCATCTTGCACTAGTAACTCTTTATGCCTGCAAATATTCACAATACACAGCCATAAATAAAATAGCGTAAATAAAAAGAGGAAGTCTGACAAATATCTGACTTCCTCTTTTTATTTACAATTTGACTAAGAATCAACTTAACTCACTACATTAATTGGTTGTCCCTTAAAGAATGCTTTTACATCATCCGCAATAATCCTAACTAGCTGCTGCCGTGTTTCTAACCCTTTCCAACCCATATGTGGGGTCAAAATAACATTCTCCATAGCATACAGAGGATTACCCGAAACTGGTGGTTCCTCTTCTTGTACATCAAGACCCGCTCCTGCAATCGTTCCCTCTTGAAGAGCCTTTATAAGAGCCTTTTCATCAATCAAGGAACCTCGGCCAGTATTGATTAAAAAAGCTGTTGCTTTCATCTGCTTTAAAGCTTCTGCATTAATCATATGCTTGGTCGTATCATTTAAAGGGCAATTGAGAGATATATAATCAGATTCTTTAAGTAAGGTCTTAAAATCTACAAAATGTATTCCCTCACTATCCTGACGTGCTGTTCTTGTAGAAACAAGAATGTGCATACCTAAGGCCTGCGCTACCTTAATTATTTCTTTAGCAATATGTCCATAGCCAACTAAACCTAAGGTCTTACCATTAACTTCTAAATGCGGCACTGCTAAATAATTTGTAAAATTAGAATGATCACCTTTAGCCAAGCTACGAATTTGAGCCCCCATAGATGAGGCCAAATTCAATATAAACATAATAGCCGTATGTGCCACGCGTTCCGTCGAATAAGCGGGAATATTACACACTGTAATGCCTTTAGCCCGCGCTGCTTCAAGGTCAATATTATTATAGCCTGTACCTGCTTCAACAATCAGCTTTACCGAATCTGGAAAGCGCTTTATTAATTCCGCTGGCACTGGATATTCTTTAGTAACAACAGCATCCGCTCCTTGAATGCGAGTAATAAATTCATCAGGTGTAGAATCATCAAAACTATATACCATGCCCCCTAATTGTGAAAAGTCTAATTGGTGGTCATAGTTCATTTTAAAAGCATTAATAAGAACTACTTTGTAAGACATAGATACGCTCCTCTCTCCTTATATAGCTATCTTTACGATTAATAAAATTTTACCATAGAGGGATTTATGTGTATATAGAGATAGGAAGGATAGGAAGCCGCACTACAAAAAAAACGACTAGCATTACACTAGTCGTTTTCTCTAGTACGCTATCTGACTCAGTGGCAAATCTATAAGAGGTACACCTATTGTTATTCATTAGTAGTTATAACCTTATAGATGCGCAAATCCAAAAGCTCTTTTAAGACTAATCTATTCTCCGCAATAAGCCTTATGGATTTGCGAAAGTGATTCACACAATTTTGTGCGTCGTTTTCACTCCTTCAAAAGTGGCTCTCTACTTATTCCAGGGAGCCTCGTAGCTATCGTCACTGAATCTGTCAGAGTTCGTACTCTGAAAACCGCATCCTACTTAGTAATATAAATATTGTGTAATACAAGTTTGGCTGGTGACGGCCTAGACGCAATAAAAGCTGATTAATAAATAAAAGAGGTTAACCCATTGGTTAACCTCTTTTATTTATTAATCAGCGGCTTCCTATCCTCCCAGGCCGTCACC